>CAZWTX010000004.1:0-61913 GCA_964637135.1 uncultured Methanospirillum sp. | reverse complement strand
TGTAAGGAGGCAATGACATGGCAGAAAATACAGAAGCAAAAATCGGTGTCTTCGTATGTCACTGCGGAACCAACATTGCCGGTTCCCTTGACGTCAAGGCTGTTGCAGAATACGCCAAGACACTTCCCAATGTCGCCTACGCAGCCGACTACCAGTATATGTGTTCCACTCCCGGTCAGAATATGATCAAGGAAGCAATCGCTGAACACAAACTGACCGGTATCGTTGTGGCAGCATGTTCTCCCCGTCTTCACGAACCAACCTTCAGGATTGCAACCAAGGAGGGTGGAGTGAATATGTTCCGCTTTGAGATGGCAAACATCCGTGAGCAGAACGCCTGGGTTCACATGCATGGGATGCACGATGAGGCAACCGCAAAGGCAAAGGATCAGATCCGGATGGCAGTCGCCAAGGCGATATACCTTGAAGATCTCGTTCCAAAGTCAGTACCTGTTGAGAAAGCAGCGATGGTCGTTGGTGGTGGTGTTGGAGGTATTCAGGCATCCCTCGATCTGGCAAGCGCCGGTATCAAGACCTATCTTGTAGAGAAGGCCGAGAGCATCGGTGGTCGTATGTCTCAGCTCGACAAGACCTTCCCGACCCTTGACTGTTCCCAGTGTATCCTTGCACCAAAGATGGTGGATGCAGGCCGTCACCCGAATATCGAACTCCTCTCCCTCCATGAAGTAGAGAATGTGGAAGGGTACATCGGTAACTTCGATATAACCCTCCGAAAGAAGGCCCGTGGAGTTATGACTCCGGTAGAGGCAGCTGCAAAAGGGATCGTCGGAGGAGGCTGTAATGGTTGTGGTGACTGTACCGCAGTCTGCCCGGTCATCAAGCCCAATGCATTCGAGTTTGGGATGGCTCCCCGGAAAGCAATCTATATCAACCACCCACAGGTCGTTCCTCTGATCTATACCATCGACTTTACCGCCTGTGTCAAATGTGGTCTGTGCGTTGAAGCCTGTGGTGAGAAGAAAGCCATCGATCTTGAGATGCAGGACGAATTGAGAACGATAAAGGTTGGAACCGTTATCCTCGCAACCGGATACGATTATATCCCAATCGAAGAGAAGAAAGAATGGGGATACAAGCGGCATGAGAACGTTATTCACTCTCTTGAGTTCGAACGGCTCATCTGTGCATCCGGTCCGACCGGTGGTCACCTGGTCCGCCCAAGCGATGGAGCAACCCCGAAAAGCGTTGGATTTGTCCTTTGTGCGGGATCACGTGACAATACCGGCGGCGTCGGCAAGCCATACTGTTCCCGGTTCTGCTGTATGTACTCCCTGAAGCATGCCCACCAGATCATGGAAAAGATCCCCGGCTGTACGGCATACATCTTCTACATGGATATCAGATCCTTCGGGAAAGCATACGAGGAATTCTACTACCGTATACAGAATGAAGGAGCTAAATTCATCCGTGGACGTGTTGCCAACATTCTTGAGGATCCGGTCACCAAGAATCTCCATGTCTTTGCGGAAGACACCCTTCTCGGCCGCCCAGCTGATTTTGAACTCGACCTTGTGGTGCTTGCAGCAGCGGTTCAGCCGATTGATGGTGCAAATGTCGTCAGGAAGAAGTTCGGTGTTTCAGCCTCTGCGGATGGCTGGATGCTTGAAGCACACCCGAAACTGAACCCTTGTGGAACCACTACCGCTGGTGTCTTCCTCGCCGGTGTCTGTCAGGGCCCGAAAGATATTCCTGACACGGTTGCTCAGGCAGAAGGAGCAGCATCAGCCGCATCCATCCCGATTCATGTCGGCGAAGTCGAACTTGAACCGTACTTTGCCCAGTGTGTTCAGGATCTCTGTGCCGGCTGTGGGATGTGTATCAATCTCTGCCCATACAGTGCTCTGAGTCTCGTCGAGAAAGACGGGCGGACGGTTATGCAGGTCACCGAAGCAAAGTGTAAAGGCTGCGGAACCTGTGGAGGATTCTGTCCGGGTGGTGCCATCAAGATGCAGCATTTCACCACTCCTCAAATCGTGGCACAGATTGATGCGTTCCTCATGGGAGGAGAGTAAGTATGGCAGAAGAGTGGAACCCGAAAATCCAGGCTATCATCTGTAACTGGTGTTCATACGCAGGTGCTGACCTCGCCGGAGGAGCCCGTATCCAGTACCCGCCGGATGTCCGAGCGGTGCGTGTGATGTGCACCGGCCGTATCGACATGCTCTTCATTCTGAAGGCATTTATCGACGGCGCAGATGGTGTCCTTGTCTCCGGTTGTCACTTCGGTGACTGCCACTACCTTGAAGGAAACTTCAAGGCAGCAAAGCGTATGTTCATGGTCAAGGCATTGCTCAGGAACATCGGTCTTGATGACAAGCGTTTCAGGATGACCTTTGTCTCAGCATCTGAAGGTGCAAAATGGGGTAAGGTCATGGAAGATGTCAGCAACAAGGTCAAAGAACTTGGTCCCAGCCCGATCAAGGAATTCCAGAAATAACCTATACTTTTTTTCGCAACCCGGAACAGGATACCGGCATATCCATCAGCTTCACCGTACATCTGGTCACAATCACCAGGCGGGTATGAGAGCATAGAAACCATTGAATGACGCGACAGGATGAGGACTTCATTCTCGTACCGGGTTATACCGCATACGATGTTCCCCAACACCCCCGGATACACCGGGATACCGGAATGAAGTCTCCGGGAACAGTATGTGAAAAACAGTCAATTTTTCAAAATAACGGTTTGTACAACTGGCAGGATATTCGTCCTTATTCTCCGACAAGGGAGGGGATGCCTCCAAAAAAGGAGAGAATACTCTTTTGACGACGATTGAGTTTTTGTGGAAAAATCATCGGGTGGTATGATTTGATCACATGAATCGGCAGAAGTTCTGCCTGAAGAGCTTCAAAACTGATCACGTCAGGAAAGTGTGCTGCCTCCAGTCTGCTCCTGATCAGGTGACGAAGAAGGACAGTCAGGAATGCGACAAAGAAGATACCCTTCCTGATCCTATCAATCTTATACCGGAAAAAATCCCGTTCAAACTGGCTGACGTAGATACTCATCAGGTGCTCAAATTGACCCCTGAGATCCACAAGATCGAAACAGTCCTCCCATGAGAAATCACCCTGGTATAATACACAGGTTCTCCCGAGTTTCTGGTTCATCTCTGATACTGCCTTCTGGTTTGTCCTGAACGAATGTAAACCCCCGGTAGTTTCAAGCGTGAAAAAGGGTCTGAAATGACCAGCAGTCTCATTCAGAAGGTCTTCCATTGTTCCATCGTAATTCCTGGTCTCCTGGATGAGATCGCGAATATTCTGGAGATTTTTATGAAAGGCGAGTCGATCAACCTGTTCTTTTTTTATATCATGGAGTATATATCCGGGAATCGCCTCCTTTCCTATCCTCGTTGAAAACGGGCGGATGTAGCAGGCTTCACCATTATAATACCGGATATTTGCCGGGTGATCCATCTGGTCGCTCCAGTTCAGGATATGGGAGAGTATCGGTGCATACGTGGCATCCGCCCGGGTGATGAAAGAACATCCGGCATTGACCAGCCTGAGCATCAGAGATGGAGAGAGATAGTCCCAGTGAGAGACGATGACCCCCTCCGGAACCCTGCCAGAACAGAGCATCTCAATTGAATCCTCGATAACCGAACGCTGGAACTGAAACACCTCGCACCCGGCCGGGATGTTCTTTTCATGATCATACTGAATCCTGACGCCCAGTTGTCGTTCGACCATCTCCTCAGAGAAGAGGCCGCTTCCTGTCTCCCGTTGCATCTCCGGAATATCATGCAGTTTCAGGGTGAAGAGAACCTTCTGATCTGCCAGATTGTTCAGGTTTGAAAACATCGTTGAAAAAACCTCGACAACCGGACGATCCGTGACTTTCTGGAGAAGATAGACGAGATCTTCCGATTCAAATTCGGCACCATGAATGAGCCGTGACAGGTAAGTCGATTCAGCCCATGAATTCAGATTTTCCGGCGGACAGGGAGAGACCAGACGATTAATCGCGAGTAATACGAGAGTTGCTGCTTCCCCAGGAGAACAACTCGTAAGAAGAGATTCAAATATTTTATATTCTCTAACAGCCCAGAACGCAGGAAGATATTGCCCGAGATCAAAAATCTGTCCGCTTTGGATGGATTTTGAGCGTTTTACCGGCTCTCCATCCACGTTTTTTCCAAGATACCGTGTTTTCTGTCGCCACTTCCCGGTTTCCGGATCATAATAGGGGGTAACCTCATACAGGTACTCCTTTCCCTTGATGACCTTCGTTCTGATGAATGGTTTCATAGCTGGTAACCGTCTGCCGGGGATGGTTAGGCATTATCCTGATATGAACTAGTGGCAGGAGCAGATTTTATCAAAAATACCTATGAATATTCTCCCTAATAATGGTTAATATTTTGTAAAAACCAGGTTTATCTTCCCAACCCTTTATTCTAGTAAGGATGTCGCTGAATAATATCGATATTGAACAGGTTAACGAATACGAAAAAGAAATCAGGAAAAAACCAGATGAAGCCAGGTTTACAACCGTCATGGAAGGGATCTGGCTCTATGACGAGGCAGGGCCACAATTTACTGCAGAAACAAAAACAAAAAGCGGTATTATTACGTATGCACTCTCACACCCAAACTTCGCAGGGCCGGGGGTCTCTCCGAGTCCGATGTCATACGGATTATTCTGGATAGCCGGCTGTGCCAGCTCGACATTCATGACCGCAGCAGAAAAGAAGAAGATCCAGATTAAATCCATGAAAACACGAATTGAAGCAGATCTGAACTACCTTAAACAGTTTGAACTTACAAACGATCCGCTCATTTCAGCGTACCGGGTTTTTTTTGACGTGGATTCAGATGCATCTGCGGAAGAACTCGAAGAATTGAGGAGAGCCGCATTGAACGGATGTATGGCATTATTCACCGTTCAGAACAAAGTTCCTCTCACGCTGACGGTAACCAACACCTGATCATCGATATCTATGAACACTGAATTCTTTAAAACACCGGTATTTCTGGGTATTTTCATCGGCATACTGGCATCAGTCATCCAGGGGCTCACCATCTCTGCGGGCGGGCCCGAAGCATACGGGTTCTGTGCCCTCTGTCATACCCGTGATCTCGTTAATGGACTTGTTAACATAGGACTTGGAACATCGCTGGGGTTGGCTCCGATTTCAAAGGCCGCAATTCTCCCGGTGATGACCGTTCTTGGAGCACTCATGGGGGGATTTGTAGCCGCAAAAATATCCCGTGAGTTCAGACTGAAAACTGCTTCCCTTAAAGACGGGTTCATCCATTTCATCGGCGGGATCCTCCTGATGAACTTCGGTCTCCTGTTCGGAGCCTGTCCCTATCGTGCTGCTCTCCGGTTTGGTTATGGAGATCTCATTGCCCTGATAGGAATAGCCGGGATCATCCTTGGCGTCTGGATTGGATTAAAAGTGATCATGTCCCGTACCGGAGGTGTATAATGGAAGGATGGCTTTCAAAAGACCTTGCGGTAATTTTGATTCCGGGAATCACCCTCATCGCAGGATTCTTTATCGGATATCTCGCTCAGCGGGCAGGTTTCTGTGCCATTGGAGGTTTCAGGGATTATATCCTGTTCAGGCATACCCGGCTTCTGAATGGATTCATTGCGATGATCCTTTCGGCAGCAGTTGCCTACCTGATCTTCCATGCTGTTACCCCGACTGCCTTCGAGCATTTTCCATGGGCTCTCACCAGCGGTATCCTCTCCCCGGTCCCGGGAGCACCAGCCGGTCTTTCTCTTATTGGATATATCGTCCTTGCCCTCATCGGGGGAGCAGGAATGGGATTTATCGGAGTATATCTTGGTGGCTGCCCGCTCAGGCAAATCGTCATGACCGGTGAGGGAAACCTCAAGTCTCTCTGGTTCGTCCTGGGAATGGCAGCGGGGAGCATTCTCTTCTACCTGATCACAACCGGGATTGCTACCAGGATATTTGCGGTCTGATGGAGATACCATGTCACAAAAATTAGATATTACCGGAACAGTCTGTCCATTCTGTGTCATTAAAGTAAAAAAACAACTGGATACTCTCCCTCCCGGAGAAACACTGGTTGTCAGATGCGACCATCCTCCGGCTGCAAAGGATTCTATTCCGGCGTTTGCCGAGATGAATGGATATTCATGTACCATTACAGGCAGCGGTGACGGCCTGTGGGAACTGGGAATCACCAAAAAAAACGGTCAGGATTAACACCAGTTGGCATGATAGGAGGATTTTTGGAATCCTTCACTTTTTTCCCTCAGTCGGAGCAGCCTGTTTAAACCCTCAAAACCAAGTTATTCTCTAAACGGGTGACCAGTCGCATTATGTATGGAATTGCTGGGCAGTACTCTTCAGACAGGGGTGAATCTACCTGCAATGAAACATGAACCTGGAATTTTCGATCTCAGGGATGAAAACTGTACGAATTTCATAATCAGCCTTTCTTCTATTCTCCGGGTATTGCAACCGGGAAGACTGTACACCCTCCTTATTACGAGGGTTCAGGAACGGCATATCCACGAGATCATAGAACAATCCAACACGATATTCACCTCTGAGGATATCGGACAGGATCTGAAGATAATCCTTGAAAAGAAGGATTAGTTATTTATTTCGCTCTTCCATCTCTTCACGGACTTCAATTTCATGTTTTACCTCATCCCATTTCGAACCGGTAAGGCAGTATCCGTGCTTGTCCATGGCATACACCGGATATTTCAGGATTTCTTCGGGAATCGGCTGAGAGGCAATACGCTGGAAATTTACCAGGTCCTCGGCACGAAGGCCAATCTGTTGGCATAACTCCCTCAGTTCTCCTAACCAACGTTTCAAATCCCTGACGTCAATAGTGTCCCATTTCATGATCTGAAAGAGTTTCATGTAAGTATCACGTTCCCGAACAATATGCCGGTTATTTCCGTCTTTTTTAAAATAAAACTCGAAAAAGAGTTTCAAGTCGATTATCTGCTGACCGAGATCAAACAGGATGTTTTTCTTTTCCATGAGGGAATTCTTGATATCATCATCAGAGATTTTTCTGCTTATTTCCCTGATCTCGCCGGATATTTTTTTGATGTCACCTGCATGCTCTTCCAGTTCTTTGAGAGTATCGGTGATTTTTTCTTCAAGATTCACCCCAAAGAACGCCTCCATGTGTTCTGACATATCTGCCATACCTATGTATTATGCAGATTGGGATAATAAAGGAAGAGTAAAACCGGCACCTCATCATTTGATTCAGAAATTTCATGGTTCCGACGGTTTTCATCATGGCCGCAACTATTTACTGTCTCACTTGAGTATATGTGGGTTACATGGATGTAGATCCTCGCGTATACAGCAGGGGAGGTATCATTACCGAACGAAACCCCGATGTATGCATCGTCCGTCTCCGGATTCCGGCAGGAATGCTGACACCTGACCAGATGATTGGCATCGGTAAGATCGCTAGAACCTACGGAGATGGCAGGGTACACCTAACGGTCAGGCAGACCGTGGAGATTCCCGGGGTGGACCCGGATAAAATCGGACCCCTGCTTCTTGCTCTGAAGGAGAACGGGACACCTCTTGGGTCAGAGCGGCAGGAGATCGTAAATGTCACTGCCTGCATGGGAACAGACCACTGTAAATATGCAAATATTGATGCCCTGAAATTGGCTGAAGAGATCGATAAGCGGTTTTTCGGTAAGGAAATGCCGGTAAAGGTCAGGATAGCATTATCTGCCTGCCCAAACGGCTGTGCTAGCGAACGACTGAACGAGATTGGGATTACCGGGATCCGGGAACCATTCAGGGATCACACTGCATGTACCGGTTGCGGAACCTGCGCTAAGTACTGCAGGGAAAATGCCATTGTCGTCCGAAAGGGTCTTGTCGAACTTGATAAAGAACGATGCATGGAATGCGGGATCTGTGTCCTGCCTTGCCCATTCGAGGTCCTTAAGGCAAGTGAACCACGGTACCGGATCACCGTTGGCGGAAGAAGAGGGCGTCATCCAAAATTGGGACGTGAATTAATAACCCTGTCTGATCCGGATACTGTCATGGAGGTTATCGGAAAAATTATCAGATGGATATACGAACTGGCTTCGAGCGACCAGCTCCTGCCTGAACAACTTGATGAACTAGAATATGACGCATTCAGACATGAAATCAGGGAGAAATATGCTGAGAAGAGAGTCTGGAGCCCTGACAGACCGCCTGAAGTGATTAAATAACCCCAACATCTTTTACTGATCCAAGAACAGGTGAATTATGGATAAGTACCAGTGCCTGGAATGCGCATATATATATGATCCCGAGAAGGGAGATAAAACACAGAATATCCCTCCCGGAACGCCTTTTGAAAAATTACCAAAAACCTGGGTCTGCCCAGAATGCAAGATCTCTATTCAGAAAAAGGGTCTTTTTGTTAAAAGGTGATGACTTCCCCGGGAGGTAAACCAGGGGCTCTTTACCTCACCATCTTCTCACCAGGTACCCACCATAGCGATCTGGTAAACTTGTACATTTACAGGGGAGGAGCCATTTTAGTTCCGGCATTAAATTCGATAATTATCTTTTTTTTGAATTAAAAAGGGCCCCTTGAGGTGCATTGTCCATTTAAAGTTTAAATTGAAACCCATAACGTAAAAAAAGACATCGGGCCTGATATCGGCCCTCAAGGTAGTCCACCAGTTTTCATCAAATTCTGCGCTTCAAGAAAAAAACCCGTACATACAAGATCTCCAATAGTGCCTATTTTATCCACCCGACCCACAGGGTGAGTTTTATCTCCAATATACAGTTAGGCATCACAAGTACCAGTATCAGTGCACAGTTTCTTAAAAAAGAAACATTACGCCGATAAAATTTTAAAATTTTTGTTTTTTACCAATATCACTTTCGATGAGATTACTGAAAAGATGCCCGGGTAACCCCTTCCGCCCTGCCCAACAAAAATGAGAGGATCATTATCTTTATAAGGAATACTGTAACCAAACACGGATAATCATCGCGAATACATCCAAACTCTTTATATGACCCCCGAAGACGTTCTTATGATCGGAACAGATCAGCAGGGTGAGCCCGGGGTGTACACACCTGTATGGGATCATCAGCAGGTAACCGGATGTCTCAGGGTTACCTGGTACGAGTAGAATTTCGCTGCCAATCTGAACCGAATAACCTCACTATTCAATCAGAGGTGCAGATCCGGGTTAACCTGATCGGAGGATCGATGACTGACAAAATTACCCTCAATCTCATTACCTGCCGTACCATTCAGCAGGGTGTCGGAATGGAAGCTGGGAAGACCTCCCAGAAATATTACGACGCAGCCTCGATCATCCATATGCATGTGGATGACATGAAAAAACTGGGAATCATGGCAAACACCAATGTCAGGGTTACCAGCAAGGATGGAACAATTGTTGTTAAAGCAGTGCGGACCCGTGAGGATCTCGTACCAGGACTTGCCCATATCCCGATGGGACCCTGGGCAAATGCAATCGTCTCTGCATACACCTACTCCACCGGCGAGCCCTGTTTCAAGGGATTTCCGGTAGACATTGAGCCGGCCCCTGAAGAACCGGTCCTTGGGGCTGTAGAACTCGTCCAGACCCTCTGCTATGGCGATGAGAGAAAACCTCCAGCGAGGGATTAATCATGCCGAAAGTTATCACTGATGTTATGTGCCCGTTCTGCGGGACACTCTGCGATGATCTCGAAGTAACCGTCTCCGACGACGGGAAACAGATCATCGACTGTCGGAATGCCTGTGCTATCGGAGCTGAAAAGTTCCTCCACACCTCCGCCGGACATGATCGGATTACCCGTCCACGTAAGCGCCAGCCTGATGGAACCTACAAGGAGATCACCTATGATGAGGCGATCGAGTACACTGCCCAGTTACTGGCTAAAGCCAGGAAAACGCTCTGGTATGGATGGGCATCCACCAGCTGCGAGGCGATGGCAATCGGACACAAGGCTGCTGAAAAAGCAGGAACGATCGTAGACAACTGTGCAACCGTCTGCCACGGATCATCACTCCTTGCAATTCAGGATGTCGGTGTGCCAAGCTGTACCCTTGGAGAGGTTAAAAATCGTGCCGATGTCGTGATTTTCTGGGGTTGCAACCCGGCACACGCACACCCCCGGCACATGTCCCGTTACTCCATCTTCCCCCGTGGTTTCTTCACCACGAAGGGTCACAAGGGAAGAAAAATCATCAACGTGGACTGCCGGTACACCGATACCGCCCGTTGCGCAGATCTTTTCATCCAGATCGATCAGTCATACGACTACGAAGTCCTTGATGCATTCAGGACCGCAGTCAGAGGCAACCCGATTCCGGATGTCGTTGGAGGAGTTCCGAAAGAGAAGATCCTTGAAGCTGTTGAGATCCTGAAGAACGCCCGGTTTGGTGTCATCTTCTTCGGAATGGGCCTGACACACACCCTCGGTCGGAACCACAATATCGATATCGCCATCAACCTGACCAGAGATCTCAACGACTACACCAAGTTCGCCATCGTCGCCATGAGAGGACACTGGAATGTTACCGGTTCCGGACAGGTTCTCTCATGGCAGTACGGGTTCCCGTACTGTGTGGACCTGACCCGCCGGACACATGCCCGGTACCAGCCTGGTGACACCTCCTCGGTTGACCTGCTCCGCAGGAAAGAAGTAGATGCCTGTATCTGCATCGCATCAGATATCGGGGCACACTTCCCCATTGAGGCAACCCGTCACATGGCACAGATCCCGTCCGTCTGTATCGATCCGCATATCAACCTGACCACTGAGATCTCGGATGTTCATATCCCGGTCGCCCTGGTCGGTGTCGAGACTGATGGATGTGCCTATCGGATGGACAATGTTCCGATTGCATCACGCAAGGTTGTCGACCCGCCGGAGGGTGTACTGACCGACGAAGAACTTCTTGAACGAATCTACGTCAGACTGTGTGAAATCATGGGGGATTCATAAATGAGTGAATATCTCATTAAAAACGGCCATGTCTTCGATATTATCAGCGGTGTGAAGGGAGACAAGACCGATATCGCCATCAAGGATGGCAAGATCGTTGAAAAGGTCTCCTCAAAGGCAAAAACCATCGATGCATCCGGCAAGACTGTTATGGCCGGTGCACTCGATATCCATGCCCATGTAGCCGGCCCGAAGGTCAACCTCGGCCGCTGGTTCCGTCCTGAAGACAAGTGGTTCAGGGGGACACAGCGTGGCGGTATCGTTAAACAGACCAAGCGGATGGAACAGGGTTTCTCTATCCCGTCAGTCTTCAGAACCGGATACTCCTATGCCCGTATGGGATACACCTTCGTCATGGAAGCCGCCATGCCCCCGATGTATGCACGGCATGTCCACGAAGAAATTCATGACACCCCTATCATTGACGAGGCAGCACTGCCGGTCTTTGGAAACAACTGGTTTGTCATGGAATACCTCAAGGAGAAGGACATCGAGAAGACCGCTGCATATACTGCCTGGCTCCTGAAGGTGACCAAGGGATACGGTATCAAGGTCGTTAACCCCGGTGGAACGGAAGCCTGGGGATGGGGTCTGAACTGTCTGGGCATAAACGATGAAGTGCCGTACTTCCAGATCACTCCTGCAGAGATCACCACTGGCCTGATCGAGACGAATGAATTCCTCGGACTGCCACACTCGGTACACATCCACCCGAACAGTCTTGGAGATCCAGGCAACAGCCCGGTTACCCTTGACACCATGAAACTGGCTGCCGGATACAAGGCAAAGAACAAGTTCGGCCGTGAACAGGTGCTTCACATGACCCACCTACAGTTCCATTCCTATGGTGGTTCCGGTTGGGGCGATTTCTGCTCTGCATCCAAGGAGATCATGGACTATGTCAACAAGCACCCGGAGATCACCTTTGATACCGGTAACGTGACTCTTGACGAGACCACCACGATGACCGCAGACGGACCGTTCGAGCACCACCTCTGTGCCCTGAACCACCTCAAGTGGTGTAACGTGGACGTGGAACTTGAAACTGGATCCGGTGTTGTTCCCTTCATCTACAGCCCGAACGTCTTCCCTTGTGCCGTTCAGTGGGCTGTCGGCCTTGAACTCGCCCTTCTCTCGAAGGATCCGATGCGAACCATGATCACCACCGATCACCCGAATGCCGGTCCGTTCACCCGGTATCCACGGGTATTCAAGTGGCTCATGTGTAAGAAGACCCGTGACGAACAGATGGCTGCCTTCAAGAACAGTGGCAAGGTCGCCGATGCAACCATCCTGAACGAGCTTGACCGGGAGATCACCCTCTTCGAGCTCTCGCAGATGACCCGTGCAGCACCGGCAAAGGCTCTCGGGCTCTCCAACATGTATGGAGGACTGAAGGTCGGCATGAACGCTGATGTTGCGATCTACAACATCGATCCGACAAAGATGCCAACCGACCCGGAGGCAATCGAGAACATCTTCTCAAGTGCAGCATATCTTTTCAGGAACGGAGAGATTGTGGTTCAGGACGGCCAGATTGTTGCTGAACACGAAAAGAAGACCTTCTGGGTCGATGCCAAGACTCCGGAGAGCAAACAGGTGACTCGTGACGTGCGAGAGAAGTTCCTCCGCTACTACACCGTTACCCAGGCAAACTACGAGGTTCCAGACTCATATGCACCCCATCCGTTTGTGATTGAAACAACGGCGAATGTGTGAGGTATCAGGGATGAACACTGTAACTTTAACCATGAAGAACGTCCCCGAACTGTATCTCGAAGGGGATATGATCACCCCTGATAATTTTGCAGGGAAGAAAAGGGACGAGATTGCTGCACTCCGTGCCTACGAGGGAAGGGAGACCTACACCCTCGGAGACTATTTTGAAGTCTCCGGCGACGCAGGAAAGACAGCCGCAGAGACCAGGATCGTCGTCACCGGTGACTGTACGAAGGTGAAGTACATCGGTATGAACATGACCGCCGGCGAGGTTGTCGTTGAAAGCAACTGTGACATGTACACCGGTGGCTGGATGAAGGGAGGAAAACTCCACGTGAAAGGAAACGTGGATTCCTTCTGTGCACTCGGTATGGAAGGTGGCGAGTTCATCATCGACGGGAATGCCGGAAATTTCCTTGCTGCATCATACCGTGGTGACTGGCGTGGCATGCAGGGCGGCCTTATCCGGGTGAAAGGAAGCGTCGGCAGTGATATTGGTACATTCATGAATGGGGGTACCATCATCATTGAGAGAGATGCCGATGTCCACATCGGGACCCACGCCGAAGGGGGAACCATCATCATCAAGGGGAACGTCAACCGGCGTGTTGGCGGCCAGATGGTGAAAGGAGACATCTACCTGTACGGCAGTATCAACTACATGATGCCAGGGTTCCAGTACCTGGAGGACCAGGAGATCGAGGTCGATGGAGACAAGGCAATGTTTGCCGTCTACATTGGAGATCTCGGCGAAAGGCATCCGAAATCCAAAGGCCAGATGATCTACGGTAAGATTTACCGCAAGAAGTAATCATTTTTTAATCCCTCTTTTTTTGAAGTCTATTCTTTTTCCAGGATGGTTCATGACGACCATCATCTCCAGAATGCAGATTACGAGGGCATCCTGTCCTCAAAATAGTAACACTACTCATATGCACTCGGATGAGTGATCAGATAATCCGGGATTATTATTAGAAAAAGAAGTATGGAAAAAAACAAGACAATTCCACAGATGAACGGATATGGGATTGGAGATCCCTGGATCCATTCGTCGTCTATTTCTTCCTGGTTATACAGTCCTGACTACCGCCGGGGGATTATATTTCCCATTCAGTGCTGACTGATCCGGCATGTACACACGAAGGTAGAGGTAGAACTGCTGATATTCTGGCACAGGAATCCAGTTTGATTCCTTTCCTTCCGGTTTGTCGGTCTGCAGATACAGATCAAGCGAACCATCCTCATTAAATGTGATATCGGTTTCGGTGTCAGATCCGACATTATACCGGCCATATGGATTCGAAAAAAAGAATTCGGTTGTATCATAGACCGTCAGGGACCAGAATGCCTTCTGATTATATGGAGGCAGATTATCCTTATCAAAATGGATTCGGTACCGGTTTTTACCGTTCAATGTCTCACCGTGGCTATCAAACTCCTGGTAATAATATAAACAGTCCTCCGGTAGGTGGATGTACGTGTTCTTTGGAGCCTGGGCTGCCCGGGTCAGGAAATCAGTCCCAAATGCCCCTCCGGACAAAACCATGTTCCATCCGTATTCCAATGTATCAGGACCCAGATTTCTAAACCGGGTTTTATCCCACACCATTCTCCTCCCATCGGTAAGGGCACGTGATAAGCCACGATTGAGTGCTTCATCATCGCTGGTATTCAGCCCGGTCTGTCTGAACATCTCCAAAAGGGCTGATTCATTCTCCCGATATCCGGTATTTTTCATTGCTGCCCTGAACACTTCCCAGAACGTGTCATCAGGAGCCCAGTCTTTTTCGTTTGGTACTTCAACTCTTGGAAGGTTATTGTAATCAATCGTTTTGGGAATAGTATCGATATCGCTCAGTGAACCAGAGGTAATGTTGTTGATAAGCGGGCGGACGGTGTCAAGATCTGATTCCCCACGAACCTGGACCCTGAACAGGACATTTACGATATTGTCGGGTGCATGAAGCACTTCAACGATATCATCAGGCACGGTGCCCTCCCAATCCGGACCTACGATGAGATAATTGCCTGCTTTCGAGCCTCTCCGGGTACCGGGAGAAGCAAAAACCTCGGTCGTCGAATGGCACATTTCTGCAATCCAGTACCGATTCCCCATATCAGGAATTCGCAATACCGCCGGCTCTTTTTCAAGATCGAAGAATGTATATCCATACAATGAATCATGATTCGGACATCCGATATACCGCTCTTTTGGCGTCGTAAAGTTGGAAAGGAAGCAGATATGATCAATCGTTGCGACCGGTCCGGCATCAGAACCATTTACCGTACCAACGGCAAGTTGCGTATTCTTACTCATATAAAGGTACCGGTTATAGTGGTCCACTAACGGATATCCCCAGATATATGCCTGTATGCCAATGGTATATGCCCAGTCTTCCCGCAATGAATCATTTTCCCAGTTATTTATTCCGATCGGGGTTTTCATTAATCCCTGCATATTCTCCTCTGATGCCTGGGCAGATACAGACAAACAAAAAACCAGAACGAGGATGATCATCCAAAGAACAGATTCCTTTATCATGTCTTTCCACACTCATTTCACCATAAATAACCCAATCAACTAAAGCATTTGTTCAATACACCTCCCTGAACAACGGATTTTGAGATTTCATCACTTCATACAAACCACTCGCTCATTTACTGATTATTAAGCATCTGGTATGAGGAAGTTATATTGAACATGTCCACTGCGATAATCACTCATATATTCATTGTGAATTGATACGACTCTAAAGAAACCAGAATTTTCATCATTCTTCCCGTCACAGGTCATTTCTCCAACGATGAATTCAGCGTTTACGAAGATGGGCATTTGTCTGTTATTGCGTATCCATAACTGGATTTGATAAGCGGACAGAAATTCCGGGGAATATCCTTCTCTCCATCAGTAATCAGTTCCACCTTTGTTGCCCAGGGGCAACAGGGAACCCTTCTGCCGCATACACAAGTTTCTGTGGGGCAAACAATAATAACCTAGATCGGGACCTTTTTACTCTTCAGGTCAGGGATATCAGCAGATGCACAAGACATCACCTAATCAAACCATATGAAGGATTCTGCTCTCATGTAACACATCCAAGTCATTCATAAAAAAGAAAACACCAAGAGAGATTCACGGTGTCGATCTACGATGAATCATGTACACAACAGATCTCCATCGTCTTTTAGAAGGAGTGGCCCGAAGAACTGTTAGGCATTTATCAAAAAAAATGATTCCGGAGCATAAATTCCCTTTATTCCGTATGATATTGAATCATTACCGTACCCACCGGGAACTTCTTCTTTCAAGGTAACGAGAGAGGATGGTTACTGAAAAAGTCATTACGAAATAGAATATACCGAGAGTGAGGTAGATCTCAAACGGACGGGATGTTCTCGAATAAATGAGATTGCCAACCCTTGTCAATTCAGTGATCGAGATTACTGAAACCAGGGAACTATCCTTGAGCAGAGAAGAAAAAGAATTCATCATCGGCGGTATGGCAACCCTGATTGCTTGTGGGAAAACAACAAATCGAATCGTTTGGAACCGGGAAAATCCAAGGGAATATGCAGCTTCCTCCTGACCTCGACTGACAGATAACATGGCTGCACGAATAATTTCGGACATGTACGCCCCGCTATTTAATCCAAGCCCGATAACACCAGCTGTGAATGCGTCTAGAATTATCCCGACGGTAGGAAGACCATAGTAAATAAAAAAAAGTTGAACGAGGAGAGGTGTCCCCCTGAATACCTCCACATATGCACCCAGCATCTGGGAGAGAAACCCTGACGGTGAATAACGACGAACTGTCCCGACAACGAGTGCTATCAGCAGCCCAATGCAAAAAGATACGAGGGTGACAGATATCGTAACACCAGCTGCATTGAGGAGTACCGGGAGGTTTCTCCAGATGATTTCGGACTGGAAGTCCATCTTATGAAAGATTCAGCCAGGTATCCACAATCTCCTGGTACTTCCCGTTCTCCTGTATAACATCAAGGGCACGATTCAATTCGTTGAGGAGGGAGACCGAATCTTTTACTGTAACCATGACAAGTTCAGACACCTCCCCGACCGGAACGTTGATCACTTTCAGGTTTTCCCGTTTCTTTGCTTCAGTAACCGCCGTGGCATATCCAACTATAACCGCATCTACACGACCGTTTTCAAGATCAATAAACGCATCATTGTTGTAATCATACCGCTTGATCTCCTTAAGGTCAGTGAGCTTGTCAACCTGCTGTTCTGCACCGGTTGCTGATTGCACACCAACAACCTTACCTGCAAGATCTGCTGCGGAGGTAACAGAATCATCCTCAGCTTTAACCACAATCACTTCATTCAGGTCATAGTAGGGGTTACTCATACCAACATTCCCTGCAGATGCCTCCTGTTTGGACATAGCCGTGATAAGAACGTCATAATCTCCTTTTTCTATTCCACCGAGCAGTGCCTGCCACTGTGCATCAACGATTTTCGCTTTCACTCCCATCTCTCCAGCCAATGCATTCGCAAGATCGATATCAAAACCCTCATACTGGCCAGAAGTATCATTCACCGATTCAAACGGTGGATACTGGGCACAAAGACCGACAACCAGTTCACCCTTATCCATAACCTTCTGCAAAGAAGCATCAGTCTCTTCAGCATACACTGCACCAAAAGAGAAAATGATGCAGAGCCCCATGATCAGATACGGTAAATAGTTCATATAATTTCATTCCATTTTTCATGCCGACCGGATCATCAAGACCACCGGTAGAACGAAAGTACAAGTCACAAATGTGAATATTTGAATCATAGTGGTCAGAACAGTTAGGCAATAATATAAACACAATTATTTGATAATTTTTAATAACAGGGATTTATTCGTTTTTTTCATCCTCTGAAAATAATAGTTGGCTTATGTCATGTGAAGAGGCCAGACTCTCTTCATCTATTGCAACAAAGGAAATTTCAAGTCCATTATCCAGGAGAAGGCGAGAGAATTCTTCAATGAATACCCCCTGACCATCTACTATCTCGACAGATGCCTTGATCGCGTCAACATCAGGTATACTGGATATTTCTCCCCGATATAAAGAAGACCGGCAGGTAACATGAACTCCACAACTGGGACTTTTATCAACACCGATCACCCCGGCAATTATATACCCATTGTGATGATAATCAAGAATCTGATCAATAATCGGACGGAGAATTATACGACAATGTCGGCGATATGCAGGAATATCCATTTGTTCGGTGACGAGACCCCAGCGTCGGACCCCAAAATATCCTAATTCAGGACACGGTAACTGGATGATACCGAATCCATTCCTTATCAGGGAAAGAATAAGCGGTTCGAAAACGCCCGTATACCGGGCAATACCTCCTACTTTTGCATTCACGTTCAAGAGACAATGAGCCAGAACAACTACTTTTTTCCCACGTATCATGGATAACACCGATGACAGAAGATTATTGAATAATCTGATATTAGATCCATTCAGCAATCTGACGCTTACCTTTTTCGTTGAAGGCAGGTGCAGGAAGATGGTTCTGTGAGGCTCCTGTTAATACCAGATTCACGTATTGTAATAATCCAAAGAATCGCCGTTTCCCGGGTTTAATGCCGAAATAATCCCACATAATATGCCTGTTTCCGAAAGACAAGGAAGGAACAGGATACTATCATAAATCCAGGATAAGAGGAGAAGGAGGTATTACCATGGAGGTCAGAATTAGTTCAGGGATATTCCGATACAAGCGGAACTATCGGAAGGGAATACAGGGATATCAATGTCAGAACTGCTAATCAGGAACGGGTATGTCTTCGACCCAATCACCGGCATCAGAGGTGACAGGACGGATATCGCAATCAGGGACGGAACGATTGTCGATAAAGTCTCATCAAAGGCATCTATCATCGACGCATCCGGTATGACCGTCATGGCAGGAGGTGTAGAGATCCATACGCATATTGTCGGTCCGAAGGTAAATTTCGGGCGTGAAATGCGCCCGGAAGACAAACTCTTCAGGGGTTCCTTCCGCGGGGGCATCGTGAAACAGGGAAAACGGATGGAGATGGGATTCTCGATCCCGACATCCTGGAAGACGGGGTATTCCTATGCACGGATGGGATATACCTATGCCAACGAAGCAGCAATGCCCCCGCTCATGGCACCGCATGTTCATGAAGAGATCAATGATACCCCGATCCTCGATCTCTCGGCCATGCCAGTCCTGGGTAACAACTGGTTCTGTTTTGAGTACCTGAAAAATAAAGAGATCGAGAATTGTGCTGCGTACGTGGCCTGGCTCCTGAAGGCAACCTATGGAATAGCGATCAAGTGCGTAAATCCGGGTGGCACCGAAGCATGGGCATGGGGGAGAAACTGTATCAATATCAATGACCCGGTTCCCTACTTCGAGATCACCCCTGCTGAGATTATCAGGGGACTGATAGAGACAAACGAGTACCTCGGTCTTCCCCACTCCCTCCACCTCCATGGCAACAATCTCGGGAACCCGGGTAACTACAAGGATACTCTTGATACACTCAGACTGGCAGCAGGATATAAAACGAAGAATGCATTCGGACGCACCCAGGTTCTCCATAGCACCCACCTGCAGTTCCATGCTTATAAAGGAGAAAACTGGGGGACCTTTGGTTCCGCGGCAAAGGAAGTCATGGATTATGTCAATGCAAACGACAATATCACCATTGACCTCGGTTGCGTTACACTCGACGAGACAACCACGATGACAGCAGACGGACCGTTTGAGCACCATTTAACCATGCTCAACAACCTCAAGTGGGCGAACTGTGACGTGGAACTGGAGACCGGATCCGGTATCGTCCCGTACGTCTATAACAAGGATATCACGGCAAATGGCATTCAATGGGCCATCGGACTGGAACTCGGACTCTTCGCCAATGATATGATGCGGGTGTTCATCACCACCGACCACCCGAATGCAGGGCCGTTTACCCGGTACCCGCGTATCATAAAATGGCTCATGTCAGATAAAGCCCGACAGGAAACCCTCCAATCCATGAGGCACGAAAACAGGGTCATCGCCGCAAGTAACATTGCATCAATGGACCGGGAACTCGACCTGTACGAAATCGCCATGATGACCCGTGCAGGACCGGCAAAAGCACTTGGCCTGTCCCATCTGTTTGGGAGCCTTGCTACTGGTGCCGATGCAAATATTGCAATCTATAACCTCGACCCGTCACACCTTCCCTCAAATCCTGATAACATCGAAGAGGCATTCAGCAAGGCTGCCTACACGATAAAAAAAGGGATTATCGTCGTAAAAGAGGGAAATATCGTTGCAGAGCCCAAGGGCGACACGATCTGGACAAAAGTCTCCATGCCTGAAAATGCACAGGTTATGCATGACATCAGGGAAACATTTGCGAGAAGTTACTCCGTGAATCTCGGGAACTACCCGGTGTTTGATGAGCACGTGCATAATCCGCGGGCTATCGAGGTAACAGTTGCCTGACATGCAGGAACGGATTCTCCTTCCCACGACTCCCTGTCAATGATCGGATCAGTCTCTTTTCAACAGGGCACTCCCAGCTCAGCAGGATGTGTCCTCTAGGGTGTCACCGGGATCCTGCCATTAGGGAGAAGAGAATGACGGAAACCGGCATTGCTTTCTTCTGATAAAGAATACCAGGTACAGCAGGACTTGAATATTGATAAATCCAAAATCAGACCGACTACAGTGTTGATCACGTTACAGGAGAAAACACCGACCCTTCCCGGGACGGTGTGATATTCCATGATCAGGTGCTGCGCATAAATTGATTGGGCTCTAAAAATGAATGATTCCTGTTTAGATATCAATTCGTCGCGGCATTAACTGATTAATCTTCTATTTGGGCAGAAGTCAGAGTTTATGTCCTGATTTTTTTACTTCAATTACTATTTACAAAAAGTTAAGACTATGTGCTTCTATTCACCAGAGGGTTTCTGCCTAATGGATAATCTCAAAGAGATAAAAGTCGCACCAATTCCACATATTTATCTACTCACCTTCCAGGAAAGAATGATGATATAATGAAAAAATGATACCATTTTTTCTATTATTCTGATTTTTTTTAAAAATTTTACCCGAGAACAGGAAAAAACAAATAATGCAGATTAAATTCCCCGGATACCGTTCATATCAGGAGAGAATTGGAATGAATAGTATCAAAACCCAACTCAGTCTGTTTAGTGCCTAATTAGATCTCATGAACTCATTTATATTCAGATCTCATGAGATGTTGATTGGAGATCAGTATCCCTGATAACCGATAAATTCAGAAAAAAACAGGCCATTACCCAGAATACAAGTCGTGCCCCCGTAATTCAGTGTTCTAGCAGATCTTCGGAATCAGGAATGAATCTGGAAAGTCATCTGAATCCGGATCTCATTGAGATACAATTCGGGTCTTCTGACCCAGAGGACAGACGGTACCCGGGATAAGTGCCTAATATATCATTAGTCACAATCTGTTTCAATCTTTCTGAACCGGTGCAGGGTTTCCTGATCAGATGAGATGAATTTTTCATCCCATATCAGTATTAGTAGGATTTTTTGGGAGATCCTATGTCGAAAAAAACTCTTAACATGATAACCCAGCGGGCAGTCGAAGAAGGTATTGCCATGGAGATCGGAAAAACCTCCAGAGAATACTTTGATGCCTGTAACATCATCGAGATGAATGAAAAGGACATGAAAGAACTCGGGATCCTGAAGAACACCAATGTCCGGGTAACCAGTGAATCCGGACAGGTAATTGTCAAGGCTGTCGTTGCCCGTCAGACAGTATATCCCGGTCTCTGCCATATCCGCCAGGGTGTCTGGGCAAACCAGGTCGTTCCTCCCCGGACCCAGTCAACCGGTGCACCCCAGTACAGCGGGTTTCCGGTTACCGTGGAACCGGCACCGGAAGAAAGACTGAAGTCAGCACTGGAACTCGTCCAGGGAGCCGTTGGAATGTGGAAGGGTGAGTAAAGATGCCAAAGGTTATTGAGAATGTGGGATGCCCGTACTGTGGCTGTTCCTGTGATGATGTCAGGGTAACGGTTTCTGACGATGGAAAGAAGGTTCTCGAAGTCGAGAACGTCTGTGCGATCGGTACCGAGATCTTCAAGCATGGAAGTTCTGAACACCGTATCAGGCTCCCCCGGCTTCGTCAGCCTGACGGCTCGATGAAGGATATCTCCTACGATGAAGCCATAGAGTGGGTTGCACAACACCTGCACAAGGCCAAAAAACCCCTGATGTACGGATTTGGCTCAACCAACTGCGAAGGGCAGGCAGCAGCAGCCCGGGTCATGGAAGCAGCCGGCGGAATGCTTGACAACTGTGCAACCATCTGTCACGGCCCGTCGTTCCTTGCAATATTTGACAACGGGTACCCGACCTGTACCCTCGGAGAGGTCAAAAACCGGGCTGACGTGATCGTATACTGGGGTTCAAACCCGGCACATGCACATCCCCGGCACATGTCACGCTATTCTATCTTCCCCCGGGGTTTCTTCACCGGAAAGGGACAGAAAAAGCGTACCGTCATTGTCATTGACCCCCGGTACACCGACACCGCAAATGTAGCCGATTACCACTTGCAGGTAAAGCAGGGCCATGATTACGAACTCTTCGATGCATTCCGGATGGTCGTGAATGGTCACGGTGATGATCTTCCCGATGAAGTCGCCGGAATTAAGAAGGAACAGATCCTTGAAGTTGCCGAAATCATGGCAAACGCCAGGTTCGGAACCACTTTCTTCGGTATGGGGCTGACCCACTCGGATGGCCGGAACCACAACATCGATATCGCCATATCGCTCACCCGTGACCTGAACAAGATCTCCAAGTGGACGATCATGGCAATGCGTGGTCATTACAATATCGCCGGACCTGGTGTCGTCTGGTCATGGACGTTCGGATTCCCATACTGCCTTGACCTTACCAAAGGTGACCATGCCCACATGAACCCGGGCGAAACAAGCTCGGTTGACATGGCTATGCGGGACGAGGTGGATATGTTCATCAACATCGGAACCGATGCCGGAGCCCATTTCCCGATCCCTGCAGTCCAGCACCTTAAGAAACATCCCTGGGTTACCATCGATCCAAGCATCTGTATGGCATCAGAGATTGCTGACCTGCACATCCCGGTCTGTATCTGTGGTGTAGACACCGGTGGTATCGTGTACCGGATGGACAACGTGCCGATCCAGTTCAGGCAGGTTCTTGACCCGCAGGGTCTGCTCACCGATGAGGAACTGCTCAACAGGATTGCTGATCGTGTTGATGAACTCAACGCAAAGGGGGCATAAATGTCAGAACTGCTTATCAAGAACGGGTATGTTTTTGACCCGATCTCCGGGATCAAGGGAGACAAAGCAGACATTGCCATCAAGGACGGCAAGATTGTTGACAAGGTCTCTTCAAAGGCAAAGACCATCGATGCTGCAGGCAAGACCGTTATGGCCGGTGGTGTTGATATCCACACCCATATCGTGGGTCCGAAGGTCAATCTCGGTCGTGAAATGCGGCCGGAAGATAAACTCTTCAGGGGTTCCTTCCGTGGTGGCATTGTCAAGCAGGGCAAGCGTATGGAGATGGGATTCTCTATTCCGTCAACCTGGAAGACCGGGTATTCATATGCCCGTCTGGGATACACGTATGCTAACGAAGCTGCCATGCCCCCGCTGATGGCACCGCATGTTCATGAAGAGATACGTGACACCCCGATCATCGATCTCTCCGCTATGCCGGTCTTTGGGAACAACTGGTTCTGTCTTGAGTACCTGAAGAACAAGGAGATTGAGAACAACGCTGCGTATGTAGCCTGGCTTCTGAAATCCACCTACGGTGTTGCTATCAAGGTCGTCAACCCGGGTGGGACCGAGGCGTGGGCATGGGGAGAGAACTGCCTCACTATCAACGACCCGGTTCCCTACTTTGACATCACGCCTGCCGAGATCATCAAAGGCCTGATCGAGACAAACGAGTACCTTGGCCTTCCCCACTCAATCCACCTTCATGGAAATAACCTTGGTAACCCTGGGAATTACAAGGACACCCTTGACACGCTTAAACTTGCTTCCGGATACAAAGCCAAGAACAAGTTTGGACGTACCCAGGTAATCCATAACACACACCTGCAGTTCCACTCCTACAAGGGAGAAGGCTGGGGTACATTCGCATCTGCAGCAAAGGAGGTCATGGACTATGTCAATAAAAACGACAATATAACCATCGATCTCGGTTGTGTCACCCTTGACGAGACCACCACCATGACTGCAGACGGACCATTCGAACACCACCTGACCACCCTCAACCACCTCAAGTGGGCAAATTGTGATGTGGAACTTGAGACCGGATCTGGAATTGTTCCCTATGTATATGACAAGGACATCACGGTCAACGGCATTCAGTGGGCAACCGGACTTGAACTCGGTCTGTATGCAAAAGACCTGATGCGTGTCTTTATCACCACCGACCACCCGAATGCAGGGCCATTCACCCGGTACCCGCGTATCATCAAGTGGCTCATGTCTCATAAAGCCCGGCTGGAAACCCTGGAATCCATGAAACGGAAGGACAAGGTCATGGCAGCAACTGATATCGCATCCATGGACCGTGAACTCGGCCTGTATGATATCGCCATGATGACCCGTGCCGGTCCGGCTAAGTCACTTGGAATGGTCAACATGTACGGTAGCCTTGCCGTCGGTGCAGATGCAAACGTCGCCATCTACAACCTTGATGCAACGAAACTCCCGACCAACCCGGAGATGATCGAAGAAGCGTTCAGCAAGACCCTTTATACGATCAAGGAAGGACAAATCGTTGTTCAGGATGGAGAAATTGTTGCAGAACCTCAGGGTCATACGATCTGGACCAAGGTTACCATGCCTGAAAATACCCAGGTCATACGTGATATCAAAGAAAAGTTTACCAAGAGTTACACCGTGAACCTTGAGAACTATGCAGTATTCGACGACCACGTGTACAATCCGCGTGCTATCGAAGTCAACGTTGTCTGAGGTGTAAAAAATGGAAACCGTAACAATGACCCTGGCAAAGCAGCCAGAACTGTTCCTTGAGTGCTACAGCGTCACCCCTGATCTGTTTGCCGGAAAGAGTCTGAAAGAAATAGCTGAACTTCCTGCCCATGAAGGGAAGGTCAAATGGAAACTCGGAGATTTCTTCTCCTTTGAAGGAAAATCCGGTGCAACCGCTGATGAGACAAAGATCGTGGTAAACGGTAATGTCCGCCGGATGAAACGGTTCGGACAGCAGATGACCGGTGGCGAGATCGTCATCAACGGCGATGCCGACATGTATATCGGGGGCTGGATGCGGGGCGGGAAGATCACCGTCAAGGGGAACGCAGACAGTTTCCTTGGTATTGCCATGGAGGGAGGAGAGATCCTCATTGAAGGTGACGCCCAGAACCATGTCGGAAGTGCTTACCGTGGTGACTGGCGTGGTATGAGTGGCGGCCTGATCCGTGTCAGGGGTAAGGCAGGAAACGATATCGGAACCGCTATGACCGGCGGAACGATTATCATTGAGGGTGACGCATTCATCCATGTCCTGACCCATGCCGATGGCGGTACCGTAATCATCAAAGGCGACGTCGAGGGCCGTGTCGGAGGCCAGATGGTCAAGGGAGACGCCTATATCCTCGGGAAGATCCTATACCCGCTCCCCGGGTTCAAGAAAGTTGCAACTATCGAGAAAGAAGTTGATGGCCAGTCGTATACCTTTGACCAGTATATTGGCGACCTCGGAGAGAGAAAAGACAAGAAGAAGGGCGAAATCATCTACGGAAACATTTTCCTGAAGAAATAACCCTTTTTTTATAACTCCCGGTTGAAACAAACCAGGCCGTAATTCTCATCTTCTCATTCCAGACCGGATGTGAACCTTCACCAGGGTAGCGGACACCGATACCCTCGATCCACAACCTCCTGATACATATGTCAGAATACACGAATGAAATCCTGAAAATGCCAGAATTGCCCGTAATTGAGATCGTAGACGATGTCATCCAGGTATACAAAGAATACATGGTTATCCGGGCTTGCCTTCAACTGAATCTCTTCGACTGGATTGCAGGACATGAACCAGCCACCCCCGGGGAAATCAGCTCCGGTACCGGTATAAAACCAGAATTCATATCCAGTCTCCTTGGAACACTCTATTATCTTGACCTGGTGAGACGATCAGGAGAGAAGTACTCTCTCTCCCCGGCATGCCGGATGCATTTTGTCAGGGAAAGCAGGTTTTTCCAGGGTGATTACCTGATGAATTTCTCTGAACCCGGCTCCCCCTGGCTCTCGATAAGTACCTACCTGACCAGACCGGAGACGAAAACCACTTTTGAATCCCCCGTGAATGCCAGTTCAGTCAAAGCCCGATCAGAGCATCTGCTCCGGGGAACCGTTCAGAACATTGCCGGTATTCTGAAAACAGCCGGGGCTTTTCAAAAAGCAGAAACCTTTTTTGAAGTCGCCGGGGGAACTGCTCTGTTTGCCATCGCTGCCTGCCAGGCCAGTCCGGATCTCAAAGCAGTGGTGTATGCTGGTCCAGAGGAGGCAGCGGTCGCAAAAGAGAACATCACATCATTTGGATTGGAAGATCGGATTTCCATTAATTCAAAGGATATCTGGAACGAAGCGGATGTAGAACCATCTGACCTGGTCCTTGTTTCACATGCCCTGTACCCGTTCAGGGATTCGCTGGAAGGGGTAGTGAACCGGATCGCATCATGGATTCGTCCTGGCGGGATGTTTATTTCAAACCACTGGCTCACGGCCCCACCTGTAGGGACCGGAATGCAGGGACTCTATGAACTTGAACTCGGGATCCATGATTATTACCACCGGCTTTTTGAACAGGAAGAATTTGAGAAGACCTGCTCTGATACCGGGCTCCACGTCCTTCAGACAGGGGTCATCCGAAGTGAGTGGGGACAATCCACGATACACCTGATCCAGAAACCATGAGGAGAAAAATATGGCCAGACCAGAACCTTTTGAAAAATTTACTCCATTTGACCGGCTGAACGATGTGGAACTGAAAGAAGCGATGATGATGCATATAAAAATGGGGTTTATCCTGAAAAATCCAGGAAGATCAGCTGAAGCAGATGCTGTTGCACGGGATATGGTAAACCGGCTCACCCTTGATCAGCTCAAGCAGATCCATCCCCATACATTCTTTACAAACAAGGAGGGATCCGAGCGCCCGCAGAATCCCTATGAACTGGCAGCCCGGATGCTTGATGAATGAGCCTTTCCGGGTATTCCAAGCCATTATTAATTCCCTTTTTCTCGCTTCCAGAGTTGTTACTCAATTATATCCGGACATCTGATCATTCCTAGACAGAACAGATAAGAAAACACACCGTCCAATATGAATAAGGATTCGATCCTGTTAAGCTAACAGGAACACTGGAAAAAATGAATACTAACAGCCTAATCCTGATCACCCACCGGTCCATTGAGGAAGGGGTGGCAATGGAGATCGGAAAGGATTCGCCGGAGTACTTCAGATCCTGTAGTATCATCGAGATGAATGAACTCGATATGGTTGAGCGTGATATCCCTGAAAACAGTATCGTCAGGGTTTCAAGTGAAGCCGGGGAAGTCATTGTCCGGGCCATCATTGCCGTGCAGGAATGTTACCCAGGTCTGTGTCACATGCGACAGGGGATATGGGCAAATCAAATCGTTCCTGCACGGACCCAGTCTGCAGGTGCCCCCCAGTATAGTGGTTTTCCGGTCACGGTTACCCCGGCACCTGAAGAATCTATCCGTTCTGTCAGGGAACTGATCCTGAAAACAGCCGGTATGAACGAGGAAATCATACATGCCAACGATCCATGAGGATGTCGGGTGTCCATACTGTGGTAGTACCTGTGATGATCTTGAGATCACGGTATCCGATGACGGGAAAACTATCGAAGAGGTAAAGAACGCCTGTGCAGTCGGGGCAGAGATATTTAAATCGGTAAATTACCGCAAGCGCCACCGGTTGCCCCTTCTTCGCCAGCCGGACGGGTCAATGCGTGAGATCTCCTATGATGATGCCATAGAAATAGCTGCTGAAAGACTTATTGCCGCAAAAAAACCGGCATGTTATGGATTTGGATCCACCACCTGCGAAGCTCAGACAGCAGCTGCACGACTGATGGAACTGAGTAAGGGAATTCTCGATAATTGTGCCTCTATCTGTCACGGACCCTCCCTGATGGCGATATTCGATAACGGGTACCCGACGTGCACACTTGGTGAGGTGAAGAACCGGGCTGATGTCATCGTATACTGGGGAGCAAACCCGGTACATGCCCACCCGAGACATATGGCCCGGTATTCTATCTATCCGACCGGATTCTTTGCCAACAAGGGATACAACAAACGAAAAGTAATTGTAATTGATCCCCGACTCACAGACACGGCCGGTATCGCTGATCAGTACATCAGGGTGGAACAGGGTCATGATTACGAGCTGTTCAATGCATTCAGGATGGCAGTGCGGGGGTATGAAGCAGATATCCCGGAAAGCGTTGCAGGAGTGCCGAAACAGACAATTCTCGAGGTCGCCGAGATACTCAAGGAAGCTAATTTTGGTGTTTTTTTCTTCGGCATGGGTCTGACCCATACAGACGGGCGGAACCATAACATCGATATAGCCATCTCGCTTATCAGAGACCTCAATGCCTTCTCCAAATGGTCAATCATGGCAATGCGGGGACATTTCAATATCGTGGGCCCAAATATCGTCTGGTCCTGGACATTCGGATTCCCCTACTGTATCGATCTCACAAAGGGGGATCACGCCCATATGAACCCGGGAGAGACCGGGATTATCGATCTCGCGATAAGAGATGAACTCGATCTCTTCATTAACATCGGGACAGATGCCGGAGCCCACTTTCCGGCCCAGGCAGTCAGGCACCTTAAAAAACACTACTGGATTACCATCGATCCCCATTTCAACGTCGCTGCCATGATCTCTGATCTTTACATTCCGGTTGGTATCAGCGGGGTTGAAGTCCCGGGGATCGTGTACCGGATGGATAATGTCCCGATACAGTTCAGAAAGATCATCGAACCCCCTGATGGAGTGATATCAGACGAGGAACTCCTGAACAGGATATCAGAGAGGATTGAATCCCTGCTCGGGGGTAATTTACCTCATTCATCAATACCCAGGACCTGATAACGGCTTCTGCATTTTTCCTTTTTCAATATCTCACCTTCCATTCCGGACGCCATTTCTCGCGCCCGGTTTATTCATTCCGGCCAGATTTGTTTATGAAAAATGGAATCAGCCAGTTTTATATTGAACTGCATGATGATATATGCAAGGTGCATCCCTTTCAGCGGTCCCAGGATCGACCACAATCGGATTCTCAATACCACAGGATATTCAGGCTGACTACGTATCCCAAGGAAGAGGAAAGCAAGGCATAGGCCTACGATTCATCATGGGGTCCAGTGAACGGGGCGTATATATCCTGTAAGAAGGTGGTGAAAGGGAATGGATCTGACAGTCCTATCAGGGGAGAGAAGATCCGGATGAGAAGATCTGTTCAACAGTATTTTTCCGGAACGTGAGGGTCACTTGTGTACCTTCTCCAAGACCCTTACTCGATATGTAAATAGTGCCCCCCAGAGCCTCCACAAGCCGTTTTGTGATAGAAAGGCTGAGTCCGGATGAATCACGGTCATGGCGTGAATGATCCCCCTTGAAAAAAGGTTCAAAAATATGGATCAGGTCATACTCAGATAGTCCAATTCCGTTATCTGAAATGGTAATGACAATGCTACCATCGCAATCTTCTCCGGAAATCAGGATCTCTCCCCCGTCATGGGAGTACTTTACCGAATTTGAGAGGATATTTTCAAAAACAGATTCCATGTGGCCAGGGGATGTGTGAACCATGAGATCAGTGCTGATTGTGGAGACGATCCTGCATCCACGAATCTCCGCTTCAACAGAGTACTGGGTAATGATCTGCTCCATAATCTTCATGAGAGATACCAGTTGGAGATCAGGGATCTCAGACATGGTTCCGAGTCGTGTCAGGTGAAGAATCTTATCGACGATACTGGCCATTTTTATCGCATTTCGTTCGAGGATCTCCAGTACCTCACGGCGGTACGGGTCACTCTCACTGGTTCTGAGATCAGGGATCAACCAGGTCAGGGGGGTCAGCGGTGTCCTGAGATCATGGGCAATCCGGGTAAGGAGAAGGTTCTTCTGGTCAAGAAGCCAGGTTACCTCTTCGGTCCGTTTCCGGACCAGCTCCTCAAGCAGTTCATTCTCTTCGTATTTCCGGCTGAGTTCTCCCATGATCTGCCTGGTTTCCGTGACATCCATGCCGATAAACCCGGCCATGATGATCCCGTTATCTTCGATCGGAAAAAAGATCGTGGAGAGAAATATCTCATTTTCGGGCCGTTTCACTCTGAATTCACTCGTCTCGGTATCGAGTCCCTGCAGTATCCGGGCTACGATGGGCATTACGATATCAATCATCTCGGGAGGAAGCAGATCCCGGGCCATCATCCCTATCAGATCATTCTTTTGAGAATGAAAGAAATCGGCAAATGCATGGTTAAAAAGAGATATACGACCGCCAGAATCAATAATCGCGATCATGACAGGGGCCGAGTCGATAAGGTTCTGTATAAATGCCCGTGTCTGGGCAAGACGTTCCTCAATATGTCTCCGGAGGGTTATATCACGGGCAGTAACGAGAATACCATGGATAGCAGGATTATCAATACAGTTGATGGCAGTTCCCTCATAGAGAATATACGAACCGGTCCGGGTTACTGCCCTGAATTCGGCGTTCATATACGTATCAGGCCGGTCAAAGAGCATTTGAATCAACCTGACAGATTCCTCAAGATCGTCAGGATGTAAAAACCGGGTAATATGCCCGGTTACCTCTTCTGCAAGGAATCCGGCGAGATGTTCTATTCCAGGGCTGATATAGGAGATTTCAAGATCAGGAGTCAGGATAATAAAAAGATCGGAACTCTGGTTGACGATCATCCTGAACAGTTCCTCGCGGCTCTTGAGATCTTTCACGAGCTGATTATAATTCGTCATATCCTGGAAAGCACCCACTATCCCGGCAACATTTCCCTGGTGATCGTGAAAGAGATTCTTTGAATGGATGATATCATGGACCCTCCCTGATCGATCGGTGATGGTAGTGGTATGGGTGGTGAGCTGTCCCTCCCTGATCAGCATGGTGTCAGTGGATTCACAGAGGGCGGCTTCGTTCGCTGGCCATATATCGCAGGATTGTTTCCCGATAAGCTCTTCCTCGGTGATACCGGTTAACACTGTAAATGCCCGGTTGCACCCGGAATACCTCAGGGTATTGTCCTTGTAGTGAACCGGAATCGGCAGGGCATTCAATAATGCATTGATAAATTCCCCCTGTGAGATGAGATCGTCAAGAAGATCTTCACGTTCCTTCTCGGCAGCCCTCCGGGACGAGATATCGCGAAGCGAACAGGTCACCGCAGTCACCTCTTTTTCAGGAGAAAACTCAGGGAAAAAAAGACAATCAAGCCAGGATCCCGCGGTAATTTCACATTGCAGTTCTGAAGGTCTGCCTGAAAAAAAGACATTCCTGATCTCTTCCTCCCATGCCTTCATGACAAACTGAAGCGGGGTGACATCCCTCAGATCACTTCCGAGATACTCATCCGGCCGGGTTTCGCTAAGAACGGAAATCCTGGGATTGGCATAAAGAATCCGGAAAGAAGCGTCTATCCTGATGATAATATCAGGGGACTGTTCTGTGAGAGCACGAAATCGCTCTTCACTTTCGATGAGAGCATGAACGGTACGGTTTTTAACCACTGCCTGGCGGATTTTATGTGCCAGTTCCGCATACTGTGCCCTTATGTCTGCCCCTTTCTGGACATAGAAATCAGCCCCTTCATTGAGAGACTGAATAATCAGTTCTTCCCGGCCCTTACTTGAGAATATAATAAACGGAATTGAAGGATTTTTTTCCCGGACAGAATGCAGAAACTCGATTCCATTCATTCCGGGCATGTCATAATCAGACACGATTGCATCATATGAATCCCAGCAAATCCGGGAAAGAGCCGTTATTCCACTCGTCTCGATCTCTATTTCAAATTCGGGATCCCGTTCAAGATAACACTGACAGACATCCAGTAATGCCGGTTCATTATCTACATAGAGGACACGAATCATTCTGCCTCCAGTCACCCCCAGTAATCACCTATTTACCCCATGAGAAATTTTACCTATAAGGGCTTTTTCTTACCAGTACTACTTTAAGAGACGTAACTATAAATTGGTAATTAATTAATAATCTGCGAAAATATACCTTCATAAAACCTCCCTTTTCCTCAACTCTTCCTGAAGGGATCCTCCGGGTATTTTTTTAGCCGATAAATATCAGATATTTTTCAATACCCTGAGCAATAAACTGAGATAGTAATTCCAGAGAATAGGCAAATAAAAATGGGCGTCGTAGGCACCACTCAGAAATATAACCTGCCCACAACGTCCCCATTACCCATGTGCAGAAATAACTCTCACACAAAGTCAGAATAGGGATTATATCAGATCCGGGATGTTTTCCAGAGTAGATACGGATAGAACCACCCGATGCAATCGATGACAAACAGAAACACCCAGAAGATATTCATCACTATTTAAGCATCATCAGCCTGCCCTGAATACAGAGAGAGAGAGAGAGAGAGAGAACAGACAGAATATTTCATGAAGGAGGTATTTTTCAGGCATTCCCTGAGATCTCCTGATCACAGGAGGAGGATGCGAATCAATTAGAACCAGATAAACACACCGTATTTAAATAACAACACAAAATTACTGCTGTGTTCCGAATAGTGAACCTCCCGGCCTGCCTGCCCGGATCCCTGTACCTCCATTCGATGCCAGGCAGGTTTGAACCTGAAAAGGAATGGATGGAAGAGATTACCAGTCGTAACATCTCATGGATCATATGCCTGACCTCCCTTGAAGAGATCAGGGAAAAATCACCGGATTATGCAGAGATCATTACCCGTGGGCGTCATCCATGGAATCAGGTCATGCTTCCGGTTCCGGATTTTGGAATTCCCGATGACCGAAATGCCTATCTCCACATTGCGGGGGAAATTGCGGAGGAATTACGGGGAGGTGCCTCGGTACTCGTTCATTGTGGTGCCGGGATCGGAAGAACCGGGACATTTGCCACCATTGTGCTACTCAATCTTGAAATAACGCTTGATATAGCGCGAACACTCGTGAAAAATGCGGGTTCATCCCCTGAAATTCCCGGTCAGATAGAGTTTACTGAATGGTGCAGGGATAAACTGGAGAAGAGACACCGGACATAGAACAGGATATTATTACAGATCTCCGGGATGGACCGGCACCTCTCATATCTCAATCAGGATTATGGCTGATAAAATCAACAGGATTCGCGAATCGCGGGGAGATTACAGGTTATAAATAAATCCCTGGCCATATCACGGGGCATACATTCGGATATATATACACAAATTGTACATCAGCCGGGATAAGATCACATAGAAATCGTTCTTCCCCGACTAATCCTCATTTTTTTCGATCGGTTCGTCATGTTTATTAGATAGGCTGTGAAAGGTTCTTTTTGTACTGTGGATACAAGCAGATGATTCCGGTCTGATCTGTTCGGGCAGATCACCGGGATTGGAACAAAAAGAGCGATGTTCACAGGATTCAAATGCATGGTTCTTCGTGGGGGGAGATGAGGGTCTCACCGGGAATCAGTCCGGCCCGGATCCCTGCCTGCAGGACCACCTGTACCGGCAGATTATGTCGGTGCTGAACGTAACCAGTTCGATAACCCGGAAGAATGCCTTTCCAGAGGAGCCGGAAGGTACCCGGCGGGTCTCCCCATCCTGAATGCGGGTGACCCAGGCGTCTTCAAAACAGTACCATGGAAGAACTCGGGTGAAATATGAGTGAAAATGCTGAAATAATGAAATACGTTCCGACCACCTGCCCATATTGTGGTGTCGGTTGTGGCCTGAACCTCGTTGTCAACAACGGAAAAGTGGTCGGTGTTGAACCATACCACAGAACCCCGGTCAATGAAGGAAAACTCTGTCCAAAAGGAGTAACCTGCTGGGAACATGTCCACAGTCCAGACCGGCTGACCACCCCTCTGATCAAGAAGGATGGGAAGCATGTTCCGGCATCATGGGATGAGGCACTTGACCTGGTCGCCAAGAAACTGAAGGAAGTCAGCGACAAGCATGGCCCGCGGGGTCTTGGATTCCACACCTCATGCAGAACAGTTAACGAAGATTGTTACATCTTCCAGAAGTTTGCCCGATGTGCCTTCAAGACGAACAATGTCGACAACTGTGCCCGTATCTGTCACGGACCTTCCGTTGCCGGTCTCTCACTCTCCTTTGGTTCGGGTGCCGCAACAAACGGGTTCCGGGACGTTCTCAACTCCGATTTCATCCTCATGTGGGGTTCAAACGCAATGGAGGCACACCCCCTGGCAGGACGCCGGGTTGCCGAGGCAAAGAAGAAGGGAATCCCGATCATGGTGGTTGACCCGCGTAAGAGCATGACTGCCCGTATTGCGGATACCTGGATCCGGTTTAACCCTTCAACACACATTGCCCTCATCAACTCGATGATGTACTGGATCATCAAGGAAGGAAAGCAGGACAAGAAGTTCATCGATGAACGCACTGAACACTTCGAGGATCTTAAGAAGGCGGTTGAGAACTATGCTGATTGTGAGGCTATTCATGGTGTTCCGCTCGAAACCGTCAAGGAAATGGCATTCAGGTATGCCGATGCCAAGAATGCGGTCATCATTTATTGCCTGGGAATCACCGAATTGACCACCGGTACAGACAACGTCAGATCCCTTGGAAACCTCGCAATGCTCTGTGGTAACATCGGACGCGAAGGTGTCGGTGTCAACCCCCTCCGTGGACAGAACAATGTGCAGGGTGCCTGTGATATGGGTGCATACCCGAATGTCTACTCCGGGTATCAGAAGTGTGAGGTTCCCGAGAACCGTGCAAAGATGGAGAAAGCCTGGGGAGTCACTGATCTGCCTGACTGGTACGGGGTCACCCTTACCGAGCAGATCAATCAGTGTGGCGAAGAGATCAAGGCATTATATATGCTGGGGATTAATCCGGTCGTCACGTACCCAAGCTCCAATCATGTAAAGGCACAACTCCAGAAACTGGACTTCCTTGTGGTGCAGGATATCTTCTTCACTGAGACATGTCAGTATGCAGATGTCGTCCTGCCGGGATCCTGTTTTGCTGAGAAGGATGGAACCTTTACCAGTGCAGAACGCCGTGTCAACCGGGTCCGCAAGGCAGTCAATCCGCCGGGCGAGGCAAAGGAAGACATCTGGATCATTGCAGAACTCGCAAAACGTATGGGACTGAAGACCTTCGATCTCCCAACCGCAAAGGATGTCTGGGACGATATGCGTGCAGTTACCCCCTCCATGTTCGGATGTCTCTATGAGCGGATGGAAAAGCCGGAGTCTGTTATCTGGCCCTGTCCTACCGAAGACCACCCGGGAACTCCGATCCTGCACCGTGAGAAATTTGCAACCCCGAACGGAAAGGGTCAGTTCTTCGGCCTTGAATACCGGCCACCGGCAGAAGTCGCAGACGCCGAATATCCGTTCACTCTCATGACCGGACGGCTCGTCTTCCACTATCACTCCCGGACCCAGACCGGCCGTGCAGCAGACCTGCATCGTGAAGTCCCCAGATCCTATGCTCAGATTAACGTCGAGGACGGACAGCGTCTGAAGATCAAGGACGGAGAACTCGTCAAGCTGAAGAGCCGCCGTGGTGAGACCGAGACCATTGCCCGGCTTACTGATGATGTTGCACCGGGCGTTGTGTACATGTCCATGCACTTTGCAGATGGTGTCAATAATCTGACCAACACCGCGCTCGATCCACTCTCAAAGATGCCTGAACTCAAACATTGTGCCATTTCTATTGAAAAGATCGGAGGGAACTAAGATGGCAGCAAAAGGCGATATGGTCTATGCATGGGCCAAGGATGCCGAGATCCAGAAGAAAGGAGAATGTGGAGGAGCAGTAACCGCTCTCCTGAAGCATGCTCTTGAGAGCAAAATGGTCGATGCTGTAATTGCCATCACCAAAGGCAAGGATCTCTACGATGCTGTTCCCACCGTGATCACCAATCCTGATGATATCATCAAGTCAGCCGGATCACTCCACTGCGGAACGCTGCTCATCCCGAAGCTGATCAAAAAATACCTGAACGGGGCAAAAGACAAGAAGTATGCCGTTACCTGCAAAGGGTGCGATGCAATGGCATTCTACGAACTTGCCAAGCGGAACCAGGTCAACCTTGACAACATCATCATGATCGGTGTGAACTGCGGAGGATCTGTCAGCCCGGTTTCAGCCCGGCGGATGATCACCGAGAAGTTCGAGGTTGACCCCGATATCGTTCACAAGGAAGAGATCGACAAGGGCCAGTTTATCATCGAGTACGAAGGCGGACACAAGGGCATCAAGATCGATGAACTTGAGGAAGAGGGGTACGGACGCCGTTCCAACTGCCGCCGTTGCAAGATGAAAGTTCCCCGCCAGGCTGATATCGCAGCCGGTAACTGGGGAGTTATCGGCGAGAAGGCCGGGAAGGCAACGTTCCTCGAAATTTGTTCTGAAAAAGGTGCAAACCTTGTCAACAGCGCCCAGTCAAAGGGAGCCCTTGAGACCAGTGCTCCTGATCCAAAGGGAATCGAGATCCGTGGTAAGGTCGAGAAGGCCATGCTCAAACTCGGAGAGGAGTGGAGACACCGTGACTTCACAGGCCTCGGAACCGGGAAGGACCGGCTAAAACTGATTATGACTGAGTCAGCCAAGTGTATCAAGTGCTACTCCTGTGTTGAAGCCTGTCCAATCTGTTATTGTATTGAGTGTTCCACCAAGAAGCCACATTACGTGAAACCAGGGGTTCTGCCCACGAGTTTCATGTTCCACCTGATCCGGTTTGCCCACGTGTCTGATTCGTGTGTCAACTGTGGTCAGTGCGAGGAACTCTGCCCGATGGAGATCCCGAATGCCCTGTTCATGCACTCCCAGCAGGTTGAGATCGAGAAGATGTTCAACCACACTCCGGGAATCAACATGGAACCCCCGATCCATGCACTCGCCGAAGAGAAAGCAGAACGGGCCCGGCTGGATGCAACCGGCTCCGATATGATCTACGACAACATCTTCAAGGAGTAACCGGGTATTTACCCGATCTCCGTCTTTTTTTACCAAAGAGGAATGACTGTCTGCCGGGTCGATGACCGGTTGATAGCAGGCGGTATACCAGTCACTGACCAAAACCTGGAACGGCTTCAGAGAAGGAACCTGCAGGTCTCCATTCATGAGAATCACCATGACGGGATAATACCCTCAGGTCATACTCCGGTCCTGACAGGTCAGATGAATCCCGGGGATTAAAACAGTGATCAAGAGTCGGAAACGAACTGATTAACTAAATATCATTTACAATTACAAATAGTAAATGTATTATTGTCATCGCCCGGATAGTACTATGCAGATGGATTTCGTTGCATCGTACCTAACCTTCAGCCCATCTGCAAAACGAAAAATTGGCGAAATCTTTCCACGGGAGAGGTTTGGATATCTGGGTATCAGGATCCCGGTTCAGATCGTTTCGATCCATTTCAGGAGACCATGAATTAAGACAGTAGAATTCACCTTCCGGATTCATCATACCAGCTTTGATCACACCGGACCCAGGAACACACACAACGGGCTCTGTTATTCGCAGGTTTTCTCTGTCCCATCCGGGATATCACTCAGGATCCAGGATGGGAACCGTGATATGTCGGCCTGAACAGATCCGGTGTATCCGGATACCGGTCCTCCCTCTCCTTTCGCAAACGCCGACAATCGTCCCTCTACTCTTTTCCGTATGAACTTTTACCGGTAGTATGCTGATGAGAGATCAACTGATATTTATGATTGATGGTTTTGGCCTCCTTATTTTATTTTTTTATTAACCCGCTTAACCCATAGTGTGAGTTAATCAAAATCAGATTAGAGCCCTTATGAATACCCTGATGCCTGATAGTGACACATCCCTATGGACGGATATCTCCCCGGGCAGGAGCCGGTGGACATGCCGGTTACACCCGGTACCGTTCATTCAAAGACCTGGAAACGATATTGTTACCAGGTATCCGGAGGGATTGATATGACCGCCGGTTCGCTGAACCAGGCATTGATCCTAGCAGTACCCGGGATGCTCGTATCAAAGGAGACGTGTTACCATGGGGGTCTCAAAACGGCAACGATAGAAGAAGCGGTCAGCCTCATCAAGGCAGCGGGGTACTCATCCGGGATAGAAGTAATACCCATTGATATGGCTGACGGAAGGGTTCTCGCCGAGCAGATCTCCGCACGGGCCGATATCCCCGGATTCAGCCGATCACTCATGGACGGGTATGCATGCAGATCCGTGGATATTGCTGATGCAAATCCGGAGAACCCGGTTCATCTCAGGATCATGGGAAGAATCCCCATGGGACGGACTGACCGGCCGGCCCTTCTTCCCGGTGAAACATGGGCGGTATCTACCGGTTCGCTCCTTCCGGAGGGGGCGGATACGGTGATCATGAACGAGGAGGCCTGGGTGACCGAATCTGATATACTGGTCCAGAGTCCCCTTCTCCCCGGGAATCACATCATCCGGAAAGGAGATGATTTTCGCGAAGGAGAGGTGATTTTTTCTGCCGGGTGGACAATCCGTCCGCAGGACATTGGTGTTCTTGCCGCAGCCGGACAGATACAGGTACCGGTCTGGGTCCGCCCCCGCGTCGGCATCATCTCAACCGGAACCGAACTTGTTTCGGCATATATGGAGCCCGCAGAAGGAGAGGTCAGGGAAGTGAACTCCCACCTCATCTCAACCTTTCTCCGCCGTCAGGGTGCAGAGCCGATGATGTACGGGATAATCCGTGATGATCCTGACATCCTGAGAAAGACCCTTCTCCGGGCAGCACATGACTGCGACATGGTTGTCGTCAGCGGAGGAAGTGCACGGGGGGAACGCGACATCACAAAACAGGCCATCTCTGACCTTGGCGACCAGGATCAGCCCTGTATCATCCTTGGACCGGGAAAGCCAACCATAATAAGGTTCATACAGGGCACTCCGGTCATTGGCCTTCCCGGGCACCCCGTATCATCATTTCTTATTCTTACCCTGGTTCTTACTCAGTTAATCCAGGGATTAAAAGGAAGTCCCTGTCAGAGGCGGTACCGGCAAATCGTTACCATGGGCGAGGATATCATGATAAAACCCGGAAAGGAACATTTTCACCTGGTCAGGATCCAGGACGGGTATGCAACCACGGTCGGCGGAGTTCCCGGGCTCCTCTCCACCCTCCTCCAGAGCGACGGGATCATCAGGATACCAGCCGGAACCGAAAAGATCTCACGGGGAGACCTGGTCGAAGTTATTGTCTGGCAGTAACCGGAACCGGTAAACATATACCTTTTTTAACCTCTGACGGCATCAGATCAGAATCTGGAAAAGTCATGGCTGCATCGGAAAATACAGATCAATATTCCAATATTACGGTCACCTGTCAGGTAATCCGTGTCGATGAAAACGGATCACGGGAGACGGAAGTGGAAGTCTGCCGGGAAGAGACCGTGTCATTGTACGTGAACGATAATCTCCTCGTCTGCCTTTCTATTTCGCCCACTGAACTGGAGGCGTTTGCTGCCGGACATCTTCTTTGTGAAGGCTGGATCACACACATCAGTGAGATAACCCGGATGAAGATAACCGGAACCCGGATAGACTGCATGATTCCCTCGTTCGATGAGTCGCAGTTCTCCTGTCGCAGGGAACTGCTCAGTTCAGGATATCCCGGAAAGACGCAGGGATGGAGAGAACTTGCTATCCCGGCAGATGACAGAATCATCGTGGACCAGGAGGTGGTCTTCTCAACTGCAAAACAGGTGAACGATCTCGCACAGGTCTGGATAAAAACCGGAGGAACCCATTGCACCGTGATTGCATCGCTCAACGGAGACCTGATCGGATATGCGGAGGATATGGGACGCCACACATCGGTTGATAAGGCAGTCGGAAAGGCAGCACTGCAGGGTGCTGATCTGAAAACCTGTATCATCGCCTGTTCTGGGAGGATGCCTGCAGACATGGTTGCAAAATGCTGCCGGGCATCAGTCCGGGTAATCATCAGTCATAATGCACCGTTCACCGAGGGGATCAACCTTGCAAAACGCCTGAACCTCACCCTTGCCGGGTTTGTCAGACCTCCAAGAATGACCATCTATACCGGTGCAGAACGGATCCGATTGAAAAAAGGAGATCGTAATCAGATCTCTTCGTAATACTTCAGGGAACCGCATGCGGCACACCGGTCCCCTTCCATCATTTTTTCCGGAACATCCTCCCCGCAGACCGGGCAGGTTGAGGATTTCCATTTCTCCTTTTGGGTGACCGGTATCCGAACCTTCCTGAACGAGAGGACATCACGGCCGGCTGTCAGGATCTGGTCAACCAGGGTCTTACTCATGATTTTCTTGTCAAACTGAGGACTATTTGCAAACCAGAGCTGGAGTATCGGATATAGTTTGATCTTTACCGGATCCAATCGTACCCGGTATCCCTCGGCGACATCCCCCATGACCGGTTTGTTCAGGGTGATTGCAAATCTTCCGACCGGGACAATACTGAGCCGGTGGTTGCCGATGGTGCATGAAAGGATAATCTGGAGGGGATCAGGGGCGCATTTATACGTTTCACAGGTTGCATAGAGTTTTTCCCCGGGCTTTGCCCCGAGAAGTTCCAGTGCATAATCCATCATGAAAATCCCTATCAGCAGACCCGGAGCCGCATAGGTGTGAAAGGGAATCGCCTTCCGGAAATACTCCACGAAATGAGCGGGGTATCCCTTCTCTTCGACGAGCCGGATGATTTCTTCATTAGAATATTCAGTGCCTGAGGTCATACACCATGATTGAACGGTTAACCATATCCATGTTGGCAAAGATATTGTACTACCCTTACGGGCAGTATGGTCCCGAATTGCCCGGGGAGTCCACCAGATGAGAATCATTCACATCGCAGGAAGATCAGGTTCAGGAAAAACCACGTTCATCAGGTCTTTCGGAACCCTGCTGTGCCAGTACGGGCGGGTGGGTACGATAAAACACCTCGGGCATCACACATATATCCTCCCTGAAGGAAAGGATACCACGCTCCATTTTGCAACCGGTGCAGAAATGACGATCGGTATCGATGATGAAAAGATGGTCGCACAGATACGCTCTCCGGATCTTGACCGGGCACTTCGGCTGTTGGCAGACCAGGGCATTGATTATGCCATCATCGAAGGTTTCAAGGCCTTTCCATTTACCAAGGTGATATTTGGAGATCTTGAAGGGACAGCGGTTTTCAGAAACCCTGAGCCAGAGGAACTGATCGGACAGCTCAGCATGTTTGACGAGTACCACACCCTCCAGTCATTAATACGTACAGTTAACCAGGCTGACACCAGCCTGATATGTGCCGGGTACCAGGCAGATATCAACCCCGGGGATCTTGAGCGGTCAGAAGATCTGAAACCGGAACTCCTTGCATTGATAGGAGATACCAACAGGATACACCTCCATATCCATGTTCAGAAACCGGTTGCCGGCACTCCCGGATCCTTCATGATGGTGGCGAGCGGGAAAGAGTATGGCAGCATTCTTCTCTATCTCATGAGAGCAGCCGGAGTCATCAAAAACACGCTTGGAACAAAAGGCACAACGATCCGCCTTCCCACGGTGAAGAAATAACCCTTTCATCCTCCCTTTTCGTTCTGTTCATCCAGGATGGCGTTACAGAGTGCATCCACATCCCTGATCCCGGGATCGCATCTCCGCAGATGAACGAGGGTTACCGGACTGAACTTTCTGAGCAGTTCTTTTGCCTGCCGGTACAGGGGAAGCAGCCGGGGAGATCTGATCTCATATGTTCCTTCAAGCTGCCGGATCATCAATTCACTATCGCTGTGCACGGTCATGGTTTTGATCCCGAACTCAGAACTCGCGGTAAGACCGTGGATCAGGGCAGAATATTCAGCAGCATTGTTCGTAGAATATCCGAGGTACACACCATCCCGGAGATGGATCTCATCGCCTGATCGCAGGCACCAGGCTGCTGATGCCGGGCCCGGATTTCCTCTGGCTGCTCCATCAGTATACAGATTCCAGAAGTTCACCCTCATCATCAGGCTGCTCTGCCCTTGATACTTCCCCCCGCCCGTGCCATTCCATGAGATAACCTATCAGGTTTTTTTCACGAAATGAGCCTTTGAAACCCCGCAGCGGGGACATACCCATGAATCCGGGATCTTTTCAAACGCCGTCTTCGGAGGAATACCATGGGCAGGATCACCCATATCCTCGCTGTACAGGTAGCCACATTTTGAACAGATCCATTCGGCCATGAGAGATAATACCCCCGGTTTCCCTCTTATAAGTATGCCCCCGTTCCGGACAATCTGCCATATCCAAAACCGACGGTTGTAATCTGCATATCCAGAAATATTTCCGGTTTCATCACCCCGAAACAGAGATATAATGTTTCAGATACCGTACCGGAGAGTTGTATCATTCAACCCAGAATATCATTCTTTTTCTTATTCAATCCGCCTGGATGATGAGTAGTACTATCCGGTATGAGGAAAGGGATACTCCCTGCAGGTGAGAATAGGTTTTCACCATGTATGGGATTCATCGTTTTATCCCATCAGAATCCTCATCCGGAAGATACGAACCAGCACAAGGAGGTGAATAATGAGTGAAGCCTTGAAAATGGATCCCGCTCCGTTTCTGATTTCATCCGTCCGTCCGCAAGAACATAATAAACTGACCGATATCAACGAAATCCTCGCCTGCTATCACCCGATAGCCCTGGATGAGATCACCCGGGCTTCCCTGATGGACCGGAGGGAACGGAAATACCTCATCAACCTTGACCAGGCAACCGAGATCATCCGGACCCTTGCCGGTGAATACCATGCCCTTGAGATAGAAGGAGGCCGGATAGGTGCATACGAGACATTGTACTTTGATACGGATGAGTTTACGATCTACCTTCAGCATCACAACGGGAGAAAGAACCGGTACAAACTCCGTGCCCGCAGGTATGCCTCCACGAATGTTTCATTTCTGGAAGTTAAACAGAAACTGAACAAGGGACGAACAAAGAAGTTTAGGATCGAGACCGATCATCTTGTTACACAGATTGAGTCCTCCCTTTCCGGGTTTCTCGCCGGTTGTTTCCCGTACGATCCCGGAACATTTCATTCACTTTTGATGAATACCTACCAGCGGATCACACTCGTTGCCCCTGATTTCTCAGAACGGATTACAATCGATCTCGATCTCAGATACACTCACGAAGATCATGCGGTAACCCTGCCGAATGTTGCAATCGTGGAACTAAAAACCAGCCAGCAACTGGCCAGATCTCCATTCTCACATCTTATGCATCAGATGCATATCAGGCCGACGAGTTTCTCGAAATACTGTATCGGCGTCTCCATCCTTTTTCCCGGCATTAAAAAGAACCGGTTCAAGGAGAAAATCCTCCAGATTAAGAGAATAATCAACCAGGAAATCCAATATGCTTTTTGAAGAGTCGTTATTATTTATTACCGGTTTTCTGATCAATGCCATCAGTGCATTCATCATCATCCGGGGCATCTATTACTCAAAAACCAGGGACTACGAGTTTATTTTCACATTCCTGGTTTTCAACACGCTCATTTACTTCATCATGGGCCTCTTTACAAGTGTAGCCCTTACGATCGGAGTCGGATTCGGATTGTTTGCACTCTTTTCAGTACTCAGGTACCGAACCGAGAGTGTACCCATCAGAGAGATGACCTATCTCTTTGTCATGGTTGCCCTTCCGGTCCTCAACTCAGTACTCTATGACGAAGGGAAGTTCGGCAAACTGCTCCTTTCAAACCTGATCATCATTGCCGTAATATGGGTGATGGAACGTGAATTCGGCTTTCGTTACGAGAAAAAACTGATGATTTCATATGAACGGATTGATCTCGTACATACGGATAAAAAAGAGGACCTGATCGCTGATCTGGAGGCCCGAACCGGAAGGAAGATCACAAATGTTGATATCCTCCATATCGATTTTCTTCGTGACACTGCTGACCTGATCATCCACTACACCTCGTCAGAACAGGATCATACAAAACCGGGGATGAACACGCTTCCCATCATCCCTGATGATGAAAACCAAAGTAAGATCATACATCCCGGAGGAGAAACACAAACTTCCTGATCCGGATAAAACCCCTTTTCTTATCCCTTACATCCAAAAAGAGATCATTGCCGGATTTTTGGAGACATACATTTCAGCCTGAGAGAAGAGGGGACCGGATAGCCAGATTTCTGACAGGTGATATCTCATGCAATACCAGAGAGGTTTTTTACTGGTCGTCCTCCTCCTGTTGGTAGGTCAGACCTTTGCAGATCGTCTTCCCGGAGAGATGGATGAGAACCAGGTCTTCAGCATCGGTACAGTACTGGATGTCGTTGGACAAACCGATGAATCAAGCAGTCTGGACTGGATAATCTCTTCAAATGGCTCTATCCCGGATGGAACCATCACAAAGGGGGTTGTCGGGGTTGTCCAGTACCGGAACACTATCCTGACAAATGGAGGCATTCTGAATGAGAACAGAAATTTTGACTTTGATTCGCAAAATCAGGGAAAAAACGAATATAATATTGAATCAGAGAAAATACTCACGTATTCCGGAATAAACGGAACCCACCTTGCCGGAGAGGAGATGACTCTGTTATCTATCGCCGGTGCAGCATCCAGCAGTACATCTACCACAATAAGATGCGTTTTTGGGGAAAAAGAGACGAGTGTGACTCCGGCATTCTGTAATATCGTCAAAGCCACCGGTAGTCTCATCAACGTTGAAAATGCCCAGGTCTCCACACAGAACCAGGTGCGGATAATTGCTTCCTCAAAGAGTACTCCCGCAGGACTGGCTTATCAGATAGCAGTATCCCCTGATTCACGTTCAGGTTCAATTGAGGCGAATGGGACAATTCAGACAGAGTTTGCCGGTTCCATTCTCGAAGGAAGAAATAAAGCGAAGAAATCTTCGGAGAAGATCGCTTCCGACAATTCCTGGAGCGATACAACGACGGTAAGCGGAGGGATAGCCAGTCTTGAGAAGACCTTCACGTACCTGTCCGGATTAAAACTCTAATCCTTTTCTCCCTGAGCCTGGGAATGATCGGGTGGAAACACCTGGACACCCGATGCCTTGAACGTGACATAGAGGGATGAACCGGGAGCGATTCTCATCTCTTCAAGGCTACGGGTGGTTATCACACCGGTCAGGGAAATCCCGTCCCTGACCGTCACCCACGCCCACTGGCCAAGCCGCCTGACTGCGGTCACTTCCCCATGGAGAATGTTCCTGGCACTTGACGGGAAGGGTGCAGGGGAGAAGATAAGATCCTCTGCACGGATTCCGACGACAACATCGCCTTCAAGGAGTGATATAGCATGAATTTTCGTGTTTTCAACCGTGATCACCGTGCTGCCCTCCCCGGTGCGGCAGGCCTGTCCCTCGAAGAGGTTTTCCATCCCGGTAAACACCGCAACGAATGGTGAACACGGGGACGCGAAGATCTCATCAGGTTCTCCGACCTGGACTATCCGCCCGTTCTGGATGACCGCCGAACGGGTTCCGAGAACGGCCAGATCCTCGGCGTGGTGGGTGATATGGAGAATGGAGGTTCCGTACTGATGGGGGATGTTTACCAGGATCTCCCGCATCCGCCGCCGGGTTACTGCATCCAGGGAGGAGAGGGGTTCGTCAAGAAGCAAAAACCTTGGTCTCATAACAAGTGCCCGTGCAATTGCAACCCGCTGCTGTTCTCCGCCACTCAGGGTCCTGATACTCCGGCCAAGAAGATGGGAAATTCCCATCTGCACAGATATTTCAGTGACCTCTTTTCTTCGCAAATCAGGGGTAACTTTCCGCTGGGTAAGGCCGAATCCGATGTTTTCTTCCACGTTCAGATGGGGAAAGAGCATGTAATCCTGGTATACCATCCCGATCCCCCGAAGCCTGGCAGGAACCCGGGTGATATCCCTACCATCAAGGAGGATCCTTCCCGCATCCGGGGCGTAGATTCCCGCGATGATTTCCAGAAGGATCGTCTTGCCTGCACCGGATGGACCGAGGATGAGGAAATACTCCTCGTCCATCACTGAGAGCGAGATATCTTTCAGGGAGAAATCACCCATTGTCTTGCTCACTGACTTCAGTTCGAGGACCATCAGACAATTCTCCTGAGTGAGCCGATCCATTCGAAGACGAGGAGAGAAACCAGGGAGATGAGGATCAAAAGGATCGCAGAAGCGATGGCAAGATCGAGATCCCCGGTTGAAATATTGAGAAACAGGGATATTGGGAGGGTTTCTGTCTTCATGCGGGTTGCTCCCGCGAGCATGAGAACTGCCCCGAACTCGCCCATCGCTTTTGACCAGGTGATGGTCAGACCGGCAGCGAGGACCTGCAGGGTCATCGGCATGCTGATATGGAGAAACACCCCTGCTTCAGTGCATCCAAGCGTCCTGGCCACGTGTTCATACCGGGGACTTACATCTGAAAATGCCGACCGCATGACCCTGATTAGATAGGGAACATTGACAAAAAACTGGGCGATGATGATGGCAGCGGTGGTGTACACGATGTCAATGCCTGCACTCTTCAGGAATCCTCCCCATATCGAGGGGCCAAAGAAGATAAGCAGGGCAATTCCGGCCACGATCGGCGGGAGGGAGAGTGGGAGGCTGATCATCAGGGCGAAAAACCGGGAAAGCGGGAACCGGTACCGGGTGAGGACATAGGCCACTGGGAGGGCAACCACTGCACAGAGAACTGTTGAAAGTACCGAGGTGATGAATGAGAGTTGGATTGCATACCTGATCTCTTCCGAGGTAAGGGCACGGATAAGTGCATCCGGATCCGGCCAGATGAACAGGCCGGCAAGGACCAGAAAGAAAAACGTGATCAGGAAGATAGAAAGAGCAATCAACAGACTGCTGAATGCGGATTTGGGATGAAATAAAGGATTCATGAAATTGTCAGAAGAATAAGTCCTGCTTTACCCTGTATCTCACCAGAACATCCCGGGAACCGGGCGGTTTGCGGTTTTTCCATTTCATCCCACGAATTTCGGAATCTTCTGTCATGGAGCATCCTGCTTCCACAAGATTCTTCTCGGCATATGAAGGGAGTATTAAGAATCAGGGGTGATATCTTCCACCACCATCTTCCGGATGAATGGCGGAACTGGTATATGAGTATTCCATGAGTGAAGGTATCAAGGTTCTGAACCAGTCTGCGTACCGGATAGGAATTACCGGATCCTTCTCACCTAGCACTACCTTTTGCCCGGATATCCCCGGCATCTTAAAAAAAGAGCCTGAAAAACCCTGTTCAGGGCTTTACACCAGCATATATGGGGTCCGGATAGGACGGAAACCCGTGTTTTTCAAAGATTGCTTTTCCTTCGTCTGATGCAACAAAATCAACAAAATTCTGAGCCTCTTCAGGCTGGGTTGTGAAGGTGGTTATTCCGACGGGAACAATTAATGCGAGACTTTCTTCATCCGGAAGGGGAATCTGTTCAATCTTGTCAGATTTTACCTGGTCCATGGTAAGAAGGCTGACATCTGCCTGGCCCATTTCCATGGCTGTGGTTACCTCGTTGATGGTAGGACCACGCATCACAATATTCTTCCCGATTTCTTCGGCAATACCGAGTTTGTTGAAGAGTTTTTCCCCGGAACGGCCGATGGCAGTTGCATTCACGTCACCAAGAGCAACCTTCAGACCCGGCTGGGTGAAATCTTTCACCGATGTAATGTTGTGCGGATTGCCTTTTTGAACGGCAATCACCGGAACATGGTATGCCACGTATTGCGGTTCTTCAACGAGGCTTTTATTCATGGCAATGGCATAATCCGGAGTTCCACCCGGGATGAAAGCATCGCCTTTCTTGGTCATCTCCATCTGGCTGATCAGGGTTCCGGATCCGGCAAAGGTGTACTCGATCGCCGTCCCGGTCTCATTCTCATACTGGTACCCGATCTCGGTCATCGGTCCTTTTAACCCAGCACCGGAGTATACAAAGAGCGAATCTCCCTCATCAGCTATCACCGGGAGAAATACAACTGATGAGAGGATACACAGCAGGAATACTGCCGAATAAAGTAACAGGCGTTTCATACATAACGTTCCCGATGTCACCGAATAAAGATTACTGTTTTGTAGTTATGAGTACAGTTAAATTAACCCGATCTTTCTGCCGGTGAAGGTTACTGAAATTTGCTATCACCGTTCCCGGTCCTGTATTGCGTACCGTGCTTGGATACCCTCGTTCATGGGAGAACAGAAACCCGGGATGTTAGAAGATAGATGAAAGATGCTATCTTTTTGCCTCGCACGGAAACCTATAACCATGTACTTTGATTTCGGGATCAAAGGATCAGGCATTTTCACCCCGGGTACAAGAAATGCCCGGATCTATTACAGGCTTCTCCTGAAAGTCCCGGGGGGAGGAGATGGGAAACACGCCTGAAAAACCCGCTGACAATCCTTCATCCAGGTATTACTTTGATGTTGTGCCGATCGAGGAAGCGGTGGCGATTGTCAGGAAGATATCCCGGGAGACCGGGACCGAGACGATCAGCATCGATGAAGGAGACGGGCGTACCTTAAGCGGAGGGATATCTGCACGATCGGATATTCCCGGGTTTGACCGGTCATGGAGGGACGGATACGCGGTTTTATCAGCAGAAACGAGTACAGCCACCGCTGCCGAACCGGTATACCTGACCTGTACGGGAACGGTCCGCATGGGAACCGAGCCGTCAGGAACCGTCGGGACCGGGACCTGTATGTATGTCCCGACCGGCGGGCAGATTCCCACAGGAGCCGATGCCGTGGTCATGGTGGAATATACGGGCACAACCGGAGATATTGTCCAGATTACCCGGCCTGTTTCAACCGGAGAGAATATCATCAGAAAGGATGAGGACTTCCTGAAAGGGGATGAGATCTTTCCTGCCGGATGGATCATACGGCCTCAGGATATCGGTGTCCTTGCCTCGATTGGAAGAACATGGATTCCGGTCAGGAAAAAACCAGTTATCGGGATCATCTCAACCGGGCTAGAACTCATTCCTGCTGATGCCCACCCGCGACCGGGTGAAGTCAGAGAGGTTAACTCATACCTTATCTCGGTTTTTTGCAGACGTCAGGGAGCAGTCCCGGTACGGTACGGAATCATCAGGGACGATGAAGAGGAACTGGTCAGAACGCTCAGGCAGGCATGCACTGAATGTGATGCGGTAATGGTGAGCGGGGGGAGTTCAAAAGACCAGAATGACATTACTTCCCGTGCAATCGAACAGATAGGAGAGGTTTTTGTGCATGGCATCTCCATCGCTCCCGGAAAGCCGACAATCATCGGTAAGGTTGAAGAAATACCAGTTATCGGGCTTCCCGGACACCCGACATCCACATTCATGGTGCTGACCCTGGTGGGGATTCATCTCATCCAGGCCCTCAAAGGCTCTCCCTGCCAGCGGACACTCCGTAAAATGGCACGGATGGCAGAAGCAGTTCCATCGGAACGGGGTAGAGAGCAATACATGCGGGTTCGTCTCCAGAATGACCTGGCAACACCGGTTCTCGGAAAATCCGGCCTGATGAACACCCTCACCTGGAGTGATGGTATCATCAGGATCCCGGTCGGGTGTGACGGGTATGACAAGGGGGACGAGGTTGAGGTGATGATCTGGTGAGCAGGTTTACTACCCTCATCTCACGGAAAAAAGCCCTTGAAATTCTTCAGGAAAGGTTTGTTCAGGCCAGCGGAGATCTGCAGGAGCATCCACCCGGGGGGACCAGGACTCCCGGTGCGAGGACACTGACCATCGGGATGATCAGTGCCGGAAAACCGGGGGTGGCTCTCCCTGAACCATCCTGCCCATTCATTCCCCGGCAGGCACGGATACGACAGTATTATCCAAATTCACGGGATCATAGCGGATTTGCAGGCATTATTCATCAGGCAACCACTGAGTGTCAGGCAGTTCTTGTTCAGGACTGTCCATATACAGAGAGAGAGAGTGATACCGAAGGACTTCATGCCCCGGCCGGAACCATGCTCTTTCACGGAGTAGCAATTCACCCGGGCAGCGATATGATGGCCGCAGATGTGAATGGTATTCCGGTGTTCTTCCTCCCGCCGGGACTCTTTGCAGAGAGTGTCATCTGCCGGGAATTCCTCATCCCGCTTATCATCTCATGGGGTTACCCGGCACCTGAAGAAACGGTTGTTACGGCGGAATGTGCAGACTCCTTTGCCGGTGACATCGGGCAGGATGATTACCTGCCGGTCACTGTGGCCCGGATAGGGGGACGCCTGATCGCGGTCCCGGCCGGAGGAAAGACCGAAGATGCCCGGTTTCAGAGGGGAAACGGAATACTCCATATCTCTGAATGGAAAGAGGGCTGTGCACAGGAAACAGCCGGCCAGGTGATCCTGTACCGGGAGGCATCAGCCATTGACCGGCAGATCCTTGTTGCCGGCATTGCATCGGTAGTCGTCCCGGAAATGACCGAAAACCTTTCAAAAGAAGGGTATCAACTCACATTCAGGAACGCCCCCCCGGTCATGGCGGCGATGAGGTTCGCACACCGCTACTGTCATGGCATCCTGCTCCCCGGACCCGTTGAAGAACAGGAGACTGCTGTTCAGGCCCTGCTTGGCCCGGTTGAAGAACTCACCATGATCCATGCCGGTGATGAAGAGATCGTACTCTGCTTCCGGTCTCCCCCGGATGCCGCACATATCGCTCAAATCCAGGCGATCCTCCCCGCACGGATACCCGATGCAGGGATCTTCCTCCCGGCAGGCGGGGATAATCCTAACCCGGTATTCCACCCGATGCCCGATGCCGATGCCGTTATCCGGGCCATTAGTGCAGGAAAAGGTGCTATCGGGATATGTTCCGGCTACCGTGTACAACAGACCAGCCTTGCGGTTCATCCCGTCGTGACAAGACCGGTTTTTTTCATTACCAGAAAGACAGAGGAGATGACTTTCCTGCACCGGTTCTTTTCCTGAGGTATGATAATGAGATCAGCCGGCTGATGGTGATTACCATGGGCATCGGAGAACAATTTATCAGAGAGACCCGGTATATAGGAGAACCTACCTTATCCGACCAGATAAGGGGAATCGAACCGCCCCCTCTTGAAAGACCACCGATCGGTGAGATCATTCTCCTTCCGGATCCTGATCCGGCTGCCATCAGGAAGATAGATCTCTCGGTTGCAATTGAGGAACGGGAGAGTATCCGGACATATAATGACGTTTCCCTTGAAACCGGGGAACTCTCCTATCTCCTCTGGTGTACCGCAGGGATCAAGTGGGTATTCTCTGAAATGGCATTCAGAACCGTCCCTTCGGCCGGATGCCGGCATGCAATCGATACCTACCTCGCAGTCAGACGGGTGAAGGGTCTCTCTCCCGGGCTGTACCGGTACATCGCCATGGAACATGGCCTTGAAACTATCCATCCGGGATCAGATCTCCCGGATGAGGTTGCCGCGGCCTGCTATGATCAGTCATGCACGAGGGAAGCTGCCGTGATTTTCCTCTGGGGAGCAGAAACCTACCGGATGTACTGGCGATATGGAGAGAGGGGATACCGGAACCTCTTCCTTGACGCCGGACATATCGGTCAGAACCTCTATCTGGCCGGTCTTGCCGTGGATTGCGGGATCTGTGCCATCGGAGCATACGAGGACGAAATCCTCAATACCCTCCTGGGGCTTGATGGTGATGACCGGTTCATCATCTATGCAGCCACGGTTGGTAAAAAGAACGAGGAAAATGGGGAAAGTTAATACCCCGTGATAATCTCCTCAGTAGGAAGAGAACCAACCACCTCCTTCCTGAAGGTATCAAACCCGATATCGTCGAGCTGGTCAGGGAGAAGGGAATCGCTCCAGGCACGCCGGTAAATCCAGTTCAGGATCTTATCCACACAGTCGACCACCGTTTCCGGGCTTTTCACGGTCACAAAATACCGGCCTAACTTCGGATGTCTCCCACGTTTTCCCCCGACGGTGATGTGGTACGCAGGCGGATCTGATTTGATGATATGGAACGGGCATGTGTCGATGCACATCCCGCAATGAACGCATTTCCCTTCATCAAGAACAAGGGTGCCGTTCACGATCCTGATGGCATTTTCCCGGCAGTAGTGCCCACAGGTACCGCAACCCGAGCAGGTTCCGGGAAGCCGGTATGGCCTGACAACCCCGGTGATACCGATCTCATTCATACGCTCACTCACACAGGAGTTCGGACAGGATGAGACGGCAATCCGGGATTTTACCGGCATGTCCCGCCCGAAGAACTTTTCATCAAGGGCGAGCGCCAGGGATATTGAATCTATCTGGGCCAGTCTGCACCTATCGGTTCCCGGGCACGCGGTAACATTCACCACCTCCGTCTTTTCTGCACCGAGCGGGGTCCCGTTCGCTTCCAGTTCCTCTACAAGATCCTCTATATCTTTCAGCCGGACATGGGTGATCTCCACCGTCTGTCTCGTGGTCAGGTGGATTCCCGCGTTATATAATAGTGCGATCCTGCAGATACCCGTCATCTGTTCAGGAGTAACGATCCCTGCAGGAACCCGGACGCGAATGGTACAGAAATCACCACTTTTCTCGGAGATGATTCCCCCTTTCTCATGGAGGGCTAACTTCCGCATACCTGTACAGGTATGGATAAACCAGATTAATGTTCTCTCTCCCGCTGATGGGGACTATATCATCGGGTCATGATACCAGGGAATGAATCATGATTACCTCAAATAAAAGCCAGGGGCCGTTATTCTTCCCTTTCGGACTGCCACCGCTTCAGGGTCTTCTGTTCAGTTCTTATGCTGTATTCGAAAAGGGTCTGATACACAATCTTTCCAACCGGAAACGCAAGCCGTTGTGCAACTTCATAGACACAGTTATTCCTGAGCGGGCAGGGTCGGCACCGGGGTCCGGGACTACAGGTGCTCATGCCAAGAACATACAACGGCCGGTCCAGGTTCCAGGGATCACGGGGAGCGGCAAGTCTCGCAAGGGATACCGCTTCATGGGCAGTGAGGCTCCCAGCGATCCCGCAGATCACCCGGCCAATCACCCGGCTGTCAACCACGTCTGCAACGATATCGAGGACCCCGTTCAGGTACTGTTCATCCTTCAGGGCCCCGATAACAAGATTTGCCGTCGACCCGGGAATCTTAAGAAGGAGAAGGCGTCTCAGGACCTCCTGAGGAGCATTCCCATACCCCTCCCAGATTTGCCTGGCGTCACCCGCGTATAACCGGGTCATCCGGTTCGCAACCATCCAGAGGCGGGAATGAACAAGCGGATCCCGGTGAAGATTGTATTCATAAAACTGGCTCTCCCATTCTTCGCGTGAACAGGAGGCGATCACCGACCAGAGGGTCTCAGGATCACCAAGAACTTCCTCAATAAAATACGCGGCATTATCCCATACATCGAGATTTCCTGCCTGGTACTCGAGAATACAACCGGTGAGAAACTTGTTTGCATCACGGCGGCTGATCGTGTCAGGAGTTTTTTCAGAAATCCACGCCCACTCACTCTCAGAAAACCGGGGATGAGATTTCCTGAGCATGAGCAGACGGCAGGCCGCTTCCCGGATCAGGTGAAGAACCCGGCCGTGCACCTGATCGGGATCAGTTCTTTCAAGGGAGCAGATCTCTGCGATGAGTTGCCCAAGGGGTACCTGATCCTCAGGACAGGTACCACTAAGAGATGAATCCGGTGATGAAACCCGTGATACTGAAGAGAATGAACCCGTGTTTTTTTCTTTATTCATTCTACAATCTCCTCAGGGGGAATACCCGTGCGGACGTGGTCTGCCAATTTGTGAACGTCAAGATCGCCAAGCTGGTCTGAAAGGAGGGATCCTCCCCATGCAGACCGGTATATCCAGGTTACAACCTCACCGACAACCTGTCGTGCGGTATGATCTGACCTGACCGTTATCAGGTGAATCCCTTTTCGTGGATGTTTTCCTCTCCTTCCTCCTATTGTTATCCGGTATGACGGAGAATCGGCAGAAATAATGCCATACGGACATCCGGGAATACACATTCCGCAGAACGAACAGAGATCCATATCCATGCGGATATTCCCGTTTACCAGAGTAATCGCATGTTCCGGGCAGTATTGTACACAACTGTCACACCCGGTGCAGGTTCCGGGAGTCCGGTACGGGATTACAACACCGGTTACCCCGATCTCGCAGAGATGTTCACTCGTACAGGAGAACGGGCATGATGATACCGCGATACGGCATTTTACCGGCATGTCCTTTCCAAAGTGATCCTGGTCCAGGGCCAGGGCAAGCGAAATGGAGTCGATCTGGGCATATTTACACCGGTCAAGACCTGGACAAGCGGTGATGTTTACGACTTCTGCCTTCTCGGCACCGAGCGGCGTCCGGTTCGCAGACAGGTCTGCAACGAGCATTTCGGCATGGGCCGGATCGATATGAGAGAGTTCTATCGTCTGCCGGGTCGTAAGATGAATACCTGCCTGGTATCTCCTGGCAATCGCTGCAATCCCTTCCATCTGATCAGGTGTTATGATGCCGGCAGGAATCCGGAGTCTCACAGTCATCTTCTCTGCCCCGCGTTCAGTAATAAATCCCCCCAGGTCAGTCAGGGCATGCCGTCGCATATCCTACACTAGGCAATATGAGTTCTTGAACCGATCGAAGAGACAAATGAAAACCCGGGTGGGCCAGACACCCCCCATAGGTTGTATATCCACCTGGATCTCTCAGGTATTCGAAAACCTATACAGATCCTGCAGATCTGGGTGCAACGCAGGAAGATAAGACTGACAATGATGATGAAAATGAAGAGAGCAACCGCTTTTGTTAACCCAAATGCATAATTTTTTCTTATAATTAAGTCCGAGCGGTTTCCGGCAATCGAAGATTGTTTTTTCCGGTTTGGTTCCTGAATTCAGGCAGATTCAATGAGAGATCAGGGAGGAAGACCGGCTGTATTCGTACATTCCACCCGCTCAAAGCAGTCACAATTGACACGTCTTTCTGCATCAGGGACAATATCTCTCAAAACCTTTAACCGATACTCCACCGAAGCTTACTAAAACAGCCTCATGATTGATCTGCTTTTCCAGATCGGCATCAGTGCGATCTGTTCATGGATCCTGTTTGTAACGGTTGATCTTTTCTGGCAACTCCCCAGAGAAGGGGGAGTCAGTGGAGCAGATGCAATAGCCCGGGCTGTACACCGTGCCGGCGGGGACATGAGGGGCGGAACGATGATGGGCAACATCGTCTCGTCGCCGGATGCATCAGCCGGGACACTTCTTGCCGCCTGTGGAGTATACTGTGCCGGGATTCCCGGGGGCCTTCTTGCCACTGTCCTTGTGTTCATAGGAAACCGAATCTGTCATGATCCCGGATATGCCGGAACATCGGGCTGTTTCCTTGCAACCTTCATGGTATACGGAGGCATGAGATTCCTCTCGATTGCGCCTGAATGGTTCATTGCCGGAATGATTATCGCCATTCTTACCATACAGGGAATATCCCACCGGCATGCCAGCCGGCTGCTCGGATGGCTATGGAGAATGCGGACATGAACGGAGAGCTGATCACCGGACTGCTCGGAATGGGGACAGAACCCTTTGTCAGTGGGACAGTCAGTTCTCTGAGCCGTACAAGCGAGGCAGCCCTCTTCATCTGTGCTTCTATTGCCCTGTATGCGGCTATCCGAATCATCCTCGAACCTGATCCGATGAGAAAACTCCCGTTCCTGAATGTCTTCTCATTTGCAATCACCGGATCGATGGCCCTGCTCATCCCGCATCCGCTTGGAATCATCGCCGCTGCAGCATATTTTATCGGTTCGACTTTCGAGTCAAACGCCATTGCAAGCACCTATGCCGGAGGGGTCAGCGATGAATGATCTCATTCTCCTGGTATTCGGAATAATCCTGATCCTGGGAGCGATATATGCCGGGTATGCCCGTGACCCGTATGTAAAACTGATCTCAATGGGACTGATGGCAGGCAGCGTGATGCCCTTTATCATCGATCGCGGATACCTCGACATTGCAGCAGCACTCGCAGTCATCATTCCGCTCTCTACAGTCATCATCCTCCAACTCTGCCGGAAGGGGGAGGCATGAGCCCGGAATTTTATCTCGGACTGGTCCTGCTCCTGATCGGAACCATTGCATCTGCGTTCCCCCGGGACCGTGACTACCTGACCAGGCTCATCAACCTTGAGATCCCGGCATTCGGCCTGCTTCTCGTGGCCCTTTCATTCGACGAGACCCTCGCTCTCTTTACTTTCATTGCCGTCTCAACCATCACCACCTTTGTTCTGGTCCTCCTGATCGAACGGAAGGTGAGCGTGTGATCCGGATTGTCGGCAGGCTCTTTCGTGCCTTTTCGGGAAGCATGGCCACGTATGAAAACCTGGTGGCCGTCTATGCTGCACTCGGGATCATCGTTACGATATCTGCCATCCTGCTGATCCCGACAATCGGATACCACGGGGATCAACTCTACCCGAAGAACATCGATCGCCTCTCCCCGCTTGATCCCTATGACCGGGGCGGACCGCCCTTTACCCAGGCTGAAATCCACAGCCAGTTTCCGGAGAACTCACCCACGGCGGGGTACGTGACCAATTACCTGACTCCGTTCTCCTGGTTCCTGGCAAATGCCACGCTGTTCCTCGGGACAACCATCGTGGCACATCCGGGTGGGATCCTTGACGAGATCCTGTACAATACCCGTGGATTTGATACCGTAGTCGAGACCAGTATCCTCTTTGTTGCATTCGCCATCGCTTCGTATATCTTCCGCCGGAGGGAACCCTGATGGATTTTTACCAGATCGGTCTCGGGGTTACCCTTATCTGTGTTCTCATCTCTTTCATCGCCCTCTTCAGAGAACGGGATGATATCCACAAAATTCTCATCGTCGATCTCGTCGAAACGGCTGGCCTCGTGATCGTCTGCCTGGTTGCAACCGATCTTGCCGAGGCACTCGTTCTCCCCGGCCTTGTCGTGGGAATATCGGAACTTCTCGCCCTGACAGAAATTTACCTGAAAAAAGAGAACCTCCCTGTCCCGGCCGGGAACCCGGTCAGGATCGAGGTCATGGATACGGCACCCCCAATCATCACGTTTGCCCTCGTTGTGTACGGGATCATCCTTTCAGGCTTCTCGGGCGGAGCGGTCGCAGGGCTTGGGATCCTCTTCTATTTCCTCTGCAAGGGGCATAACGAGAGGTTTGAACTGCTTGAGACAATCTCCGGGTACAGCTGGGCACTCTGGATCATCGCCTTCTTCATTTTCATGATCCTCCCCCAGGCATGGCTGATCGCCGTGATGTTCTCCGGCGGGGCCATTCTCCTGAAGGTGACCACGAAGATGGCCCTGATCGGGACCATGCGGGAGGGGCGGAATGTTTGATCTGCCAATCGAGGGAGACCAGTTATTTGTCCTTGAGTTCGGGGATATCGTGGATTATTTCAGTGTCTACACGACAATCCTCTTCCTTTTCGCAACTGCCTTCATCATCATGGCGATTATCGCCCGGCCGGAACGACAGGCAGAGATCGTCTTTGGCACTGACGGCTACTACACGAAGGAGATCGCTTCCGATGACCTCCGTTTCCAGCGGTTCATGGCCATCGCCTGCGGTCTTGCCACGCTTGGAGCCGTTGTTTCCGGGGATCTCTTCAATTTCACCCTTTTTACGGCCTTTGTCGGGATAACGAACATCGGAATCGTCGCTTCGGTGAACAACCGGTATGTTCTTAATGCTGCCTTCAACTATGGGATCGTCGCGATGGTGGCCACGACCTTCCTTTTCGGCGGGGCTGCCATTGCCCTTGCTACCTGTGGCAGTCTTGCGATATGGAAACTTGCCGGGCTTGGCCTTGTTCCCCTGGCGGCAAAGGGATTTCTGGTACTTGGCGTGATGGGAGAGGGTATGGCACCGTTCTATGTCGCGAAGGCCGAGATCACGCGGGCTCCCGGGGCCCCGTATGTCCTGATGATCCATGTCAGTTCCCTGCTGATCTTCCTTCGGGTCGTCGAGATCATTCTCACCGTGTGATGCGTATGAAGAAATCAACACCCAGAATAGTTACATTCCTGTCAGGAACCGGACTTATCCTTACGAGCGGAGCCCTGGCCCTCGGAACCGAACCGGGATGGCTCCTGATGGTTATCTTCATCCTCTGCACGCCGGTATGCGTATTATCGCTCTTCCTTTCATGGAGCGCAGCAACAAAAGAAGGGGATTACCCGTTCATGGGATACTGAAATGATTGTACAGATTACCATCGCAACAGTGCTCGGGCTTCTCTTTCACGGGATACACCGGAAGGTCATTGCGAGGATCCAGGAACGGCCCGGACCCCCGATCTGGCAGGAGATCCTCCATACGCTCAAGTTTGCCTTCAAACAGACCTGGATCCCGCTGACCGCCAGCATGCCGCTCTTTGTCTTCATCGTAGCAGCCGCGATCACGATCTGGACCGGGGCACTCGCAGTGGTGCTTACCGGCGGAAGCCTCCTCCTGCTCTTTGCCGTCTTCATGCTTCACAAGATCGTGGAGCACGGTCTCGGGCTCTCTTCAGGATCGCCGTACGGGAAATTCGGGGCAATCAGATCAGTGATGTCTGCTGCTTCTGAAATCCCGCTTTTTGCGACGATCGGGGGGATCTATCTCTTCACCGGGTCGCTCATGATATCTGATATCATTGCCTGGCAGAATGATCACGGGCCGCTCTTTATTGCTGCTTTCCCGGTGGCAGCCGCGATGTACCTGGTTGTTCTCTCCAAGATGCACTACGGCCCGTTCTCTATCATCGAGGCGAAAGAGATCGTTTCAGGGAACCGGACCGAGCATTTCGGGGCGTGGCGGGCAGGCCTTGAAATTGCATATGCCATCAAGACCTTCGTGCTCCTTCTGGCCTTCGTGCTCCTTTTCATCGGTGCACTTCCCTGGTGGCTAATGTTCCTCGTCATGCTTGTCCTCCTCATATCGCTCTCATTTGTCTGCGCATTCACCCCGATGCTCTCTCCATACGACGCGGTTGCCCTCCAGACGATCATCACCGGCCTCATGGTCATCTATATCCTGATCGTGAAGGTGATGCTATGAATCTGATCAGGATCATCCTCCTTGCCGGCGGAATCGGGTACACGGCCCTGTTCATTGCCGAATTCATGCAGGGGCATGTATTCTGGCAGGCAATCCTCGGTGCAGGAGTTACTGTGCTTATCTCCCTGCTTCCCTTCTCCCACGACGAAGAGCACCTCCATACCGGAGAGATGGCCCTGCTCTGGATCTGTATCCTCCTCTTCGGCCTGTATGCCATTCTTAAATCCGGAGGTCTGGTATGAAGAAACTCGTGTACGAACGTGATCTGAACCAGATGAAATTCTCCATCCTGACGAGTGCCCATCACCGGGAGGCAGTGGAGGCAATTGCCAGGCACCTGGGGATTCCCCTCCAGAGACTCCGCAGGATCCTGATCGAACGACTTGATATGATGAGCCTGGAAGCGCTGGCAATCCGGTACGAAACCTGGACGAAGGAGGGAGACCTGAAAAAACCCCTCCATAAGGCCATCGGATACGACTTCTACACCATATACATCCCCCTTATTCCCCGTGAAGAGATGGAACAGGCAGTCAGGGTTGCTGAATCGGAATTAGACCGGGGGTTATCCCTTTCGGAAGCAGCCAGAACAGCGAGAGAATTCCTCCGGGAGCATCTTCCATGAGTCTGTTACAGAAGTTCAAGAACGCGGTCAGGTCACGGTCCATCCATGTCTGTTACGTGGATACCGGATCCTGCAACGGATGTGACATCGAGGTTCTCGCCTGCCTTTCCCCCCGGTACGATCTCGAACAGTATGGCATATACGTGCATAACAACCCGAGAGAAGCTGATATCCTGCTCGTTCTCGGCAGTGTCACCTCGCAATGGGAAGACAAGCTCCGGATGATCTGGGAGAAGATCCCTGAACCGAAGGCGGCAATTGCCATCGGGAACTGTCCGATATCAGGATGTGTCTTTGGACGGCCACAGAGTTACATTCATGCCCCGGCAAGGAATTACATCCCGATTGCAGCCGAAGTTCCTGGTTGTCCGCCCCGACCGACCGAAATCATCCAGGCAGTCCTCTCCGTTGCCCCGACGATATTCCAGGACTGGGAGGAGAAGCAATGAAGAAAGTTGTTGACGTCTCAATTCCACTCGGCCCGGTTCACCCGATCTTCAAGGAGCCCTGCCGGCTCAAGTGCGAGACCTTCGGGGAACGGGTGATCGCCGCCGAACTGGAACTCGGGTACATGAAGAAGGGAATAGAGCGGATCATGGAGGGACGACCCTGGCAGGAGGTGATGTTCCTTGCCGAACGGGTCTGCGGAATCTGCTCGGTAATTCATAATTATACCTTCATCGAAGCACTTGAGGAAATTTCGGGAATAAAACCTCCGGAACGGGCAGCCCTGCTCCGGCTCGTGGCAAATGAACTGGACCGGATCCAGAGCCATTTCATTGCCAATTTTTCATACTGCTACACGATAGAGCATGAAACACTCGCGATGTACCTCCTCAATCTCCGGGAAACGGCAATGGATCTCCTCGAGTACCTCACCGGCGCACGGGTGACCTGTTCGTACATTGTTCCCGGCGGTGTCAGGTTCGATCTCCTTGATGAGGACAAGGAGCGGATCCTTTCCGGTGCCGCAAGGATTGCGCAGGACACGAAAAAATACATGGATATGTTCGATTCCGGACCGCTTATCAGCCTCCGGAGCAGGGGGATCGGGATCCTGACGCCCGAACAGGCACGGGCGGCCCATGCCGTGGGTCCGACGATTCGGGCCTCCGGTATTGCCGAGGACTGCCGATCAACTCACCCGATCTACCAGAGAGCCGGATTTGTGCCGGTTGTCCGGACCGGGATGGATAACCATGCCAGGATCATGATCCGCTTTGACGAGATCATCCAGAGTGCTGAACTGATCCGGACCGCTCTCTCCCTCCTTCCTGAGGGACTCATCCGGGGAGGGGGAACCATTGGACGGGGACATGCCAGTTACCATGCCGAGGCACCCCGGGGAGAACTGACATACCGCCTGAAAACCGACACCCAGGGACGAATACAGGAGATATCTATTCAGACCCCGTCTATCATGAACATCGAGGCCTGTGCGAAGTACATGATCCCGGGGGTTACCTCGATCGCCGACGTAACCGCTACCTACATCAGTTCAGATCCCTGTATTGCATGCACGGAGCGATGAACCATGCTTCCTGTCATCCCGTACCTGAAGTACATATGCACCGGATCCTGGATCTGGACATTCTTCACTGCCCGGACGGCACCCCTGGAGACGCCGCCTCATTTCCGGGAATTTCCCCATGTGACCGATAAGGAGTGTACGCATTGTTTCCAGTGCATGATGATCTGCCCTGCCCCTGATGCCATCGAGGTGATTCACCAGGGCGATCCCCCGGTCTGGAGTCCCCGGGTTCATCCCGGGCACTGTATCAGGTGCGGCCTCTGTATCGAGATCTGTCCGGAACTGGTTCTTGACGGAGGACGGGTTCATACCATGAATGCCCGTGACAGCACGTACATGCAGTTCACCTTCCATATCCAGGTTAATCCGGTTACCTGTATGGGATGCGGGGTATGCACGGTGGCCTGCCCGGTTAACAAGGAGATCGATCCCCAGCTTGCTGCGAAGGGAACGTCGATGTCTCCCGATGTGATCATGCATGTGACAAAGGGACTGAATGTGGTGTACCACGAGGATAAATGCACGGGATGCAAGACCTGCGAGGAGCAGTGCCCGACGCGGTCGATCAAGGTGAGCCGGATCCT
>CAZWTX010000003.1:24377-131644 GCA_964637135.1 uncultured Methanospirillum sp. | reverse complement strand
TTGAAAAAGCTCAGGATAAATTGTATTTTCTCAACGAGCAGCTCGAAAAGGCGATACGGGATCTCAAAACCGTCAATACGGATCTGAACGAAGAGATCGCCGAAAGAAAAACGATATCCATGGCGCTCTCAAATGCGAATAACAAGCTCCAGTTAATGGCAAGCATTACTCGTCATGATCTTCTCAATCAACTGCATTCAATCCAGGGCTATCTTGATCTTGCCGTTGCTGACCGGGCCGGGCATCCGGATCAATCCTGGCAGTATATCCGGAAAGCATGCGCTATAGTGGCAAACACCATCAATACCGTGAAATTCACCGGGGAATACCAGGAGATCGGTGTTAAATCACCGGTATGGCAGTCTCTCCACGTGAAAGTGGACCAGGCGATTCATCACTGTTCACCTGACCACGTCCGGCTGGAGAACTGTATTCCAGAAACCATCGAGATTTTTGCTGACCCCCTGATCGAGATGGTCTTTTCAAACCTTATCGAGAATGCAAAGAAATACGGGGGGAAAATTTCCACCATCCGGTTTACCTTTCATGATTCAGCTGACGAAGGCCGGATCCTCTGTGAAGATGACGGCGTCGGTATCCCGATAGAGGAGAAGAGTAAGATATTTGATTACCAGTATGGAAAGAACACCGGCCTCGGTCTTTTTTTATCCCGGGAGATCCTGGCAATAACTGGGATAACCATTTATGAGACCGGGATCCCCGGAGAAGGTGCCTGCTTTGTTATCGCCTGTACACCTGAAACTATCCGCAAATGTCTCTGATTATGTAAAAAAGCTCGAATTATCGGGATGTTATGTGGTTGTCCTTTCCAGAATCTGTATATAATAATGCGGTATCCGGACTCCTTATTCCGGCGATATTTATATCGTCAGGGTCAAGGTTTTTTGTTCACCGGCGGGCCCCTCCAGGCATATTACGCCGGTGATACAGGCGTTGATGATCATGGCAAAACTCATCGTATCAGGACTGCGGACCTGTGACCGGAAGGAAGCAGTATTCTCTGAAATCCAGAAGTATGTCTCCGAAATTGGCGGTATCGAGGAGATAATCACCGGAGGATCTACCGGTGTCAGTAAATTCTCCCGTTTATTCGCCGAAGAGAACAACATCAAGTTCAAGGAATTTGAACCGAACTGGCAGGATGATCTGAATGCAGCAGGGATGATCTGCGATGCACGGATGGCAGAATACGGAACCCATCTGCTGGTTCTCTCCGATGGAGCCAGTAAGGAATCAAAAAACCTCATCAACGAGGCAAAGCGGAACAACCTCGCCATCAAGACCATTGGTGTGTTCAGAGCACCAGCCGATTCGGAATTATCAGTAAAGCCCTTTGTCCCCGGCGTTTACTACTGAATCCCACTACAACGAATTCTTTATGCACCCTCGGTAGGCAGGTATCAGGAAAGGATCCCCTCCTCCTGATCCGTTGCCTATGATGCGTATTTATCTCATTCTGCGAGAGATTTCTTGATGAGAATTCTCCGTGCCTCTGCGGATTGAATTTTCTGGTGTCCGGTATGCATGTCTGAACAGATTTTTCCTGAAATGACCATTCTGGTTGTGGAAGACAACCGTACCCAGGCTGAATACCTTCGGAGTATTCTGGAAAAGGCAGGGTACCTGGTTGATATCGCATCAAACGGTATTGATGCCCTTACGCAGGTTCGGGCAAACCCTCCGGGTATCATCGTCTCTGATGTTATGATGCCACAAATGGATGGATTTGAACTCTGTCGTGCGATCAAGACCGATGGGCAGTTCTCCGCAATCCCGGTATTACTCGTCACCTATCTTCACAGTACGGCGGATGTCCTGAAAGGCCTTGAGGCTGGTGCTGATACGTTCATCATAAAACCCTTTGAACCGGATTATCTCCTCTCCCAAATCCGGATGGTCATCTCCCTGACATCAGGGGACGTTCAGTCTGTTGAGCGGTCACCGGACACTCCCCTGGTTGTTCCGTATGCTGGTTACCACCACGAGATACACTCGACCCGTGGTCAGATCCTCAATATTCTTCTATCCGTGTACGAGACGGCGATCCGGAATAATGCTGAATTGCAGGTTGCGCATGAGCGGATGTACTACCTGAATGCCCAGCTCGAAAAAGCGGTTGCCGATCTGAAGCGATCAAACCTTGATATGTATGAAAAAGAAACAGAACGGGGTGAACTTGAGATGCAGCTTGTCTATGCGAACCAGAAACTACAATTGCTCTCAGGTATCGGTCTTCAGCTGAGTGGTGGGGTATCCGGACAAAAAAACCAGCCCGGTGAGTTAGAACCCCGGGACAGCCCGCAAACATTCACTGATTCAGATTCCCCCGTGTCTTCAGATAGTGCCCGGATTGGATCTCTTGGCGTCTTTATTTCGGTCTATCCAAAAATCGGCCTCTTTCAGCCTTCCTGGCAGAACCTGCGGAATGTTATTGAGGAAGCGTACAAACCGCTTGGTCAGGCAGGCATTCAGGTAACGCATTCACTCCCTGCACATGGGGAGATATTCGGCGATAACCTTCTCCAGAAAGCCTTCACCCAGCTCTTTGCAGACCCTTCCGTACGTACCGGGATCACCCGGGTCCAGGTGACCCTGACAGACCGGGGGGAAAAACTCTGCATCCTCTGCATGTCTGACGGTCCGGGAATACCTGAAATAGAAAAGGAGGCCCTCTTCTCCCTTGAACGGGGCCAGAGATCCGGCATGGGGCTCTTTCTTGCCCGAGAAATTATTAATCAGTCCGGATTTCAAATCGTGGAATGTGGGATTCCTGGCCGGGGGATTCTTTTTGAGATCCGCTGTCCTGACGGTACCATCCGGTTTCTTACCGCCGGCGATGATCCCGGTTTCTGATCGAAGAACTGCCCTCTCCTCACCCTGTTGATACCCGGATATCAGGATAGGATCGGATCGCCACGAGGTGCCCTGCCTCTCTCATGTGCTGATACTTTTCATTCACCCGTCAGGTATTCAGTCGGTTGAATACGACTGCCTGAAAAGGGAGTGAGATATCGCAGGATATCCCTACTATTGAATTTTGTGGCATATCTTGGCATGGGGATGGTTTACATGATAGTGTATCAGGATAGACTTGGATATTCAGGATACATCTATGTATCCTCATGACAAAAAAGGAAGTATCTGCGATTTTTGCTTATGTTCACCAGAGTTCTTATCCCCCACGATTTTTCAGATGATGCTGACTATGTCATCCGATGCCTGCAGAATATTCCCCGGATACGGGAGGTCATCCTGGTGCATATCACGAGAAGTATGTACCTCCTCCCATCCCCGGATCGGGAGAATCCTGAAACCGACTATGCCCGGCTGCGCCTTGAGAAGGTGAAAAATGCGATCATGCTGCCACGATCAAAGGTCCGCATCATTGTCGAGGAGATAACCGGAGGGGAGGTGTCCGAGGCTGTTATCCGGATAGCAGAGCGTGAACAGGCATCCCTTATCCTGATGGGCCGGCGGGGACGGGGGGTCATTGAGACCGTACTGCTGGGAAGCACCGCATGGGACATTCTCAAGTATGGCAACACCGATCTCCTGCTCATTCATCCCCCTGATAAGGCCTGGAATTCTTCGCCTTCACATCCCCGTTGTCCTGACCTCTTCACCAACGTGATGATCTGCACGGACTTTTCCGAACCTCCCATAGAAACGCTCATTTCTGATATCCTGCCCGGTGCAACCGGGGCAGTGCTCTTCCATGCAGTCTCAAAAGGCGATTCTGATGAAGAGGTCAGTCGTGCAGTGGAGCAGGCAGAAGAGAACATGATCCGGATCGCTGACCGGTACCGGGACATGTCTCTCCTGGTCATGACTCGGATCAGGATAGGCGATCCTGCAGATGAGATTATCCGGGTTTCATCCGGGGAAGACGTATCCCTTGTCGTAATGAAATCCACCGGTAGCAGGGGAATTTTGAACAAGTTCATCGGTGGAACGACAGAGGCGGTTGGACGGAGTGTGAAAAAACCGCTCCTCATCCTGAAAAAAAGAGATGAGAAATCCCATGAATGATATTTGGTCTCAAGATCGGCCTCTTTCCGGGGTTTCACCCCAATCGGTCATGATCAGATACCGCTCACCGGGTCAACAGGCAGGGTATCTGGACTGAAATGGATTATGGGATTTTCAAGGCACCCATGGCCATGGTATTGGGATTCGTATCACTCGCCTGTTTTCCGATCCGGTTTCTGTGAAAGCATCCTACTTTTCTTTTTCCCACAGACCCGGCCACCATCCGGGAATATCAAAGGCAGGTTCTCCATCTTTCTCCTCGTGATGAACGAATATGTTCCGTACTATCCCGGCATCCTCAGGCGATGTCAGTATGAGGAGTGAATCGCCCTCTTCAAGAACGGTTGAACCATGGGGACTGAACTGGTCATCACCTTTAGCGATGAGAATAATGAGGGTTCCTGCAGGAAGGCCGATATTGACGATCTGGTTTCCGACTGCCGGTGAATCCGGAGGGATGACCAGTTCAAGAAGTTCGCTCCCGGCTTCTGCCGGATAATCCATCTCCATCCCGAACCGTGAACGGCTTAAGATGGGGGCTGAAAGGCCAAGGTGGTGCGCTACGAATGGGATCGAGGTACCATGGAGTATGGACGAGATGATCACCATGAAGAAGACCACGTTAAAAAAAACATGCGCCTGCGGCACGCCATAGAGCAGAGGAAAGGTTGCCAGAACGATTGGGGCAGCTCCCCGGAGTCCTACCCAGGAGATCATGATCTTTTCGTTTCGATCCATCTTCCACGGGATCAGGGTGAGGAATACGGCTATCGGCCGGGCGATGAAGATCAGAACGCAGGAGATGATTATGCCCGGTACAAGGACCGGCAGAAGCTGAGATGGGAAGACAAACAGCCCGAGGGTGAGGAACATGGTGATCTGCATCAGCCATGCCACCCCTTCATGAAACCTGATAAGGCTCTTCTTATGGACGATGGTGCTGTTACCGATGACGAGGCCGGCGATATATGCGGCAAGGAATCCGTTCCCTCCGAGAAGAGAGGTGACCCCGTATGCCAGGAGCGCCATGCTGAGGGTGAGAACTGCATAAAGACCCTCGTAATCAAGGTCAAGGAGATTGATCAGCCGGGATGCAATTATGCCGATGCCGTACCCGAGGATTCCGCCGACAATCATCTGTTGAACAAAGAGTGGGATCAGGGAGAAGATCGATGACTGTGGCTCCATAAGAAGGGTTATTGCCCCGATTGTCAGGAAGATCGCCATGGGATCGTTACTGCCTGATTCGAACTCAAGGAGAGGGCGTAAATTGCCTTTAAGACCTACCCGGCGCGATCGAAGCGTTGCAAAGACTGCAGCAGCATCAGTTGAGGAGACGATAGCACCGAGAAGGAATCCCTCAAGGGGGGTGAATCCGAGTAGGAGAACCGCCGTAATGCTGATGACAATCGCGGTGAATGCAACTCCTATTGTGGATAGTGCAAGAGTCCGGGACAGTACAGGTTTCATTTCAGACCACCGGGTGTCGATTCCCCCGGAGAAGAGGATGAGGGCAAGAGCGACAACACCAATTGACTGGGCAACAACCGCATCCTCAAACGGGACTCCTCCTGGTCCTTCCGAACCGGCAAGCATACCTACCAGGATAAAGATTAAAAGGGCCGGGAATCCAAGTTTTCCTGATACCTTGTTGGCAATGATACAGACAAGGATTAGTATGGCGGCACCGGCAATGATGTATTCTACATTCATGGAACTCCTCTATGATGAATCCGTGGTCTGTACATGACAGGAGTGTCGGGGATACCCTGCGATGATCTCTATCATCTCTCCGATTCTTCACCCCGTTATATAGTATAGTCAGGCATCCTTTTTGAGCGGTATGGCCCGGTATCCTCCGGGCAGTATACCTGGTTGTCCGGTGATTTTGAGCCTGTCCCTGTTCTCTTCAGGTTCTTTCCCTGAATAACGATCCGGGGCAATGTCCTTCATCCTGAAGTATGAATGCCGGGAAAGACGCTATCTCCGATCCTGTTGCTGATATCCTTCAATCCATGAGATAATCATCCAATGGTGAGCGTTACAGGGATATCCTTCTGCAGGATATACAGCCGGTGTCAGTCATGGAATCAGGTATCTCCTTCTCCTGGCTACAAAATCGGATAACGGCCAAAACAAGGGAAAACCAGCCATACGTATGATCGGTCATGAATATCACCCTGGGCAGGAGATGGGTTCTGGTGCGGACTGTCTCTGCCTCGACGATTAGATTCCTCTGGAAGAAATGACATCATGCATCTTTTGCCCTTCGTGCTTCCTGATATCTGCAGTGAGTGATAAAACAGCGGGAAAACGCCTGGAACAGTCTTATGAGAATGAAAAGATTCTCAGGGGAAGGAAGGTGTGCAGAGAGCTTTCAAAGAAAGATCTGAGGTTGTGTGGTTTTCATCCTTTATTGTGAAATCCCTGAGAATCATTGTATGAGGGTCTCATGCTCAACATGTTGCGGTATTTCCGGGTACATATGAGCACACCATATTTCAAATCACGAAAGATATAGGAAAAGTTTTCGTAGTCCAATTACAGAAAATATATTTAGGACATCGGGATCCGCATGAGTTCAGGAACCAATCCGATATTTGATGATATTCTCAGAACCTTTACCCTTGGCAAAAAAGCCCTGAGCATCTCGGAAATATCTTCCCTTTCCGGTCATCACCGGCACACGGTGGCACGGTATCTGGACAGCCTGGCCCTGTCCGGAAAGGTGGAGATGCGCCAGCATGGTCAGAAGAAGAAGTATTTTCTCTCTGATCTCCAGCCGGAGTCGTCCCTGCTGAACTATTCCTCCCACATGGTTCTCATCCTGAATACGAACCTGACGATCCGCTGGGCAAACGATGCATTCATCCGGACGGTTGGTTCCACGTTTGAAGCGCTTGTAAACATGCATATCGAGGCGCTTGACCTGGAGAAAATTTTTGGTACCGATCTCATTCATGGTATCAGAAGCATCACCACCGGAGAGACCCGGACGCTTGAGGTGTCCCTGAACCGGGATGACGAACGACTGGTCTACCTCTTTACGATCTCCTCGGTCTCCTTCCTCCAGGATCGTCCTGCTGTGGTTATCACCGGCGAGGATATCACCGAGAAAAAGGTATTGCAGGATGCGATCCTTGAAAGTGAGAAAAATCTCCGCGTGATCACCGAAAGTGTCAGGGATATCATCATCCGGTGGAATCTCTCGGGGACCATCCTGTATGTTTCACCGGCATGTGAGATCCTGACCGGGTATGTCTCCGGAGAACTGATCGATCATGACATTGGGGAGTACATTCATCCTGATGATCGTGCGTTCCTTGATGATTCCCTGAAAGACCGGATTAACCGGATAAACCTCCCCTCGTTCCGATTCAGGAATATCAGGGGTGAATGGATCTGGTTTGAGACGATGACTACTCCCCGGAAAGATGAATCCGGCGATATCAGGGATTTTATCTCGGTGTGGAGAGACATCACGGATCGTCTTGAGGCAGAAGAACGTCTTGCCAGGAGTGAAGAGAAATACCGCAGACTCTTCCAAAGTGCTCATGATGCCATCTTTTTATTTCAACTCGACAACCTCTTCGGAAAACCCCGTTTCGTTGAAGTAAACCCGGCAGGGTGTTCAATGCTCGGGTATACTCCTTTGGAATTTTTAACCCTCAATATCAGGGAGATTATCCCGGAGGAGAGCCTTCCTTCTTACCGTGAGATCATTTATGAGTTCAGGAAACATGACCAGGCATTCTTTGAGATCGATCTAAAAAGACGTGATTCTTCGGTCTTTCCGGTGGAAGTAAATGCCCATCTCTTCTATCTCCAGGATCAACCCTATGTACTCGCCATATGGCGTGACATTACCGAACGAAAAAAGATTGAGAAGGAAATCCGGGAAGCACGCATGCACCTGGCCTCCATCCTCGAATTTCTTCCGGATCCGATTTTTGTGTTGAACCGTGCAGGGGAGGTGACGATATGGAACCGGGCTATCGAGGAACTGACCGGGGTGCGTAAGGAGGAAATCCTCGGGAAGGGCTCGTATGAACATACCTATGCCTTTTACGGGAGAAGACAGCCGATCCTCGCAGATTATATCCTCTCCCGGGATCCGGAAATCCTTGTCCAGTATGACAACCCTGTTACCGATGACACCCTGGTAACCCTCGATCTCCAGACCCAGCACCCGGTTACGAAGAACCGGATATGGCTTTGGATAAAGGCGGCTCCCCTCTATGACCTTGATGGCATGATTTCAGGTTCCATCGAGATCATCAGGGATATCAGCGACAGAAAGCGGATGGAACTGGAGATCAGCCGACAGAAATCAATTTTTGAATCTATCAGCCTTGCCGGTTCCTACATGCTGAAATCAGGTTCCTTTGGCGATTGTGCCGCTCATACGTTGAGCCTTATCGGGAAAGCGGCACTGGTGAGCAAAGTCTGCCTCTTTGAAAACCGACATGATGAGGCAGGCCGGGATCAGGTGCACCTTGTTTCATGCTGGTATTCCCGATCAAACCAGTCGTCGGTACATCCTCTGACGGCACCCGGCCTGGTCAGGGGATGTTATGAGCCGCAGGTCTTGCAGGAGGTATTCAGGGATGGAAAAACCCTGTCTCATCTCACCCGCGAGATTGGCCAACCTGCACGCGGTTTTTTTGAATCGGAAGGGGTGTGCTCGTTTCTGCTCGTGCCGGTCATCATCTCAGATCAGGTCTACGGGGCTGTCGGGTTTTTCGAGCAGATTTATGAGAGGAAATGGAGCCAGAGAGAGATCCATGCACTTGAGATTGCGTCATCACTGATCGGAAGTGCGTTCTTAAGGTTCCAGGCCAGCGAGGAACTGACCCGGAGTGAGAAACAGTTCCGCACACTTGCCCAGAACATTCCGGGGATCGTCTTCAGGTTGTCACTTGCTGATTCCGTCATGGAATTCTACAACGATCACCTTGAATCGGTAACCGGGTATTCTGTACAGGAACTCTCGAGCGGGCATTTTATGTCTCTTATTCCGCTGATCTATCCAGAGGATAAAGAGTATGTCGTCAACCTGAAACGGGACGCCATCTCGAATATCAGTCCGTATGAGGTTAGATACCGGATCGTTGATAAATCCGGCCGGATCAGGATCATGGTCGAACGCGGTCTTCCGGTGGTGGGTGAAGCCGGTGATGTGGTGAGTATTGATGGTATCATCCAGGAGGTATCCGGTGATGCTCAGTATGGACCTGGCATCCCGCAATCACCCTGATCCGGCCGGACTCCTGGCGTTATTCACCGACCGGCCCCGTCACCCGGGCGATGCTGAAAAAAACCTTCATGCAGGTTCATTATGCTCTATGATAAGAAGTACCGGCAGCCAGTATGTGGAATCATGGACTCATCATCACAACCCCCCTCTAATCTGCTTGAATTTGAAAATGTATCCTTTCACCTGGACGGGCATCCGGTTCTTAGGGATTTGTCCCTTGTGCTGAAGGAGGATGAGAATGTTGCCATCCTAGGCCCGAACGGGTCGGGAAAATCAACGCTCATCAGGGCGATCATCAGGGAAGTGTACCCGGTAGTGACCGGGAGGTCGTACACCAATATCATCAGGGGACGGGAGATCTGGAATGTTTTTGAGCTGCGATCCCTTTTCGGAGTTGTTTCAGGCGATCTCCAGGCACGGTTTAACCAGGAGATCACCGGCAGGGATGTGATCCTCTCTGGTTTTTTCAGCAGTATCGGTCTCTTTCATCACACGGTGACCACTCATATGGAGGAGCAGGCGGAAAGAATTGCACAGTTTCTGTGTATATCCCATCTCCTCAGCCGCTCTATGAGGAACATGTCGAGCGGAGAGGCCCGGCGCTGCCTGATTGGCCGGGCACTTGTACATGACCCTGAGATCCTTATCCTCGATGAACCGACGACTAGCCTGGATCTCCATGCATTACACCTTCTGCGGTCATCCATGCGGACTGTTGCCCAAGGCAGGAAGATGGTCATCCTGGTGACTCATTCTCTTCCCGATATCATTCCGGAGATAACCCGGGTTATCTGTATGAAGGATGGAAATATTGTCGCATCCGGGAAAAAGGAGGATGTCCTGACTGACCGCCAGATGAGTGATCTGTTTGATATCCCGGTCAGGATTCACCATGACGGTGGGTATTATTACGCAACCGGGTACTGATATCACCATCTTTTCGGGTACAGTCTGTTTTTAAATCCGGCAGCGGGCATCTCCCGGGGAAACCCTCCTTTATCCGGAAGAAACCGGGAACTCATGAGGCGTACGTATTCTTCTGCCGGAACGGTGAGAGAGACTGTCTGATTGGAAAAACCGGTTCCGGCTCCCGGGGATATTCCGGCAGGAAAAAAGTTCAGAAGTTGTGGATATACCGGTCAACTTCCCAGGGGTGAACCGTGAGCCTGAAGGCATCGGTCTCAGCCTGGGCAATTGACGTGAGGTACCCGACAACATGCGGACCGAGCGCCTCGCAGATAACCGTGTCCTTGAGGAGTTCATCGTTTGCTTCCATCAGGGATCCCGGTAGCATCTCGATACCACGGTTCTTTCGTTCTTCCTCTGAAAGGTGGTAGATATTCACATCAGTGCATGGTGGTGGCATTATCTTATTCCTGATCCCGTCAAGACCGGCAGCGATCATGGCACTGAAGAGGAGATACGGGTTGCATGTCGGGTCGGGGCTCCTCAGTTCAGCCCGCGTACTGTTGCCCCGGGCAGCCGGAACACGGATCATGGCCGAACGGTTGGCAGCACTCCAGGTGATATAGACGGGTGCTTCGTACCCGGGAACAAGCCGCCTGTATGAGTTGATCGTCGGGTTTCCAAGCCGGGCAATTGCCTTGGCATGCTTCATCAGGCCGCCAATGTAAAAGAGGGCAGTCTCGGAGAGTCCCTTGTCTGCATTCGGGTCGAAGAATGCGTTTTTTCCATCCTTGGAGAGAGAACCATGGGTATGCATGCCTGATCCGTTAATACCGCCAATCGGCTTGGCCATGAAGGTTGCATGCATCCCGGCCATGAGGGCAAGAGTCTTGGTTGCAAACCTGAAGGTGATCACTTTATCTGCGACAGAGAGGGCATCACCGTATTTGAAGTCAATTTCGTGCTGTGACTCGGCGACTTCATGGTGAGACGCCTCGATCTCGAATCCCATATCGGTGAGTGCAAGAACGACCTCACGCCTGAGATCTTCTGCCGAGTCGGACGGGGCGAGATCGAAGTATCCCCCGTAATCAACGAATTCTGTTGTCGGCTGCCCGTTCTCGTCACGCTTAAAGACAAAGAACTCTAGTTCAGGGCCGGTATTGAAGGTATATCCCAGTTTTTCCGCTTCTGCAAGGTTCCGCTTGAGAACAGTACGCGGGTCGCCCTGGAAGGGGGTGCCGTTGTAGGTATACACATCACAGATGAACCTGGCGACCTTCTTGTCAGCCGGTCTCCAGGGAAGGATCTGGTATGTGGAGATGTCAGGCCTGAGCAGCATGTCTGACTCATCTATTCGGGTAAATCCCTCGATGGATGATCCATCTATCCAGATGCCGTCTGTCAGAGCCTTTTCAGCCTGAAAAGCCGGAATTGCAACGTTTTTTGGAATTCCAAGGATATCCGTGAACTGGAGTCTGATAAATTTTACATTATCAGCCTTGATTCGAGCGAGCATCTCGCTCACCTTCATATCAGACATTGAAACAAGCTTCTACCTTTCTTTATTTAAAATTTTCTTCAAATCTGTACTTCCCGGAAACCGTTATTTCCCGGGTATTTCCTGGCTATCTCCTGCCAACATACGTGGGTGTTGTGATTTGAAACAATTACCGGTCCCTCATTACTAGCGACAGGTCTCCCGGTTCAGGGTTCTGCCTTTGGGAGTGTACGAGGCTATGGTAAAAGATGTTGGATATCTATAAGTAATGGCATACGAAATTAGCTTCCTTCAAAATGATATTCCCATACGCCTGACATGAATGGATGATCAGATCGGGAGGTTCAATTCAATATGTGTGGTATAATCAGTGTAATTGACCGGGGGAGGGACCTGATGGACGGGTCAGCCATCCGAGATGCCCTGTCGGTAATGGATGAACGGGGAAGTGGGGAAGGCTCCGGATATGCTGCATACGGGGTTTATCCGGATTATGCAGACCTCTATGCAATCCATGTCTTTTATGATAACCTGGTTGAGCCCAGGGAACAGGTTGAGGCCCTCCTTGAGACATGGGGGATGATCGAGCATGACGAGGAGATCCCTACCTATGATACCGGAAAGATACGAAAGATCCACACCCCCTGGCGGTATTTCTTCAGGCCGAACCGGAAACTGATGCAACGGAGCGATTCACCGGAGGACGATATCGTTACCCATATCGTCATGACGGTGAACACCTCGGTACCCGGTGCCCTGGTCTTCTCCTCAGGAAAGAACATCGGTGTTTTCAAGGCATCGGGCTGGCCTGAGGACGTTGCGGATTTTTACCGGGTCGAAGAGTATGAAGGATATCTCTGGCTGGCCCACAACCGGTACCCGACCAACACTCCCGGCTGGTGGGGAGGGGCACACCCGTTCAATCTCCTTGACTGGAGTGTCATTCATAACGGTGAGATAACCTCTTATGGAACAAACCGGCGATATATCGAGTCTTTCGGGTACAGCTGTACCATGTATACCGACACCGAGGTGGTGGCCTATCTCATGGATCTCCTTGCCCGGCGTCATCATCTTCCTCAGGATATTGCCGTCAGGGCTCTTGCCCCTCCGTTCTGGGAAGAGATCGAACGGATGAAAGAACCTGAAAGAGAGCTGAATACCGCTGTCAGGCTGACGTATAGTTCGGCCATGATGAACGGGCCATTTGCCATCGCGGTTGCATCACAGGATTCGATCGTGGGATTTTCCGACCGGATCAAGTTGAGGCCGCTGGTTGTTGGTGAACACGATAACCGGCTTTATATATCCAGCGAAGAGGCGGCGATAAGGACGATGGATCCCGGGGTAAAAACCATCAGCATGCCACGGGCCGGCCAGCCGATCATCGGGCGGGTGGTGACATGATCATCGGTTCCCGTCCGGTAAAATTCCAGGTTCTCGTAGATCACGGACGATGCATGCTCTGTGGCCGGTGTGTCGAAAACTGTTCCTATAATGTATACCGGATGGAACAGGGGCGGATCATCGCAAACAACCGGAATTGTGTCGCCTGTCACCGATGCATCTCCCAGTGTCCCCGTGATGCAATCACTATTCATGAACGTCCGTGTGACTACCGCAGTCACCCGGTCTGGACTGAACAGGTCAGGGAGAACATTTTCAAGCAGGCTGAAAGCGGAAAGATCCTGCTTGGGGGGATGGGAAACACCCTTGATTACCCGATCATCTTCGACCGGCTGGTTCTCGATGCCTGCCAGGTCACCAATCCCTCGATAGATCCCCTCCGTGAACCGATGGAGCTGCGGACCCATATCGGGAAGAAACCCCGTCAGCTGGATCTCGTCCGGAAGGAGAACGGGGATGTGGAACTGAAGACGAATCTTGTTCCAAATCTCCGGCTTGAGACTCCCATCATGATCGGCCACATGAGTTATGGTGCGATCTCCCTCAATGCACATCTGGCGATGGCAAAAGCGGTATCAAGTACCGGGACGTTCATGGGAACCGGTGAAGGCGGGCTGCATGAAGCCCTGTACCCGTACCAGGATCATATGATCGTTCAGGTCGCCTCCGGACGATTTGGTGTTGACGTGAACTACCTGGAACGGGGGGCTGCCATTGAGATCAAGATTGGCCAGGGAGCCAAGCCCGGTATCGGCGGACACCTTCCCGGGGAGAAGGTTTGTGCCGATGTCTCCTGTACCCGGATGATTCCTGAGGGAAGCGATGCCATAAGCCCGGCCCCGCACCATGACATCTACTCGATAGAAGATCTCAAGCAGCTCGTAAAAAGCCTGAAAGAAGCGACCGAGTGGAAAAAACCGGTATTCGTAAAGATTGCCGCGGTACATAACGTTGCAGCTATTGCAGCAGGTGTTGCCCGGTCAAGTGCAGATGCGGTCGTGATCGACGGATTCCGGGGCGGTACCGGGGCTGCCCCGACGGTCTTCCGTGATCATGTTGGTATCCCGGTTGAGGCGGCTGTAGCAGCCGTTGATGAGAAGCTCCGGAACCAGGGGATACGAAACGAGGTATCGATCATAGCCTCCGGCGGGATCCGGCAGAGTGCCGATATCGCGAAGATCATCTGCCTGGGGGCAGATGCAGTATACCTGGGAACCTCTGCCCTTGTGGCGATGGGATGCAGGGTATGCGGGACCTGTTACCGCGGCCAGTGTGCCTGGGGCATTGCAACCCAGAAACCTGAACTCGTGTCCCGCCTGAATCCGGATGAGGCGTCGAAAAACGTGGAAAACCTGATTCATGCCTGGACACTCGAACTTGCTGAACTGATGGGAGCAGCCGGGCTGAACAGTATTGACTCGCTGCGGGGGAACCGAGATCGGCTCAGGGGATACCTGCTCGACCAGGCAATGATGGATGTGCTTGATGTCAAACCGGTGGGGGCATAAATGCAGCCGGTAACAATTGATGCAAACGGGATGCATTACACACCCCTGAACAAGAAGATCCGGCAGGCGGTCAGGGATGGCGCCACTGAAATTATCATCGATCACGTGATGGGACAGCGGTTTATTGCCGATGGCCTTACCGGATCGGTGAAGATCACCGTTAACGGGGTTCCCGGCGGCGATCTCGGGATGTTCATGAAAGGACCCACCGTGGTGGTCAACGGGAACGCTGATCATGCTCCCGGCAACACGATGGATGACGGTCTGATCGTCATATATGGATCAGGCGGTGATGCTACGGCACACAGCATGCGGGGTGGCCGTGTGTATGTCAGGGGCGATATCGGGTACCGGGGGGGCATTCACATGAAACAGTACCAGGACAAACGCCCGGTCCTTATTATCGGCGGGAATGCACGATCGTTCCTCGGTGAATACATGGCTGGTGGGCTTATCATCATGCTCAGGATCGGGGAGAGTGATCCGTATGACGAGATGGGCCTTGCAAGTGGAATCCACGGTGGTGAGATCTATATACGGGGAACGGTTGCTCCTTGGATCCTCGGTATCGGCAGCGCTGCACGGACTGCAGAACCAGGTGAACGTGAGGCAATCACACCGTTGATTGGTGATTTCTGCAGGTGGTTTGGGATTGATGAGAAATCTCTTCTTGAAGAACCCTTTACCCGGATAGCACCGGTTAGCGCACGGCCATTTGCCGGGAAGTACACGTGGGAGTGAGATATGGCTGAAAAGACGAGTTATCAAAATCTCAGGGAAATGGTCTGGGATACCGGCATATGTTCCGGATGCGGGGCATGTACTGCGGTTTGTCCTGCCGATGCCCTGTATTTTTGTGTTGAACCGGGTATACTGCACCCGGTATCTTCCGGGTACTGTAAACAGGAGAGTGATAACGTTCCATGCGGTGCCTGTTTTGCCGTCTGCCCGCGGGGAAAAGAGCGGGGAGATGAGGCAGCAACAGATCTTCTGGGGACCTGTCTCCGGATAACCGGGGCTCATGCCACCGGACCGGTCCCCCGGCGACAGAACGGTGGCGCTGTTACGGCCATTCTCCGGTCCGCACTTGAGGAGGGAATAATAGACGGGGTCATCACGGTCGGGGAGGATCGGTTTTCCCATCGTCCCTTCTCTCTCCTTGTAACCGTATCCGGAGATCTGGTCTCTCATGCAGGAACACGGTATAACTGGAGTGTCCCCGTTCTCCAGTCCCTGAAAACCGCCGTAATCGATAAGAAACTCTCCCGGCTTGCCGTTATAGGAACTCCTTGTGTTGCCTCCGCTGCACGGATCATGAAGAATTCAGAGAATGATCTCGTGAAACCGTTTGGAAATGCCATTCGTCTGATTATCGGTCTGTTCTGCACCGAGACATTTGACTATGGCATTCTCATGAAGGAGATCCTTTCCGGAAAAGGATATGATCTAACAAAGATAGACCGTCTGAATGTGAAAGGCAGGCTTGAAATCACCCTTCTTGATGGAACTTCCTCAACAGTCTCCCTGGAGGACGTGGATTCTGCAGTCCGCTCCGGGTGTCGTGTCTGTCGTGACTTCTCCGGGCTGGATGCGGATATCTCTGCCGGGTCTGTTGGTACCCCTGATCAGGTAACAACCCTTATTATCAGGACTCCTGCAGGGGAATCATTTGTAGAGCGGGCGATCCATGTCGGTATGCTTGCGATCGATGAACCGGTTGACCGGTCACGGATCGAGAATCTCTCCCGGGCGAAATTATATCGTTGATTCTAATTTGAGCCCCGTTCCTTTTTTCCCGTGAATGGACAAGATATATATCGCTACTGAGAGATAGTATGAGTAATCAGAATACCAATGGAAGATACTACTTCTGAAGATCTTCCTCCTCATAGTCGACTGAGTGCAGGATGCATTCTCTGCTATGAAGGAGCGAAGATGGTTTTATTTATCACCGGCCTGTGTCATCGTAATTGCTGGTACTGTCCGCTCTCGCGTGAACGAAAAGACCGCGATTGTATTTATGCCAATGAGCATGAGATCTCCTCTCCTGCCGAGATGATCCGCGTAGCAGAGCGGATGTCAGCGGAGGGAACCGGGATAACCGGTGGCGAACCGTTTGCCGTTTTAGAGCGGCTCGCTGAATATGCCCGGGCACTGAAAGATGCATTTGGCCCTGAGCATCATATCCATCTCTATACCGGCATTGCCCCGACGGAAGAAGAGATCCTGAAAATTCGCGGGCTTGTGGACGAGATACGGTTCCATCCCCCCCATGAGACCTGGCCGGACATCATGACCGGTCCGTTTTTCAGGGCGGTTCAGGATGCAAGGAATGCCGGATTTGATGTCGGTGTTGAAGTCCCTTCCCTCCCCGGGATTGAGCATTTCACCCCGCTTCTTGAGTACCTTGATTTTTTCAATATCAATGAACTCGAATGGGGAGATTCCAACGCAGATGAGATGCGGAGGAGGGGGTATGACCTCAGGGGAGATGTCTCCAATGCGGTTGCAGGTGCCTTCGAATCAGTAGAATCATTTGCAGGACATCAGAAGGTCCACTGGTGTTCGTCTGATTTCAAGGATCGTGTCCAGCTCCGTAAGCGTCTGATCCGTATCGCTGCCAATACCTCCCGCGAGTTTGACGAGATAACCGGTGATGGCACGATCGTATACGGGGTATGGAAATGTAACGGGCTTACGGCTGAAATGCCGGACGATCTCGATCCTGCCCTATATACCCGTTTCAATGATCATATCGAAATGGCGTGGTGGATTCTCGATGAATATGCCTCCCGGTTCCCGGGGGAGAAGCAGATTCTAGAACGATACCCGGATAACGGAATCCTCATTGAGGTGACCCCCCTGTGATACGGGCATTGGTAGATCCGGTGTATGAATTCTTTGTCACCCGGCAGTGTACCCATATCCCAAAGCATATCGCCATAATTCAGGATGGCAACCGGAGATTTGCCCGTCTGAAGGGGAAGAGTGTTCATTTCGGTCACCGGCTGGGTGCTGACCGGACTGAACAGGTTCTTGACTGGGCCCGTGAACTCGGGATCCGGTATATCACCCTCTATATCTTCTCTACGGAGAATTTCAACCGGACAGATGACGAGGTGGAAAAACTGTTCACCCTGTTCAGGGAGAAACTGGCCGCCATCATCTCTGACGAACGGGTTCACCGGTACGGGATACGGATCCAGATGATCGGGGATCGGGATCTCCTTCCCGCAGATCTTCTTGAGGCTGTCGAGAAAGCAGAAGCAGCGACTGCACATTATGATAATTTTTACCTGAACATGGCGCTTGCATATGGCGGCCGGAACGAGATCGTCCAGGCCAGCCGACGGATCCTCGGGGATGTCAGGGATAAGAGGATTGGAACGGGGGATATCACCCCTGAATTGCTGGAGTCCTATCTCTACGGAAAAGACATCTCGATACCTCCTGTGGATCTGATTATCCGCACCGGGAACGATTACCGGACGTCAAACTTCCTTCCCTGGCTCGCAAACGGACATGAATCGGCAGTGTACTTCTGTGCCCCCTACTGGCCGATGTTCAGGAAGATCGATCTGCTCAGGGCAGTACGGGTTTATTCTCAGCGTAAAGAACTGGCCATGCGCTCCTGATTCAGGTCCCGAATCTTCTGATTCTTGACAGGTAATCTCTGAATGCCCTGATGAGATCAACTTTCCTGATGGCATTCCAGTTCAGGTCAGAGAAGAAGAGTTCAGAATAGACTGACTGCCAGATCAGGAAGTCCACGAGATGATCGCCACCGGTCTTGATGACAAAGTCAGGGGTATGTTTGAAGAGCAGGTGCTGTTCGATGATCTCTCCGGTGATTTCTTCCGGAGCAAGTCCCTCATCTGCCATTCGCCTGATGGCATCGACGATCTCTTCCCGTCCTGATTTTCCAATGGCAACAGCAACAGGAAGGCCGGTACCACATTTTTCAGTGATGGTTCCGTAATGCAGGTACAGCCGGGCGATGGATCCCACCCTCCGAATGTCGGGAAGGTATCCGGGAGTTTCCTGTTCTCCTTTCCGCGAGATATGAATGGTAATTCCCTGTAGTCCGGCTGACTCCGGGTGACGGGAGATGATTTCGGAAGAGATATCAAGGCACCATGAGATAACCTGGAAGAGTTGATCCGGAGAAGAACACATCTCATCTTCTGAGATCATGAAACAGAGGGAGGAAGGAATGCGGCTGAGCTGATGCAACAGTCTCCATTCATACAACTGGTATATCATCTTCTTCCTCCGATGGTCTGCACCCGCTCATATATCCTGCTATCCCGGATGAAATCTCCCGGAATAGTGTGGGATTTTAAATTTTATCAATCCAGGCGGTGAAAGCCGGTCTTATATTTCTTAAGCACCAGGTATAAAAAGATTCGATCGGCCTTCGGTCATCATGAGGTTAATATGATGGAAGGTTGATTCTTACACGACAGATGTACAAATATCTCACCGGAATAGATGTAATTGACTCGAAGACCGGTGGTCTCAATCCAGGAACAAATATCCTGGTACTGGCACCTGCGTTCTCCGATGGGGAGCAAATCTCTTCTCTTCTATCAAAACCACAGAAGGGAGAGTATATGATAGTCCTCTCCACGGAGAATCAGGCCGATGAACTGATCCCTTTTTTTGAGACACTTCGGTTCCCGATGGAATATACCGGTATCATTGATGCCATCAGCAAAAGTTCTGCATCCGGGGTATCTGACACCACCCGGATAAAATACGTGGGAAGTCCGAATGACCTTACCGGGATGGATATCCGATTCTCCCAACTGACTGAAGATATCATGAAAGGTGAGTTTACCGATGATCCAAACCAACTCTTCCCGACACCGATACGGTACTGTGTTCTTTCATTGACGTCCCTCCTTATGTTCCGCAAGGTGGACGTCATCTACCAGTTTGTCCACGTGGTCACCTCAAAACTGAAAAAAATGGGTTCAATCGGAGTATTTCTTCTGAATAGCGAATCGTTCGATGCCAAGACGGTTGCCATTCTCAAGCAGCTCATGAACGTTGTAATTGAGATCAGGGCCGATGAGCAGGGAAAAAGAATGCGTCTGCAGGGTTCCCTTGGCCTCTCGATGAACTGGCGGCTGTTTGGTATAGAAGAAGGCCGAATCGTCTTTTATTAGGTATTATGTTATTCTTTGTCGGGCTGGGCCTGTTTGATCTCGATGATATATCCCTGAAAGGAATGCAGGCCATACACCATGCCGATCTGGTGGTTCTGGAGGGGTATACCTCCCGGTTGATGGGAACATCTCTCCGGGAGATGGAAGAGCGGTATCAGAAAAAGATCCGTCTGCTGACCCGTGAGGATGTGGAGCAGCATCCTGAATCCTTCATCGATGAGGCAAAGGATCGGAATGTGGTTTTTCTGACCGGCGGCGATCCAATGATCTCGACGACCCATATGGATCTAAGGATCCGTGCCGAAACAGCAGGAATACAGACACGGATGATTCATGGTTCCTCGATCGTCAGTGCGGCATGCGGTCTTTCCGGTCTTCAGAATTACCGGTTTGGAAAATCCTGTTCGGTCCCGTATCCCACGAAGAACTGGTTTCCAGAAACACCACTTGAGACCATCACCGCGAACCTGGGACAACACCTCCATACCCTCGTGTACCTGGATATCCAGCCTGACCGGTACATGACGGTCCAGGAAGCTATCAGTATTTTGGAAGAACTCTGTCGCCGGAAAGGGGTAATTATCCCGCTGTACGTGGGAATTGCCCGGGCAGGATCGCCTGACCCCGTTGTGAAGGCCGGCAGTGCCGGAATGCTTCTTTCCACGCCGTTCGGACCGCCCCTCCATATCCTCATTGTTCCGGCAGATCTCCATCCGGTGGAGGAAGAGTATCTTTCCTTGTTTGCGGGCTATGAATCCTGACGCGTACGCACGGTTTATCAGGACATCCCTCCTTCAGGACCGGCTGGTTCATGACGGGTCGCTCTGTTCCCTGCTTGCAGACGAAATAGCCCTGATGATCTCTTCCTATCTTGACGATGCGGATGTCTTTTCTACGAGGAATGACCCGGTGAACCGGTATGCATCATTGACGTATGCCCATGGATGGTTGGATGCCGGCATCTTCCTCGGATACCTTGAGGGAATCCCCCTTCAGGCAGATTTTTGCGATGAAGGGATGATTCCCCGGTCTGCATACGAGGCATTATCGGAAAAGATGAACCGATATGAACAGATGCTTGGGAAGGCCGCAATATCGGTGATTCCTTCGGCATCGTCAGGTTCACCTGCATTTCCGGTTGCACAAAGGATACAGGATCAGGTAGAGTCAGGCTGGAAAAATGGGGTGACCGTTCGTTTGGACGATCGGCCGGTCTCTGCGCTCGGCCTTTTCAGTTACTGGTACGGATGGCTCGATACGGGAGTGAGATGTGGCATTCTCAGGATACAGGGGAGGGGGGATCTCTTTACTACTGAAATATGATGATTCAGGGTTTTCTTCTCTCTTCAAGTTCCCGGTATACCTGGGAAACCTCAACCCCTGCCGCTTTTAATGAGATAAGAAAATGGAACAGAAGATCCGCAGCTTCGGATGTAATAGCATCGTGGTTGCCGTTCTTCACGGCAATAATGTATTCAGTTGCTTCCTCGCCGACTTTTTCAAGCGATTTGTCAATTCCCTTCCGATGGGTAAGTATTTTAGCGGTGTATGAGTTGTCAGGAGTCTTTGTCGCCCGGTCTGAGATGACATTCCAGAGTTCATCAAGAATGGCAGAACCGCTCATTCAGTCTCCCCGTCAACCTGAACCTCTCCTATCTCGTATCCGAAAAACCGCCTGATAAGGGTTCGTGCCTTTTCAATCGTGCATCCGCCCTTCCCGATGGCAATACCGACATCTGATTTTGAGGCTACTATCGTGTCAAGTCTTTTATTTTCAGTATCCGCGTTAACACGGATGATCTGTGCAGGTTTAAAAATGTTCGAGAGAAAAACCTCTACCTTTTCTGCGTATTCCACCATTTCGACTTTTTTGCCGAGGACATTCTGAAGACGCCGGATATTTTCTCCCTTTTTTCCGATGGCGTAACCCATATCTCCGGTTTTTATAACGTAGATGATGCGATCAAATTTATCATCAATGATACAGTCAAGAGCGGTTGATTTTGTCAGGATGCGCAATTCTTCGATATATCGACGTTCTTTAAATCCGAGTGTTCGTTCCATATGGGTGTCAGTCTCCGTATTCTGATAATTGAGATATACGATGGATTTCCTGCAGATTCGTCAAATGTGGTCATTTCTATGGGTGGATGATTTGGGAATGAAATGGACGCGGATTAGTAGATACTGCTATTGGAAAACCGCTGTTATATTACCTGTAAAAGAAGTTAAGAATTATGGTTCCCGGCCGATTCATACCTGTGCCACAGCCTGGAAAGCAGACCGAAGCGGAGATACTACCGGGGGATGCATTGCGGGGGCACTGCTTAACGGTAGTCTCCCGATCGGAGCATAGGAAGATCGTTTTGTTATGAGTGATTTTAATGAATCAAGGGATACTGTGTACCGACTTCCATCGGTGAATTCAAAATTCAGGGCTTTTCCAGACCTCGACAGGTAGATAATCCCTGCTGTGGTACTGACGTATTGTTTCCAGTTTACCCGTAACCTGAAAATCCGGGCTGAAACCATTCCCCTGATTGCTTCCCGCAATTCATCAATGATGATACCATATCTTCGTCCCTCAATCACGACTTCCACGCTTCTGGTCGGATACCCGTTCTCATCGATCGTCACTGCCCTGTTCATCTGCATGAATCCTGCTTTCTCGAGCATTTATGTCACTTCCTTGGATGGATCAGCATCTGACTGAAGGGTATATAAAGTCAAAAAAAGCAGGGTGAAAGTGAAAAATAGTATTATGCAAGAATTACAATAAAACTAATTTGGTTGTATTATTATGCCTGGTCGCAACTGTGCCCGTATTTATCCTCGTAGACACTTTCGGGGGTTTCAGGTTCTGACCGGCAGAAAGGCCCTTGCAAGGTCTTCAAGATCATCTATCTCCATGGCGGACGGGATGATGAAACTCTCGTTTTCAAGGATGGACCTGGCAAGGTTCCGGTACTGTGCTGCCTGTTCTGATTCGGGAGCATATGAAATCACCGTCCGTGTGTGCAATTCTGCATGCTGGACGATCTCATCACGGGGGATATAGGCAATCAACTGTGATCCGACTTTTTCAGCAAATGCCCGCACCAGTTCTTCCTCCCTGAAAAGACCGCGTGCGTTGCAAATAACTCCCCCAAGCCTGCAAACCTGCTTTGAATTCTGTGATATCCGGGAAATAGCCTTGCATATGTTATTTGCTGCATACAGGGCCATCAGTTCTCCAGATGTGACCAGATAGATCTCCTGTGCATACCCTTTCCGCATGGGCATTGCAAACCCGCCGCATACCACATCCCCGAGGACATCGTACACGATAACATCGCCATACAATGCCTGGAGTTTTTCAAGTACCTGGAAGGTGGCAATAATTCCCCTTCCGGCACATCCGACACCAGGTTCAGGACCTCCGGCTTCTACGCACCGCACCCCTCCCTCACCTGAAAAGATTACATCTCCGGCGGTCAAGGCTGCCTCCCCACGTTCACGAATGAGATCAAGAACGGTCGGGATGAGTTTTCCGTTCATGAGCATCCGGGTACTGTCACGTTTTGGATCGCATCCGATTTGCATCACTGAAAGGCCACGTTCGGCAAGGGATGCAGATAGGTTGGAAGAGGTAGTGGATTTTCCAATACCCCCTTTTCCATAGATCGCGATCTGTTTCATCCAATAATGGTTTGCGATGCCCCCATATCTGCTCATGGTTTATGATCCGTGAAGGCCGGTTCAGAGCCGTTCAGGATGAAAATTGCCTGTTTTCCCGGTAGATGTCAGGCTGGTCAATGATGAAGATGTAGAGAAAAAGGGAGAGGACTAGTTGGAACGGGCAGCTGATTCGGTTGAGATGATGATCCGGTGGTTAATGATAAGCCATGATATGATGAGCCGGACCAGGTCTGAAGCGGTAACGTCGGTAGTTCCGGAAAAAATATCAATCGGCCGGACCTTTGTCTGGTATTCGATGTTTTTCTCAATTTTGAGGATGGTATCTGGGGTGAGGATTCCGTCAACGGCAAGGGTCCGCATCTGCCGCTGATCGATCGTGGATGATGTACATGAGATCGAGAAACTGTGGGAGGACCGGGTGAACAACCCGCAGAGATCGATATTTAGTTCGATGTCTTCCAGGCATATCCTGGTATGGTTCATGGAAAGGGAAACAGAATATACGTTCCTCGACATACCGAGGGCCCGTCCGAATGTGGAGAATCTGATAGAGATGATGGCATCGGCAACCGCACGCTGCGGGAGCACATATTTCCTGAAGTCAGGCTCCCGCTTTTTTATCTCTTTAAACACTTCTTCCGGCAGATAATTCCTCTTCCTGACATCCCGCCTGATCTTCCATTCATGCTTTACTTCCCGGTCAGGATCCACAAAGATCGTAAAGTCAAGAACATTCCGAAGTTCCTCGGTCAGGAAAGGATGCAAGCCTTCGATAATGATGAATTTCGTCGGTACGAACGTCTCCACCGGCTCGATGGTTCCGTTTACATGGGAATAAACAGGTTTTTGGATTGGTTTGCCGTTCCTGAGATCCCTGATGTCTATTGCGAGCCGTTTCAGGTCGGTTGCCCGCGGATCGAGGGGGGTGATTCCCCGTTCTGCCCGCTCGTTCCGGTCAAGGATATGGTAATCATCAACGGTTATGCTGCTGACCAGTTCTTCCCCGAATATGGTTGAAATCGCACCGGAAAAGGTACTTTTTCCGGATCCTGAATCGCCGGCAACCCCGATGGTATACACGTATGGGGAAGAGCGTATTGCTTTCGTAAAGGACTGGTTATTCATCACAATCCGATATATCCACTATTCCTGATACTGAGGTGTTACGTGATTACGAGGGGATCCTGCCGGTGTTTTTCTGCGATCAGATCAGCAAGAGCCACGAGATCGATCCTGGTCTTCTCGCCAGGCATCCCCTCCTGGTATACGGGGGGGAGAAGTTCCGCCTTGACATGGGGGGTGAGGGACTGGATTGTCTCCACGGCTTTTCCGCCCCAGCCATAGGAACCGATTACCGATACATACCGGGTTTTCGGTTTGATCAGGTTCGCAAGATAGGCCACGGAGACCATTTCCGGATGGGGCCCGAAGAGCACTGTCGGCGTCGCAAAGATCACGGTTGCCGAATCAACAAGTTCTGTCGCAAGCAGCCCGGTATCACCGCTCGTTACCCGGAACGGCCTGACCCCGATTCCGCGTTCCATAAGAAGATCGGTGAGGATTTTTACCATCCTGTCGGTACTTCCGTGCATGGAAACGTACGGGATAAGCACGGTGTTTTTCACCGTATCTCCGGTCCATTGCCGGTACCGGTCCATGATCCAGGAAGCCGGCTTTATCAGGGGGCCGTGACTTGGGGCGATGATCGAGATCTTCTTTTCATCCAGTTTCTGAAGGTGCTGGATGATACTTTTCCTGAAGGGCATCATGATCTCGGCATAATACCGTTTTGCAAGGATCTCTTCCTTTCCCATGTCGGTTACAAAGAGATCGCTCGTTGCATAATGTGACCCGAAGAAATCACAGGAGAAGAGGATCTCCTCTTCAGGACAGTATGTCACCATGGTTTCAGGCCAGTGCACCCACGGGGTCTCTATGAACTCGAGTGTCCGGTCCCCAAGGGAAAGCGTCTCTCCGGAAGATACGATCTTAAACCGCTCTTTAGGGATATCGAGAAGTTTTATGAGGAGTTCCATGCACTTTGCCGTACAAAAGACCTTTGCTCCGGGGAACACTTCAAGAAGGATGGGAAGACAGCCGGCATGATCCTGCTCGGCATGATTGATAACGATGTAATCAAGCTGGTTTATATTGAACCTGATGAGGTTTCCAATGATTTCCTCTTCCTTGACCGGATCCACGGTATCGATGAGGGCTGTCTTCTCTGATCCCGTAACCAGGAACGAGTTGTATGTTGTTCCCTCAGGAAGAGGGATGAGTTCGTCAAACAATCTGCGATCCCAGTCAATGGCGCCGACTGATATCACATGATCGGATATTTTTCTAAAGACCATATGCTTCACAACCTGTCCCGGATGCCGGGTATTCTATGAATGATATGCGGGGATACATTAGAAAAAGGTACTGATCTTACCCAAAACAGGTCCAGTGCGGGTGTAAGTACTGTTTCAACCGGGTCACCATTGTAATCACCTGGCTCATCGCAAACGGCGAGTATGCAATTTCATACGCTTCCTGGTATGATCCCGGTTCCCGGATGGCAGAGAGGTCCATATTGGTCATTGCTGCGATAATCCCAAGGTTGATGTACGGAAGCCCTCCCTCAACACTGTATCCGCCTTCAAGGACCCCGATTACCCGTCCGTAACAGATGGTATCTGCGAGAATGCAGATTTCACGCATAAGAGAGGCATACCCTGCTGCGGTCAGGGCAAGACCGGTAATCGGGTCTGTAAAATGGTTATCCTGTCCCGCAGAGATGACAAAGGCATCCGGCACAAACTCTTCTGCAAGGGGAATGATGATCTCGCGGAGGAGGTACTGGTATACCTGATCCGAACTGCCGGGAGGGATGGGCATGTTTACCGTGAAACCCGCCCCCGTTTCCGTTCCGATCTCATGTTCCCTGCCGGTCCCTGGATAGAGCGGAGACTGGTGGATGGAACAGAACAGGATTGATGGATCTGACTGGAAAATTGCCTGAGTGCCGTTCCCGTGGTGTGCATCCCAGTCAAGGATCATCACTCTTCTCAGGCCGCGTCTCTGCAGGTACCTGGCAAGAATGGCGGCATTGTTCAGGTAACAGAACCCGCCGCCGTTTTCGATGGTTGCATGGTGTCCTGGCGGGCGGCAGAGGACAAATGCATTTCTGCAGGTATCATCCAGGACAGCATCCGCCCCGGCGAGGCCACCGCCGGCTGCAAGGAGGGCACCGGTGATCAATCCGGGAGGCACTGTGGTATCGGGATCGATGCCCCCCCCGTGAATCGAGGCATCTTCAAGAAACCGGAGGTATTCTTCTGAATGAACCGCAAGCACCTCCTGTCGCGTTGCCGGGCGGGGCCTGATGAGGATGATGTCATCATGGTCGAGGATCCCTTCCTCTTCGAGCATATCCATCGTGTATGACAGGCGCTCTCTTCGTTCAGGATGGGTTTCATACTGTTCATGGGTGAGGTATGCCCGGTCGAAGATGAGTCCGGTCTTCATGGTGCCTCCGTGGTGATACCCGGGCGGATGCCGATGACTGCATCAAGGATCACTCCTTCCCGCAGGCCATTGCGAATCACCGGGTATGAGGTTACCTGGCTGACCCTGATATCGGCAATATCTTCTACCGGTGCACCCTCGTTTCGTGCAATCTCTCTGAGAATCACCTTCGACTGGTCCAGGATCTCTGTTTCAGAAGCTGATGAGGTGACCGGATACTCCTTCCCGTTTACCAGGAGCTTTTTCCGGGCGGTATCTGCATGAATCACCGCTTCGATACTGATCCGGGATACAGCAGCCCCGACTGCATTGGCGCAATCCGCATGTTCCGGTATGATACAGGGGATATGAACCCGTTCTGCCAGTTCCGGGATGAGATAATGGGAGAGAAACCCGGTTCCGATAATCCTGGCCGGGTTTAGATCCCGTATCATGGCAGCAACCTGTTCATAGTAGGTTTCTAGGGCTGTCTTGGCATCTTCACGGGATAGACCGGATGAGGACCGATCATGGTCTCCGATACGGGCACCAAGCACGTTCAGGGCATCGGTGAGCGTCGGCTCTCCTCCTCCGAATGCCCGGGCGTTTCCCGCTCTGAATCTGCAGAGGTTTTCACGGATGCATGAATCACCCCCGAGTGGAAGCGATCGGACGTACACCGATTCAATCAGGGTTCTCCTCCCGTTGACCAGTACCTGGAACAACTCCGGTGCTCCGTCCCGGAGAGGAATCAGGTCGGTTGTCGTGCCCCCAATATCGACTACCAGGCAGTCCCGTTCCCCGGAGAGGTAATATGCACCATGGGCCACGGTGGCAGGGCTTGAATGGTAGAGGAGGGAGGGATTGTTCATTGCGCGGTCAGGACTCACAAGGCCCCCCCGCGAGGTGACGTAGAAAAAACCACTGAATCCGGAGAGGATCTGGCGGGTAAGGTGTACAACCGGCTTCATTATGCGTGCATTGATCCGCGTCGTCTCGATTCGTGCCGGGTAATGAAGGCAGCCTAATACCGCGCTTGTTGCAATCCGGTCAGCTGGAAAATACCCTGACACGATCTCATAGACTTGTTCTTCCAGGGCTGGATTTCGTACGGAGAATTTTCCCGCGATAGCAATTCCGTCTGCGTGACAGTTCTTGAGAAGAGCATGGATCTCATCCGGGTCAATTGGTTCAACGATCTCACCCCGATGTGAGACCGCCCCCCTGACGGTTCCCCCATATATCAGACCCGGTCCTGGAATCGTGATGGTTCTGATTCGCATGGATGGATTTACCATGATCTCGTTCAGGGCCTGAGAAGTGCTCACGGATAGGCGGCTGCCGCTTTTGACCATCCGGAGGGCCGGGATGATGCCTTTCTCATTTGAAATCTTCACCGTAGAAATTCCGTCGTCAATGACCGCAATATCAGTATTGGTCCCGCCGATATCAATCCCGGTGAACATACGCATTCATCCCTTTATGCCTAATATATATCAGACGATCGGTGTAATAGCTTAAATGATCAGGCCGGGTTCTCACATCATGTCAGTTATCTGCGAGGACGGGGAGGAGTTAAAGAAAAAGACGGTGGTATCCATCCTTTTCACTCCGAGAAAACGATATATCTCCCGGTTATACGTAACGAATACCCGTATTATAGCAAAAAACCAGAAAAAGGAAATCCTGAAGGTATCGTATGAGCATGTTCATGAAATAACCGTTACTGACGGATATCGCGTCTGTATCCGGTGTAATACGCCTCATCGGTTCTTCGGGGAGAAAGAAGAGTACCTGCGGCTCTATTTCCATGGACTGAAACGGAAGGAAGGGGGGGTCATCGTTCCCCTGGAAGATCCGAAATGGGCAAAGGCATGGGCAAAATACCTGAACGGACAGGTAAAAGCCTACCAGCAGGAGGTCACCCGGAGAAAACACGAGATGCAGAGTGCGGATGACGATCTCCTGCTCATCGAAGGGATTCAGCGGACGACGGCCGGTCTAGACCCGTTTGAGATTGTCAAGGCAAAGGAGAAGATGCAGGTATGGCTTGACGATGAATCCCTTTCAAACTGTGTCATCTACGCTACGAATAACCGTCTTCTCATCAAGGTCAGATCGTCCGATTACCTTGTCATCCCGTACTCGGTGATATACACGTATGAACGGGACCGGAAGAAACGGCTGACCATTACCTTCTCCTTTCCCCAGCTTGTTGAAGGATTTGAGGCTGAAATCTCCCGGCTGTCGCTTCAGCGGATTCCTCCGGGAGGAGAAGAGTACCCGGCCAAGATGGAAGAGCGGTGGTTTGAAGAATGGGAGGAGTTCTTCGCCCAGATCACCTCTCTGTTCCGCAAACATAAAGGGGCCATCAGCCATGACGAGATGCTCGAGATGCTCGTTGAGATGAAACACAGCCCGACGAAGTACAACCTCTCGACGTATGGGAAACAGGGATGGGACCGGGCCTGCGGCCTTGCATTGGATCGGTTCGGCAGGCAGGGGGATGACCTCTACCTGTATATGAACTTCCTTCTCCAGGAATATGAAGACATGAAAAACCGTGCGCTTGCTGAACCGGATCCGGCACGACAGGATGCCTACCTTGGTTCAGAGATGGCGTACAACTCTATCCTTGCCTATATCAACCAGCATACGAAGATGCGGTAATTCATTCCGGCTCCTGGCAGAACCGGTCTTCGGGGAGCACCGTTCATGATACCTGATGTTCTCCGTCTGCTGATGATAAGGGCGTTTCAGTAGATATAAGTCAGATGCACCTTACTTCTGGTATGGATCCTGAGCAGGATGCAGTGATGATGGTTGCCTCGCTCATGGCAGCTGCCGCCAGAACTGCACCGAAAGGAAAGGGACTGGACACGATAGAGACACGGGTGCTTGGGAAAGCTGAATGCATCCAGCTTGCCAGGGAGATGAGACTTGCCGAAGCGAAGAGAGGGCTGAAATTTTTTCTTAGGGATGCTGGTAATGTTGAGGCATCCGATGCGGTTGTGCTTGTGGGCTGCCGGGGAACAGAACATCTCGGGCTCAACTGCGGGGGATGCGGATTTGGCAAATGTAAGGAGATGGTTGAGCGGTTTTCGAGCCAGGATCAGGACCGGTGTTTCCAGGGGCCGGTCTGTGTCATCCGGATGGCGGATCTCGGTATCGCAATCGGTTCAGCGGTGAAAACAGCCCAGATTCATAATGTCGACAACCGGGTGTTCTTCTCTGCAGGAGTTGCAGCTCTCCAGGCCGGGCTTCTCCCGGGATGCACGACGGCATATGGCATTCCCCTGAGCATTTCAGGGAAGAATATCTTCTTTGACCGGAGTGCCTGATGACCACGATGAAGATCAGGGGAGGGGATCTTGATCTCGTTGAATACGAGTTTTCTTCCTTCAGGCCGGGAGAGCACATGGTTACCTGCGGTCTCTCTGGAAAATACCCGCTTACCATTTCTTCTTCACCGGTCAGGGTCAGGGCTCCGGGCAGGATTCACCTGACGGTCCTTGACATGAACCGGTTTGCCCCCGGACATCCGGGTGGCGGTGGCATCGGGTTTGCGATCAGCGTGTACGCCGAAGCAGAAGTCAGGTGTATTCCCTCCGGGTATGAGATCCGGTATTCCCGTTCTGCCATTGTTGAGCATTTCCTGCGGATATTTTCAGAAACCGTCGGGTATATGGGCGGATTCTCGGTCACTGCAACCGATCATGATTACAAGCATGTCGGGCTTGGTTCCACGAGTACGATCATGATTGCCCTTGCCATGGCAGTAAACCGTTGCCTGGGCGATCCCCTCACGACCGATCAGCTCCGCATGCTGATCGGCCACAACTACGTTGAAGAAATGGAAGGGGGTATGATCGCGTATGGGTTTGAGACCGGGGTCGGTCCGGCGGTCAGCTGCCACGGTGGCATGGCTATTATGGGTGATGATCTTTCGGTTATCTACCAGCAGCCCTTTGGAGAGAGGTACCACGTCCATATTGTTATCCCTCCGTCAGGAATCTCTTCTGCAGGGGAGGAGGAGTTCTCGCTCCTTATGACCAAGGCACGGACTCTTGACTATCGGGATCGGGAACAAAAGGCGTACTGTGTTCTAATGGATTTCATCCCGGCTCTCCAGCAGAAAAACATCCGTCGCATGGGAGATATCATGTGGGAGATCGAGTTCAGGGGGTCGAAACGTGCAGAAGTGGAGCATCATTCATTTGAACTCTACCAATACATGCACCGGCTCAGGAAAGCAGATCTCGAATTTGTCGGGATGAGTTCGGTCGGCCCTTCTATCGCGGTAATTACGGAAAAATCCGCGGATGAGATACGGCCGCTCCTCCGGTCCCTCGGACTTGAGGTTGCCATTTCCACGTCTATCGATAACACGGGCATACTCTTCCTCTGATCTCTTTTTCAGGTTTCCAGTCACAATACATCAGAAGTTAATCAGATATTCCGGGATTCATAATGAGAAGACTTCAGGAGAAAGCCTGCTCCTTGTATGGAGGTTTCATCTATTTTTCACCGCTTATCGACCGGTTACTGAAGATATCGGTCCCCTTCCTCGTGGTTATTCTCTACCTGTTATTCCTTGCATCGTTCTATCCTTATGACCGTTTTCTCCAGATTGGCGGTCTCCTCCTCCTGTATTTTATCCCTCCTGCCGGGAGGGAGACTATCATCCCTGCAGCGGTGGAACTTGGGTTTGAATGGTGGATCGTTGCAGTTTCTATAGTTGTAATTGATATTGGCTGTTGTCTCTTTATGCTCTGGAATTTTGAACTGGTCTGCCGTCTGCCGGTACTTGGTTCATGGATCCGTGCGTTTATCCGGAAAGGAGAGGAGCTGCTTCAGAAACATGCCTGGCTTGAACGCCTGGCAGTGATTGGTCTTGTCATCTTCATCTTTATCCCGTTCCAGGGAACCGGATCAGTATCCGGGACGATCCTGGGGAAGATATCCGGAATGAGGCAGGTTGAGGTATTTTTTGCCATCCTGGCCGGGTCCACGTTGAGCAGTTTCCTGATCGGGTTTTCTGCCTATGCCCTTAACCAGTACTTTTCCGTGAATCTCTGGTACCTGGTGGCGATCATCCTTGGCATAATCGTCCTTGTCTCTATCGTCTCCTACCTCGTTATTCTGCTGAAAAATCGGAATCACCGGTCAGGATGATCCACCCTGCCCTTGTTCATGGCCAGTGCGGCAAGGGAGAGGATCATGGTGAGGATGATCCCTGCCGGGGCTGCCAGGAGGATGATGTCCCGGTACGCTGTCAGCCAGGGTACTGAACCACAGAGATACCCTGCCCCGCAGATCACCGGTCCCCAGACACTGCCGCTGATAATGGCAAGGATTGTGAACCGGATCAGATCCATTCGTGCAATTCCTGCTATAAATGGAACAAAGGTCCTCACCACGGGTATGAAGCGGCCGAAGAACACGGCATGGGTGCCCCACCGGTCAAAGAACCGGAATGCCTGGTCCATTTTCTCTTCAGGGATCATCCCCGGAAACCATCTCCTTGTGAATGGCAGGCCGGCATACCTGCCGCAGGTGTAATTCACGAGGTATCCTGCTGTACCGGCGAAAACGAAGATACCCATGACGATACCGATATCGAGGGCTCCTGCCGCGGCATACAATCCGGAGAGGAAGAGAAGGGAGTCTCCCGGGAGCCAGACCATGGGGGGAAATCCGCATTCCAGGAGGATGATGAGAAAGAGGAGTATGTACACTGCCGGTTCATGCATGTCACCGGCTGATAATCCCAGGTTGAGAAGATCCTGGCTGGTTAGCAGGTAAACGTCTGTCATTCTGCCGAACAAATCTGTCCCTTTTTCAATGACATGTTCTGATCCGCACTATTTAACCAGTTTCCCGTCTACCTTGGATCCTGCAGATCCCTACCCCTGGAGATTGTCCCTGATGCATGAATATGCAATTGCTTATGATATCGTACAGACCGCACGTCATGTGGCGAAAGAGAATAATGCTGCCAGGATTCTGGTCGTCCATGTTGAAATAGGGGAATTATCCATGGTTAATCCCGAACAGGTGGAGTTCCTGTTTCATGCTCTTGTTGAAGAGGATCCGCTCTTTTCAGGAGTCCGGCTGGCATGCAATATCATCTCACCAGAGACGACCTGCACCTGCGGGTATTCGGGGAGCGAGATATACATCTGCCCGGAGTGCGGGGCATTACCGACAATCGAGCGGGGAAGGGAGATCCTGGTGACAAATATCGAGATTGAGGCCGATTAAATGAAAGTTACGATGATGCACGGGGCGGGGGGCGAGGTGATGGGAGAGGTCATCGATCTCGTCTCCCGGATCACGAACAAGAATGCCGGAGGTATCGGACTTGAATCGCTGGATGATGGTGCGGTTATCCCGATCGGTAACTCCCAGATCGTCTTTACTACCGATTCACACCTGGTCAGGCCGCTCTTTTTCCCGGGGGGAGATATCGGCCGGATATCGGTATGTGGCACGATCAATGACGTGGCCATGATGGGGGGAGTGCCGATTGCCCTCTCCTGTGGTCTTGTCCTTGAGGAAGGGCTTGAATTTGATACCCTGACCCGAATCATCGACTCCATGGATGCGGCCCTCACTGAAGCGGGAGTAGCCCTGGTCACCGGTGATACGAAGGTAATGGAACGGGGCGCAATTGATAATATCGTGATCAATACCGCTGGAATCGGGGTGGCAACCACGGTGGTGAGGGATAACGGACTGAAGGAAGGAGATGCCATCCTTGTTTCCGGAACTCTCGGGGATCACGGGTTTTCGGTGCTGGCAAGCCGGGAGGAGTTTGATTTCGCCGACCAGATCGTCTCCGATGTAGCGCCGCTTGCCGGAATGGTTCATGAGGTTATGAAAGCCGGAACGATCCATGCGATGAAGGATCCGACCCGTGGCGGTTTTGCCAGTGCCATCAACGAGATGGCCCGAAAGGCCGGTGTGCAGGTGAGAATTGAGGAAGAAACAATCCCGATCCGGGCATCCGTGAGGAGTGCTTCTCAGATGCTTGGAATCGATCCCCTTGAGGTTGCAAACGAAGGAAAGGTGGTCATGGGAGTGCCGGCCACAGAAGCGGATGCCATCCTTGCAGCCCTGCGGTCTCACCGGTATGGCCGGGACGCGGCAATTATCGGGCGGGTAACCGCGGGAAAAGGGGTTATTATGGAGACGGCCGCAGGCGGGGAGCGGTTTATCGAGACCCCACTCGGGGATCCGGTACCCCGTGTCTGTTAATCCCCGGTCAGAGGTTCAGGAAATTTCTGAGCAGATAGAGTGCCTGCTGTTCCCTTTCTCCCCCGCATCGTTCAACCAGTGCGATGTGATGGAGAATCAGTTTTTTCAGGTCTTCAGAACCGGTGTACTGGTAGCGGGTGCCGTGCACGGTTGCCTCGATCAGGTTTGCAAACCCCCGGTTATGTGCTGAGGGCATTGTCCGGGTAATATGTTCGTGGAGCGGGGTGAGGGAGACGAGGATCTTCCGTGAAGTCCGGTTCACAATGGTTGTTGAGTATGCAATCCAGTCATCCACGCCGGCAAGACGCTGCATTCTGATCCCATTGATGATCTCGTCAGTATATGCATCATCCGGGAGATCCGAGAACGCTGTTGTGACGAAAATGAGAGGATCGGTTGTGATGTGGGCGATTAACCAGCCATCCCGTTCGATATTCCGGGCTGTATGGCTGGTCAGGTAGATACCTATCTGCAGGACAGACCCCCGTGATATGATCCCCATCGGGGCGGCATTACCGGTAGTCGTCGCGATAACTTCGTTGATGCCTTCCTTTATCGGTCCCATTCCCATCCTTCGGTGAGTGCGAGATAGATCCCGGCAATCATGATGTCTGCAAGGGACCCCGGATTAATCCTCTCCCTGATACACCGGTCATCCAGCGCTTCAAGACTCAGTTCTCCTCTTTTGACACGGAGTGCCTCATCCCTGATTTCCCTGGCAACCTTCGTGCCGAACTTTTTTTCGATAAAGGTGTCAGTCTCGGTTGAGAGAAGGTTAAGAAAGAGCACCGGAATGATATCAGCGATTCCTTGATGGCTGAGCAGGGCGTCTGCGGTCTGTCTTGTCAGCCTGAATCCGTCAGTCCACTCGCGTGCTACCATATCATGCGGTGCTGAATGGGCCATGACATCATAAAGAGTCATCCCCTGGTCCCTGAGTTTGTCTGCGATACCAGGATCATTCACGTCAAGTTCGTCAGAATCCCTTACCCGGACGGCACAATGGGAGAAAGCGTCGTAGAAAAGGATTGCATCGTCGACCGATGTCTGCCTGATGATCGATAGAGCCCCGGGAATTCCCTGTCCTATAAGGAGGGGGATGAGAAGGATAAAGGCTCCGAAATGGGTGTTTCCACCCCGGTGCCGGGTGGTCAGGATCGTTGCCTCCCGGATCAGGTCTCCCACTGTTCCACCCTGTTCTTCTGCCCGGTCCAGTACCGGCCGGCAGTATATCATGGATGCCAGGAAATGTTCAAGACGGGTGTCAGGGTAATCATGGCACCGGTCAACATTTCCCGGCTTTCCCCGGGCACAGACTTCGAGCATCATGGCCAGCTGGGCACAGTCCGCGGGTGAGAGATGGGGGGAGATCATGAAAAGAGTCGTTCCATGATTTTTCTGGCGATGGATCTCTTCTCATCCATGTACTGTGGTTTCCTGATTCCAGCCTGTCCAAGCGTTGAATCCCGGAACATGCAGGGAGTCGTGTCCTTGCAGCAGTATACGAGGCTTCCAAAGCAGGTGCCGCTTCCTCCCTCAAGGATGGTTCCGGAGACCGCGTCGGTCTTGAGTTTTACATACTCCTGCGGGGAGAGGTTGTACCGTTTCAGGGCTGGAAGCAGGGGACAGGGTTTTACCGGCATGCAACAGAATGCAAGAGACCTGATGTCACCGCCACGACAGAGTTGTTTTGGTGCATTGTACCATCCGTGTTCATGGACAAACCGGTTGAGACCTGATTCTATCTCGCTGAGCGTGTCAGGATCAGACCGGCGTGCAACCGATACCATGTCTGCACCATGCGAGAACATCTCTTTTGCCTGTTCAAAACAGGTTATTCCGTTATTGGCAATGAGAAAAATGGGTGATGCATTCCTGATCTCGCGAAGCCTATCATGACCAAAATCCATCAAATCAACATGCAGGATGTCCGCCCCGGCTTTCCAGATGAGGTGTGCCAGTTCAGGATCATTCCCGGCGACGCCTGCACGGATTTTTACCGAGACCACCACGCCGGCTATCTTCAGGGCCTGAATATACGAAACGAGGCGGGAGGTGTTCTGAAGCAGGGCCTCACCACATCCGGCATCGATCATCTCCTGCTGGCGGCAATGTGCATCGATCTCGTAAATAATACGGTTTTTTAATCGCTGTGCAAGGGAAACAAGGGATGGTACCTCAGATGCACGAATATTCACGGCGGGAACCACGCCTGCTGTCTCTATGAGCGATACCTGCGCTTCAATCTCGTCATAGGGATCGTGTGGCAGGAATTCCTTTCTTCCCTTTTTCATGAGGGTATTAGCGGCTGCGATCGTCTTTTCATCGATGGCATAGCCTCCGATAAATCCGATCCCGATATGAGGAGCCCGATCCCGTATATATGCCCCGTCTGTGATCCCGGCCATGGATGAGACGGCAACCGGGGTTCTCACAGGAAAACCCCCGATTGAAAGATCGTATACTGATTCCATAATTTTCAGTGGGTATATTCATCGGTGTGCATGGGCTTATAATGAATGCCCGACACCGTGTTGGCAGATACCCGCCCCGGGATTATTGTTCGTTTCAGGATACGGGATCCCGATTCCCGATGCATTCAGTATTCTGTACAGGTATCCATAGGGGGGTCTGTTTTACACATTTGATAACTCTTTTATGAATTGTAGTGTTACGTGTATTGAATGGCAAAGATTGGCATTCTTCTGGTTGGTCATGGGAGCAAGAAGGAATATAATAAGAACCTGATCATCCGGACAGCCGAATTGATGGCTGCAGCAAACCAGAATTACCTGGTAAAATGCGGATTCATGGAATTCAATGAGCCATCCATTCCTGATGCTCTCGACTCATTCAGCTCTGAGGATCTCGAGGCAATTGCGGTTGTTCCCCTTTTCCTTGCCCGTGGTGTTCATATCGATGAGGACATCCCCTCCATCCTGAACCTGAAAGATGGTACGAAGAAGGGTTCCTATGTTGCAAATGGAAAGACGATTCCTCTTGTGTACGCCGATCCCATTGGACCGAACCCACTCCTTGCCGAACTGATGAGTAAAAACGCCGAGACGGCGCTGCGTCAGATTTAATCATAATGCATATTTTAGTCCTCGATTCCATCCATGGCGGTGCGGTGATCGGGGACCGGCTTGCCCGGTCCGGGCACGAAGTCGATCTGGTTGATGTGTACCGAGGCAGGACGGGGATTTCCCCCCGGGAAGCTGCGGGTAGCCGCTATGACCTGGTGATTGCCCCGGTACACCTTGATCCGTCCTATTTTCTCCTCCGGGAACTGACTGCCCCCTGTATCACGCATCACGAAGCAGTGAGATGGATACTCGGACGCCAGGAGGGATGGATTGAGATCAGCGGAATGCGGGGTAAAACCACCACCGCAGCCGCACTGGCATCAATTCTGCCTGGAAGAGGTGTATTACAGTGTTCTGGAGGTCTCTTCCGGTACCCCGGCAGGGAGCAGATGACGCGGCTGAGTATTACTCCTGCATCCCTGATTCGTGCGAAGGAGATGATGCAACCCGGAGACTGGCTTGTCAGCGAGATATCCCTGGGTTTTACAGGGATTGGTGATCTTGCGATCCTTACATCTGGTGAAGATTACCGGGTAGCCGGGGGAAGGAAATCAGCGTTCAGGGTGAAAGAGGATACTTCCTTTCTGGCAGGGCGGCTGCTTGTCCCACCCGGAATGGATGTTCGACATGATGCCGGTATACCTGCGGAGGATCTGGTATCAGTAACCGGGAACCGGCTTCATTATAACTGGAACGGGATGGAAGGCGTTGTGGACAATCCACTGATCGGTCTCCCCGGGTATGGGACTGCCATGCAACTGGCTGCTGCGGCTGCCCTTCTGCTTGGTCATCGTCCGGACGGACTTGCTGACTTTACGTCAGTCCCCGGAAGGATGGAGATCATCAGGGAGGACAGCTCTGTCTGCGTTGATAATGCAAATTCTGGGTCCTGTGCCAACACTACCCTGAATGCGGTTGATGTGGGCAGAGAACTCGTCCCCGCCGGTGATCTCTGCCTGATTATCGGCCAGGAGGCCGCATCAGTCTGTGAAAATTTTGAAACCGGGGAGATCCTCTCGTCCCTTGCCGGTGCACAGCCTGCCGGTGTTATCCTGATTGCGGGTGATGATCACATTGATGCCGGGGCGGTGGCGGCATGGTGCGGGAAGCAGGGTATTGATTTCCGGCAGGAGGCCACGCTCTCAGACGCACGGGCATCTGCATCAGGCAGGTATCCCCTCATTGTCATTTCCGTTAAAACCTGGAGATAATTCATGAAATACATGCAACCACGCCCAAGTTCAATTGTTGCAGCACTCTATACTGCCCGTGACCTGGAGGTCGGGGTATCTATCCTGCACGGACCATCCGGTTGTTCCTTTAAGCACGCCCGGCTGCTTGAGGAAGACGGTATGCGGGTACTGACAACGTCGCTCTCTGACAACGAGTTTGTATTCGGTGGCCAGGAACGGCTTGAGGAAGTGCTCTGGTATGGTGCAGAGACCTTTCATCCGCACCGGATGGCAGTGATCGGTACCTGCGTCTCGATGATCATCGGGGAGGATCTCCAGGCAGCTGTGGATAATGCAGGGATTGACATCCCGACTATTACTGTTGATATTCATGCCGGATACCCTGAGAACATTGACGGTGTCATTGCAACCCTCGTCGCTGCCGCCGGTGCCGGTTGGATCTCTGAAGATGAGCTTGAACGCCAGAAATTCCTTCTTCAGAAAGCAAACGAGGTGGAACGGCTCAGGGGAGCAGCGGTGAAGGCCTATATTGAACCTTCCCGGGGTGATATTAAGCATATTGCGGGTGCACGGCTGCTCGAACTTGCCCGTAGCGGCAGGAAGGGGGTTGCCGTTCTGAACGCCAAAAAGGAGACTGCATACATGTTCGGCGACATCCTGGCCGGACTCCATGATGCGGTTCCTGATGCCGACATTACCTATTCGGCTAACCTCGAACGTCGCGGTCTTCCAAAGGTAATACGGGATGCCGAACGGATCACTGCCGGCCTGACTGACCGGGGGGTTCCATTCCAGGTACGGGGGGCCCTTGATGAGTACGGGGCTCTCGGTGATACCCTCGGCTCCTGGATCCGGGAACAGGATCCTGATTTTGCGGTCATCGCCGGTGTTCCCCATGCCATTCCTGAATCCTATCTTGAAGGCATTGAGTGTTTCTCGATAACAAACGGCCCCCGTCAGGTGGCCCCGCTCAAGGAACAGGGTCATGCCCATGTGATGGTTGAGATCGATCTCCATCCAAATACCATCGGGGTGAGAGCCATCGTTGAGAGTGAGTTCGGGTCAGTGCTCCGGAGTCTTGCATGAAAGCCCTGCTTATTAGCGGGGACCGGTCAGGAAGCGGAAAAACCAGCATATCGGTTGCGATTGCAGCACTGCTCTCGAAAAGAATGAAGGTGCAGACCTTTAAGGTTGGGATGGATTATATCGATCCGTCCTACCTAACCGGGGTGACGGGCCGTCCCTGCCGTAACCTGGATTCATTTGTCCTTTCTGCCGGGGAGATCAGGGAGACCTATGAATATGCCTGCCAGGGTGCTGATTTTGCCCTGATCGAGGGGGTACGCGGCCTGTACGAAGGGGCGGAGCCGGTTGATGACATCGGCTCAACTGCCTCCGTGGCAAAAATACTGGACCTGCCCGTAATCCTGGTTATCGATGCACGGAGTATCACCCGGAGTGCCGCCGCGATAATACAGGGATTCAGGGCATTTGATCCCGCTGTCCGGATATCTGGAATCATCCTGAACAACGTGAAGGGCGAGGAACATGTAAAAAAACTCACCGGGGCGATCCGTCATTTCTGTAATATCCCGGTGGTTGGAGCGGTTCCCCGGCTTGGTGGCATTGACCTGACAATGCGTCATCTCGGACTTGTCCCGTATGCAGAAGGGTCACCTGATTCCGCTTTCCGGGATCGTATTGAGACCATGGTACAGAAGATCGGATCCTGTCTTGATTCCGATCTCCTCCTGTCATTAGCCAAAGAGATGGTGATTCCTCCGTATTCCGGAGAACTATTTGCCCCTGCGGACAGCGCGGGAGTCACGATCGGGGTGGCCCGGGATGAGGCGTTTAATTTTTATTATGCTGATCTCTTTCCGATTCTCACTTCCGTTGGCGCAACGGTCGATTTCTTCTCACCGATCAGTGATGATCTTCCCGATGCTGACGGGTACATCATCGGTGGTGGATATCCTGAATATTTCGCCGGAAAACTCGAAGAAAATGAAACGATGCGGTATGATATCCGGAAGGCAGCTGAATCGGGAACACCCATTTATGCCGAGTGCGGCGGACTGATGTATCTCTGCGAACAGATCCGGTTTGCCGAAGAATGGCAGGGTCTCCCCGGTGGTTCGTCATTCCGGATGTGCGGGGTCTTCCCGGCTGAGTCGGTGATTCCAGCCCGACGGGTTGTCAGGTATGTAGTCGGAGAAAGCAGCGCCGAAACTCCCTTCGGAAAGGCCGTGTTCAGGGGTCATGCATTTCATTATTCCGACGTGCGGTTTTTCAGGGACGTACCATTCGGGTTCTCCCTCAGTCGCGGGGTCGGGATCGACGGATTGTCTGACGGAGTTCTGTACAGGAACACCATCGGTTCCTATGCCCATCTCCATCCTGTTCAGGCCCGGTTCATGTTACGTTCATTTTGCCACCGGTGTAAAAACCGGTGATCCCTTCTCTCTGCTGACTGGGAAATCCGTTCGGTTTCGCTAGGTATTAACGAGAGGACGTGCAGATATCCACGTATGCAGATCTATATCGACGGGAAGTTCTATCCGAAAGAAGATGCGAAAATTTCGGTTTTTGATCACGGTTTTCTCTATGGAGACGGTGTTTTCGAGGGGATCCGTGCATATAATGGAAAAGTGTTCAGGCTTGATGAACATCTGGACCGAATGTATGATTCGGCACGGACGATCGATCTGCAGATACCGATTGATAAGGCTGATATGGCTGCTGCCATCGTCGAGACCTGCAAAAAAAATAACCTCAAAGAAGCATATATCCGCCCGATCGTAAGCAGAGGGTTCGGCGATCTCGGTCTTGATCCGAGGAAATGCCCCAAACCAACGGTGGTTGTCATTGCAGTTGAATGGGGAGCCATGTACGGGGATCTGTATGAGAAAGGACTAACGGCCGTCACTGTCTCGGTTCGTCGCAATCCGGCAGAATCACTTCCGCCGAATGTGAAAAGCCTGAATTACCTTAATAATATCCTTGCCAAGATCGAAGCGAATTACAAGGGTGGCGATGAGGCAATCTTCTTTGATACCAACGGGTATCTTGCCGAGGGTTCAGGAGACAACATCTTTGTCATAAAGAACGGGGTGATCTATACCCCGCCCACTCTCAATAACCTTCGTGGCATAACCCGCATGGTAGCTCTTGAGATTGCATCAGCCCTTGGCATCCAGGCAACAGAGCGAAACCTCGGGTATTTTGATCTCTACACTGCTGACGAGGTGTTTGTCACCGGCACTGCTGCTGAGGTGGCACCGATTACCCTGATCGACGGACGTTCCATAGGGTCGGGAAAACCCGGGCCTGTGACAAAGCAGCTGATGGAACAGTTCAAGGTTGTCGTGCAGAAGGAAGGAACTCCCGTCGTCTGAATGCCAGAACATTCTTCGGAGATTACCCTGGCATAATCTTTTTATGTTCTCAAAGAGACATTTAGAGGCACATTGCTGATATAGTGTAGTCCGGCCAATCATGTCGGCCTTTCACGCCGACGACTGGGGTTCGAATCCCCATATCAGCACTTTTTTCCGGATTTTCTTGATTACATTGTATCCTGTAAGATCTGATGCGCTGTTCCACCATCTGGCATAGGGCAGCCCTTTGCGACCCGGATGGTTTTTTCGTATCCACCGATGTAAACGGTTCCTGAAGGCGCGGGTTTCTGAAAATCAAGGAAACCGGTAATTTATAAGACCATCCGACAGGTATATGATGAAATACCTGACAACGCTTTTTATGAAACGGTTTATTGTCATCCTTCTTCTCGTCATGGCAGTCAGCGTGCTCCTCGCGGGATGCACGTCATCACCGGAGGAAAAAGCGGCACCTCCTTCCTCAGCCCCGCTTGAGTCATCTGCAGTGACTCCTGAAGAAACTCCGGCCCTGGAAAAAACCTCTGAATCAGAGCCTGAAGTCACCCCTGAAACCACAACTGAACCGGTCGCCGAACCCACTGAAGAAACGGTCGATGTCCTCGTTCTGAAAGGCCAGGATTTGTATAATGCCGGAAAATACGATGAGGCAATCGTCATACTGGATCGGGCACTGGTCATGGATTCAACTGATAAACGTGCAATTGCGTTAAAAAGTCGTACCCTGTTCCATATGGACAACATTGAGGAAGCACTGGCATTAAACGATCAGCTCATCAAGGCAAGTCCGGATAATGTCGGGAACTGGAATGAAAAAGGGTCGTTCCTGAATGCATCCGGGCGGTATGATGAAGCTATCGAGGCATATGACCATGCATTCGAACTGATGCCGAATTTCCTGTCTGTGTATAACAAGGGCCAGGCGCTCACGGCCCAGGGGAAATATCCGGAGGCAGTAGAGGCCTTCAAACAGGCACAGGAGATGGCCCCTGAAGATTCCTTCGCCAAACAGGCTCTTGAAGAAGCAGAACAGAAAGTATCTGCCTGAATTCCCTTTTTTTTATAATATCAGACCGGGGTGGATCCTGGGTTCTCTTTTTTCCTGAGAGATATCCTGTTTTTTCCCGGTATCCCATATCCGGTGTTCCCCATGATGAATCGGGGAATGGAGACGAGACTCACCCGTGGTTGATCGTGGATACGGTCTGACCGGAACGGGAGGACACCACAGAGACTCTGTGGCACGGGCCAGCGGGTCTGTCACCGGACGGCTCTGTCCGATCAGGTGAAGAAAAGGATCCCGGATCCCGGGATCCCCACAAAAATAGTTATACCGGCCAGATCGGAAGGATTACCCGGTTATGAGCCTCGTTGATGACCTGGGCCAGACCGGTGTATACCGCGGAGAATCCACAAATGATCCCGACGATCCCGGCAAGGAAGGTTACCGATTCTATTCCGGTGATATCCCCGATAGCAAGCAGGAAGAAGAGAATCGTCAGTGATCCGAAGACAAACTGCAGGGCACGGTTTGCTTTCAGGGTTCCAAAGAACATAACTCCGGTAAAAAGCCCCCACATGATGAAGTAGGATGCCATTGCCAGGTCACCGCCGGTTCCTTCTGCAAGACCAAGCTGGGGGAGAATGAGCAGGGCCACCAGCGTCATCCAGAAGAGTCCGTAGGAAGTGAACGCCGTGGCACCGAAGGTGTTGTTCTTCTTCCATTCCATAATTCCTGCGATGATCTGTGCAATCCCTCCATAAAAAATCCCCATGGCAAGGATCATCGATCCAAGAGTGAACAGTCCTGCATTATGCAGGTTAAGGAGGACGGTGGTCATACCAAATCCAAGCAGCCCGAGTGGTGCAGGATTCGCGGTAATCTCTGAAATGAACGTCGTGCTCTGTGATTCAGGGTGGTTCATAATCTACCTCCGGAAGAAAAAGCGACCCACAATACGACGGGTTCTTCTCCTTCCGATTATCAGGAGAGAATCGGTCTGCTTCTATTTATATCTCTCCCATTTCCCGGCGGGCGTTCATCCCCGGTGATGGTATCTTTTCTGGCAATATCCTGTATCCGGGCTTTCAGCAGGAGAAAACCCGGCATTGGGATCGATACTAAGAATGAATCCCATCAGAAGAGGGGCTGGTCAACCCGGTCCCATCTCCTGAATCCCTGCCTGATGAAGAGATACGAGGGAATGAAAAGGAACACTGCAGAGATCGCATACCACGGGCTGACTGACGTAACTGAACTAAAAAGTGTCAGGACGATCCCGATCAGGAGGAAGTATATGACCATGACCCGGGCACTATACACAAGCACACTCGGGGAGAGCCCGGTCAGCCATATGGTCACCGAGAGGGTATAATAAGAGATAGAGATCATCAGAACCAGAACCGGGAGAATAGAGGATCCCTCTCCTGAAAGATGGGTGATCGTACCTATAAATACTACCGGGATGGCCTGCATCAGGGTAAAACTCATAATTTTGCTGGTTATGAGTGTCCGGATACTTACCGGGAGTATTGCATAGGTCCCATAGGTATCAAACATCGTCAGCCATGTATACATCGTCGAGGCGATGATCCCGGTGATCATGGCATACGTCAAGAGCAGTTGAACAACGGAGACATATTCTTCGAGCAGTGAAAGGAAGAACCAGATGACGATGAGGGGGACCAGGAATGAGAAGATGGTCTGTCCAAGGATACTTCCGCTCCTCCAGAGATCGATGAGATCTTTCGCTGCCAACGGAGGAGTCGGCAGAAAGAACAGGTGACTGATCAGGGGATGCATCCGGCTCCGGTATTCCCTGACTCGTGACGGTTCATCAGGAGAGGAGATGATGAGTGCAATACTGAACGGGATGAGTACTGCGAGGAAGGCAACCAGCCCGGTCTCTATGGTAAACCGGTAGAAGAGGAGCAGTGGCGGAAAGACAAGGGCCGGGTTCAACCCGGTATACTGCACTGTCAGAAGCACAAAACCGACGATGGCGATGAGCATGAGGGAGAGGAGCCATGGTGATCTACTGTATCCGGAAGTGAGCAAAAAAACCAGAGACAATCCGCTCATAAAGGAGAGCGTCAGGGTGATCATCAGTCTGACCGGAATCTCTGTCGGAATTCCGGTAAACACCGATCCGATGAAAAAACCAGCCGCAAGCGGGAAAACCCAGAGAAAAAAGTAGTATAGGGTGTCTTTCAGAACAAAAATGGTGAAGATGTACTTTTGGGAGAGGGGGAGAATCCGTGCGGAAAATGCAAGAAGACTTGCCTGTCCAAACCGCCGGTTCATCACTTCGTTGCCCAGCAGGCCGAATCCGCCAACCATAATTCCGAGCATCAGGTAATTGGCATGCACGATGATGACGAGATCCCGTATCGGTATGGCTGCACTGATGAGCGGTAGCAGAAACGTACCCATGAACGCGATTCCGAGGATCATGACCGGAAAGAGAGCAAAGTTCAGGCTCCCGAACATGGTTGAGTGAACCCGCCACTCCTCTATCATCATGTTCAGGAAGAGCTTAGCCATGATTGCCGCTCCGCACCAGTGTAAGGAAGAAATCCGACAGGTGACGGCCTTCTTCAAGGATCTCCCTGATTGTTCCGGTATACAGGAGTTCACCTGCATGGAGAATGGCAATATCAGAACATATCTCCTCAGTGGTCTCCAGGAGATGGGTTGATATAAAGAGGGTGTTACCCTCTCTGACATATGAGATGAAGAAATCCTTCACTTTCTGTTGCATAACCGGATCAAAATTGATCAGGGGTTCATCGATAAGGGCAAGCCGGGGATGATGGATGAATGCCTGGGTAAGCATGAGTTTCTGCCTGGTTCCGCGTGAGAGATCCTTACAGAGGACGTTTCGTTTCTCTCCGTATTCCAGGAATTCAAACCACCAGTCTGCTTTTGCGTTGATATCCGGAATCTTTCTGATGTCTCCGATAAATTCGAGGTATTCAAGCGTCGTCAAAAAACTAGGGGGTGACTCCTGCTCCGGAATAATGCCAACTTCTCTCCTGACTCCGATGGGGTCGTCAATCACGTTGATTCCCCTGACGGCAGCAGTTCCGGATGTTGGCCGTATCTGTCCGGTCAGGATCCTGATCATGGTGGTTTTACCAGATCCGTTTGGTCCGAGAAGGCCGAAGAGGGCTCCTTTTCGAATTGAAAGACTGACCTCCCTGACAGCCGTCAGATCACCGTATTTCTTCACCAGTCGGTCGGTTACAATCTCATGTTCCTGTTCATCCTGCATATCTGCTCCCTGATATCATTCATTATCCCTGCATGCTTGTACCTTTCGGACAAACCGGGCCTGGTATCAGATCGTCTCAGTGACCGCTAAAAAAATACCCTGATTTCATTGTTCATGTCCTTTTCCTAGCGGAGATGAGATCTGGTGGCACCGGAGAATATCTCCTCACTTCGGCATTTCTGACAGGAGACCACGAATCAGTACTTCCCATCTTTTCTGTTTTTCTACAAACGGGAGGGTATTGGCCGGACTTGTCGAAGGAAGATAAATCGCCCTGACAGACGGACACCGTGCCGATGGGACTGTTTTTGTCCAGTGTATCCAGCCCTGTTCAGCCTTCCTTCCATTCAGAACAACAACACGTATCGCCGGCAGGGTTTGGATCACCCCTTCGAGATCGGTATGGACCGGGCTTTGAATCATAGTATCAAGGCTTCCTTTCCTGATACAGGATTGATATATATCCCACAGGCCGATACCATGTTTTAACAGGGCAGCTGTCCGTACCTGGTATGACTCCATGGGGGAGAATCCCACAATGCTGCTCATGATCTTCCAGAACTGGTTTCTCGGATTGGCATAGTATTCCCCGGCACGCAGCGAGATTACCGATGGAAAACTTCCAAGGATAAGGATGCGAGATTCAGGGGAGATAACAGGATTCAGACCCACAACCATGTAGGTGTCATCCACTGACTCCCGGGATGTATCAGGACAGTCAGGTTTATGGGCATAATGATCCCTGATACTGCTTCCTTTCATGTCGGTTTCATGAGATTGAGAAGATCCTGAATTTTGTATGGTTTTGGAAGAACGCGGGAAAAGCCATATTTCTCCGGTTCGGCCATGACAGGATCCTTGGAATAACCGCTTGATACAATCGCAAATACATCTGGGTTGATCTTCAGGATCTCTGCAATGGCATCCTTACCACCCATCCTCCCCGGGATAACGAGATCCATGATTATGACATCGTACGGTTTTCCTCTCTCCATAGATTCCTGATATGCTGCAACTGCCTGCTGGCCATCGGTTACCGGAGTCACTTCCCACCCGTGTCGTCTGAGCAGGATTGAGATCACGTCCAGAATACCTTCTTCATCATCCATCAGGAGCACTGAACCGGTGGCCGATGGCTTTTCCACGGGTTTTTCCGGCTCATCGGAGACAATTACCTCTTCGGCACATGCAGGAAGATACAGGGTGAATCGGGTTCCTCTCTTCTCAGCTGAATCTACTTCGATCGTCCCATGGTGTTTTTTCAGGATAAACAGGACCGTGGTAAGTCCGAGTCCGGTACCCGTATCCTTCGTAGAGTAATAGGGATCGAAGATATGGGTGAGGATATCGGCAGGTATACCGGAACCTTCATCCTGGATTGATATTCTGATGTAATCGCCGTCTTTTAACTGGAAAATGCCGTTTTCAGGTGTGACCGTGATGTTCTCTGTATGAATCCTGATGGTTCCCCCGTTTTCCATGGCCTGGTCAGCATTCAGCACCAGGTTCTGAATTACCTGGCTGATCTGTGTCCTGTCGATATCAACCGGGAAGAGACCGGGTTGAAAGGAGTATTCAACAATCGATCGTGACCCGCTCAATGCAAAACCGGCGGTCTCACGGATTAACGGTTCAATATGGATGCATTCCTTTATGGGTTCTCCACCCTTTGAGAAGGTAAGAAGCTGCTGGGTCAGTCTCCGTGCCTGATAGATCGCTTCTTCTGCTTTTTCCAGGTGGCAAAATGCCGGAGATTCCGGTCTGATCAGCTCACCGCAGAGTCCGAGATTCGCAATGACAGAGGTCAGGACATTGTTGAAATCATGTGCGATTCCTCCGGCAAGAAGCCCTATGGACTCGATACGTTCTGCTTTCTCGAGTTCCTGTTCTATCCTGAGTCGTTCTGTGATGTCACGGATGATGATGACGACCCCTTCCGTCTTTTCCGTACCAAGCACCGGGGAAACTGAACCGGTAATTATCCGGTGGGCACCGGTCTTCCGGAGGTGGAGTTTCTGGTCTGCGAGATCAACCGGGTGATTTTTCTTCACGGCTTCGGAGATAACCCGGGAAAAAAGGATCATTGTCTTGTCACTCCCCATCCCGACAAGATCATCAAGGTTTTTATCTCCGGCGAGGGGAGCAGAGTACCCGAGCAGGTCCCGTGCTGCCCGGTTGAGGTAGGTTATCGCTCCCCCCGGAGTAGTCAGAATGACGGCATCGTCGATTGTTTTCAGAATAAGTTCAAGGCGTTCTTTCTCGAAATTGAGGACTTGTTCGGTTCTGATACGCTGCTTTATCTCCCCGGTCAGTTCCTGGTTGGTGACGATCAGTTCTTCGTTCCGTTCGGCTACCAGTTCTTCGAGGTGGGTCTGATACTGCTCAAGTTCCTCCTCAACCAGTTTCCGTTCCGTAACGTCCCTGGCGATGATAACTTGGTGAATTCCGTCTGGTGTTTGTACAATCCGGGAGGTTACATCGAGACAGCGATCTTTTTCAACATTCTTCCGGAACACGATCTCTGCCTGAAGTGACTGGTGTGGTCCGGATTCCTGCTGCTCGGTGAATATCTCCGTGAAATCAGGCCCGAGAGCCTTTTTCACATCCATTTCTAGAAGTCTTTCCCGCGTAGACCCGAGTAACTCAATTCCGGATCGGTTGATATCGGTAAACCGCCAGGTATCACGGTTAACCAGAAAGATCGCATCCGATGTCTCCTGCAGAAGGGCTCGAAACCGCTCAAGCTCGGAGATTCGCGTCATCAGTTCAGGATAGTAACTCTTATGATGCGATGAAGATCCAAGCCCGATAATACGGTTTCTCAGGTTGTCTCCTGAACCATTCTCGTCATTATGCAGATTCATAGATGGATTCAATATCGTCTAATCCTGGTTGTTGTGGATTTGTCACCATGCAGGGATCGGCCAGTGCATGTATTGCCAGTTCATGTATCATGGCAGGATCCACACCCATGTCTTTCAGGGAAACACTAAATCCGAGTTCCTGGTAAAACGCCTTTAAATGATCCAGGATTGCGGTTTTCCGGTTTTCTTTCCTGATATCATCCATCCTTATTCCCATGGCACCCCCGATCTGATCGTACCGGTCAGGAACGGCATCATAATTAAATGAGATCACCGCCGGAAGTAGCAGACCATTGCACATTCCGTGGGGAAGATCCAACAGGCCGCCAAGACTGTGGGCCATTGCGTGTACTGCCCCGAGGCTCGCGTTTGAAAAGGCTAATCCGGCGTGCATACTCGCGAGCATTGTGTATACCCGGTATTCCAGGTTATCCGGGTATTTGATGGTATAGGGGAGGTACCTGGTGACCAGGCGGACTGCCTCAAGGGCGTGGATATCGGTCATTGAAGAATGGGCGTTTGAGACGTATGCTTCAATCGCATGGGTCAGAGTATCAAGGACGGTGTGGAGGGTCAGATCAGAAGGTAGTGAAAGGAGGGTTTCCGGATCAATGAGGGCAATATCGGGAACAAGGGCTTTTGAGATGATCGCGATCTTTATTTTTCGTTTCGGATCGGTAATGATAGCAAACTGGGATACATCAGCACTGCTCCCCGAGGTCGTCGGGATACAAATGAGGGGAGGAGCCGGGATGCGTATCTGGTCAACCCCTTCAAATTCGAGAATATGTTTCTTATTCGAACTCACTATCCCTATCCCTTTTGCACAATCTATGGCTGATCCTCCTCCGATCACAAGGATGCCCATGCATCCGCCGGATACATATTGTTCAGCCCCCTTCATGACCGAATCGGCACGGGGGTTTGGCTGTATATCAGAAAATATGGTATAAGCTATCCCTGAATCATCAAGGCTTTTCCTGACATCTTCAAATGATGACGTCCTGAGAACCCCGGAATCAGTAACAAGGAGGATTTTTCCCGTCTGAAAGTTTTTTACATACTGGCCGGCAAGATGCCTGGCTCCGACCCCGAAAACCAATTCCGGAGCTACAAACTTTCTAAGTTCAAAGATGTCCCTGTTCAGGGTCATATTGATGAATTCTGTCCTGTAATGGATAAAGGTATTCATGACCCGGTTCTCAAAAAAAAATCCTGTAAAACACGGAGACTCTTTTATTAGCACGGAGCAGGATACTGCCGACAGGGATAGATTTCAATAATTATATATAGGTGTATTCACGCATGTACGGTAAGAGGGGTGTTTTGACAACAGTTGCTTTTGTGCACCATAAGGGGGGAACGGGCAAGACTACTTCGTGTCTTCAGATTGCCGGAGCCCTGGTACGGAAGGGAAGACGGGTACTCGTTATCGACACTGATCCACAGGCGAATGCCACGATCGGTCTTGGTGTTCATCCCGATACTCCTGCCCGTAATATCTACCACCTCTATATAAGCCGGTGCCAGGATGATGAACCCCGGATATCTATTGATTCCTGCATAGTTCACACGCTCTCCGGGATTGATCTCGTCCCGTCCCATCTTGATCTCGCTGGTGTTGAGGTCTACCTCTACCAGAATGAACACCGGTACCAGATCCTCGGTGATGAGATCGCAAAGATCAATGACCGGTATGATCACATCCTTATCGATACCCCCCCGTTTCTCGGCCAGTTTGTTATCAACGGCATTATGGCTGCAGATAAACTGGTTTTTGTCTTTTCACCAGATAATTTTGCCCTGGCAGGATACCGCAATATCCGGATAATCATGCAGGACATCTCTGACATTATCGGGAAGAGCGTCCCTCCCGGGATGGCAATACTGAACCGGTGGTCTGAACCTGAAAAACCATCCCCCGGAGGGGTTATCGGATGGCTCGGGCGCCATCTCTCGTCTCCGCCTGCGGTTCCTGAACAGAATTCAATGGATATCAGGATCATGGTTGAAAACGAGATTCATGACCATTTTCCGGCGATAATCCGGATACCTGAAAGCAAACTCCTGGCCCGGTCTCTCCAGCAGGGGATCCCCCTTACGATCGCGGGTGTTTCAGATTCAGCAGCAGATTTTTTTGTTCAGGCAGCAGAAATCATTGATACGTGGGGATAAGGGGATACCATGTTTGAGGGGGATGAAATGGAGGGTTCCGGAAGGAAGGGTCTTTTTGCAGTCACAGGTAAGAAACCAGAGAAGAAAGGAATAATCCCGGAGGATGTACTGGAGCAGTCTGTATCTGTCCTGGCTACCCTTGAAGAGGAGGAACCGGATCTCCCGTCGATCTTTGAACCTGTGGTTTTTCGTCTTAAAAGACTGCTCGGAACGATTAAGGATCAGAATGAGGAGATTCTCCGCCTCAACGAACTCTACACCACCCTTGAGACTGATCTGAACACGCTTCGCTCCACGCACGATTCGTATCTCAACGACCTCATTACTGCCCATACGGAATTTGACCGGGCACTTGAGATCTTCCAGTACCATGAACTGGCGATGGTTCTTACTGATACTGATGGAGCGATTCATGACGCAAACGAAGCGTTCTGTGATCTTTTCGGTGTTTCGAGAAGCGAGATAACCACCAGTCATCCCCCGGCCTCCCAGTATCTTCCATATGATGAACCGGCACGGGGTCCAGACGGAAGGATATATTCGGTCATTTCGATCAGGCCACCGATCCTGCCGTTTGATCATGATGTCTCGACGCTCCTGGTACTGGTCGAACAGTCCCTGTCCGCCAGTGGTCGTGGCTATGGTTTATCAGGGCAGGGTGGAGAACCGGAACGACCTGGCTTTCCCCGTGGTGATCCGGCAGCAGTTGCGTTTGATCTCTTTCCGGTTGCATCCGCGGTCCTGGACGCTCATGGTACCATCCGGATGGAAAATCTTGCATTTGTGTCCCTTACCGGGAGGGACCGGAGCACGGTGCATCTCCGGGACATCGGGAGTTGTGGATTTGGTCCTGAAGTCCGCTCTCTTGGATCCCTGGAGGAAGCAGACATGCCCCTTTCGATGGAAACCGAGATTATGAGATACGACGGGGCTACCGGAAAGGTCTGGCTTGAGGTAAATTCCCTGGGATCCGCATCAGATAATCCGTATTTTCTCCTCGTGTGCGTGGAAACGGACTCAGACGCCCCGGATGGCCAAATTGAATCTCCGGACGGATCTGATGCCGGTCAGACCGGTGATCACCAGCTTGCCCGGGTTCTCCTTGATATGAATCCTGCCCCGGCAGCCCTGTATTCACGAGACCTGAAGATCTTCGCATCCAACGAATCGTTCGCCGAGATCATGGGTCTCTCATCTTCCGATCTGACGGGGTCAGATCTTGTCGAACTGGGAATCCCTGCTGACATATCCGCAAGCGGACCGATCCTCCTCGACAGGACGATCACGTTTGATTCCCCGTGGGGCCGCGGTGAATATTCCGTTCTCATCATTCCCGGGGGCAGCGACGACGATCTTTCAGTTCTCATCCTCCAGGACACCTCCTCCGGTCAGCCCGGCGAATCCCGGATTCCTCTCAATATCCCGCCCGCTCCGGCCGTAAACCCCCGTAATGAAGAATATCGGGCGGAACGGCAGGTACCGGGCACGGATATGGTCGGAGATTCCCATGTTGCCCGGGTTCTCCTCGATATGAGCCCGGCTCCGACTGCATTATTCTCGTCAGGTCATCGGATATACGCGGTTAATGAGTCATTCGCGGAAATAATGGGTCTTTCATCTGCCGATCTCGCCGGTTCAGATCTTGCTGAACTCGGTATCTCGACCGATGTATCCTCATCAGATCCTGTTCTTCTTGAGAAAGCCATTACGATTGATTCCCCGTGGGGCCGTGGTGAATACTCCGTTCTGATCATCCCTGCACCCTCTCCTGGCGGGCTATCAGTCCTTATTCTCCAGTCAACGGCTGAAGATCCGGCGACCACAGCGGACAAAGGTAAAAAATCTGAAATGTCTCCCCCCGCTTCCCTGGGTACGGCTATCGCTCCCTGTAATCCGGATCTTTCCGGCCTCATCGGTCCGGGGGTAATCACCGATTCAGATGAACGGATCCTCCTGTGTAATGATGCCTTCAGGGAGGCTGCGGGGCTTGATACATCATCCGGAACCGGGATGACTCTTGGTGAGTGTATCAGACCGGTCCAGACACCTGATGGGTTTTCATCCCTGTACCCGCCGGTCAGGATCCGGCAGAACATCTACCTCCATACCCCGGCCCGGATGGATCCATCCGGTGATCGGATACTCCACCAGTTTGTGGACATCTCTGCCCCGGTGACGAGGATCTCTTCCCTTCAGACCGAATTAACAACCCGGGGTTCTGAGATTGAACTTCTGAAAAGCAGGCATGCCGAAGAGACGTCGTCAATGTTCGCCCTACAGGAAGCACATACCGGTGAGGTGGATATCGTTGAGTTTGAATTAACCGGTGAGCGGTATGCGATGGATATCTCGATGGTCAGGGAAGTAGTTGAGATGTTGCCGATTACACCGCTTCCCAAGACGCCCCCGTACGTGGTAGGCATCATCAACCTGCGTGGCGAGGTGACCCATATTGTCGATCTGGCTGTTCTCCTGGGAGAAGGTGTCAGGAAGGATCGGAGCGGTCAGAAGATCATCATCATCCCGTCAGATGTCACCCAGGGTGAGCATGTCGGCATCATCGTGGATACCGTCAGAAGTGTAACCGAGGTACCGGTGCGTCAGGTCACGTCTCTTGGGGAGGATATAAATGCTCAGATACATACTCATATCAAAGGGATAATTAAGATATCACAGGATGATATCCTCGATAAGCGTAGCGGCGAGACGGACAAGGCACAGCTTGTCATCTGGCTGGATATGGGAGAGATATTGTCCGGAATACAGGGTTCTTCCTGAATATCCCCGCCGAAAGGAACACCAGCCATGGATAAAAAACTCCCCCCCGTCTTTCCTGTCATTAATGTACCACAGATAAGTGAGAAAGGTCTCCCCGAACTCATTCTTGATGTTGAAAAACGGCTGAATATTCATTTATCTAATTATAAACCGGATTACGTGAAACGCAGGCTCCTCTCCAGGATGAATTCGACCCGGTCAAAGAATTTTGTCGAGTACCTCCAGTATCTTAAAACCCATCCCGAGGAAGAGGAGAAACTCCGCAATGCCCTCACGATCAATGTCACGAAATTTTACCGGGATCCTGACGTCTTTGATCTTGTGAAAAAGGAGATCTTCCCTGCGGTTCTCAGGGATAAACGAACGATCAAGATCTGGAGTGCCGGATGTTCATCTGGCGAAGAACCGTATACGTATGCCCTGATCCTGCATGAACTCGGAAAGTCAGGAATAACCTTTAATAATGCAATAATTGCCACTGATATCGATGAAGAGATGATAAAGAAGGCAAAGCAGGGGATTTATGAGAAAAATGCGCTTGAAAACCTCTCTGAGGTGCAGATATCCCGTCATTTTGACAAATTAGAGGATGGAAAATACTCGGTAAAGGATCATCTCAGGCAGATGGTTCAGTTCAAGCCACATGACCTGATGAAGGCGGTTCAAATCGGGAAATCCTTCGATATGGTCTCCTGCCGTAACGTCACCATTTATTTTAATGAACAACAGAAGAAAGACCTCGTGAAACTGGTATATGAAAGTCTTGGAAAAGACGGATTCTATATCATGGGGATGTCAGAATACATGGCCAAAGACGTGGAACATCTCTTCAAACCATACAAACCGATGCTGAAGGTATTCCAGAGGAAGGAACAGGCATCCTGAATATTACGATTTTTTCTCTTTCCGGGAAAGGAATCCTTTCCTGTTCCGATCAATCGGCTCCAGCCCTGAGAGGATACGATCCTTATCTTCCTTCTTTTCATGTGCCTTGATCTCGTTTCGCATCATGAACAGGTTAAATCCGACAAGAATGCAGATGAGAACACTTCCCAGCCAGAGAGCAATACCACCCGGACGTACCTCATCGACCATCCACATCGTGAGCATGACGATGGCCAGGCCGATCACATAAAACGGACCCCATAACCTGAAATTGAGATACTTCATCCGCTATCTCCCATTATATACGGGAATATTTAAACGTACCTCTCATTTCAGCATCCCTGGTGAGGAGTAAGTACATAATCTTCTGTTCCAGATCTGTAACTATGGACCGGAAAATAATCCTGCAGAATCGGTTTCTTATTTTTATACTAATCATCGGGCTGATTCTTATTCCTGGGTGCATTGAGGTGACTCCTTCTGCCGGATCAGGTGACGCATCTTCCTACGGTCCGGCAGGAGAGAACGGTGACGGTCTCTCCGCGGGAGAGAGAGGAGAGGGTCAGCAATCCCCTGAATCGACGCAACCCGGATCATCTTCTCAGGATCAGGGGAGTGATGCCTCAATTAACCCTGCACTACCTGATGTACCTGGTGATTCAGTCATTCCGGTCCAGCCGGTATCCACCCAGGGCCTGACTTCCCGGAACCAGCAGTATTCAAAGCTCTACGAACGCAGCGGACTTGCCCCGGATCAGCAATACCTCCCGATATATTCATTTAATAAAACCTTTAACAATGAAGCGGTTGCCTTTGCATATAACCTCACGACCCCGCCCCTGTTCATCGATCTGACTTTTGCCCCGAATATGACAACTGATATCATTGCCCACGAGAAGCGAACCGGGGACAAGGAAGGGATGATTGAGCACCAGGTGAACAGGCCTTCACAGGATGCCTGGTTTGAGATACGGGTCTATAACCGTGAAACTGGTGAAGAAGTGCTGAATGAAGGATTTGGAAGAAGCCACAGCCTTGAAAATAAATCAGTACGGCTTCAGCGGGGAGGATCCTATCAGTTTGACATGCTGGGTGACAAAATACACGCAAATGTCACGATGAAACTTGCTATCAACGAAGCGACACTGCAGCGGTATGTTGAGACACGTGACGCAATCGAGGCACAGAAATCCGGGTCAGGCGGCATTCCCCCCGTTTTTCTCGTCGATGCAGATCTCCCTCCTGCCTGGATAATTGCCGGTGATCCGGTTCAGACCGTGAATTCTTATTCTTCTGCCTTCATTATCCCCGATGCCGGGTACCGGTTCCAGCAGGATGTCAGCAGGTACCAGACTCCTGAAGAGGCAAAAACGAAATTCCAGGAGATACAATCAGGTGCATCTGCGGATACCCCGTCACCCCTCGTGATCGGTGACGACGGGTACGGTTATGAGACCAATGTGAAGAGCGGTATTGTGTATCTCCAGGGTCCATACCTCGTCCAAGTCACTAGTTATTCATATCCGCTGGTCATGCTTGATGATCTCAAGGGGTATGGAACGATCATTTCCGGTCGGATTCGTGATAATCTCTGAACTGGTTCAGAGCCTCTATATCATTTATATTTAAAAAAGTATACAGATTGGGATCAAATTTCTGTAACTCCCCGACCGGAACAAGGACAGAGTTGATATCCCTGATCATTTTGAACGCCCGTTGTTCATCATTCGTATCCAGGTAATCCTGCACGGTTCGTCTTCGGTATACCGCATGCAAGGGTTCAATGGTCCCGTCTTCCCATACCGGAACCGCTGCATCTGCATCCCCGATCTTTTCAAAGAGGTACCTGATAATATCTCCTGAAAGCAGTGGCATATCACATGCGGTAACGAAAACGACTTCGCTACTGACCTTTTTTACCCCGGCATGGAGGGCCCCCATGGGGCCTTTCTCTCTTCTGATATCTGCGATACAGGGAAGCGGGAGGTACTGGTGAACTGTTCTGCACTGTTCCCTGTCCCGTGCAACGAGAACGATCTCCTGGCAGATGGTCCGGATTATTGCTGCCTGATGTTCAATAAATGGCCTCCCGTGGAACGCGAAGAGGAATTTTTCTCTCCCTTCTGCACGTGTTGCTTTTCCGCCGATGAGTATGAGTGCCGAACGCAGGGGACCGTCTTTGGTGGTGGTCATGGTTCATCCAGCCTACATGAAGAGGAGGGGGCTGATGTCCTCTTTTTTTCTTTCAACATGACTCCCTTCTCCAGGGAGAGCAGATCTGTTTTTATTTGGGGATCCGGGGTGAACCCGCCCGGCCCCCCGGATGCTGACACCACCCGGTGACAGGGGATGCAGAGGGGAGTCGTATTACGTTTCATTGCCATACCGACAACCCGGGCATGGGTGTTTACCCGGTTTGCAATTTCTCCGTAGGAACAGGTCGTACCGTAGGGGATTGCGGAGACTGCCTGATAAATATCTGAATAATTGCCCTTCTCCTCAAGGAGAACACTCCTGAGCGGTTCAAGGCGGGTCTCCTTCCCGGCAAGAAACCGAGAGATCTCACCGGGAACCGGTCCCGGGACCGGTTTTCTTACAAACCTGACCTGGTATACCAGGTCCCCGTCCCATCTCACATACACATGCCAGAGTCCGAACGGAACCGTTCCCTCCCTGATTGTCATGGTTTGAAAAACCCGGGAAACGTCTCTATCGTTACCGGAGTAAGTTCTTCCTGGATCCAAGAGGGAAGCCGCTTTCTGATCTGCTCGTCAAGAAACCGCTTTTCCCCGAATATCAGGATTCCCTTATCCTGCGGGGTCCGCAGGACCCTCCCCAATGCCTGCTGGACCTTATTAAGGGCAGGGAGGGTATACCCGAGGAATCTTCCTTCCTGGCCGTATTTCTGAACATAATAATCTATGATCATCTGCCTGACCCGGTTCCAAGGGGCAAGCGGCAGCCCGAAAACCATGGCACCGGTGAGCATATCACCGCGGTAATCGAGCCCCTCAGAACATTTGCCACCACAGACGGCGAACAGTATGCCCGCTTTTCCTTTTTTCGGGAGATTCATGAACCGGGAGAGAAGTTCCTGTGCCTCCCCGCTATCCTTGGGTTCAACGAAGAGTTCATGCCTGTCAAGGAACTGCTCCGTATCCCTCACCGCAGTTTCCAATGTCTGGTATGATGGGAAATAAACCGCAAGGTTTCCCGGATACCGGGAGAATTCCTGGATGTAACGGGTAATTCTCTGTGCGTTGTCCGCATCCTGTCTCATAGAAAAAGCCGAGGTGATGTCCGAAGCGGCCAGAACCTGCCGGTTTTCCCGTGGGAATGCATTCGGGAGGGAGAATCTTCCGGTTCTTACCCCGGTAAGGGTTCTGAAGAAGAGCATCTCGTAACTTTCGAGAGGGGAGAGGGTTCCTGATATGAGGACGGTTGCATGGTGCTCTTTTACCAGAGCAGACAGGGCTGGGGCCGAGTCGATGCTTCTTACTTCAAGGGATATCTTCTCCTGATCCTTGTGATAGATGGTGAGGTACGACGGGCCCTGGAGGGCGAGATTCATCCGGTACAGGAAGTTACATAACCGTTCTATCCCTGTCGTCCGGTAATCCCCGCGTTTCGAGTTTGCTTCGGTGATAGCCTCGTTCAGTTTCATCAGGTTATCAACGACCTCTTCAAGGCTCGTGTAAAAGGATTCCTTCAGGATCATCCGTGAGAAGAGGGTGGGATCAAACCAGTCCTCTATCTCAGGTGATCGTTTCAGGCCGTCCATGAACCGTGATATCTGGGGAAACAGTCTCCTGACAGCCTCGAGATCCTTTACCTCCCTCCTGAGGGTGGTAATATCGCGATCAGCCTGTTCAAGTGCCTGCTGATCAAGGGAGACCGAATGAATGTCCTGCATGACATCACCGCAGTTATGTGCCTCATCGAGAAGGAGGATAATGTCTCCTGGTTCTTTCTGCAGGTTCAGGTAGAGTTGTTCACGGATCTGGTCATCGAAGAGATGGTGGTAATTACAGATGAGCACATCGACATGCTGGGATGCCTGCACCATCACCTCGTACGGACAAATCCCGTCGCATGTTGTGTCGATTCCCTGGGGGTCGGTTCTGGTCCCGGCAATTTTATCGGCTAATCTCCGGCATTCTTCTGAAGGAATAATCCGGATTCCCCCTCCTTTCTCGCTTGTAACGGCTGTCTTGCTCCTGATGAAAAAAGGGCAGAGTATCGGGTGATCAGGATCATTTTTCTTAATTTGCTGGATAATGACCGGATCACGGAAAGGATTCAGTGATCCCCGTTCTGCCCGTTCTTTGATCAGGGCTGTGGAGAACATTTTCACTGTTTCGCATTTGTGGTACACGTCACCCATTCCCCCGAGAGGGCACATCGCTGATTTTCCGATAAGATACGAGTACTTCAGTGACGACTGTTTTTTCCTGATCAGGTCGAGTTCTCGTACATAGGTGGTTAGTTGTGAAATCGTTCTTACGGCCACGATGATCAGACGGCCGTTTCGTTCGTTCAGGAGGGCAGATACCACGCTAGATTTCCCTGAACCAGTGGGCGCATCAATCAGGAGAAGGCCTCCGGATGCTGCATATTCTGCGGAAACCCTGAGCATCTCTTCCTGACCCGGACGATAAGACTGATACGGAAACCACTGGTCTAACAGGTTCATTGGAAAAAGGTGGGTGCTGTACTGACTTATGTATGTGGGTAGCGTTCAGGACAAGCCGTTTTTGTTAAAGTGGGCGGTGTATTGCTGGTCTGTACCCCTGATATGACCCGTCACCCATTCCTTGAGAAATGTCATGATCTCGATCGAAAGGCCGATCTTGTTATTCTTATAGTTGTCCTGGAATTCTTCGACTTTTCTGACAAATCCTTCGTGTTCCCGTTTGTGGGTAACTATGCCGGCGTATTTGTACTGTCCCATGTATTTTTCCTCTGTGGAAAAGTGATAGACCGTGTATGCGGCTAGTTCGTCAATGATTGTCGATACGGTTTCTTTTCCTTTTCGTGCAAGCATTGCGTCATGGAGCGTGTTAATCAGTTCGATCAGTTTCTGGTGCTGTCCGTCTATCTCATGTACTCCGACAGAGAGGTCATCTGACCAGGTCATTAGAGGCATATGAATATCTTTCGTAATGATACGAATAAATGTTTGCATCACTACCTCTGTTCTATCCCCCTGTGAAGGCCGGTTTTTTTATTCATCATTACATATGACTACTATGCGTCTGGATGGAGGGATCAGGGAGAAAATACTGTCAAGAGCCCTGTCCTGGGGGATCCTGGTTATTCTGTTCGCTCTTCCGGTCTCTGCTACAGCCGGGATACCGGGATCAGGTTCTGATCAACCAGCAGGGTCCGGGGATGGAGGGGATTCTTTCCTGATAACCAGTATGCCGTGCGAAATATCCCGTCCGGGTGTATACTCTCTCCAACCATCCATTCACTCTGACATCAACGGAGCAGCGATAATCATCCGTACTAGTGATGTTGTCATCAACGGAAACGGCTGCACGCTCTCCGGCATGGGAACAGGTACCTCTGGGATTGTTGTTGATGAACCCTCGCGGTGCCGGAATATTACCCTTTTCAACTGCACCATCACCGGATTTGAGCGTGGAATCAGAGTTATAAATTCAGATTTGGTTCGTATTTCAACGATGTCTGTCCTGAATTGTAGCGCAGGGGGGATAGAGATCGGTGACTGCGGAACGGTTTCTCTTCAGGACTTTTCCATCCGGGAGACCGGATATGGAGATGTTGCGCCGGCGGCTCTCATGCTGACGGATTCTTCCACGGTCGTGTTGCAGAACGGCTCAATACTGTCAAACGGAGGAACCGCGTCTCTTGTACCGGGTATGGCTGTAAAAAATTGCCATACAATATCGGCAATGGATCTTACCGTGGAAAAGAATAGTGGTGACGGAATCGTTATTGATTCTGATACCGGGAACTCGCTGATCCAGGAGAGTAGTATCGAAGGGAATGCAGGGTCCGGGATAGTCTGTTTTGGTTCAGACGGGCTTACCATCTCCGGGGTATCCCTGGTGAAAAATAAATACTCAGGGATTAGCCTTGAACAATGTTCAGGCTGCTCCCTGATTGATCTGATCGCTGATTCAAACCTTATCGGTATCAGTATCAGTGAGTCTGAAAACCTGCATATTTCCGGAGGGCGAATCCTCCGGAACCGGATCAACTTTGATATCAGTGCTTCTTCACCGGCATACCTTCATCACCAGATCGATTCCTCAACCTCTTTTGACGGTCGGAAAGGATTGTATCTTGATGGCGTTTCCGGACAGGTGATTACCGGGGCAGATAATCCGGCATTTATTGTAGCGGTAAACTGTTCAGATATCTCTGTTTCTGATCTGGTTCTCTCAAAAAACGGAAATGGTATCTTCCTTGTCGGGTGTCGGAATGTCTCAGTTCAGCAGGTCATGTCCCTGACGAACGGGATCGGATTTCGAACCGGGTACAACTCCAGTATGATCACCTTCTCGCAGTGCAGTGCTGAAGAGAACCTTATTGCCGGGTACCTCGTCAGTTCTTCAGAACAGATAACCATCGCAGGTTGTCATGTCCAGGAGAGTCCGGCCGGGTATGCTGCCATCCAGGCCAGGAATGTCACGATCCAGGACTCGTCGGCAGATCGCATTGTAGGGCCGGCACGCAAAGCGCCCTCCGGGTTTTCCCTGACCGATTGTGAGGATTGCGAGATATCGGGATGTACAAGCCTGAATGCCGGGTATGCCGGGATTGCATTGGTAAATGGATCGTCTATCAGGGTCCGTGATACCACAGCCGGGAAGAATACCGTTGCCGGCATTATCGTCCGGTCACCCGGAACGGAGATCATCGGTAATGAGATCATATCAAACAAAAAGACCGGCCTTTTGATCTCTTCCACCGGTACACTGGTATCAGGAAACGAGATCAGTTCCAATATCTACGGGATTGGGATCAGTTCGGCAACTTCGGCAGTGATCACGAATAACCGGTTGTCGAATTCGAAAAACGTCCAGATTGCAGGAGGAGAACAACTCAGGTGGAATACTACTGCGGGTGGTGAAGACGGGGATATTCATGGAATCGGAAATGTCTGGTCTGATCCGGATGGAACCGGGTATTCTGACACCTGTACGCCTGATGAGGATGGAATCTGCACTCCATACCTGATTGCCGTAGGAAACAACGATTATTATCCGCTTTCAGCCAGTCGCTATGGAAACATGACCGTTTTATCGTATGATCTCAACGATAACGGACATGGGGACTTCCAGGATATCGTCCTCTGTATGAACCGTATCTCTGCCGGAGACCAGGATCCGATACTTGATTATAACCGTGACAGCCGGTTGAATCTCGCCGATGTTGTTTTCCTCTTCGAGACGATGCAGTCCGGGAATGACATGGGATAATTCTGCGCGCCATCTTACTGATCCGGATGACTGGTTGATTCCTCCCTGTTCTGCTTTTTTTTCTCGGTAAAAAATATTCTCATTTATGCCTTTTTCTCTCTTTTTTTAGGCACTATTGGTTTGAATGTGGTAATAAAAAGAATCCGTGCCTCTTTTTTTAATAGTAATTGTTTTTTATAGAGATGCAGACCTTTTGCGGCATAATATACCCGTGTGAACGAAATTGAGGTAGCGTAATGGATAAAATTCTTGCCTGGATGAGATTAACGGCCGGAAAAAACCCCTGGGGGCGATAACCATGTCTTCAGGTAATCCGGACAGTTGCTCCTGTACCCATTCGAGTGTAGATCCGCTGGTTCCCGAACAGGGAATGGAACGGCTTCAGCGGGGGATTAAGCCCTGGATGGCAAGTCTTATTGCCATCGGGGGTATTATCGGTTCAATCTATTATCTCGGTACCGGGTACCTCATCGCAGAGATGGGACCTTCTGTTCTCATCCTCTACATGATCGGTGGTCTTGTTATCTGGACCGTGATGCAGTCTTTTGCTGAATTGCTTGTGAATGTTCCGAGGCAGGGAAATTTCATCAGTTACTCGGCAGAATTTATCTCGCCGACCTGGGCCGTTGGAACCGGATGGAGTTACTGGTTTAACTGGTGTGCTTACATTCCGTCAGAAGCTGTTGCGGGAGGAATCATCATGCATGTCTTCTTCCCGATGGTCGATGTTGTCATATGGGCGGTCATTTTCCTGCTTCTGATCACCATCCTGAACCTGATCCATGTCGGGGGGTTTGGTTTTGTGGAAAGTTTCCTCTCGCTCATCAAGATCGTTCATAACGGCATTTTTATTGTCGTTGCGACCCTCATTGTCTTCGGCCTTATCGGCACGGCAGGTTTTATCGGTCTCAGTGTCGTTCTACCCCCAGGCGAGGAAATCTTTCATGCCCTTTTCCCGGCCGGTGTTTTCATTCTCCTTGCCAATCTGGCCCTGATCCTGGTCAATTTCCAGGGTTCCGAGATTGTCGGCCTGGCAGCTGCAGAAACCGAGAATCCGGACCGGATCGTACCAAAGGCATGCCGTCAGGTTGTTTACCGGATTCTCCGGGTCGATATCATCCCTGTCTTACTGCTGATCCTGATACTCCCGTATTCGGAGGCAAATCTCTCTGACAGCGTCTTCTCTCTGGCGCTGGAGAAGTACGGGTTTACCGAGGTTGCCGGAGTTCTCTCGTTTATTGTTCTGACTGCAGCGTTCTCCTGTGCAAATTCTGGATTTTACGGGGCAGTCAGGGCAATGTATGGGTTATCGCTGGAAGGAATGGCGCCTTCCCTCTTCTCAAAACTCAACAAGCAGTGCACCCCGATGTATGCAACGCTGTTCACCCTCCTCATTTGCTGGGCGGTTCTTGGCATGTGGTGGTTTTCAAATGGCGAGGGTGAACTGTACCTCTGGCTGCTATCGGTATCGGCATTTACCGGTGCTATCTGCTGGATTTCGATCTGTTGGTGCCAGGTAGTGTTCAGACGGAAGGTCTTTTCACGAGGGTACACCCTCCGGGAGATCAAGGCACCTGCCCCGCTCTCCCCGTGGTTCCCACTGATTATCGGAGTAGTCCTTGAGGTCTTTGCACTCGGTATCCTGGCCTTTAACGAGGACCTTCGTGGTTCTCTCTTCCTCTCAATCCCTGCTCTTGGTCTTCCGATGATCATCTACTATATCGGAACCCGGACCGGGAGGATAAAGAGCATCAAGGTCATCCAGCACGAAGAGAAGAGTTTCGACGAACTCTTTCCGGATAAATCCTGATCTCCGTGATCCTGGACCGGGATCATTCAGGTCCCGGGTTTTCAGGTTTACCCGACCTGAAGATCACGGTGTTTTTCATCTCTCTTATCCTATTTTCTGTCGGTTATGTCATATCAGCAGAGCCTGTCGGTAAAGAGCGGATTGCCACCGGGTTCCGCGGTGTATATCGGGGACATTGAGCCTGAACCGACGCATGTTTCGTATCTGGTGTATGGCGGAGATGCGGTGGCCGGGGGGTCCATCTCCAGTCCTGATGAGATAGATCCGCTGCTTTCTTCCCCTGTTCTCTGGTTGCGTATCGCCGGACTAAAGGACATTTCTCTTATCCAGCAGATCGGTGAACATCTCTTACTACATCCGCTGACTATCGAGGATATCCTGAATACCAAGAGCAGGACAAAATACGAGGAGTCTGGTGAGTACCTGTTCCTCACACTCGATCAGCTCTCCATTCATGACGACCAGTTCACCGACCAGCAGTTGAGTATCGTGATGAAAGACCGCATCCTTCTTTCTGTAACAGAACACCGGGTTGATTATACATTCCTGGAGAACAGGATCAGGATTCCGGGGAGCAGGTTTCACCAGTGCGGACCAGATTACCTCGCCTACGCCCTGCTTGATTCCCTCGTGGATTCGTTCTTTTTGATGCTTGAAAACCTTGATGAACGGCTTGAACAGCTTGAGGATGAGATTCTCTCGACACCGGGAAGAGGTACCATGACAGTTCTCCAGGAGATACGTCATGACCTGATCTGGTTCCGCCGGCGTGTATGGGCGGCCAGGGACGTGATCACGCGGCTCGAGCGGTCTGATTCGCCGAAGATTACGAAACCGGTCAGGATTTATTTCCGTGATATCTATGACCATGTGATCAAGATATCTGAAGATATGGATATGAATCGCGAGATATCAGAGGGACTCATGGAGATTTACCTTACCACCATCTCGAACAACATGAACCAGGTGATGAAGGTATTAACGCTGATTGCGACTGTCTTTATTCCGCTCACGTTTATCACCAGCCTGTATGGTATGAATTTTGAATATATGGCAGAGCTGAAACACCCGTACGGATACTGGGGTGTTCTCATGGGAATGCTGATAATAGCCCTCCTTGAGATCTGGTTCTTCCGGAAAAAAGGGTGGATATGATAGCTGGATTGATTAGTAGACTTCTATTGCGTCCTTGACCCGTTTCTTGGATACTCCGTCCGGCCCGGTTACCTGGAGTGAGACGGTGTAGGTTCCCGGGAGGAGGTAAATATGTACCGGATCCGGGGCTGTTGAGACCTCACCGTCTCCGAAATCCCAGAGCCAGGAGGTGATTTCACCGGTTGATCGATCCTTCCCGGTAACCATGAGTGGTGCATGGCCCTTCTGGCGGGTCAGGAAGAAATCGGCTTTGGGTTTTCCACTCGGCATCCTGTCGTCTCTCACTGTTGGGAGACTGATGCCGGTTATCATGGCTGGTACCGTTTCGTTTCCGGAAATAACGGATGACGTGTTATCTGGTGAGTAGTTCTTTTCTTCACCGGCAACAGCCGATCCCGGCTGGACATCCACGAGATCCTTGATTAACCCAATGGATATGATCACCGGGGCAGAAACTAGGTCTTCCTCCGTCCCGTTCAGACCGGATACTTCATCAGCAGGGGTCTGATTATCTGCCGGGAGTACGATTTCGGGCGTATCATTAACGATAGGTGTGACCGGCGGTTCTGCCTGTTCATCAGAGGTTTCCGGTTTGGTCACGGTTTTCCCGCTCAGAGGAGATCCATGGGGTTTTTCCTCATTATACTGATATACCGCCTGTGCAGATGTCGAGATACCGGTCGCTGCAGGCGTGGATTCATTCCCCCCGGTTACCGGGATGAACTGTTCCCTGATGATGGTTGAAGAGCCGGAAGGGCCGGAGACGGTCAGCCTGACCGGGTAGGTACCCGGTTGTTCATACTCATGAACCACCCGGATTCCTTCTGCTGATTGTCCGTCTCCAAACTCCCAGGTACTGGAGGTGATACTTCCGGTTGATGTACTCATGAATGATACCTCAAGCGGATTTGTTCCTGACAGGGGTTCTGCCACAAATTCGGCAACCGGTGTTTGAGGGGTTTCATTCACAAGGATGAACTGCTCCCTGATATCTTCATCTGAACCGTGTGCTCCGCTCACAAACAGCCGGACACTGTACAGCCCGGGCCTGGTGTAGGTATGGTGTACCTCAGGATCATATGATGTGGACCCGTCCCCGAGATCCCAGAGATAGTGGGATACTTCTCCGGTGACATTGGCACTGAGCCATACGTCAAGAGGGGCATACCCGGTGCTGTTCTCTCCCGTGATCATGACAACCGGTGCAGATTCAGGGGTACTGACTTCAATGTTCTCGTATTCTGTTTTACTGTCCTGGATACCGTTTCCGGTGACGGTTAATGTAACTGAATACTTCCCGGTGTTGTTGTAAAGATGAATCGGGTGCTGTTCTTCGGATTCGGTTCCATCGCCAAAGTCCCATTTCCAGGACTGTACCTGCCCGGCTGAAGTATCGGTAAAGGAAACACGGAGCGGGGCGGCTCCGGACGTGACATCAGGAGTGTAATCAGCAACCGGACCGGGTCCCGGCTCCAGAATCCGGATATATCCGATCTTTCTCTCCTCGTCACTCCCTCCCATACCGCTGACCTGGAGGGATACATCATAGGTACCCGGTGATGTGTAGGCATGCACCGGATTTTTCTCACGAGAAGATGTCCCGTCACCAAAGATCCATTGGCGAGTGGTGATCTTCCCGATGGAGAGATCGGTAAAACTGACATTGCATGGGGAATTTCCTGACTGTGGTGATGCCGAAAACCCTGCTTCAGGTGCCGGGACCGGTTCGGATACCTGGATACTGTTCTCTTTCACCCGGGTGTCTGATGATCCGTCTGAACCGAATACCGAAAGCCTGGTTGTATAGGTTCCCGGTTCCTGGTAGGTATGGTTGGGTTGTCGTTCGTATGAGGTCTCTCCATCACCAAAGTCCCAGAGGTACTGCATCCCGTCGACAATGAGATCAGGGGTGAACGAGACGAGCAGCGGAGCTGCTCCGGTTGTTGCAGAGGTCCGGTACCCTGCCCTGGCCGGGATCGTAACAACGGGCTCATTGAGGGTTTGTGTTTCATCCGGTGATACCGGTGCGGAGGTCAGGATTCCAGCCTCAAGTGTTTCTTCCTGAACCGGAATCGACACGGCTTCAGGTATAGATACGGCCACAACCGCATGTTCACGGGCATACTTATGTGAACCGGTCGGACCGATGACACTCAGGGTCACCGTATAGGTTCCCGGTTCCTGGTAGGTATGCACCGGGTTTTTCTCTTCAGATGAGGTCCCATCCCCGAAATCCCAGGTACGGGTCATGATCTCACCCTGAGACGCATCGGTGAAGGAGACCTCAAGCGGTACCTGTCCTTCCTGTGGTGACAGGGAGTACCCTGCCTGAATGGGTACAGCCGGTTGTTTTACAAGGATTTCCCTGGTAGATCCGGATTCCCCGGTCTCACCGGTTACCGTGAGGGTGACGGTATAGGCGCCTGCATGGTCATAGATATGAACCGGGTGTTGTTCCGGGGAAGTATTCCCATCCCCGAAATCCCAGGCATATGTCTGTGCGGCGCCTGATGAAGTGTCAGTGAAGGAAACCTCAAGCGGGGCATATCCCTGGATAACGGAGGAAGAGAAGGAGGCCCTGACCGGTTCAGCAGGCTTCGTGAGGACGACCGGTTCGGTAGTTGTATTCATACCGCCATCCCCGGTTACTGTCAGGCTGACCAGATATGTCCCCTCACGGGAGAAGGAGTGGGCCGGATTTTGCTCTGATGAAGATGCTCCATCTCCAAAATCCCACGACCAGCCAGTTACCGGTCCACGGGACGAATCATTGAATATAACCTCAAGGGGGGTGGCTCCGGGTGTTGAGGTAAAGGCTGCTGCCGGAGCGGCCTGGGGCATGGAAACCGTGATCTCTTTCCCGCTTGCTGCCTCACCTGCTGGTGTTCCGGTTTTCAGGGTTACCAGGTATGTTCCTGGATCCTGGTACGTATGGTTTGCTTCCTGTCCATCTCCTGTTGTCCCGTCTCCGAAGTCCCATATCCAGGCAGTTACTTCTCCGGGTGAAGAGCCGGTAAAGATCACGGATTCAGATGAATGGGGGGCAGCGGGGGTACTGGTAAAATCGGGAGCCGGGATACCTGGTACGGGCACTGGTGTAGCGGGAGATTCAGGGGTATTGACGGCTTCAGGCGTATCACTTGCGGTTATTACTGGAACCGGGGTGTCAGGTTCCGGGTTGGTTTGCATTCCCTCGGCAATTGCAGGAGATTCAGGGATAGCCGGAGGTTCGGGGCTTATTGATGGTTCCGGTTCAGAAGCAACCCTTGGCTGGACTGAAATATACCCGATCCTGGTCTTCTGATCTGATCCTGAAGAACTCGTTACCGAGAGTGTCACCGAATACACCCCTGGAGCGGAATAGATGTGAACGGGATTTTGTACACTATCCCCGGCCCCATCTCCGAAATCCCAGCTCCTTTCAGTTACCACGCCCTGTGTGATATCGGTAAACGTAACAGTCAGGGGTACATTTCCTGATCTGATGTCTGCCGAAAAATCGGCTACAAGTGATTCATGGCTGTTTTGTAATGCAATAACCGGTGTTTCTTCTGCAATCACCCCGGAAATACATATGATGAGAACGGCAAGCAATACTCCCGTTCTATGGAAAAATGATGGACCCACTCTCCCCTTTTGTCCCATGTGTTTTGTATATGAACTAATAGGATAAAAAGATAACAAAAAAGAATAGCGCCGAAAGGGAGATTTGAACTCCCGAGGTGCAAGCACCAGTGGTTTTCAAGACCACCGCCTTACCGGACTAGACTATCTCGGCTCCTCTATTTAGTGGGATCTTGGTGATAAAAAAGATTCTGTTGTCTCTTTTTCGTTTCTTACCGAAACGTGGTTGCCATGCAGGTGAAGTTCATCAGAACGTACGGAGAGTGGTGATTATCTCCTGATTACCCAGAGAGCGCATATCAGCCCTGCCAGGACAAGCCAGAAAGGAAGCGGGGTGCTGGAGGTTCCCGTACCTGAATTATACCGTGGAGGAGCATTGAATGCCTTTGCTGCATCATCAGAGAGTTCAACTGCCGAGGCAGGTCCGGCTGTTATCTCCACATCTGCTGACTTCGAGTAACTGTATGGATACACCTTGACATATATCTCTGAAATATTCTCATCGATAGAAAATGACTCAGCTGCAGTTCCGATTTCGTCATTGACCTTTAATGCTGCCTCATCAGGGCTGGTTTTATATTCGAGAACCCAGTCTTCGTTCTCAGAAGACCTGACCTGGACCGGTGTTCCAGAAACAACAATCCTGAGGTACGCCGGAGAATCGCGTGAGACCGCAGTCTTAAGGGATGCCGGATTTTCAATCGCTGCAGATGGTGCCTGTGTCATCGGTGCTGACACTGGTTCACTGGTATTGGCAGAAGGGGATGTGGTTGGTTTCGGGGAGACCGGGGTGGTTACAACCTCCACCGGCTGTTTTACACTCTCTTCCTCCCCGACATGGATATCATACGAGCCGATGTATCCGTCGTAATCAGTCAGGGATATGGTGTATACTCCGCCTGTTTTGATGGGAATCTCCTGGTTGAGATCTTTCTTGTTCACCGGAACAGACTCCGGACCGAAGATGATCTCGTCTCCCTTCTTTACCTCCATCTGGATGGCATTATCCTGGTAATCGGTGATTTTTGCTTCTATGAGGAGTGTACCGGTATAATCCTGGTAGGTCGGAGACGTGATCCTGACGAGATCACTCCGGTCAATAAGTTTGATGACCATTAATGAGCGCGATCCACCTGAAAAATCACGCTTGGATTCGGATAGCGCTTCTATCTTGTAGTTGCCTTTATCAAATCCGGTTGTGTCAAACGTGGCATTGAATTTGGTTTCGCCCTTATCTGTAATCTCTATAGATGTCCTTGCTTTTTCCACGGGAATATTGATGGAATGAGAAAGCACGATGTCGATCTTATCTGGTGGCGGAGTGTTGGTGCTTCCGTTTACCGTGATGGTTTCTCCCGCCCTGACCTGTGCAGGAGCGTCGAGGGTAAGGTAATACGCCTGTACCGGTCCGGTGCAGATAAGGATGAAAATGAGGGAAATCAGTGGGATCAGATAAAAATTCTTAATATTCATGCTTCTGTCACCTACAGAAACTTCTGTTCGGGTACATTTTACCGGCAGAGCGTAATAGTATGTTGGTTATGGAGATCGGTAGAAGAGATTGCTTCTGCCAACATATGGGAAAAAATGAAAGTTATTGATTATTCTCGTCCGATCGCAATATGGGGGGGTGAAGACCGGGTTTTAGGATCGGTCCTTACCAGTACCACTGCAATAATCCGATCCGGGGGATGCTCCTGGAACCGGTGTCACATGTGCCAGTACCGGCATGAGCGGATCCCGGGAGTGACCACCGGCAAACTTATCGAATACATGACTGAACAGTTGGCAGTATTCAGGGAACAGGTCGTGAATCAGGATCCACAGCTGATAAAGCTGTACACTTCGGGAAGTTTTTTTGATGATGCCGAAGTTCCTCCTCCGGTCAGGGATGAAGTGGCCGGTATTGCTGCTGGCAGATCACTGGTCGTTGAATGCCGGGCCGATTATGTATCCGGAGAAAAAATATCCGGCTTTATCCGGCAGATGAATCAGGATACCGGAGATGGAAAACTGATCGTTGCTATCGGACTGGAAACCTCGTCAGATCGTATCCGGGAAAAGAGTATTGACAAAGGGATTACCTTTGAACAGTATGTTCGGAGAACGGAGGAGATCCATCAGGCTGGCGGACTCGTGAAGACGTATCTTCTTCAGAAACCTCCGTATCTGACCGAACGCGAATCCCTGGAAGACATGCTCCGGTCTGTGCATGATATTACCCCGTACACGGATCTCATCTCCCTGAATCCCTGTACGGTGCAACGCAATACCCTGGTGGAGCGGTTATGGAAACAAGGTGGATACCGGCCGCCGTATCTCTGGAGCGTTGTCAGGGTCATGGCCGAGTCTGAACTGCATATCACCTGCGACCCCCTGGGGGGAGGTCAGAGCCGCGGACCCCATAACTGTGGTTCCTGTGATCGGCTCATCCTTGATGCTATTCGCGATTATAATCTGAATGGTGACCGGGAACTGATGCGTTCAGTCCTTGATACCGATTGTTCTTGCAAAAAAGAATGGGAATGTGTACTTGCTTGTGAGCAGTCATGGGCGATGCCCCTGACACGCTGAGTTATTTCTGAAGGGTATGGATCTGCTCGAGAAGCATTGGGAAGAACGCTCCTGCATCGCTCACCACTCCGATTGCCTGTGAAGTTCCCCGGTCCATGAGTTTGGTCAGGACTGACGGGTTGATATCCACGCAGACGGTCTTAACATATGCCGGGAGACAGTTTCCGACCGCAATGGAATGGAGCATGGTTGCAACCATCAGGACCATCCCTATCTCGGGCACATACCGCCGCATCTCGTCCTGGGCAGCCATGGTGTCTGTAATGACATCAGGAAGCGGACCGTCATCGCGAATGGATCCGGCGAGGACAAAGGGGGCATTTCTCCTGATACACTCATACATAATTCCTGAACTGATGATCCCTGTTTCAACGGCCTTGCGGATGGACCCGGCACGCATGACTTCACTAATTGCATAGATATGATTTTTATGCCCTGCTGATACGAGCTCTCCGGTCCTGATGTCCATCCCGAGGGAGGTTCCGAAGAGATTGTACTCGATATCATGAGTCGCAAGGGCATTTCCTGCAAAGAGAATATCAATCAGTCCCTCCCTGAACATGGCAGCACAGGCATCGTCAGCACCGGTATGGATGATCGCCGGTCCGCCGACCAGGGCCACCTTTAGTCCTTTCTGATGTGTATCTATGATTTCACGGGCTATTTTTGATACCGTCGTCTCTGTGGGCCGTTCAGAAGAGATGGTTCCCCCCATGAACTCAAACATCTCATGGCTCCTCGGTCGTTCCGGAGGCCTGATTTTCACCCCTTCCTCGCCGATAACCACGAGATCTCCTTTCTGGAGGCCGGACATGGTTTTTGTCCGGGCAGTTTTGAGATCCGGTGTAACGACGATGAGACAGTCCATCTCAATGTTATCAACTGCTATCCAGGTACCGTTGATCCGGATCTGGGTAGGATAGTTCGTTGTCGAGTAGAATCCTTTTGGCACTATGCGGGGCCCCTCGGCCGGCATAAGCGTGACATCCTCGTTATCGACGAGTTGTGCACCATGCCGGTGGAGCCGGCTGACGATCTCATTTAACCAGTCCGGAGACGGGGAGATGATACTGACCCGTGCATAGCTTGTATCGGTCTTCTTCTTCCCAACATCAAACTCCAGGATCTCAAAGTCTCCACCCATCTCAAGGATGGTATCTAGGACGTGCTCCATGATCCCGGAGTCGATGATGTGGCCTTCCAGTTCGATCTCCCGGGAGTAACTCATGTACTACAGGTCAACGCGGAAGCATATCAGGGTTGGTCGGCAGGATTGTTGATGACCTGCCGGAGAAGAATGCCTCCGCCCGGGCAAGGTCTTCAGGGCAATTCAGGTTGAAGGCAAGGGCAGGATCGTCGATGATGAGCATCTCTTCGGGTTGTTCAAATGTGACCATACTACCGAGGAGAATATTCACCCCTGCCGGTGATGCAGGAATGCCGTTTACCTGCTCTGAGTAGACCGGCGGTATTCCATATGTATGGTGTACTGAACAGGGAACCCAGACCGACAACGCGGGATGGGCAGACCGTTCATATATGTCAAGAATCATCCTGATATGATCCCCGTTCAGTCCGGGGATATCGACACACATGGAGAAGAACGGGTCTTTTATCTCCAGAACCTCTGCTGATTCGATGAGATCTGCAACATATCCTTTTCCCTCCGTGCAGATCCAGTCAGTACCGGTTGCCCGGCAGTAGTTGATGGTAAAGGGGGTTTTGCGGGTGGTGATCACCACCGGGTTCAGCCCGGCTGACCGGGTTGATTCCAGTGTGTATTGCATGAGGGGTTTTCCGAGGAGCCGGATGAGGGCTTTTTCATTCCGGTTCATCCGGTTTGCACGGCCCCCCGCCATTATCAGGGCGTACATGCCGTTAATGCCTCCAGGAGCCGGCTGTTTTCATCAGCAGTCCGTACTGCAACCCTGATACAGTCCGGCAGTCCGAACGAGGTGCAGTCCCTGACCAGAATCCCTTTCCTGATAAGGGCCTCGGTAAGGATATCTGCTCGTGTTCCGGTGTGTATAAGGAGGTAATTTGCACTCCCGGGATCACAGGTATAGCCAAGATTTCTGATGATGGTCATCATCCGGTCTCGCTCGGAAGCGATGTACATCCGTGATCTCTCAAGCAGTGCATACCGGGAAAAAGCCTGCATCGCCATTGCTTCCGCATGAGCTCCGACCGTCCAGGGGGGCCGCATCACCTCAAGGCGTTCAACCAGTTCCGGAGATCCGATTCCGTATCCGAATCTGACTCCCGGGCAGGCAAAACTCTTTGTCAGGGACCGGAGGACAAACAGGCGGTTGTCGATCACATCTGAAACAGAATGGGTAGGATCTGCGAGATCGATGAATGCTTCATCAATACAGAGGATACCGCCGGCAGGAACAGACTCCAGAATGGCAAGGACTTCCTGCCGGGGGGTGAGAAGACCGGACGGGTTATCCGGATTGCACAGGAACGAGAGGTCTGCCGGTTGTCTGGTGTGAGTGATCGTGGCTCCGGTCAGCCGGGCTGAGAGCGCATACTCCGAGAAGGTATGCTGCGGGATGTACACGGTCATCCCCGGACTGAGAACGGTATGGCAGAGAGTGCGTATCACTTCTGCTGATCCGTTTCCTACACAGATTTCATTTGGATTACGGTGATGATGGTCGGCGATTATCTGCTTTAAATCTGAATAACTGTCGTCCGGGTAGTATCCGGCTGATTCACGGGTGAGCGTAAGATCCAGATCCGGTGGTGCCGGGTTGAGGTTTGCGCTGAAATCGATGATGGATATACCTGCCTTTGTCAGGGTTCTCCCCCTTCCCCCATGAACTGCTTTGTCCAATTTCATCCCGTAAATCTCCAATATCTTTTTTATCTGGGTTATTTTTTCAATCCGCGTGATCTTTCTCAATATTATGAAAAAGCATATATATCTGTAAATGCTAGTTAGATTATCCCTTTGCGTCTGACTATCGTCTTTCAGATGTCTGACAATCGCCCGACAACTGACCGACATATGTCAGATCACAGGAGCAAACGTCATGAAACGTATTACCATCAGATTGCCTGAACAGCAGATATCCCTGCTTGAACGGATGGTGGAAGCAGGTGAATTTCCCACCGTCAGTGAGGCAATCCGGGATGCAGTACGTGAACTCATCGAGAAGCGGGCTACCCGCGTACTCGTCGACAGTGATCAACTGTCATTTTAGATGTGAGGGGGATTTAAGTATGCAGAGTATCATCAATGCAGCAGTCATCAACGCAGAGCGAGAAAAAGAGATCAAAAACGCAGCGCATTCATACGAGGATGACCTTGACGGTCAGCCACGTATTGTCATAATCGGCTGTGGAGGGGCTGGAAACAACACGATTAACCGGCTTCACCACATGGGTGTCCAGGGTGCTGAAACGATTGCCATCAACACTGACAAGCAGCACCTGGACATGATCCAGTCTGACAAGCGCATATTGATCGGGAAAAGCCTGACAAAAGGTCTCGGAGCCGGGGGTTACCCGGAAGTTGGTCGGAAGGCTGCAGAGATGGCTCGTCCGACGCTTGAATCCCTCCTGGATTCTGTAGACCTCTGTTTCATTACCGCCGGCATGGGTGGCGGAACGGGAACCGGCTCCGCACCGGTTGTTGCCCAGATCGCCAAGGATCAGGGAGCCATCGTGGTGGGTATGGTAAGTTACCCGTTCGATGTCGAGAAGGCACGTCTCATCCGTGCAGAGGATGGTCTGGAATCTATGTCCAAGGCCTGTGACTCGGTGATTCTTCTCGATAACAACCGGCTGAAGAGTTTCGTTCCAAACCTGCCACTGGGCCAGTCATTCTCAGTAATGGATCAGCTCATCGGAGAGACCGTCAAGGGGATCACTGAGACCATCACAGAACCGTCACTCATCAACATCGATTACGCTGATGTTCGCGCCATCATGAGCAAGGGCGGAGTTGCAACCATGCTTGTCGGTGAATCCAAGCAGCAGAACAAGGCCGAGAGCGTGGTTCGTGAATGTCTCTCAAACCCGATGCTTGACATCGATTACCGCGGAGCAACAGGTGCCCTGATCCATATCACCGGTGGCAGTGACCTGACCCTTATCGAGTCTGAAGAGATCGCTTCCTCTCTGACATACGAACTCGATGCCCACGCAGATGTTATCTGGGGCGCCAGGATCCGCAATGACATGGAAGGAAAGGTCCGTGTTATGGCCATCATGACCGGGGTCAAGAATGGCGATGTCGTTGCCGCGCCAAAGCACCCCTACCGCGAGAAACTCGAACAGATCGAGGAGAAGGTCCGGTACCCGAAGTCACCCGATATTTCCCGGATCAAGTCCCGGTCCCCGGCAGCCGCAATGGATTATGCCAGCGGGCCGGAAATTATGTGGATGTAGAGAATCCTGCTACGAAATCTGCCAAAACCTCATATACCCTTTTCTCTTCATCCTCTCCCGGTTTTCACGAAATATTTAAACCTCTTTGTGTCATCTAAATAATAGAAGGTCACTTTAGGTTCCCTTCGCGAAAACTGAATACGAAGGTTTCTTTGGAAAACCCTTCGGGTATTGGGAGTCGAACATACGTGGATCGTGTAGCGAACAAGAAAAGTTGTCGAACAGGTGAACTTCTTTTCGCCCAGACCGGGTGGATTGGCCTGATTTCCGGGCATGCATCGTTGGTATCCCTGATTCTGCTCATTTTCGCACATCTCTCTTACGTATACTCCAGATTGTTCTCGCGTATGTCACACCTCTACAGGAGAGGCAACCAGACGTGCCTTAGTTCAACGAGGATTTGATAGATATGATTGACGATCTGATAGACAAGAGAAAGGTAAGCATCAACACTTCTGAAGACCACAAGACCAAACGAAACGAGTTTAATGCCCAGGCAAGCCAGTTTGCCCGTGAACGCAATACACTCAACAACCAGACCCGGGAATTTGTGGACGAGGCCCAGAAACACAAGGAACTCCGCGACCAGTTCAATAAGGAAGTGCAGGAACTCAAAGAGAAGCGGAATGAGTTCAACGAGAAGGCCAACGTCATCTTCAACGAGATCGAATCTTTCAAGAAAGACCACGGAAGCACGAAGAACCGCGGTATCAAGGAGCTTCACAAGCAGATTGAGCACCTTGAATTCAGACAGCAGACCGAGGTCTTCACCACCGAGAAGGAACGCGAACTCATTGAGAAGATCAAACTGCTCAAGGAACAACTCCGTGATCAGGAGGCAGAAATTGAGCAGAACAAGGAAATTCGCGAGAAAATTGCCGAGGCAAAAGAATACCGGCGACAGGCATCAGAGATCCACGAACGGGTTACTGTTCTTGCCGAGGATGCCCAGAAGCACCACGACCTGATGGTTGAGTGCTACCGGAAAGCTGATGCATCCCGCGAGCAGGCAGATGCGGCCCACAAGCAGTTTGTCGAGGCACAGGAAGCGGCAGACAACGAGCACAAACTGTTCATCTCCACCCAGAAGGAACTTCGTGACTACGATAAGGTCATCGGCGGAATCCGCAAGAAGACCAAGAAAGTCAAGAACACGAAGGAACAGAAAGAAGTCCGCAAGGAAGCAGAACAGATCTTCTCCCAGTTCAAGGCCGGGGAGAAACTCACAACCGAGGATCTTCTCCTGCTTCAGCGTTCAAAGCTCCTATAATCCCTTTTTCTCACCCTTTTTTCCCCTGACCGAAGAATGCATTTATAGATACAGAATAAACATCACTCTGATGGGTTCTTCTCGGACATTAATACTAAATATCGACCGGGATGATGATATCGGCTTTAAAGCTTCCATAGAGAGTCCGGTTATCGGGCGGGAGGCCTGTCTTGATGCTGCCATCACACTTGCCCTGGCTGATCCGGAAGACTCTGATGTGAATGCCATTTTCCAGGCCATCGCCACGTATGATAAGTTGAAAAAGGACGGAGAAGAGGTATTTATTGCCGTCCTCGGAGGGAACCACTTCAGGTTCATCGAGGGCGACCGGAAGATTGCCCGGATGATTGATACCCTCGTCCATGACCTAGGTGTTGATTCCTGCATCCTTGTGACCGATGGGGGAGAGGACGAATACATTCTCCCCATCATCCAGAACAAACTTCCAATCAGTTCCATCCAGCGGGTTGTCGTGTCGCAGATGCCAAACCTGGAAGGAACGTATTACATCATCAAGAAACTGATCAACGATCCTAAGATCTCAAAGATTGTTCTGGTATTACCGGGACTTACCCTTCTCCTGTATGCAATATGTTATGGAATAAACCGGCCGGAGATTGCCACGATGATCATCGCTGCGGCGATTGGCGGATACCTGCTGTACAAAGGATTTTCACTGGATGAGTTTCTCAAGAGCGAGTTCTCGGAATTGAAAACCACCCTGTATCGGGGAAGGTTCTCCTTCGTCACCTACATCGGCGGGATCATATTTGCGATCATCGGGATCATGGAAGGAACATCGATCCTGTCAACATATTGGGATGGCACCGGGCTCATCCCGATGGCACTTGTTTTCTTCTGGGGATCGGTTCTCTGGTTTACGCTGGCTGCTATTATCACGTCGCTCGGCCCGGTGATCGATAGTTTCATCTATGACCGTGATTCGCTCTCTCGTGCTGTGATTTCTTCATATTTTATCAGTTCCATCGGTGTTCTCGCGTTTGGTGGAATGAGTTATGTCCTTTCAAACAGTGGTATCCGGAATTTTCCGGTGACTGCTGACATGGGTATTACCTACATCATCCAGGGGGCGGTTGGTGGTCTGGTCTGTGCTCTCGTCGGGATCATCCTTCAGCGCATGGTGTACCGGTGGGCAAGAGATATACGTATCCCCGGCAGGACAGTCCTGGACCGTGTATTGTGAAATGGGTTCACAAATCCGTTTTTTTGAAGTGATTACGATCCCGGGGATCTCAATCCGGATCATCAGGGGGTCAGTCCGTATATGAAACCGGATTGTGGCATGCGTTGCATCACCACTGTGATCTTCTCCATCTGAAACCTGCCTGAACAGAAGCCTGAAATTTTCCTTTTTCTTCAGGCCAGGGTGATATCATCGGAGTTCATCCGGTTACCATGCCAGAAATCAGCCCGGTCATCCCCTTCATTGTCCTCATCCTGTTCATCACTCTTTAATATCACCGAGATCCAGTGAATCATTCATTGATGAACTCTGTGATCCCCCTTCTTCTGGTAGTCGTTTTCTGCGTTTTCACGATCTTCGTGGAAGCAGATGACCAGTCTCCAGATGCGTGGAGAGAGGCAAGATGGAACCGGTTTTCTCTTCTGTCAAAGGAAGAGATAGATCCGTATATTCAGCCGCTTATTGAGTATAACCTGAGTGGTGCCATCATTATTGTCCTGGTTGATGGATCAGGCTACACATGGTATCCGTATGGTGTTCTTGGTACCGGAACTCCCCCGGATAACCTGACGATATTTGAGATTGGATCCATCTCCAAGGTGATAACCGGGCTGGTTATGGCTGATGCCGTGAAACGAGGAATATACACGCTTTCAGCGCCGGTGAACACCTGGTTACCGGAGGAGTATCAACTCCCTGACCGGGAAGGGAGCGAGATCACCGGAACGGATCTGGTCACCCACCGATCCGGTCTTCCCGTGGTTCCTGCCATCTTCGAAGAGATAGATCCTGAAGCACCATGGGCTGATCAGCTGGAAGAGTCCATGGCATATTACGAAACGATCCCTGCAGGGGAGACCTATCAACAGGTGAAAACGACCTCTCTCCTGTTCACTCCAGGAACCGGGTACCTGTACTCCAATCTGGGTGCTGCCATCGCCGGGGATATTATCTCCCGGGCAGAGTCTCGTTCCTATGCTGATCTGGTAGCTGAACGGGTATGTGCCCCGCTCGGTATGACAAGCACGGGAACATCCTGGTCAACTGCTGATCTCACCCGGCGGGCACCCGGATTCAGGGCATATGCATATCCCCGGGATGAAGCCCGGGTTATCCGGTTCAATGAATTCTGGACTGCATGCGGAGGAATCCACTCAGATGCCGATGACATGGCGGTCTTTCTTGCTGCGGCGATGAATCTTACTGATACTCCTCTCAATGATGCCATGGCGTATAGCCAGGTATCCCGCTCTGTCACGTCATATGAGCCAATACTCTTTGAACAGGGAATGTTCTGGGATATCGTCCATCAGCCGGACGGTTCTGTCATCTATAAAAAAGCAGGAGAGACGAACGCTCACCAGGCGGTCATCGCCTTTGACCCGGGAATACCTGCAGGAGTCGTGATCCTCTCTGATACTGCCGGGGTATCTGGTATCCACGTTGAAGAGGAAGCGCTAGCCCTTCTCGAGCGGATGCAGATAAAACGGGAAACCGGAGATATGACTTCGGGGACAGGCCCGGTACCGAATAAAAAAGAGATCAGATATACCGGGGCTTCATTGACAGAAGCCGTGGGGTATACAGGGGGCGGAATGGTTTTCCGGTAAGTTCTTCCTGTACCATGCCTGCCAGTTCCTTCTCGGTACAGGAAACCTTGAAGGGTTTATTTGGTTCTGATTTTGCCCTGATGGTGATGGTCAGGTTCCCGGATTCCATCTCGGTGTCTCCGATGACGATGACGTAAGGGATCCAGTCCATTCCGGCTTCCCTGACCTTTTTCCCGACTGATTCCTCGCGGTCATCAAGATCGGTCCGAATCCGTGCGGCATTCATCCGCGTCATGAGGGCCGCTGCATACTCACCGTGTCGCTCGGCAACCGGTATAATCCGGGCCTGTGTGGGTGAGAGCCAGGTCGGGAGCCTGGCCACCGTCTGGTTGACGGTATTCTCAAGAATGGCACAGAAGACCCGCTCAACACTTCCGGTCGGGGAACAATGAAGAATCGGTGGATGAACCTTTGTCCCGTCGTTCAGGTGGTAACTGATGCCAAACCGTTTTGCACTTTCCACATCGATCTGGACGGTCGGGTTCTCAATCGGGCGGTTCTGACCGTCGATTGCCGCCAGGTCAATCTTTGCGATCCAGTAATGCACCCGGTCAGAGAGGGTCTCGATGAGCATCGGGCCTCCCGAGAGGGAGACGATCTTCTTGATCCAGTCCTCGTTTTCGCGGTAAAACTCCTGCGTACACCTGAAGACGGCAACGAGTTGTGTCCCGAAGTCCCTGCCGGTCTGCCACCCGATTGCCGTCTGTTCTTCAAAACACCTGAGTGCATCGGCCATGTCCATGCAGAGACTGTGCATATCCGGCATGGTAAAGGCCCTGAGCCGTTTGAGTCCGATGACTTCTCCCTTCTGTTCATGTCTGAACGAATAGGTAGAGAGTTCGTACATCTTCATCGGGAGCTGGTTTGGCGAGATGTGCATGTTCCGCATGATCGTGAACATCCCAAAACAGGCTGCAAACCTGAGCATCATGCTCCGGTTCCCGCTCTTGAACCGGTACTGCCGCTCACCGAATTTATCTGCATGCTCGTAGATTGCCTTGTCGGCGAGGTCATACATCACCGGCGTCTCAACCGGGCTGGCACCGTACTCAAGGACGAGAGAGAGTGCGTAATCGGCAAGGAGATCCCTGACAAGTTTGCCCCGTGGCATCCAGCGGAGATGGCCGACATCACTTACCGGTTCATAATCAACGAACTCCTTGGACCGCATCAGGTCGACATGAACCGGCTCTCCTCCCACCGGGACTGCAATGCCGATCTCTTTCCTGATAAGCGCAGCAAATGGTGATTCGTCGAGGAATTCCTGGTAGTCGTGCCGGGTTCCGTCAGGCGTCATGACGAAGAAGGTATGCTCGATATGTTTCTTCTCCGGTTTGGCGAGGTCTTCAGACGGAGATATTGAACGGGAGAGTTCACTGAGCGGGTGACCCTTGCAGGATATTTTAAAGGATTTATACCAGCCGAAAGGTGCACGTTTCACCTCATACCCCTTTTCTTTCAGGGTATCTTCGAGGAGCCGGAGGGCAGTAACCGCGGTCTCCGGTGACGAGAGATCACTTGACAGGTGGGCATACGGGTATACCATCACCCGGCGACACTCAATCTGTCCGGAAACCGAGTCGATCTCGCTGATCGTCTGGGTTATTACATCCTCGATTCCTTCCTCATCCGGAGCTTCGACTGCACAGAATGCTACGAGAGATTCTTTGAATTCATCTTTCGGAATGCAGTTCTCTTCAGCGAATTTGGTTTTTTTCTTCGCTTCATATTCGATATAATCTGAATGGATCAAAAGAAGACGCATGAATTATGACTCCGGTACAATATCCATATCTATTGACCACGTATCCATATAATCACCGCTGCCGGCGGTTTTCATAATACCGGGAGAGGGTTGCCTGGCGCTGGTTCTGGTATTTTGCATCTCCCTTAGCATTATATGGACATTCTGCACGTTCAGTAGTGTAGAAAACCAGTTGTCCTACCGGCATTCCGGCATGCATCCTGACCGGCCGGTGGTTGACATTACACATCTCAAGGGTGATACTTCCCTTAAAACCGGCATCTATCCACCCCCCCGTCTGGTGCAGCTCGACACCGAGCCGTGCAATACTACTCTTTCCTTCGATACTAGCAACCACGTTGTCCGGGAGGGCGATGACCTCATATGTCTCGGCAAGCACGAACTGACCTGGCTGGAGAACGATACTGTCGGTAGTCATCTCACTGGTCCCGGTAGTCACCGAATCCCGTTCAAAGGGATCGATAACTGCATCGCTGTGATTGTACCAGATAAAGTGGTTTCCGAGCCTGATGTCAAGGGAATTTGGTTGGATCAGATCAGGTTCGAAGGGATCGATCTCGATGAACCCCCGGTTGATCCGATCCCGGATCTGCCAGTCAACCAGAATCATGCGTACCGGTTTCCCCGGGATGGTATATATTTCCGGCCTCTTTGTCCTCCCCGGGGGAAGGATCGCGGGGACTGAAATGCCACTCAGACCTACGGAGAAGACCATGAATCGTGGTGCACTCACGCCAGGTCAGGTTACATCTCCCGAGGATCCGCCGGATAAGGGTCATTGTTGTCTCCCGTTTGAAACACGGATGATCGACCATGTCCAGGTACTGATCGATGTGGAGATAGAGATGTTCCATCTCTTCCGGAGATGCAACCGGGATATCCCCTTTCGGGAGGTTTGCCAGTTCATAACAGAGGATGCCCACCGCATGGGACATGTTCACGATGGGATATTCCGGGGATGAGGGGATAGTGCAGATGATGTCGGCACGTGCGACCTCCTCGTTGTTCAACCCCCAGTTCTCTCTTCCGAAGAGAATGGATACTGTCCCATCCACGGTGCCTATGATCTCTCTCAGTTCTTTCGGTGAGTAAAACGGCATCCGTGTCGGATGGCAGGCAGACTTGGAGAGTGCTCCGGTGGTGGCAATGACGATGTTCGAGGTCCTGAAAACTTCCTCGAGAGGTAATATCTGCGCCTGATCAAGGACGTCCTTTGCATGTGATGCCCGTGCCTGTGCTTCCATTCCCAGGCTGCACGGATTGATCAGGACGAGGGATGTGAACCCGAAATTTTTCATCACCCGTGCGGCAAATCCGACATTTCCCTCATATAGAGGCTCCACAAGAACGATTCTGACAGAGGGCATACAAAAAAATTACTGGATGGCCTGCACCGTCTCGATCAGGGTTTTTACTCCCTTTTCGTAGACTGCATTTCCTACGACGATGGTGTCAGCATATTTTGCCATCTCTGCTGCCTTTTCTCCGGAGTCGATGCCCCCCCCATAATAGAGCACTCCGTTATCCATGGCATCTGCAGCAGCCCTCACCATTTCCGGATCCCCGTATGTGCCTGAATACTCGATGTACACGATGGGAAACTGGAAATAATGGTCAGCGATTTCTGCATATGCTGCCACTTCTTCAGCTGATATGGAACAGTCTGCCCCGGTTACTTTTCCTACCGAGGAAGCGGGATTAAGGACGATGTATGCTTCTGGAATGACCATTTCCCAGGGAATTGTGCCTGACATTGCCCACTGTTTGTGCTTGCCGACCACCCACCTGATGTCAGCCGTGTTCATCACGCTGGCGATATAGAGGAGGTCGACACCGTCAAGGACAACAGATTCCGGACCTGCCGGTTCGACCACGAGTGGCAGTCCGTATTCCCTGACTTGGTCACGGAGAGCGGTCATGTTCTCACGGGTGATATTGAGCGTCCCGGAGAGCATCAGGGCATCGGTTCCACTCGTTGCAATCTCTGCAATTGATTCCTCGGTGAGGATTTTATCCGGGTCAAGTTTTGTTACATGGGCCCAGGTTTTCCATTTCGTATGCATGAGTCGATGCCTCAGATCCTGGTACAGCTTACCGTACGGAGAGAAAAATGATTCGTAAATCAGGAGGCAAGGGCAGCCTTTATCCGGGAAAATTTGTCCCTGGGAATTCCCACCTCTTTTGCCACGGTTTCAGGATTTGCCTGAAGGAGCGTTTTTTTGTCATATATTCCGGTCTTATAGAGTTTTTGAAGATGTTCTTCATCCAGTCCCTTCACGGCAAGTAGCTCCTCCCTTCCTTTCTCAAAGGTCTTCTTCGAGATCTTTTCAGGGACCGGTTTGTTGAGAGCCTCTGCGATCATGGCAAGATGCTTTGTTACCGTCTCTATTGAGACTCCAGTGCGGTGGCTGATATATGCGGGGTGGGCTGATGCAAGATCTTCAACGGTGAGAAAACCTGATTCCTGGTATTTTTTCAGGCTGACGGCTGAAACCCCGATCTCTTTCATTTCGTTCCGGCTGATCAGGGCAATAGACTGGGAAAGCAATGCCTGTGCCTCATCATCGTTCAGCCCTGCTTTTTTCAGAGCGGAGAGATTTGACCGTGCAATCTCCTCGATACTGTTGATTCCGGCCTGGGTAAAAGCGGTCATGACCTTGGTATGGCTTCTTCCCCTCTTCGGGGGGACGAACTGCTTCATGAACTTCTTACATTCTGAACGTTTTCGGAGCAGTTCCAAAACCCTGCCTGCTTCGGAGACGATACGGGTTGCCTGGTCAGGGGTACATGATATCCTCCTTGCAAGATCGGCCGGGTCTATCCTGGTAAGTTCAACAACGGAGAATATTTTTGCCTGTATCAGCGCTTCCTGCAATTGTCCGGTGAGAGACGGCATCAGGGCATAGAACTCTTTCTGCTGGGCTATCTGTGCGCAAAGCGGACATCCAATTTCCCAGGGTCTCGCCCCCTTCGCAACGAGAATAACATGGGAGAGCCGGTGCGTTTCGCAGAAGTTCTTTGTCCGGATAGCTGATCCCCACATGCTTCCCGGAAGGGAGAGATTGAACGTGCAATCAGGGTACCCGTTGCACCCGATGAACTGGGATCCCCCTTTCCTGCGGATCCGGAGATCTTTTCCGCAGACCGGACACGGACCGATGGTAAGTTCCTCGTCGGTCTGTTCCATGATCTCTCTGCCGATCGCCTCCCCGTTCGGTTCAAGTGCATCAAAGACCTTGTGAAGCATCTGTCGGGAATTGGTGACGACGGCATCGCGGCTCTGTTTCTTCTTCTTGATCTCCTCCATGGCGGTTTCGAGGGTACTTGTCATGCCTGGACTGGTGATCGCAGATGCATGAAGTTCCAGTGATTCGGTGACCGCTCTTCCCACCAGGGTTGGCCGGAGAGGATTTCCCTCGACATACTTGCGGGAGATGAGTTTCTGGATCACTTCGTGACGGGTAGACTTGGTGCCAAGGCCGAGTTCTTCCATGATCTGGATAAGTTTACTCTGTGAGTATCTCGGTGGCGGCTGAGTAAACTTCTCTTCAAGTGCGAGGTCACGGATGGGGAGCCTCTCTCCGGGTTTCACCACCGGCAGTATAGAGTCCTTTGCCTCGCTGTATGGGTACACGGTCCGCCATCCCGGCGTCATGATCCGGCTCCCGGTCGAGATGTACCGCTGCCCGGAGGCATCCATGCTGATGCGCATGGTTGCCCACTCTGCATCCGGAGAGAGTGTCGCAAGGAACCGGCGGACCACGAGTTCGTAGACTTTCCAGGTGTCACCAAGCTGTTCGGGGGTTGCTGCCCCGGTCGGATGGATTGGCGGATGATCGGTGCTGGATTTCTTTCCCTGTGTCGGTGATTTCCGGCGGTTCTTCTTCACCCAGGTTACATCTGAAGAGAACCGGGTTTTTTCAAGGGTGTCAAGGATTGCATTCAGGTTGAGCGAGGGAGGGTAGATGGTATTGTCTGTCCTCGGGTACGAGATGTACCCGTTCATGTAGAGTTCTTCTGCAATCCGCATTGCATTGGCGGCACTCAGGCCAATCCGTGCAGCCGCGACGATGAAGGACGTGGTATCAAACGGGGTCGGTGCCCGGTCGATCCTGCTTCCTTCCTTGACATCCGTAACGGTAAGGGGTTCTTTTGTGGAGCGGTATGCCTCCTCTGCAAGGGCCTTATCGGTGAATTTCCCCTGTTCATGCCGGGCTGAAAAGATCTCCTGGTCTTTCTCTGTCTGCAGCCCGATCTCCCAGTATGGCTCGGGTACGAATGACTCGATCTCCCGCTCGCGATCCACGATCATAGCCAGGGTGGGGCTCTGGACACGCCCCACCGAGAGGATATTGTTACCTCCCCGTTTTGCAGCAAGGCTGATGAACCGTGTCAGGGATGCACCCCAGAGGAGATCGATAACCTGGCGGGCTTCCCCGGCGGCAGCGAGATCGAAATCAATTCCGGCAGGTTCAGAAAAGGCTTTATCGATCTCTTCCTTTGTAATCGCTGAGAATTTTGCCCGGTCGACCGGTACCTTCTGGTTAACCGCCCGGACGAGTTCATAGGCCTCTTTTCCGATAAGTTCCCCTTCTGTATCAAAATCAGTGGCAATGGTGACCCGCGATGCCTTCTTTGCAAGCCGCTGAACGAGCTTGACGATTGCCGGTTCAGTCGGACGTTTCAGGGTTCCGGCATCGATCAGTGACCGGGGGGGACGTTCCTCTGAACGCCAGTTCGTGTATCCTTCCACGAAATCCACTTCAACGACATGACCACGAAGCCCGATCGTGTAGGTGTCCCCGAACTGGTACTGGTTGACCCCGCCTTCTTTCTTGTTCGAGATCTTCTCCTTTCCGGCGAGGATCTGTGCAATACGGTTGGCAGCAATGTTCTTTTCAGCAATGATCAGATGCATGTCGCTCCCATCACATCCTGTCCAGTAGATCCCTCAGCCGGGCATTCAGATCCCCGGGATCAGCTCGTCCACGACATTTTTTCATGACCTGGCCGACAAGGAAGTTGAGTGCCGGTCCCTTGCCGTTCTTATAATCATCAACAGCCTGCGGATTCTCACGGATCGCCTCTTCAATGAAGGATGATACCTGGTCTCCGCCGGTTTTAGCAAGCCCCAGCCTGCTGACGATGCTCTCTGGCATCTCCGGGCTCTCACCTGCCTTTACCTGGTCGAGGATGATACGGAGGATCTCCACCCCGGTCTTGTCAGTGATGGTGTCTGCTTTTATGAGGGTAACCAGGCTGGTGAAGTGTCCTTTTGGCATGGCTTCAATAGTAAAGTCCCGGTAATACAGTTCGCCGAGGAGGTAATCGGCAGTCCAGGTTGCGGTCAGGGCAGGATCCACCGGTGCCACCGCTTCATAAAACTCAGCAAGTTTGAGTGAACCGGTGAGTGTTTTCGCATGTTCAAGAGAACAGCCGTACTGGTTCATGAACCGTTCCCGTCGAGCATCGGGAAGCTCGGGAAGGACAATCCCGTCAACCCAGTCTCGGACCCTGAGCGGGAGGAGATCGGGTTCAGGGAAGTACCGGTAATCATTCTCCTCCTCCTTGCTCCGGGAGGAGGTGGTAACTCCCCGTGCCTCGACAAAGTGCCGGGTCTCCCTGACAACTTCCTGGCCCCGGCGGAGCATATTCTTCTGTCTTGTTACCTCGAAGGTGAGGGCCTTCTCCACTCCTTTGTACGAGGAGATGTTCTTCACCTCGACACGATTTGATCCCTTCAGCGAGATATTGGCATCAACCCTGAGCGATCCTTCCTTGTCACTGTCAAAGACATCCAGGTACTCGAGCGTGGCACGAAGTTTGTTCAGGAATTTTCGTGCTTCCTTTGGGGACCGGAGATCGGGTTCGGTCACGATCTCGATCAACGGAACCCCTGCACGATTGTAATCGACCAGGGTGTACCTGCCCCGCTCGGCATTCCCCATGTGGACCGACCGTCCGGGATCTTCCTCTACATGAATCCGGGTGATCCGGATCACTTTTTCACCATTGTCCCCGTCGATCAGGAGTTTTCCCCAGACTGCCAGGGGTTTGTCGTACTGGGTGATCTGGTAGGCTTTGTTCAGGTCAGGATAAAAGTAATTCTTCCGTGAGAACTCGCATTCCTCGAGGACTTCGCAGTTCAGTGCCTTGGCCACCCTGAGGGCATACTCGATCGCCAGTCTGTTCACCCGCGGCATGCTTCCGGGAAGACCAAGACAGGTCGGACAGGTATGGGTGTTCGGTTCATCATCGCGGAAATCGTTTGAACATCCACAGAAGAGTTTGCTCTTTGTATTCAGCTGGCAGTGAATCTCAAGCCCGATGATGACCGATGCCTCTTCCATTATGCCATCTCCTGTTCATACGCATAGGCAGCATCAATAACCTGCTCATCCCTGAAGTGGTTCCCGATGAGCTGAAGCCCGACCGGCATGCCATCAACCTTCCCGCAGGGAACCGATATTGCCGGAACCCCGGCCAGGTTTGCCGGAACGGTCAGAATGTCTGATAGGTACATCTGCAGGGGATCTGATTTCTCCTGGAGACGGAAGGCAACCGAGGGCATCGTCGGTCCGGCGATGATGTCCACGTCCTGAAAAAGTCTCAGAAAGTCATTCCGTACCTGTGAGCGGGCAATCTGTGCCTTCTGGTAGTACCGGCCATAGTATCCTTCTGCAAGGGAAAAGGTTCCAAGGATGATACGTCTACGAACTTCCATTCCGAATCCATCTTTCCGGTGCTCGGAGAAGGCATCGTGCCAGGTCTTTTTCACCTCGCTTCCCGGTCCGTACCTGACTCCGTCAAACCGTGCCAGGTTTGAAGAAGCCTCGCTCGTGCAGATGACATAGTATGCGGAAAGGGCATGCTTCATCGATGGCATTGAGCAGGGAACAAGGATGGCACCCTTGTTTTCCAGGGTGGCAAGAGAATTTTTCACGGTTTCAGCGACCCGCGGGTCGACACCTGGGCCGAAGAATTCTTCCGGCACGCCGATTCGCAAACCGCGGACTTCCCCTGAAAGGGCATGCTTGTAGGCGGTATCAACAGACGTGCAGTCACGGTCGTCTTTTCCGCATATTACCGAGAAAAGACGGGACAAATGCTCCACATCTTTTGCCATCGGCCCGATCTGTTCAAGCGAATTTGCATAGGCAATCAGCCCGAATCGCGAAACCCTGCCATAGGTTGGTTTCAGCCCGGCGATTCCGCAGAATGCAGCCGGACACCTGATGGAACCGCCGGTGTCAGAGCCGAGGGCCATATCCACCATTCCCGCAGCAATGGCTGCTGCCGATCCGCCTGAAGAGCCTCCCGGAACCCTGCCGGTATCAACCGGGTTGAGGGTCGGACCGAATGCACTGTTCTCGGTGGTGGTCCCCATCCCGAACTCGTCCATGTTTGTCTTGCCAACAATGGCAGCCCCTGCATTCTTAAGGAGGGTCACCACGTGGGCATCATAGGGGGGAATATATCCTTTCAGTATGGCGGATGCACAGGTGGTCTCGATACCTTTTGTTGAGATATTATCCTTTATAGCCACCGGGGTTCCGGCAAGGGGACCATCTGTGTATTCTGCATCAGGGATAGTAGTAAGAAAGGCATGAAACCGGTCATCCGGTCTGAATGAACAGGATGGCATGTTACATCACCCTCGGTGCCTTGAAAAAACCGTTTTCCCGCTCAGGAGCATTTTGTAATGCTTCCTCCTGGTCAAATGAAGGTTCGATCACATCATCCCTGAGATTATTAAACTGCTCCCGGTGAAGGGGTTCCTGGCTGAGCGTATCGAGTTCTGCAAAGTAGGTGAGGATCCGGGTACACTGGGTGGTGAATTCATCAAGTTCTCCATCCTCGATGCCGACGTCAGCAAGTCTCGCGACCTTTTTGACATCTTCCTGGGTAACCATTGCTGATTTATGCCCTCCTGATCGTATCTATGAAGTCTGATACAGAGTTCTGATAACCGTTCTCCTTCGCAAGCCGTTTTATCTCTTTCCAGATCCCGGTTCCGTACTGCATCGCCTTCTTATCGTAGAGGGCGATGTCAGAAGGGATGATTTTTTGTGCAACGTCCCTGAGCGGTTTTTTCCGGACATTTCCGGTAACCCGTTCACCGGGGGGTATGGAACTGACAGCGCATATGACCCGCAGGTCAAGGTAGGGCATGGAGAGATAAGTCTGATGATGTCCTGCTATCGCCTGATCCCTGGCTCCCTGACGGTTTAATGAGGCAAAATCCGCAGCAAACAATTCATCCAGTTCTCCGGGAGTCTTCCCGGCATACCGTGCATACCCGCCGAAGATCTCATCAGCTCCCTGACCGGTGAGGATACGGGTGTATCCGAGTGAACGGGCGGTTTCAGCGACAAAGAACAGGGTGGTTCCGATTGCAATATCCACCGGGGTGGGATCAGTGATCAGTCCGGTGACGACAGGCAGGGCATCGGCGATATCCTGCGGCGTGACGATTCTGGTATGGAGGGTGAGACCAAGGCAGCCGGCAACGTACCGGGCATGCTTCACGTCATGGGATCCCTCCATGCCAACCACGAGAGCCGGGCATCCTGCCAGGGCCGCGACGAGTGCTGAGTCGACCCCGCCTGATAATGCGGTTACCCCTTCTGTTGAACGCAGCCTGACTGCCGTCCTGATGGCCGTCTCAAGGTCGCTCTTGTCCACATCAGGGTGGATTTCCCCGATCTTTTTCTCCTGGCACCAGATCGTTCCGGGCGGAACCGGGCCGGGTATGACACCAAGGTGATCCCGTGCGCAGCAGGATTGCCATGAGATGAAGAATTCCCCTCCAAAGGCTGAAATATCTTCAGGTCTCTGTTCTACGGTCATCCTGACCTCATCAGGGGTAAGAAGGAATCCCCCTTTTTCTACCCACCCGCGAAGTATCATTCTTCTTCAGGTAGTCTGTACCGCCTCTTGAATATTCGGAGATCAAGAGGGGATCCTCATGCCCGTATGCCGCTCACCATCAGGAACGATTTTCTCTTTTGGTAACAGAAATCCCTCACCATGAATCGGACTGTCCTGGCCGGATGGCTGCTTCTGATCGTGATCCTGCTCTCACCCTGCACTGCCTCACCGGTTACCTACTGTCTTCCCGAGAATGGATCCCTTCTTTTCGGAGCGTATACACCGGATCCCGCATCTGTCCCTGGTGTTCTCACCGGTGATTCCATCGCCGGATTCTCCCGGCTCGTCGGAAAGACTCCGGGTATCATTGCAATATCAGACGAATGGGGTGATGATATGCTGTTTCCTGAGCAACAGGCAGACCTGGTCAGGAAGAGCGGTGCAACTCCCTATATCCGGCTCATGCTGAGGAGTGCACTGACAGAATACACTGCTGAACCCCTCTATTCCTTTGATAACATTGCGAACGGAAAATTTGATACAAACCTGCGTCACTGGGCCCGGGCTGCCCGTGCTTTCGGAACCCCGGTTGTCGTTGAATATGGAACCGAAGTCAATGGCTGGTGGTATCCCTGGAACGGATACTGGAACGGAGGAGCCAGGGGAACAGACGGTTTTATCGCCGCGTACCGGCACATCATCACCCTGATGGAAGAAGAAGGGGCAGACAACATCATCTGGGTGTATCACGTGGCTGCATCATCGCTTCCTGATGAGTCGTGGAATACCCTCTCGTCGTATTATCCGGGAGACGGATACATCGACTGGGTAGGAGTTTCGGTGTACGGAGCGAAATCTCCATACGGAACGGGAACGCGTTCATTTGGAGAGCAGATGGATCGCGTGTATCCGGACATACTCGGGTTTGCCCCTGAAAAACCGGTCCTGATCTGCGAGATGGGAACAGATATGCGCAATCAGGCTGAAAATCCGGTTACCTGGATTCAGGAAGCACTTGTTGGCCTGCAATCGGACTCCTGGCCATCGGTTTTCGGGATTGTCTGGTGGAATGACGGATGGCAGAATGACAACAATCCTCTCCACGATACATCACTGCGTATCGAGGATAATGAAGAAGTACTGTCGGTATTCAAAGAAGAGATCGGTTCCGGCTCCGTGTATATCAGTAAACCGGCCTGCTGAAGCACTGGCCGGACTCTCTTATTTTATAAATAGTTCAACGTTCAATGATATGGAGCGCGGGGATAGCTAAGCCAGGCCAAAAGCGCCGGACTTAAGATCCGGTCACGCAGGTGTTCGTGGGTTCGAATCCCATTCCCCGCATGCAGAAATCATTCTATCCGGTGATAACTGATGGATAATGCGCATCTCACTCCAGAACGGCTGCAGTCTTTTTTTGATGCCATCGTTGCATTCTCGATGACACTTCTGGTTGTAGGTCTTGCCATCCCTGAAAGCGGTCCGAAACCTTCCACCCTCTTCGAACTGGTGGTTCTTATGTTCCCCCAGTTCTATCACTTTGCAATATCTTTCTTCATACTCGGCTCATTCTGGAAGATACATCACCAGATATTTGCCCATGTTCACCACGTGAACACCATGATGGTTCGGCTCACGATGGTCACCCTCTTTGTGATCTGTTTCATCCCGTTCACATCCACCCTGTCAGGTGATGCTTCAGGTGTAGCTAACGCCATTATCCTCTTCCATTTCAATCTCCTGTTCCTCGGCACGCTATTTATGTGTCAATGGCATTACCTGATAACCCGGGAAATGATCCATGGCGGACCAGCTGATCACTACCGGCACCTGATGTACCGATCTGCCATCGTTCCAGTGACCGCGATTATCGCCATCATCGTGGCGGTCTGGGAACCTGATATCAGTTCGATTCTGTACCTCTTTATGTCCCTGTTTATTGCCATAATAAACTGGCGATCAAAAAACGCGGCCTGATTTCTCTCCAGCCCGGCATCCTTTTTTTTGGAGTGGGAAAGAGTTATACGCATTGCATTCTATGGTAGAATCATGGATCTCGCAGGAATGCAATGGTTTTTGGATCCGGCTGTTGCATTATTCCTGGCTCTTACCATCATCTCGGTGTTCGGCCGTTTTTTCAGGGAATGGATACTGTCTTGTCTCATCTGCAGCGTGGCCGGTTCACTGGTTGTGATCCTCTTCATAACTGCAGGACAACTCGCCGGCCAGGAACCGGTTATCAGGTATTATATTACGTCCCGGTACCTGTTCCTCGGGACCCTGGATCTTGCCCTCCGGGATATTCTCCTGTCTGGCATCCTCACTCTCTCGTTCCTGATTGCGATGGCAGCCCATGTTCTGAAGGTTGAGCAGGCTCTTCAGAAGCGGATTCACTGGATTCCCCGGAGAGCCAGTTGCCAGTACGAGATGGAACATACCCTCCGGATACATGCACGGGATCTGCATGAACCTGACCGGAAATGATCAGTCCTCCCCGATATCTTCCTTCCAGATCTCCGGATTTTTTTGGATGAACCTTCTCATCCGGTCCTTACATTCCTCCAGGTTGAGATCATTGACCCTCACCCCGTGTGCTTCCATGAACTCCCGTGCCCCCGGGAAGGTTGAAGATTCCCCTGCGATTACTTCCCTGATTCCAAACTGGACAACTGCCCCGGCACACAGGTAACAGGGCATCAGGGTGGAATACAGGGTGGTTCCCTGGTACGATCCGATTCTTCCTGCAGATCTGAGGCAGGCTATCTCGGCATGCATCATCGGATCGTCTTCCTGAACGCGGCGGTTATGCCCGCGTCCAATGATCTTCCCATCCCTGACAAGGACCGAACCAATGGGAATCCCTCCCTCCTCTTCTCCGACGATTGCCTCCCGGATGGCTTCCTGCATGAAACGGATGTGATCCCCGGGGAGATGCACCTGAAGATTTTTCGAATCTGTTATCTCATTGGATTCCATCCAGAAGGGATCGCAGATGGCAAGGAAGATGAGATCGGTCTTTCCGGTGTTCTCAATCCACTGTACGGCACCCGGTGGAATGAAAATAAACATCCCTTCAGATACCGCTTCCGCTTCATCATTTACATGCATCAGCCCGGCCCCCTGCAGAATGTAATACCCTTCTGAGATATCCACTAGCCGGTGTGGCCGTGTGGCCTGTGAGATCGGGACAATGGCATGGGCAATACTATAGCGGCTGTCTACATCCCCGCTGGTCCGCATCGGGTGAAACAGTTCCTGGAGAAGGCAGTCATCACCCGCAGGAAAATGTCTGCCGTCTGATCGATAAATCTTCACGGGAAGAGGTATGGCAGGGATGATATTCAATTCTGCGAATGAAATGCCGGTATCAGAATTCTGATCGGTATATCCTTAAGGGAACCGGCATTAATCATTTCAGGTATCATGATTGGAACCGTAATCCTGATGGTGGTCGGCATCATCATTCTCATCGGACTCTGGTATATTATTAAAAACATTCTTCAGCTGGTTCTGAACTCGATTCTGGGCCTTATTCTGCTCTTTTGCATTAATTACTTTCATCTCTTCCAGATATTAGGAAAACCTGATCTTGAGATAAACCTCATCACGGTCCTGGTCTGTGCTCTTGCAGGAATACCCGGTGCTGTCCTGCTCGTCCTGCTCCATCTTGTCGGACTCGCCTGATCCCGATCGTACCCTATGGCATGGCAGCGGATATGATTCGTACAAAACCCCGAAGATCCCTTTTTTATCTGGTAATCATTGCAGTGGCCGGCCTTATCATCGGATTTCTGCTCACCGGCATGACATGGGCCCCGGATGAGGCCACCTATTTTGATCTCGCACAGCCGGCAGATACCGCATATCTGAATACCAGCAGCCTGATGGTATCTCAGGGAGATCTTTTCCGTGTTGTGCTCCCGTATGATCAGCTGGCCGGGCCACGGTGGCGTATCTCGGTCAGTCCGGGATTATTCATTGAAAAAGAGCGGTTCCTCCCTTATCCTGAAGGCGAGCTCGTTCAGAGTGACGGGGTCATCGAATGGTATGTCAGGGCAGTCGGTACAGGCGAAGAGGTATTCACGGCGATCACCCGGATTCGTTCCGGTTCCCTTTCATCTGAACAGACACGGTATGTCCTGGCAGTTGACGTGATCAGACCGTCCTGATCAATCATCCCGCTGGATCGGCAGACCGGTACTCATCAATCAGTTTTCGTGCGATGCTGGCTGGTGAAGGCAGTGCCGGAAGGTCTGAACAGGTGAACCACCCTGCATCCTCAATCTCAACCTGATCCGGTCTGATTTCACCGGAGGAATAAATGGCTGTGAATGCGATCATGAGCGAGTCGGGAAATGGCCATGGCTGCGAACCAAAATACCGGATCTCATCGATCCCAATACCTACTTCCTCCCTGACTTCCCGTCTGACTGCCTCTTCAAGTGTTTCTCCCGGTTCGACAAACCCGGCGATGACACTGTACATCCCCGGGATGAAACGGGGTGAACGGGCGAGAAGAATCCGGTCCCCGTCGGTAATCCTGACGATGATCGCCGGGGAGAGCCGGGGAAAGATAAGGTTTTCACACGCAGGACACCAGAGTGCCCGTTCCTTCTGATGCTGTCTGGTTCTTGTCCCGCACCGGCCGCAGAATACATTCATTGTATGATGCCTGAGCAACTGGACCCCTTTTGAAAGAAGCCCGGATTCTCCTTCAGGCAGCGTTACGAGGAGTTCCCTGAGCGGAACCAGGCAGAGATCGGTAGGGATTGGTTCATCGGGATTGTAATGGACGATAAACCAGCGGGTATTGTCCTGAACGGCAAGTTCTATTGGGGATCCGACACCGATCTGCGGCAGAACCGGGAACCATCGCGGTCTCCCGTCACCGGAGAGGATCGTCCCGTCTGATGTTCCGATACAATACCGTGTGTCTGACTGGTCATGATGACCTCCCGTGTTATCCATGGTACTGCCTGCCGTCCGATTCGTACCTGACCATGCGTACCATTATGGATGATAGCGGAAAAAAATCCCGCTGTACATCCTCACCATCTCATTCTGACAGGGATTGTCATGAACCGGATATTCAGCCTGATATCGTGTATTCTCCTCATTGGAAGTGCTGTTTCTGCAGGGTTAGCAGAGGGGACAGCACCTGAGTTCTCCTTTCCTTCTCCGGATGCTGAAGCGGAAATATCTCCGGAAACTGCTATCCATGCAGTTGCCATGAACCTGCCCGTCTCCAACCCGAACCGGTGGGCGGTTATTAATGAGGAACTCCGTGAAGAAAACCGGTACACGGAAGCTCTGGAGGCAGTCCGGTATGCCCTTCTGTACAAGCCCCACGATCCCAACCTCTACAACCTTCTCGGGCTGACCCTGACCGAAACAGGCAGATATGAGGATGCAATTTCCGCTTTCCTGGATGCCCTCCGGTATAAACCCCGGTCAGCCCCGTTATACCTGAATCTTGGAACGGCCTATGCACTTGCCGGTAATATGACGGCTGCAACAGGTGCGTATACCTCAGCATTAGATCTTGTTCCCCGGTACCGGACAGCCCTGAATAATCTCGGACTGGCATACATTTCGGCAGGAGAACCGGCATCAGCAGTGGATCCCCTTCTCCGGTCATTGGACATATTCACCGGGGATCCTATCCCCTGGATAAATACCGGGGTAGCCCTTTCCTTATCCGGGTATAATCAGACCGCCTTGAAGGTACTTGATCATGCCCTGACGCTCTCCCCCTCACCATCCGGAAAGGACGAAATCACCCGGTGGAAAGCCCTGATTAATGGATTTGGTGATCCCATGATTGAAGCGCAATTCCCTGAGAAGAGCCGGATTGATGAGCTCATGAACCGCCCGCATGACCGGGGATATCCCGGGATTATCTATCCTGCCCTTAATCCCTCTCCGGGCACGTCATCAGAGATGCTTATCCGTGATATTTATTTTATGTACGACGGGAATGGCACGTATATCTCGCTCCCGATATCTCCCGGCCTTTATGCCGCTGCCCGTGGCTCGTATAAGGCAGCGATATCGAATCTGCCTGAAGAGAATTCTACCCCGGACAAAAGCAGATATTACCTTGCATTCATAACCGATCCTGCCCAGTCGGATCTCATATCCTCTCTCCGGGAACAGATCGGTATGGTTGCCGGATCCCGATCCGGCCCCGGGTTCCTTGATGCTGCACTCGCATTTGTTCAGGCTATCCCTCCGGATCCGGCCGCAACAGAGATCAGGTACCCGGTAGAGACCCTGCTTGAATTTCGCGGAGACTGTGACGATAAAAGTATCCTTCTTTCCTCTCTCCTCATTCAGGAAGAAAAACTGGCAATAATCGAGTTTCCTGATCATGTCATTCTCGGGGCGAAAAATGTCAGTCCTGCGTTCAGGGACTCCGGGTATGGCGGAATCGATCCGTCAATATACACTGAACCTGGGGTGATACGGCCGCAGTATGCTGATGCCCCCGTAGAGATTATACCCCTCTCATGAAACATTTCCCCGGAGGTGATTTCCAGGATCATTCCTCCGTTCAACTGCATAGGATGGTCTTTCATGATGTTTGATTAGATTCCCTGACCGGTAATACGACCCGTCTCTCCCGGAAAACACTTCATTCCATGATGAAAACTGACTGCCTGTCCCTGAAGGAAGTGACCGGATCACGGGAGACCGGTATTGGACATACCGCTGTATCGCAGTTGGGGGTGCTATCATGATCCTTGAAATGTTGGATTTTCACTTGAGGAGGTGGCCGGTTTGATATCCGTCAAATCACGGAGATGAGTGAATGATCCGTGAATCGTCTGCTATCGGAGGGAAGTGGGCATTGCGATAAAAGGACTTCAGATGATACAGAACCTTCTGAAGGAACCGGAGCGTCATCAGGAATGATACCCTGGTGATGAGTGTTCCGGTCAGCAGGAGGAAGGTTGTGCTTCATATATCCGCGTATTCTTTCGGATTTAGTTCCGGTGTTCCCAGGAGGGAGTTATGAGTGATCCGGACCCTGGTTCCCGGGGAGGAACTGATGATCCCGCTTCCTGATCCGGTGCTGAATGAACCAACACCCGGATGATGGTGATAAGCGGCGATCCATATCGCGAAGAGAATGTATTTAATAGTACACGGAAAGGTAGTGATATGCCTTGGGTCTTATCTCCAACCCCGGTTATCTCCTTTTTTCTGCCAGATCCCATATTTCTCATTTCTCTCGCAGGTGATCCCTGATGCAGAAATTTTGTCTTGGATTCGAGGTTCATCAGCCATACCGCCTGAAAAGGGAGTTTGTCCCGTTTTCTGACGAAAATCCCGAAGATGATATGGATCGGTATTTTGATCCGGCAAACAGGGAGATCCTCATTCGTGTCTGTGAGAAATGTTATGGTCCGGCAACGGAGATGATTCTCGATCAGCTGGACGAGGGATTCCACTGTGCCTTCTCCCTGTCCGGCGTCCTGATTGAACAGCTTGAACGCTGGGCACCTGACGTCCTGGATCTTTTTATCCAGGCTGTTTCTCACCAGAATGTCGAGATGCTGGCCCAAACCTATTTTCACAGTATCTCAAGCCTTTTCTGGACAATGGATGAGTTTGCTGCACAGGTGAAGATGCACCGCGACCTGGTCAGGGATATATTCGGATGTAACCCGGCATTTTTTGAGAATACTGAGTTCCTGTTTGACAACCGGATTGCCGGAACGGTGAAGTCACTTGGATTTTCAGGCTGTTTTACCGAGGGTGTTGATACAATTCTCAAGTGGCGGACTCCGAACTATGTCTATGCCTGCCAGGGTCTGCCGGTCATCATGAGGAATTTTAAACTCTCTGATGATATCGCCTTCAGGTTTACCTGTCGGGACTGGGAAGCGTTCCCCCTTACTGCAGACAAGTATGCCTGCTGGGTCTCCCGGTCTCCCGGAGATTTTGTTCAGGTTTTTATCGATTACGAGACCATTGGGGAACACTATTGGGCAGATACCGGGATATTCGAATTTTTCCGTCATCTTGGTCAGGAGATGAGAAATGCTGGGGTGGAGATGGTCAATCCTTCTGATCTTCTCGAGTATCCGGTCAGGGATGAGTTCAGTATCCCGCTTCCCATCTCCTGGGCCGATGCCGAGAAAGACTCATCTGCCTGGGTAGAAAATCGGAAACAAAAGAACGCTTTCAGATCCATCCAGCGTGCCCAGACCTTCTGCTGCAATACCCATACCTGGCGGTCTCTTCAGATCAGTGATCACTTCTACTACATGTCATGCAAGAATGGATCCTGCGGAGAGGTGCACCAGTATTTCAGTCACCAGGAAGAACACCACGCCTTTATCACGTATATGGATGTGCTTGCCGATTACCAGGTCCGGTGTATTGACACATCTGACCAAAAGGAGTTTCTCCGGCCGCTCCGTTCTGTCAGCATTGATGATGCGTTCTACTTCTCCAGTCCGGTTGGATACACCGGGCATGTTGCCTTCGATCTCGATCAACTCGTTGAAATGTTGCAGATCGTGCCGAACGATTCAATCGAGTATCACCTGGACAAAGGGGATATCCAGACCTGGTGTCGTTCGGTGATTGGTGATGAACCCCTGGCAGCTGGAGTCGGAGAGGCGAAAAACCGGCAGGAACTCATAACTGCTGCCGATGATCGAAGAAAACAGCTCTGGAATGTACTTCAGGAAAAGACGTAGTGATCGAACGGGGAAGTTACCGGTGGACAGTCTTCGCTTATCATCTGCCATAACCCTGAACAGCCGCGTTTATTACTGACTCATGGGAATCCCGGGAGATCAGGGGGGTACCAAACTGATAACAGAATTTCTCTCTCCTCTGATCTCATTAGGGAGATTGATGATCCAAAAAAGATCGGATCTGTTCATCACCCTGCGATGGAATTCTGCGCTGCCCGGCAGGATTTCCGGGTTTTTCCGACGGAACCGGGAAGATGAGAGATGGGCTGATACACCGCGCACAACCCTGCCGGTATTATATACGATGTTTTCGAATACGGAGCATATCCGTCTCCTGCAAACTCGTGATATCGATTTCATTCCCGGCAGAAATGACCCTCCCGAAAATCATTACCTGCAGCTGGGAATACAGGCCGGACTGCAGAGGGATCCGGACCGTGAGTCTCGCTGAATATGTCAAACACTGAGTCTGATTATGGAAAACACCCGGATATTGCCGATGGAGTAATCTCCCTTCAGACAGTTGATATCCGGATCTGGATGACAGGCAACGGAGAGGATCAGTCTGTTCGATGATAATGTTGGGATGCCATTGCGGATCAGATGATATATGTCTCTCCTGAAGTGATCAAGTTATCAAATGAATATTTCAATTTTTATCGATGAGTTCCCCCCGTTCCTCCGTGGTGGTCTTGGTACATACGCGATGGAAATCACCCGCAAGTTTGCCGAATCAGAAATACATCCGACGGTATTTTCCCGGAATACAGGCCAGGATCCTATATCAGATCTATGGCACGGTATTCCTGTATATCGCCCTGTGCTGATGAATATCCATGACACTCTCCCGCTTCTTGCCCCGCTCGATGTCCAGTCATGGGCACCGGCAGACCAGAATTTTTTCCTTGAGACGGTTCTATACAATCAGCTGGCAGCTCATTACCTGATCACCCATCTGCACCAGGAGAAAGGGAAAAAAATCGACCTTGTAGTTTCTCATGACTGGCTTGCTGCCATTGCCGGTTTTCTTACCCGGCGAAACCTGAATATTCCGCTTGTCTTTCATTTTCACTCGACTGAGCAGGGTCGCATGAGGAGTGGATCAAAAGCTGTTGAGTTGGCAGAGGCAATGGCAGCAGAGATTGCCGATCTCATCATTACCGTTTCGCACGCGATGAAGGAAGATCTCATCAGGATCGGGTATCCTGCTGATAAGATCGAAGTAGTATACAACGGGGTTGACCCTGACAAATACAATCCGGATCATTTCTCATCAGATATGATTGACGCATTCAGGGAACGAATCGGGGTCTATGACCATCCGATGATCTTTTTCATCGGACGGCTCACCTGGGTGAAGGGACCAGATGACCTGGTCCGTGCGATGGAGCATGTTATCCGTGAAATTCCCAATGCACGACTTGTCATCCTCGGAGTAGGGGAGATGGGCCAGCATATCAATACGCTCATCCAGGACCTCTCCCTCTCCGGGAACGTGATTATGCATAACCGGTATGTGACCGAGCAGGAACGCCTCCTCTACTACGCAGCCTGCGACTGTGCCGTTTTCCCTTCGAAATACGAACCATTTGGTATCGTCTGCACGGAAGCGATGTCAATGGCAAAGCCGGTGATCGTCGGGGCAACCGGAACAAATGGATTCCGCGAACAGGTCATTCCCTTCGGCCCTGATCAATGCGGGTACCATGTCAACCCCTGGGATCCTGCAGACATTGCAACGTATATTATTGAAACCCTGAAGGATCCCGCCCGGATGAAGGCATTCGGACTTGCCGGACGAAAACGGGTTCTTGAGGAGTTCTCCTGGGATATCGCGGCAAAACGGACTGCAGACCTCTATGTGAAGACGGTATCCCGTTCAAAGGAGATCTCACTGAAATGAATCAAATCCCTGATAACAGCCAGATATTATCCAGTCCCCCTTCCGGTATCAGGTACGGGAGGGAACTGTGCGATCCCGTCATTGCACGGAACCGCGAATACCTTATGATTGACGGGCCATTGCAGACAACATCCTCGTTTGCTGGAAACACACGGAGGTACCACGGCCTGTTCATCAATGCGAACCAGATCATTCTCTCGGCATTCCATGACGAGGTGAATGGAATCAGGATGACTCCCGGCTGGTGGGGGGAATCGTACCTTGGTGAAGGTCTCGGATACACCCTTGGAGCATCCCTGTACCCGGTTGTCCAGGAATTTGGTCTGCCCGGGGTTACGGTCAGGCGGGCATTTTCCCTCAAGGCAGGTTTTACCGCCACATGGGAGATTACCGGGGAAGCATCGGTACGGATCCGGCCGCTGTATACCTCCCGGCATGTCAGGGATCTGATCCGGGATCCCGCTGTGGAGTCAGTACCTGAACCGGGTGGTCATTTCGTAGAGGGATGCCGGGTAACGGCTTCTCTCCCCTTCGTTGAAGATCTTCAGGTGTACCGCAATGCCCGGTACCCGGTTGAGGAAGCACGGGGATATGACTCATGCGAGGATCTCTGGTCCCCGGGATATTACGAGGGGATCGTCTCCGATAGTCTGGTCACGTACAGGATCATTCCACCGGCAGAAACCGGACCTGAACGATATCCCGTCAACGGAAGTGTCGATCTTCTTGACCGTGCATCCCGCCTGTGTCTTCATGGTAACGAGATCTATGCCGGATACCACTGGTTTACCGAGTCCTGGGGACGTGACACGTTCATTAGTCTGCCCGGGCTGCTCCTTGAAACCGGCAGGATGTCCCTGGCGGAAGAGGTCTTCACCTGGCACCTGGACCACCGCAGGGAGGGTCTCATCCTGAACCGGCACCCGGATTCGTACCATACTTCCGATGCGACCCTCTGGTTTTTCTGGGCTCTTTTCCAGTATATCCGGATGAGACCTGATTCTCCCTTCATAAGAACCATAAAACCGGCACTTGAGGATCTCATCATGAAGTACCCGGAGAGTGAAGTGGTCCGCATTGATACCCATCTCCTTTCGGTTGCTCCCCGTTCCACCTGGATGGACACCCCGCATACCCCCCGTGAAGGAAAACCCATTGAGATAAATGCACTCTGGGTCCTGGCTCTTGAACTTGCCGAGTACCTGGAGATTGGTTCGCCTGAAGAATCCCGTGAGGTTCGTTCATCCATCCAGCGGTTCTGGAACCCGGAACAGGAATGTTGTTATGATCTCCTCGATCCCGATGATCCCGCAATCCGGCCAAACCAGGTTATCGCCCTCTCTCTTGGTCTGCTGCCGTTTGATGAAGGAAGAAAGGTCCTGAAAACCATACAACAGCATCTCCTTACCGCGTACGGGCTGCGAACCCTTTCATCCGCTGATCCCGGGTATCATGGCAGGTATGCAGGAGATGTGTCGTATCACAACGGGATGGTCTGGCCATGGTTCTCCGGTTTTTTTGTAGAGGCACTTATGCGGTATGGGGAATCCCCGGCATCAGCCGGGCGCTTTCTCCTCCCTCTCTGGGAGTATTTTGTGACCGACGGGGCAGGTATGCTTCCTGAACTCTTTGATGGCGATCCTCCCTATGCTCCCGGTGGAACCATCTGCCAGGCATGGAGTATCGGGGAGTTTATCAGGGGCAGGGCCCTTGTCCTCGGTCAGGAAGGTGAGGGGGAATGATCGTTCTCCCCTGCAACGAGGGCTGTTCCGTCGTATGGACAGAATCGTTCTGAACCAGTTCCGGTATACCCACAGAGGGGGCAGGTTTTTACCGGTTTATCCGGGACGAGGAGGGGTAGCAACGGCAAAACGAGAAACAACACGAATACCGGGATCCCCAGAGCAAAGAAGAGGATTGAGAGGAGGATGGATATTCCCAGCAGGATAGTGGTCAGAAGATACCGTCCCGTACTGCCACCTCCCGTACTGCGAATGCAGGGAGGGCATCAGCCATCTCCCCGAGTTCCTGGGCGAGGTCCCTTCCGCCGGTCCAGGATGCGAGGATTGATGATCCAATCCCGGCACAGAGGACCGTGGAGAGATGATGCCGTTTCTTTATTTCACTGATGGTGGTAGTGATGATCTTCTCCTCTTCTCTGAAGTATGCATATGCTATCTCCATCGCTCCGGCCGTTCCGATCTCGGGGAGATCTGCACATACTACCCGTGCAAGCCGCTGGAGGCAGCAGTCCGGTCCGGTATCTCTCCCATCCGGAGTTGGTGTGGTGTACCGGTCAGGCGGGAGAGATTCAAGGACCACATGGACATCCCCTGAACAGGCAAAAAATTCTGTCGAGACCGGTGTATCTCCGGATTGCAGTCGGACCGCCCGGATCAGGGATGATACCGGCGTGCGCAGGCTCCCGAGGTAGATGAGGTACCCGTGTTGGAGGCGGGTTAGATCTGTTTCACCGGCAAGGGTTCTGAAGGCATTGAGAGGAATGATATCGGTTGTCGTACTTCCCATGTCCACGAGGAGGGCATCCGGTTCTATCCCCTGGAAATAATCAGCCATGGCATACCAGTTTGCTGCTGCAAGGTGGTCAGAGGGTTCCCGGTGAAATGTTCCATCCGTTCCGTAATAACGTGCATCCGGGAAAATATCGCTGACCTGGCTGACGATCCATTCCACCCCCTCTCTTTTTGATGAAAAACTGTCGGCAAGTTCACCGCTCATCACAACTGCAGCTGGACCGCTGTCCCGATAGGGTTCCAGAATATCCCGGAGTGGTGCTTCTTTCCAGAGCGGACAGTAATGTATCGCAACTCCCTCTCCGGTGACAATTTTCAGGTTGGCTCCGCCGATATCAATCCCGATCACGTTCCACCTTCCCGTCCGCGGTGAATCGTGCATGACCGGTCAGATGTATTGCAGATGGAATGGTGCCATATGAAGCCGCGAGGATCATCTCTCCGATCTCTTCATCCATACAGGCAGCGATCCCGATGATACTCGTCGTCGGACGTGGATTGACATCGACGATGACGATCCGGTCAGGACTTACCACGAGGTCTATCCCGATATATCCCTGGCACCCAAGAACCTCAAGCGCTTTTCGTGCCGTTGCAATAATTTCCTGTTGACGCGGGTGGTTCACCGGGGTTTCCCCTCCCCCGTACCTGATTGTCCCATCCTGCTCAAAGGAGATTTCCTGTCGGTTAATGGCAAGTAATAGGGCTTTTTCCCCGCTATAATACAGACAACTCTCACCGACTACCCGGGAGCCGATGAGACTGACTGAAAGGTGTTCCCCGTCGATGTATTCCTGTCCGAATTCTCCAGGACCTGGTTCTTCATCCAAAAAACGCATTCCCACGGTTCCACACCCCTTTATCTCCTTGATCACCCGTTTTCCTGAGGTGACCTCGGCGGGCACATCGATGCCGTGAGATAAGAGGATCCCTGCGCATCTTCGTTTATTTGCGCAAACGGCGATTGAAAAAGAGTTACAGCCGCAGTTTCGTGTATGATCCTCAAGAATTTTGGTATATCGTGCCAGAACGGCATCCGGTGCAATAACAAGCCCGTCCTGGCAGAGAGGGCCGAGTCTAATAATCTCTTCGCCGAAATCAGCTCCTTCTTCAGGCATCAGAACCTGGTATCCGGATCGTTCAAAGCTCTCCCTGAGCACCTTCAGCATGGCAGCTCCTTCAGGGGCCAGAGCGGGATCGTGATGCACCGAGTATTCGGCAAGGAGAATATTCATTCCATATCTGTTTCTGTGAGGTGTTGAAATACCTCTCCGACAACAGACATTAGAACCCTGGTGTTGAATGATGGTGGTAATGAGAAAGGTACGAATCCTTCTGACAAACGACGATGGTGTTAACTCGGAAGGATTGTGGGCAGCATATGAGGCCCTATCCGGGTTCGCTGACGTAACCGTCTGTGCCCCCGCAACCCAGCAAAGTGCGGTTGGCAGATCGCTCTCGATTTTTGAACCGCTCCGGATGAACGAGGTGATCCATAATGGCGTCACGGCATATGCGGTCGGGGGAAAACCGACAGATGCAGTAATAATTGGTCTTTTTGTCCTGAATATTGACCCGGACATTGTGGTTTCCGGCATCAATATCGGTGAAAATCTCTCCTTTGAGGCGATAACAACCTCCGGAACAGTCGGAGCGGCTCTTGAAGCCTCAAACCAGGGGATTCCTGCGGTTGCTTTTTCGCTCCAGGTAGAGGATCAGAATGAAAAATTTGATGATCCCCGCCGTCTGGGTGATCGGTTTACTGAATCCAAGGACGTGATACGGAAAATTATCTCCCGGATCATTGAGACGGGTTTTCCGGCAAGCTGCCACGTGATCAATGTGAACATTCCGTCAAAAATCCGGGGAGGATTCGAGATCACGAATCTGGCAGAACGGTTGTTCATTACCGGTGTTGAAAAGCGTCTCGATCCGAGAGGAAAACCATATTACTGGATAAACGGCCCCCTTCTCACGGACGCCGCGGAAGGGACCGATGTACATTCCATCCACCGGGGGAATGTTTCTATTACTCCCATCACCCTCGATTGCACGGCATACGGGGGTTCGGATGATCTCAAACACCTCTTCGCCGATATCAGGAAGGACTGATGTGATGAGCGGTCAACATGATGGGCATATGTCATCATCAGATCCCGTCTCTGCGAAACAGAGGGCTGGTTGTTATGCGGCAGATCTAGTTATGGACGGCATGGTCGTCGGACTTGGTACCGGCTCGACGGTTGCCTTCACCATGGATCGCCTCGCTGAACGAATCCGGGACGGGCTGCAGATAATCGGCATCCCTACATCACTGCAGACCGGGATGAAAGCCAGGGCACGGGGTATTCCCCTGGCCGGTCTTGATGATGTCAGCAGGATTGATATCACGATTGACGGGGCTGATCAGGTTGATCCTATGTTTAACCTGATAAAAGGGCGGGGAGCAGCACATCTTCGGGAACGGTGCATCGCGGATGCATCTGATCGTCTTGTTATCGTCATCGATGATTCAAAGATGTGTGATCGTCTTACCGGTCCGGTTCCCCTCGAAGTTGTTCCTTTTGCTGTTTCACACGTACAACGAAGACTCGTTGCGCTCGGTGGAGTCCCGGTCGTCAGGGAAGGGGTCCAGAAAGATGGTCCGGTGATATCTGATAACGGGAACATCATCCTCGACTGTGGAGGACTTGATCTCTCTGATCCCCTTGGCATGGAATGCATCCTGAATAATATCCCCGGCGTTGTGGGATGCGGAATTTTCGCGGAGTTCGGTAAACGGATGTCGGTGATCATCGGCGGGCAGACTGATTGCCGGGTATCAGGGCGACCCTTTACCTGATCTGATTAACCTGTTCCCTGTTCTTTAATCATTTTTCTCGCTTGTTCTATCAGGTCGATCTGTTCTCTGAATTCTTCTTTTTTCTCTGTCTCTATCCCATTGAGGATGTGGTCGATATCAGCACCTAAACGGTATAATTTGACTGGCCTGCCTTTATTCTCGGTAAGAAGATTTGTAACCCGTGCCCATCCCTGTTTTAACAGGTAATTGATAGCTATGCTGACTTCCGGCTGCCTGAGATCAGTTCCCCGTTCTATGTCCCGTGAGGTAAGCTCGGTTCCTTTGAACAGGTAGACCAGTACCCGGGCAAAATTGCGTTTCAGCCCGGCTCTGGCAAGAATATCGGAGAGTTCCTCATCCCTCGGAGTAAAATACCGCGAGTATTCTGTATCCATATGGTACCCCACAACCAGCGTGATAGAAAGGCGGTATAATACAATTATTTTTATTGTATTTAAAAATATACAGATTGAGAAATTTAAATTATAAATGGATATTTTTAAATTTAAAGGAGCCCAAGACCAGAAAGATCCTCAACAATCTTTAAAACTGCCCGCTTGGCATCTTCAGGTTCCTTCCCTCCGGTAATGATGAGTTTGCCGGATCCAAACAGGAGAACGACGACTTTGGGATCGTCCAGGCGGTAAACGAGGCCCGGGAACTGT
>CAZWTX010000003.1:0-24367 GCA_964637135.1 uncultured Methanospirillum sp. | reverse complement strand
GCTTGAAAAAGGCCGATGCAATCAGGACATCAGGCTTGCGGATCTGAGTTCCGCCGCTATCTTGTCAACTGCGCGGACCACGTCTTCCGGCACTTTGGCGCCGGTGCAGACCATCTTTCCGGATCCGAACAGAAGGACGACGACTTTGGGGTCGTCGAGCCTGTAGACCAGACCGGGGAACTGTTCGGGTTCGTACTCGATCCGTTCCAGGTTGAATCCTACTGCAATTTTATTCAGGTTTATACCTGCTCCGAGATCAGCAGATGTTACAATGTTCTGGACTTTGTAGGTAAGATTATGGGGGATATCGATGCCTAAATCCCTGAGCAGGTTCCCGAGAATATCAAGTCCCTTGTTCAGGCTGTCCATGCTCTTTGCCCCGGTCAGGACTACTTTTCCTGAGCCAAAGACGAGGGCAGCAATCTTGGGATCCTGCATCCTGATAACAACACCGGGGAACCGTTTCTTGTTGTATTCGGCATCTTTGATATTGGATGCAATCTGGGGAAGATCAAGAGAATCGGTAATCTTCGCAGATGCAACGATATTTTCGATTCTCAGGGAGGTCTCGGGAGTGCCAGACATGGTTATAAATCTATTAAAACAGTATATAAATAGTTGGCTGGATTACTCATCCAGCGTGGAAACATCTCCGGGGTCCATTCCCAGTTCTTTTGCCCTGAGAACCCGGCGCATTATCTTTCCGCTTCTTGTTTTGGGCAGGCTCTCTACGAATTCAAGTTCACTCGGGACTGATATCGGGCCGAGGATGATACGGACATGGTACCTGAGGTCATGAATCAGTTTCGGGGTCGGTGTTATGCCGTTTCGAAGGATCACGAAGGCTTTTATCTGGTTGCCCTTGATTTCATCAGGTTTGGCAATGGCGGCTGCTTCAGCTACGGCGCTGTGAGAAACGAGTGCACTCTCGATCTCGGCAGTACCGACATTATGACCAGCTACGATGATGATGTCATCTGATCTCCCGAGAAGCATGATATATCCGTCCTCGTCCTTGACGGCGAGATCGTTGGTGCTGTAATATCTTTCGGGTCCGAATTCCCAGTATTTCCGGTACCGCTCCTCGTTCTGATACACTCCCCGCATCATTGAGGGCCAGGGATACTTGATGGCCAGGTACCCGGTTACTCCTGGCTGGACCGGATTTCCCCCTTCATCGAATACATCTGCGATGACGCCGGGGAGAGGTTTTCCCGCGTATCCCGGTTTCATCGGTTCTCCGACCATGGTCGTGATCATGTGCATACCGGTCTCGGTCTGCCACCAGGTATCAAGAATCGGGCACCTTTCTTTACCGATATTATGGTAAAACCATTCAAATGCTTCCGGATTTAGTGGCTCTCCGACAGACCCGAGGATTCGCAATGAGGAGAGATCGTACTTTTTGGGCCATTCTGCCCCGACTTTCATAAACATCCTGATTGCAGTCGGTGCAGTGTAGAAGACACTGATCCCATACTCCTGGATCAGTTTCCACCAGATACCACAATCCGGGTAGTCAGGGGTGTATTCGGTAAGAAAAATGGTTCCTCCGACCAGCAGCGGACCATAGATTCCGTATGTGTGGCCGGTGATCCAGCCGGGGTCAGCCGTGCACCAGTACACGTCATTATCTCTGAGGGTGAGGACATACTTGGTTGTGTAATAGGCACCCACCATGTATCCTCCTGCGGTATGGACAATTCCCTTGGGCGATCCGGTTGTTCCAGAAGTATACAGAATAAATAGCGGATCTTCAGCGTCAACGGGTTCAGGGGGGCAATTCCGATCCGCTGTCGCCATGAGTTCCTCATAGTCAAGCTCGAATTCGTCGAGCAGACCAACTTTGGGTTCCTGGGTTCTGAGAATGATCACTCGTTCCACCGAGGGAGCATGAATAAGCGCTTCCTCAACGATCGGTTTGAGCGGAATACTCCCCCCTCTCCGGACCGAGGCATCGGCCGTGACCACCACTTTCACATTAGCACCGACAATACGTTCATTCAGCGCTTTTGCCCCGTATCCGGCGAACACAACTGTGTGCACGGCACCGATTCTGACGCAGCCAAGCATTGCAATGATAAGTTCGGGAAATGCCGGCATGTAGATACAAACCCGGTCTCCTTTTGTTACTCCCAGCGATTTCAGAACATTCCCAAACCGCATCACTTCTTTATACAACTGGTAATAGGTCAGGATCCGCTCCCTGCCGTTCTCACCAATCCAGAAGAGGGCCACCTTGTTTCTCCGGTCATTGTTGATGTGCCGTTCAAGGCAGTTGTACGTGATATTGAGTTTTGCCCCGGTAAACCACCTGGCATGAGGATGATCCCATTCACAGATTTTTTCCCACGATTTAAACCAAAGCATATCTGATGCGATCTTTCGCCAGAATGCATCCGGATCCCCCAGGAAATCCTGGTATTCCTTGGTATAACTATGAATGAGTGCTGTATTGCGCAATGATTCGTCCGGATAATACACCTTCTGCTGGGAAATGGATCCCTGCTGTTGGTTGTCGGGTGATGCATCCATATTTATCATCATTTATCATGGACAAATCATTAAAGTCTTGATCCTTCCGCAATTCTACATGATTTACCATTACAATTAGTTTATATGCAAGCACGATGCTAACGTATTGGTGCTTAATATGACGAACCAGACATCGACAATCGTTGAAGATGCTGGTTCGCATCTGCCATCAATTCATTGAGGTTCTGAATGACCGAAAAAATGTTGAGTGAGCATGAGGGGTACGATCTCCTCTCCAAGTATGGGATCCCGACCCCGAAGTACCGGATTGTCAACCGTGCAGAGGATGCAGGAGCCGCTGCAGAAGCAATCGGGTTTCCGGTCGTCATGAAGATCATTTCCCCCCAGATTGTTCATAAGAGTGATGCCGGCGGGGTTATGGTCGGAATAGGAACCAAGGAGGCTGCACAGTCAGCATTTAACCAGATCGTCGCCAATGCCCGTGCATATGATTCTGATGCCGAGATCAACGGGGTTATTGTTGAGAACCAGGCTGCACCCGGTCTCGAGTTGATCATCGGGGGAAAGACAGATCCAACCTTTGGGAAAGTTATCACCTTTGGTATCGGAGGAACTCTCGTCGAACTGATGAAGGACGTTACGCTCCGGATTCTTCCGGTCGAGGAAGAGAACATCAGGCAGATGGTGACTGAAATCCATTCATATCCGCTTCTTACCGGGTATCGCGGATCCAAACCGAAGGACATCGAATGTCTTATCCAGATCATCAAGAATGTCTGCAAGATGTTCGAGGAACAAAAGGATCTCTCTGAGTTTGATATTAACCCGATTCGGCTGTATGATTCAGGGGCATGTGCCGTAGACGCGAGGATCATCTTCAGCGACAGCATCATGACCCTCTCTTCTGACGAGCGTGATGAGGTTCCGATCGATTACTTCAGACCAAAGACCGTTGCGGTAATCGGTGCCTCGGACGATACGAACAAAATGGGTTATGCGGTCATGCATAACCTCCTTCATTTCCCCGGAAAACTGTTCCCGATTAATAATAAACGTGATACCATCCAGGGACTCCCGGCATTTCCCAGTATCCTTGATGTACCTGAAGAGAGCGTGGATCTCGCGGTTATTACCGTTCCGGCACGCCACGTTCCCGGCGTCATGGAGGAATGCGGAAAGAAAGGGGTAAAAATCGCAGTCGTCATCACCGCCGGGTTCAAGGAGATGAGCGAGGAAGGACATCACCTTGAAGACCGGATCGTTGAGATTGCCCACCGGTACGGAACCAGGATCGTCGGTCCAAACTGTCTTGGTCTGATCATCCCCCCGATAGGTCTTGATACGACGTACGTTGCTCAGTCTCCGAATCCTGGTGAGATTGCCTTTATCTCCCAGAGCGGTGCCATTGTGAACACTGTGGTTGACTGGTCCCTGACCAAGGATGTCGGATTTTCAATGGTCGTTTCGGTCGGAAACCAGTCTGATCTGAACTTCTTTGACTACCTTCGGGCTGCCGCAGCCGATCCTAATACGAACGTTATCATCATGTACATCGAGCAGATCAAGAATGGAAAGGCTTTCATGGAAGTGGTGAGCGAAGTCACCCGGCATAAGCCGGTGGTCGCCCTGAAAGCCGGTTCTTCGGCTCGGGGACAGGCTGCAGCTGCATCACACACGGGTTCTCTCTCCGGTTCGTATGATGTGTACATGGAAGCATTCAGAAAATCAGGTGTGCTCGTGGTTCATACCCTGTCAGGGGCATTCCTTGCAGCCGAGATGCTCTCTCACCCGAAGCGGTACCCGAAGGGACGGCGTGCCATTGTAGTTACGAATGCCGGAGGGTTTGCTGTTCTCTCGTCTGATTATTCAGAACGGTACGGGGTCAAGCTCATCGATCTCCCTGATTACCTCGTGAAGGAATTTGATGAATTTCTTCCTGAGTTCTGGAACCGTGGCAATCCAATCGACCTCCTCGGTGATGCGACCGAACAACGGTTTGAGAGGACCTTTGAGGTACTTGCCAAGAACGATGCGCTCTGGGACATGTGCTTTATCATCGGGTTCCCGAACAATATCTTAAACTCAGAACAGCTGGCGAACCAGATTCTCAAGTTCTCCCGGTCAACCGACAAGCGGATTATCCCCACTCTTCTCGGTGGTGCTTCCATGGAACGGGGCCGCAAGATCCTCCATGCCCATAACATTCCAAATTTCGAGGAACTTGACATGACGTTCAGGGTAGTCGGCCGGCTTCTCTGGCAGATCTTCCGTGTAAAGGCGCAGGGCGTCTACTGATCCCCTGTTTTTACCGGTTATCTTGTATTTTTTGGCTGAAACTGCCTGAAATCTAAAAAAATGGTGGTATTTTTATTGGTTAATCGTATTCGCGCCAGGTGTGGTTGCACTTGGTACACCTGAAGAACCTGACTTCACTTTCATCAGCAGAACGCAGTTGCCTGAGCCACCATCCTGCCTCGTTGTGGCCACATTCGGGGCATTTAACCGCAATGGTCGGGAGTGTCTGGATTTTCTCGGTATCATCCACGATGACAATTTCTTTCTCAGTGCGTTTGTCAACCTTCGTCAGCTGAGACCGTGCCACATCACTTTTTGACCACCCACAACTTGTACAAACAAAATTCCCTCCCTGATTTTTGAGTAACTTGCCACACCGCTCACAGAACATGATAATATTTTTCTGGTTCAATCCCATTTAACCATTCACGGGGATGGTCTGATCAACATGAATCATCCGATTGGCCGCTGATGGAGGAGGGATATCTTTCCTCGTGATTACCCATGCACGCACCATTATGACCCCGTCCGGGCAACATCTCTGGAGATGCTCGAGTATCTCATCGCCCTTTCCTGTATTTTCTTCCTGATATCACAAGTATCCGGGGCGTATCGTCGTTATACTGCCGCAGTTGCCTGGATAACAATGATCATCGTATTCCTCGCCGGCGTCCCGGCATGGATTGAAGAGAGCAATATCCTGTACCCGGTAATGGCCGTTCTTTCCATACCTTTCCTGATCATCACGCTTCGCCTGATCCACGGGAATGTTCCTGAAGTGATGCAGCTGACCCGTGCTGCTGCCGTTGCCTGGATTATCTATGCCCCGTTTGCGTTTATTGCACCGGTGGGAGATCTCCTGATCTCGCTCGTGGTTTCCCAGACGGCCTGGCTGTTGGATCTTCTCGGGTATCATGCAGACCTTGTTCTCTGGAGCACCCTTCAGAGAAGCATGTTCAGGGTAGAGATCATTTTAGCGTGTACCGGTATCCAGGCAATTGCTATCATGCTCGGGGTTGCATCAGCGGTACCGACAACAATGCGTCAGAAGATCGGAGCCTTTCTCCTGGTCGCACCGACAATCTATATCCTGAACCTGTTCAGGAATGCCGGGGTGATCGTTGCCTATACTGACCAGTGGTTCTCATCCTTTCCTGATATCTCGGGGAGCACCGAGATCGGGTATTCAAGTTTTTTCTGGGCTCACAATATCGCCGCGGAAGGACTTGCACTCGTCCTGCTGATTGGGATTGCATACGCCCTCTTCCGAATGATCCCTGCTCTTGGCGATTTTGCCGTCAGGCTGGTCGACCTCTATGAGGATGAGGTTAGGAAAATGATCGGTAGAGGTAGATGATCCGCTGCAGGGCTGAGAGGTTTGTACAGACTGCGATAACAATAATCGCAATACCGATATAACCGACAAGGCCACCGATTCCCAGGATGATCAGGGTCTCCGGCCTGCCAAAAAAACCGATCCCTTCAAGGGGATCATCTATCTTTCCATCCACCCGTTCCTGGTACCCTATCTCTGCATATGTCACTGGTTTTATGAACGTATTCATCAATGAACCGGTTATCGCTGCAATCACGATAATCTGGTCCAGGAGGGAGGGAACCGGGAGAATACCGGACAGGATGGGAAGGACTGAAAGACCGGCACCGGCAAGTACAATTGCATCAACGTATTTATCTGCAATCCAGTCAAAAACTGCCCCGAAAGGACTTTCATGACCGGTTTTTCTGGCGACTGTACCATCAACGAGATCTAGCACTGCGGAAAGGAACAGAAGCAGGGATCCGGCGATGTACTCGTGTTTCAGGTACAACAGGGCACAGAGACACCCTGCGATGACCGAAGAGACGGTAATGATATTCGGCGTTATTCCTGCCCTGATGAAAAGGGAGGATACCGGCTCAAGATACCTGATGAACCGGTACCGGTACGCGGTAATATTCATCTGTTAAAAGTACCGTAGACCATGATCGAAGATATTCCTGCCGATACTCATGGATCCTGCTGGGTTGCATGGATCATCGTAAGGATCATCTTGAACCGTTCAGGAGCATGAACCGCGTGTGGAATGTCTGCGGGAAGGATGATCATCTCATCCTCATGTACTGTATGGGTCATTCCTTCAAGGGTAATGTCAGCTGTCCCCTCGATAATCTCAATGACTGCATCGTATGGGGCGGTATGCTCGGATAGACCGGTCCCGCTATCAAAGGCAAATATCGTGATCGTTCCCTGTCTGGTATAGGTAATCATCCTGCTTACGATACTTCCCTCCTGGTACGAAACATGGCCACGGGGAGAAAATGGCTGTCCCTTCAGTTGGTCCCGTTCTTTTGTCATTATGAAACAGTATGCATGTTTGGATCTACAGGGAGATGAACGCCATGTATAATTGATTTCATCCACATAATGAGTATATATGTCAGGCATGCTCTCCCGGCCATATATCACTCTTGTTTCAGAAGTGACCGTGGATGGTAAATTAACGGTCACCCGGGGAGCTTCCTCGAAGTTGCTCATGGAGTTCATGTCCCACGAAGCAGAGGTCCTCCTCCATACAATACGAGCAGAATCAGATGCGATCATGGTCGGTGCAAATACCATCCGGATCGATAATTCATACCTCACGGTGAGACATGTCGAGGGGAAAAATCCGGTCAGGGTAATCCCTTCAACCCGGGGCGAGATATCTCCTGATGCACATGTATTCTCGCCGGATGCCAGGACCATTATTGCCGTTACCAGCCAGGCCGATGATACCCGGCTTCAGGCTCTCCGTGAGAACGGGGCAATAATAGAAATTTGCGGTGAGGATACCGTGGATCTCCCTCAGCTGATGAACCGGTTATATGTTAGTCACGGGATACGGACCCTGATGATAGAGGGTGGTTCTTCCCTGAATGGAAGCATGTTCAGATCAGAACTGATCGATCGGATCGTGCTGATCCACCTTCCGTTCATTGCAGGTGGTGCCGACACTCCCTCCCTTGTCTCCGGGCTGAATCCGGCAAGTGTCGGCGATCTCGTCAGGGTCGTACTGAAACGACATTATTGTGCAGGAGAGAACCTCATCACCGAGTACCAGGTGCTTCCGGTTCAGCATTAAGCCATCTTCCGCGGATCCGCTTTCATAATCTCCCGGAGGATGGTAGTTGCATATTGTCCGGGGTTAAGACCGAAAGAGAGAATCGGATCATCGCCGCTCATGGTGATTTCCACGGTTGTCTTCATGGCCACCGCTCTTAAGGCGCCAGCAAACTGCATCTGGAGGAAGGATCCGATGGTACCGAACATCTCCGGTGAAATCTCCTGTTCATCGAAGAGCTCTTTCATACACCGATCGTCCGGTCCGTTTCCGGGCTTAAGATCTGATCCGGGCATCAGGATTGCAATTTCACATCGCCCTCGCGTTATCTGCATAGTTGCCGGTTTTATCGTCCGTTCGGTTACGATATCGTGTTTCCCGTCTGGATACAGGAGCCGGTCACCGGGTTCAGGGATGAAAAGGGAACGGTTATCAGATAGTCTCCGGCTCAGTGTCCGGTTGAAGAACCAGGACTGAACCGCACTGACATACATGGAACGGAGTGTCCTCGGGAGGGAAAGGATTGCCCCATGGTAATCTTCAGGGTGTTCGATAAGATAATGGAGGAGTGAGCGTTCGAGTGATAACCTGACCGGCAGAAGATGGAGTGCCTCTTTTGCATCACCGGAATTCCGGTAGCATGTTCGTCCCTCTTCTTCCATCGGTTCGGTTTCATCCCCGCACATTCCGACGATATCCATAACTGCCTGCTCAAAATCCCCTTTCAGTAATGAAAGACCGATAATGTGGGTAACCGGTCGTTTAACCCCGAAGCGCTGGTACCCGTAGTAATTTGGGATCCCATTTTCAAATACTGCAGGATATGAATCCGGATCTGTTCGGAGGAATGAGGTATCAGCATCCCTGATCGTGATATGAAACCTGTTTCCGGTCAGGGATCCAAGATGAAGCGGCTGATCGATCAGATACAGCGGTTCAATACTCATGTCAGGAACATGGAGTTGTCTGATCCGATCAGGATCTCCTTGAAAAACCGAGATATACTGGGTAGTGACTGCCCGTTTGTCTTTGGTTCCGGCAAAGGTGATCCGCTGATGACTGATCCCGAGCCGGTTGGCGATCTCTTTTACGGCTCGTTGCTGGTCCCAGTTTTTTTTAATAAGCCTGCAAAGGAGATATTTCCCGGTACCCTCCGGATGATTTGCGTTCTCCTCGACGCGGAAGTCCTCAGGTTCCCGCCGGAGGGTGCCACCGGTCCCCGGATGGTCGGTCAGGTAATAATCAAGGCCAAGGCGCTGGTCGAGTTCGTATGGGCTTTTTATCATAGGAGGGGAAGATTTCCGGTGATCTTGTCAAGTTCCTCAGTTTTTGCCGGTCCCATCCCGAGTGCGGTTATCGTTCCCGGGGGAATCTCAGTCATGCCGGCATCCTGAATCAGCACGGCTGAAATACCGGCCCGTTCTGCAAGAACCTTCAGCTCAAAGAGGGTTCTCTCGTCTGGTGCTTTCAGGACGACTTTTTTCTGGCCTTCACTGAACCATGCCTTTTTTGCCGTTGCGTCGCTCTTGTCATATGCTCCGATGGCGGCATGCCCTGCCTGGGCACACTTTTTCCCGCAGCTCATTTTGATATCGTTACGAATAACGATGCATTGTTTCCATCTGAACTCCTGTTCTCTCCCCATAGCCACAGTCCTTTGCCGTGAGATATGAAATAGGTGCGGGCAGGAGAGTTGAATTCCTGCGAAGACACATACTGGAGAGAATGCCTGAACGGTATGATGTGGTGGTTGCCGGTGCCGGGCCGGCCGGTTCGGCAGCAGCAGCTGAATGTGCCAGGTCAGGACTGAAAACGCTTCTCCTTGAAGAACAGGCACATACCGGCCATCCGGTTCAGTGTGCCGGACTTCTCTCTGCATCTGCTTTTGCCGAATGCCGGGTCTCTGATGCACCCGTTCTGAACACTGTCACCGGTGCACGATTACGGGCCGGGACTGCCGATTTTTCTTTCCATGCAGATCGTGTCATGGCATACGTGGTGGATCGCGCCATGCTGGACCGCGAACTCTGTCATACTGCCGTTGATGCAGGTGCCGATCTCAGACTGAAGACCCGAGCAGCGTCCGTTTCCGTGAGGGATCATCAGCTTGTCACACGTGGTATCCGGGGCCATGAGGATATCCGGTACACAGTCCTTATCGCGGCAGACGGGCCGAGGTCCACCCTTTCACGCCAGGCCGGGCTTTCCCGGGCCAGAATTTATTTGTCAGGTCTCCAGTGTGACATCCCGTACGAGACTGAACGGGATGCGGTAACGATCTACCCGAATGCATCACCCGATTTCTTCGGTTGGATCATTCCCCTGCAAAACGGTCGTGCCCGGGTGGGATTGTGTGGAATCACCGGTGTCCAACACCTTTTTGACCGGTTCGTCCATTCGTTCTCACGGGATCGCGTTCAGTTCAGTGCCGGAACCATCCCGCTTGGCCCTCCTGGTAAAACCTACACCGAGGGTCTCATGGTTGTGGGAGATGCTGCTGCCTTGGCAAAACCAACCTCCGGCGGGGGAGTGTATACCGGTGTCAGGTCGGCCCGTCATGCTGCATCCGTTGCAGTAGATTCCTGTGAGACCGGACGTACTGATCCCGGGTTTCTCTCCACGTACCAGGATCGATGGCAGTCTGATTTCGGCAGGGAACTTGCCGCCGGTATGCATATGCTCAGGGTACGGAGAACTATCTCGTCCTCGCAGATGGAACATCTTCTTGGAACGATGAGTCATCCTGCCATCAGAGATCTGATAACCCGCAAAGGTGATATGGACCGGCCTCTCTCCCTGGCAACTGCCCTGATGATCCATCCGCGTATGATTCCGGCGGCGGGCATTCTTGTTCAGGCATGGATGAGGAGTATGCGGGATAGGAAAAGGTACCTATAATTCTGCATCTAAAAAGAGGGTATGGTTTCAAGCAGGTTCGGCCGGGGCTTTATCATCAATCTCTGTTACCTGTATTCGAAATTTTCCAACCCACCTGAACGTGCATGGTATGGGGCACAGGATTACCTCACCGAACTGGTCATTCCTGACCGGTTTAAGGGAACAGAGGTTGAAGAACTGGTTCAACTTCTCAGACAGAAGGTAATGTGGCATCAGGCCGGAGGGCCGATGGATGTCGAAATGTATGCCGATGTGAAAAAAATACTCGGCAGATTACTCCTTGCAACGGATAAAAACCTCGGTATTGCAGAACCTGATCTTGGCCAGTACCATGAATGACCGGTCAGATTCCAAATGAACCCCTGATGAAATGGATGAAAAATCCCAGCCAGTCTCCTGTTTTCCTGAGAAAATCTGCAAATGACGAATGGATCTGGGAGTTCCCCGGGTCAATGGAAAGGGCTTTCTCGTATGCTTCCCTGGCCTCGGTTTTCTCTCCGTACATGTCATGAATGCCGGCCTTGAAGAAGTACCCCCTGCCAAACGACGGCTCTTTTTCAAGTGATTTCTTGATAGCATTCATCCCGGTAAGATAGTCTCCTGTTTTTGCCGTTGCATAACCATACGAAGCCATTATATCAGTGTCATCGGGGTAAAACGACATTGCCTGTGTATATGCTTCTTTCGCCTGTTCAAATTTTCCCAGCTGCAGAGCACAGTACCCCTTGTTTTTCCACGCTTTCCCGAAATCGGGATTAATTGCCATCATCTGGTCATAGGATTCAATCGTTTTTGCATACCTACGGATTTTGTACTCAACAACCCGGGTTCTGTCCCACAGACCGGTAAACCTGACATTTTCTGCTATTGACTGGTAGTACGCGTCCACCGGCTGCATCTCCTTTGAGATATGAAGGTTTCTTCCTCCCTCGTAATACCAGGTCTGGCTTTCTTCTGTCGTTGAAAAGCCCCCGTCATAGGAATAGTATGCATCATTCCATTTTTTATCGGCAAAATAGGCTTCCCCGAGGACAAACCAGGCAGGAATACAGGTCATATCCAGTTGTTTTGCCTGTTTTCCGCTCGACAGTGCTTCACCGGTATTTCCCTTGTTCAGAAGGATAAATCCCTTGTTGGCATAAAAAACCGGTTCGTTTTGGGTATATGAGATGGATTTTGAGATTGCCTCTATTGCCTTGTCATCATTGCCCATTCCGAAATATGTCACGCCGAGATTATTCCATGCAGCAGGGTACCCGGGGTCCAGTTTCAGGGCGTAGTTGAATGACTCGACAGCTGCCGGATAATTCCCATCCCGCGAGAGTGCAACCCCCTGTACATTGTATTCTGCCGGATCTTCTGGGTTCAGGGAGACCGCTGTTTTAAAGGCATCAACAGCCTTTTTGGTATCACCAAGGTTACCCCAAGAGTTACCTATGATATGCCAGGCAAATCCGTTCTTCGGATCCAGGGAGATACACTGTTCAGAAGCATTGATAGCCTCGGGATATCTTCCGGCATTATACATGATAAGGGCCCGGAATTGCCATGCGGTTGCATTCCCCGGTTCCTGGCTGAGAACAAAGTCATTTTCGGATATTAAATCATCAACACTGATATTATTCGCCGTAGATTCAAGGGCACTGGCTGGATGGAAGATGACCAGAAGAAATACCGTGAATATGAGGAATCTCCACATACTGCCCTCAGGAAGGAGATGTTCGTGTTGTGGTATTTGGGCGGGGGGTTTAAAAAGGATATGGGTTAGGCCTTCTTACCCATGCAGGAGTTGACATCCTTGCCCAGGCATCCGATTGCATCGGCACGGCACCGCTGGCAGTGAGACATCTGCTTTACGAAAGGTTTACATTTTTCCTGCATTGCCAGTTTTTCCTCCATGGTCGGGGGAGTAATATGGGCAAACTTGGCCTGGGCGATCAGGGGAATGATATTATGAATGTATACTCCCATGCTGCTGATCTTCTTCGCGATCTCGACGATCTGGTCGTCATTAATACCCGGGATATACACGGAGTTCACTTTCACGAGCATTTTTCGTTCGATAGCCATTGCAATTCCTTTTAGCTGTTGGGAAATCAATAGTTCTCCCATTTCCCGTCCGGAATAGTAGCGTTTCCCCTTGTAGTCAATATATTGGTATATCTTCTCGGCAACATCCGGTGTCAGGGCATTCATCGTGACCGTGAGATTGGTCACTCCGAATGCATGGAGACGATCGATTGACTCGGGAAGGAGGAGGCCGTTGGTGGAGAGACAGAGGATAAGGTGGGGAAAATTTTCGTGGATCAGGCGGAGTGTTTCGAAAGTCTCATCGTTGTCAAGGGGATCGCCCGGACCGGCGATTCCTACTACTTTGATGTAGGGATATTTATCGATAATTTCTGCAACTTTTTTTACTGCATTTTCAGGGGTGAGAATTTCGCTGGTAACACCCGGCCGGCTCTCGTTCACGCAGTCGAATTTCCTGACACAGTAATTGCACTGGATATTGCATTTTGGTGCCACAGCCAGGTGGGCCCTGCCAAAGGTATGACTTGCTTCTTCACTGTAACAGGGATGTTCCTGTATCTTTCGCATCTGCCCCGGATCCCACTTGACAATGGATCCGTCAACCTCAGTCTCCCGGTATTGATCTTCAGCCATTGAGAAGTACTCTTACTCGTAACTATTTTTATTCATTGGGTTTCCGTATGTTCTGATATTGTTCCTGATACACTGACACCTGTCCTGCTACCACTTATTTTATCGCGTTCATGGTCAATAGCAGCATCATGGATAGGGAACCAATCCGCGATCTTGATGATCACGACTGGGAGCAGCAGGTAGAACGATCTCCCGATCCGGTCTTTGTTATGTTCTACAGTCCTGACTGTAGTCATTGCACCAGGATGATGCCTTCAGTGACCGATCTGGCCATGAGTTACCATCCACGAATCCGGTTTTACCAGCTTGACCTCCTCCGTTTTGGCTGGATCGGTGAACGGTACGGAATTATGGCGACGCCCACCTTTGTCTTTTTTTGTGGCGGAAAACCGGTCCAGTCACAGGTCGGTGCAGTATATCCGTCAGGATTAAAAAAAATGCTTGATGAGATGATTCTTCACGGGGATGAGTGCAGAATGAAGTCAACGGCATTCAGGTACGAGATTGACGGCTACGGATGAAGGATTATGCGAGGGGCGAGGAGGAGTCCTCCCCACTTGTGGACAGGGTATCACTGACCGGTTCTGCATCCTGGTGATGTCCCTGGTCATGCCTGAGCAGGTATGTCAGTTCAAGAACCCCGTTTTCAAAGGTTCGGGTACAGGAAGCTTCTACGACAGGGGGGATCGGTGCAGAGTTCCGGTACCTGATCTTCCCGTCAAACCCGATTATATGCAGGGCACCCTCAGCCAGCGCCACCTTTACATTCTCATCGGAAAGGCCCCTGAGTTCACAGGTAACGATAAGCCGTCCATCCCATTCTGTGATCTCGATCTCCGGATGTTCAATGTCTCTGCCCGGGTTCTGGACCGAACCGCCCGGTCCGCCGGGTAGGCCGCCTGCGACAATAATGTTCACACCGACGAGGCCCGGTTTCATCTGGGAGGTTCCAAAAGCCTGGGTGAGGATTTTTTTCAGCATATCCTCAATATTTCTGAATTCTTCTGGGGGGATATCACTCATGATAGCGGTTTTCTCCCTTTATAGTGGAACTGGAGGTATTATCAAGTTCCTCAGTCAGTTTCTTAATATATTTGAAGTCTTTCCCCGGTACACGATAAACCGCGTTATATAGTTCTCTCCCCTGTTCTTCGTGTTTCCCTGATTGTCCGGCAATTCTGATTGCTGATGCTGCCTTTTCCAGGATCTCCTTCTGTTCCTGGCTGTAGAGGTAATCCCACGCGAGGTGCTCGTACCGTTCGAGGGATGTCTTGTCAAGGGATCCCCTGGCCCGTTGAAATGCCTCATCAAAGTGTTTGCCGGTGATGCGGACATTTGTTATGGCCTCTTCCATTTCCCGGGGTGTTCTTCCTCTCATCAGGGAGATGAACTCCCGCATTGCAGCAAGTTTTGCTTCCCTGACAAGTGCTTCAATGTCTGCTCCGACAAAGCCGTCTGTTTTCGTCACGAGATCATCTGTGGTGACATCACTGGTCAGGAGTGTTCCGGTATCTTTCAGGTATACCTCGAAGATCTTCCGGCGCCCGTCTTCATCCGGTGCAGGGATGGCGATATGCCGCTCTAGTCTTCCCGGCCTGAGCAGGGCATCATCAAGCATGTCCGGCCGGTTGGTGGCTCCGATGATCGTGACGTTCTTGAGTTCCTCCATTCCGTCCAGTTCTGTCAGGATCTGGGAGACCACACTTTCAGTGACATGGGTGGCATCTGAATAGGCTCCCCGTTTTGGAACCAGGGCATCGATCTCATCGAAGAAGATGATCGATGGAGCGGCCTGCCGTGCTTTTCTGAAGATCTCACGGACCCCTTTCTCTGATTCACCAACCCACTTGGATATGAGTTCAGGTCCCTTGACCGAGATGAAGTTGCATTCACTCTCGTGGGCAACAGCCTTTGCCATCATCGTCTTCCCGGTTCCCGGCGGCCCGAAGAGGAGAATCCCCTTCGGGGTCTTGGTCTGCAGGTGCCTGAAGAGCTGCGGGTACCTGATTGGCCATTCGACTGCCTCCTGGAGTTCTTTCTTCACGGAATCAAGCCCGCCGATATCGTCCCAGGTGATATCGGGCACCTCGATGAGTACCTCACGCATGGCAGAAGGTTCAACATGGGTTAGTGCTGCCTGGAAATCATCGGCTGTAACCCTGATTCCCTGGATGAGGCTCTTGTCGATCTTCCCTTCCTTGATATCCTTCGGTGGTACTTTCTCGAGGATCTTCCGGAGGGCATGCATCGCAGCTTCCTTGACTACGAGGCTGATATCGGCACCGACAAAGCCGTGGGTCTGGTTCGCATACGGCTGGAGAAAGAGACGTCTCCTGATAGTGTTGTCGCTCTCTTCAGCCTGTGCACTGATATCCCCGAGTTTCCTGTTCAGTTCATCTTTGACAGACAGTTCCTGTTCTTTTGCGATCTTTTCATTCAGTTCATCGATGTCGGCGGTGATCCGGTCCCTGAGAACCTTTTCGTCTCGGGTGAGCTGCTCATCGGCGATCGTGATCCCGGAAAGATCAAGAGGAACATTGCGTGCATGAATCTGGAAGATCGTCAGCCGTCCCGAGATGTCGGGAATCCCGATTTCTATCTCCCGATCAAACCTTCCTCCCCGTCGGAGGGCCGGATCAATGTTGTCCGGAAGGTTGGTCGCCGCGATAACGATGACCTTTCCCCGGCTCTTCAGACCGTCCATCAGGGAGAGCAGCTGGGCAACGATTCTTCGTTCCACCTCACCCTTTGTCTCCTCACGTTTTGGTGCGATCGAGTCGATCTCATCGATGAAGATGATCGAAGGTGCATGCTGTTCGGCTTCCTCAAATACCTCACGAAGTTTCCCTTCAGACTCCCCGTAATACTTGTTCATGATCTCCGGGCCTGAAAGGGTGATGAAATGAGCATTTACCTCGTTCGCTACAGCTTTTGCAATGAGGGTTTTTCCGGTACCCGGCGGTCCGTAGAGGAGTACCCCTTTCGGTGGTTCAATCCCGAGCCGTTCAAAAAGTTCTGGATTGCGAAGGGGTAATTCAATCATCTCCCTGACCAGTGACAGTTCCCGATCAAGTCCGCCGATATCCTCGTAATGAATATCCGGGATATATTTTTCTGCATCACGTCCTTTTTCGGAGGTATCCGCAGACTGCCTCTGTTGCCCTTTCTGTTCTCCTGATCCTCTCGTGACCGATACCCGTGTTTTCGGCCCGATCTGTACAGCTCCGTCAGGGTGGGTCCGGCTGACTGCCACTACTGCATATGCCGTATGAGAACTCCCAAACATCCCCCGTGAGAATCCGAAGCTGCGGTAAAAGTCGTCGAAGGGATCATTCTGGTACCCCACCGGTATCCGGTATGCCTTGCCGCGGTACAGAATCTCATCGCCCAGCTGACTGGCAAGTATCTCCTCGATATCCTTCGGATGAAGACCTGAAACATCCTGGACGATCTGGAATTCGATGGTCTGTGCTTCCCTGAGGTCTGCTTTCCTGATGACTGCCTGTTCCCTGATCCCGATACCCGCACGCCTGCGGATATTTCCGTCGATATGCAGGGCATCAGCCCAGGGGGAGTTGGACGGGTAGACCTGTGCGTATGTCCTCGAGACACCTTCGATCTCGACCACGTCCCCCCGTGAAACTCCCAGCTGTTCCATCATCTCCCAGGACATTCTGGCAATATCTTTTCCGATGTCCTGGTTTTGAAGGGCTTCCTGGACCGTTAATGTAATGTCACGTGAATGAGTCATGAGTAATCACCACTAAAGGTTCACCTAAAGTTACTCTCAACTAATATATAAACATCACTCACGAACTTGGTGTCTCACGTTCAAGATATGATTCAAGATCCTTTGTAAGAATTTCAATCTCTTTCATATCTGCAGCCTGCCAGAATGTTTTCTCCCTGAGGATCTGAAGCGTGGCTGAAGCCTCCGGTGAGAGTGCTTTCTTCAGACAGATTGCATCTGCCCGGGAAATTACCATCGCTGAACGCATAAGGATTTCCCGGATTTTTCTCGGGTAGAGGAGTTCCCATGTTCCAACCTCAAAAATTTCAAGATTCCGGTTTTCAAGGGTTCCTGAAACACGCTCACGAACGTTGTCTATACAGTCCCGGGTAATGAGAAACTGTGGTGTCTCTTTGTATTCGGAGAAATTCGTGAAGATCTCATCTATCGTTGCCAGTTTTAATTCCCTGACAAATGCCTGGATATCAGCACCGACGAAGTATTTCATCCCTGCGGCAATCTCCCTGAGATCGATATCCGATGCGATGAGATGGGTTATTTCGTTCATATAATAAGTGAGAATTGCAAGCCGACCGGCTTCATCCGGTGCAGGGACGTGAATATGCTTCTCCAGCCGTCCTGGTCGAAGAAGGGCGGGATCAAGCATGTCCGGCCTGTTTGTGGCAGCGATAACCATGACGTCCTTTAACTCCTCAATACCGTCCATCTCGGTAAGGATCTGTGAGAGAACACTCTCTCCAACCCGGGAATTGCCCGGGTTCTGACCTCTTTTCTGAACGAGGGCATCTATTTCATCGAAAAAAATGATTGCCGGGGCAGATTGGCGGGCCTTTCTGAATGCCTCCCTGACCTGTTTTTCTGAATCGCCGACCCACTTGGAGAGCAGTTCCGGTCCTTTAATCGAGATGAAATTCATCCTTGATTTTGCTGCAATTGCCTTTGCAAGGAGTGTCTTGCCGGTTCCCGGCGGGCCAAAAAGGAGAATCCCCTTTGATGGATGGATCTTCAGCTGGTCAAACACAGCCCTTCGTTTTACCGGCCATTCGATGACCTTCTCAATCTCATGCTTGACCATATCGAGGCCGGCAACCATCTCCCAGGAGACTTCCGGGATCTCAACATAGAGTTCACGCATGGCAGAGGGTTCAACTGATTTTCGGGCCTCGATGAAGTCGGAATGGGTGATCATGAGTGCATCGATGATTTCTGGGGGAACCTCCTGCCCCTCCTTCATCTGTGACATGATCCCCCGGAGGGCATGCATTGCCGCTTCCTTGCAATGAAGAGCGATATCTGCTCCGACAAATCCATAGGTGGAATCGGCATACCCGTCAAGATCGACATCCTCAGCGAGCGGCATATTACGGGTATGAACATGGAAAATTTCCAGCCTGCCTGCCTTGTCAGGGATTCCGATCTCAATCTCCCGGTCAAATCTTCCTCCCCTCCGGAGTGCCGGGTCGATGGTATCAGGCATATTCGTTGCCGCGATCACCACAACCTGTCCGCGACTGGCCAGGCCGTCCATCATGGTGAGCAGCTGGGCGGTGACCCTTCGTTCCACCTCGCCGGTCGTCTCCTGCCGTTTGGGGGCGATGGAATCGATCTCATCGATAAAGATGATAGATGGAGCTTTCTCACGTGCTTCATCGAATATTTCCCGGATCTTCTTTTCAGAATCACCGTAATACTTACTCATCACCTCCGGTCCGGAAAGGGGGATGAAATGGGCATCCACTTCACTGGCGACGGCCCGGGCAAGAAGAGTCTTACCGGTTCCCGGCGGGCCAAAGAGGAGAACACCTTTGGGAGGATCAATACCCAGTCGTTCGAAAATCTGTGGATACCTGAGGGGGATCTCGATCATTTCCCGTATAAGGCTGATTTCTCGTGATAATCCCCCGATATCCTCGTAGTGGATTAGTGTTTCTTCTTTTCCCAGCTCGGCAGTCTGGTAGGGGACATCATGGAGCATCACTTCTGTGGTAAAAGTTACGATCCCGACTCCAGTGGGCTCAATTCTTGAGACAACAAAGGTTACTGTATTCCCAATGAGATCAATCCTGACGGTCTGCCCTTCAATGACCGGTCTTCCCCTGAGTTTTTTGGCAAGGAGTAGTTCCGGATTATTCAGATTAATCGATGTAACCGGCTGGAGGACGATCTTCCTGAGATCATGTGCCAGTATCCGGCGTATGGTGACCTTGTCATCAATACCGCACCCGGCGTTGCTTCGAATCTCTCCATCAACCGCGATATTATTACGTTCATGCCCGGTGGCCTGTGATGTCCATGCAACGGCAACTGCACGCTTCGCTCCAAGTATTTCGATGAATTCTCCATTTACAATGCCAAGCGCCCGCATCACCGCAGGGTGAAGTCGTGCAATTCCTTTGCCGGCATCTTCCTCAGATGCCCGTTTCACCTCGAGTTTTATTCCGCCACGCGATGTCATGTCTCCTCCGTGCAGGTGATTATCCCTTTCTCGGTAATAATGACGTGCATTCTGATATCGAAGGGATCGGTTGGGACTGAACTGACCTCCTGGCAGGCAAACGCCACCCCTACCCGTTTCATGTGGGAATTTTCACTCAGAAAACGGTCGTAATATCCTGCACCATATCCGATTCTCGCCCCGGTCGTGTCATAGCCGAGCATTGGAAGGATCACCATGGTCACATCTTCCGGAGTTGCCGGAATTTCTTTCCCGACTGGTTCAGGAACCGAAAACGTACTGGTCTTCAGGCAGGATCGGGTTGTGATATATGAGAGCCGGAGGCTGATATCTTTGGTCTGGATCAGGGGCACAATCACCGGAATCCCTTCAGAGAGGAGGTAATCGATATATGGAGTCGTATCCACTTCCGGTTCCTTTGCGCAATAGACAAGAACCGTATCATCCCTGCTGGTGATTGAACTGAGATGTTCACATATTGCGTTGCTTTTTTCCTCCCGCTCATCTTCATTGATGGATCCCCTGATCAAACGTAGGGTATTCCGGAGATCAGCCTTCCCCACCGGCATATGAACTAATATTATCCGGTATCGTGATTGATTATTGCGATCCAACCAGGTACCCGCGATTCCGAAGGCAGGCAATGATGCTCTCAGGGTGGAATGAACCGGAAAACAGCTAATGTCGCGAAAGAATAGGCCAGGTACGAGATGAGTATCGAGATCGGCATGGTCCAGATCCATGCCGAAACGATCTCCCTGACTATTCTCCAGTCAACTGCGTTTTTCCCTCTCGTGGCACCCACCCCGACAATTGATCCGCTGATGATGTGTGTCGAAGAGGAGGGAATCCCGCTCAGGGCCATTAGTGACACGATGGTTCCCCCCGCAATGGCTGAACAGAATCCCTGGTACGGGCGTATCCGGGTGATCTTTTTAGCCATCTTCTGAATGACATTCCAGCCGCCGAAAAGGGTGCCCGTTCCGATTGCCAATGCTGATCCCGCTATCATCAGAAGTGGGGTGGTAAAGGAACCGGCTTCACCGGCGGTATACATGAGGAGCCCGATAACTCCGACGGCAAGAAATCCGTCATTTGCACCGTGACCTGCCGACTGAAGAAATCCTGCCCCTATCTGCAGGGGTGTGAATATTCTTCTGCGGGTTCTCTGGTGGGTAAACCGGAAGATGTACGAGATGATGATATCAAAGCAGAACGCACCGGCAAATCCGAGTACCGGGGAGATAATGATGAATATGATGATAGCCAGGATCCCGGAGACATCAAGGACGTCAAGGAGCATGAGTGCAACAATCATGAGGGAAAACCCTCCGATAGCGCCTGCCAGGGCCCCGATGCGAACCGGCTCCCTGAGCATCCAGGAGAGAAATCCTCCATACACGGTACCCATCAGGGCTCCGAGAAATCCGGCAAGAAGGACTCCCCTGACCATCTCCCATTGCGGCAGGATGACAGCGGTTATCCCTGCACCGGCCACGGTTGTCCCGATAAGAGACCCGATAAGAGCATGACTGGCTGATATCGGAAATCCCCATTTCGTGAACAGAGCAATAAGGAACACTGTCGTTATCAGGGCTGTTACAATCATTGCCGTCGTCAGGGAACCGGGTACAACGATACCGGTTCCGATGGTTTGTGCAATTGCCGTCGTGAACAGGAACGGACCGATGACATTTCCAATCGCTGCCATCAGGATTGACTGAAACGGAGAAAGAGAACGGGTTGCGATTACCGTTGCGATTGCATTTCCTGCATCGTTCATCCCGATGATAAAACTCAGGGCAAGAGCCAGGATGATACCTGCTGCCAGGAGCAGATCCATCTCAGGAATGCCTCTTGACGATATCATTCAGGACATGGCCGACATCGTTGCATTCCTGCAGAACCTCTTCCAGGTTCTCATAGATATCTTTCAGTTTTATAATATGCATCATGTCCTGGGAGGTGAAGAGCTCGGAGACCGCGGAACCGAGGAGGTCTGCAGTCTGGTTCCATATCTGGTTTATCTCTCCGATTGAATGGCGGATTTCGTGATACTTTTCCGGGGTGCCGATGAGGTTGATGCTGATGTGGATCTCCCTGATGGCAAGGGAGATTAATTCGACAAACTGTCGAAGGTACCGGTCAGGTTCTTTCACCTTGTAATTACAGATCTGGTGTGAAACCCAGTCTATAATGTCCATCACATCATCAAGGGCCTTGGCAAGACGTTCTATCTCATCAGGCTCAATCGGGGTGATCAGTGATTCTTCAAGCCGTTCGAAGATCTTCCTGACGATGTCGTCAGATTCATGCTCCAGTGTCCTGATTTTGTTGCAATGCAGACCGTCATCGGAGAGATGGGTTATCTGATCGGCGAGAAGGTCTGAAGCCAGGGTTATCCGGTCAGCCAGCAGGACGAAAAACTCAAGAAAAACCGTATCCTGAGGCAGGATAATGTCCCTGACACGCATATCCTCTCATTACCCATCATTGGATATAAGTATGGCGGGCCGCAAATTCCGGAAATAACTGGCAGACGTGCCTGATCGCGTCCTGTGGCGTGGAACATGGGATAACCCCCTCAATATCCCATGTGTTCAGACCAAGAACCGGTTTTCCATCTTTCAGAGAGAGAGCTATCTCAGACAGGGTCCCGTATTCACCCCCGACTGCGATGACGAGATCTGCCGATCCGGCAATCAGGGCATTTCGAGCATGACCCATCCGGGTTCTGATGACGATATCTGAGTACCGGTTTCCCTCCATGTCGGGGACGATGGCTATCGTAAGTCCGATTCCCGTCTTCATTCCCTTGCAGGCAGCTTCCATCACACCGCCAAGTCCGCCGTTAATCAGGGCAACGTTGGATCCTGAAAGGAGACATCCGAGTTCATAGGCTGTATTGTATTCCTGTTCATCCGGATTCGATCCCCCGATTACGGCAATCTGGATCATATCTAGTATGAGGAAGGGGGGGCTGTCAGGTTATCCATGATTGAGAAGAACTGTTCCGGTGGAACCATGACAATATCGGGATATGACCGGTTCTGATAAGAATAATGCTTCATCACCTGGTATTCCAGCCAGGATCCATACAGGGTGACAGGTGCCGTCTTCATTGAGACCTGATCGGGGTATGACGAATCTGATCGGTTGAGTAATCGTACCGATTCAACCAGTCCGATGGTCCTGTTCACGACAAGCTGGTACCCGCGCCTGAGTTCAAGGAGATCGGGAGATACCTGGTATTGCTGGCTTTCATTGAGGTTCTTGTCGAGACGTACACGGGCATAATCAAGGGACAGATTCTGCATCTCGGTGATATCATAACTGTATGCTCCGTCAATGCGGCCTTTGATTTCGTAGAGGTCAGGGATCCAGTACTGGGTCATAAAGAAAAGGAATTCCTGGTCAGATTGAGAGAGATTGTCACTACTGTTGCCGGGTATTGGTATATCAGCAGCGAAACACCCCTGTATGAGAAGGAATGATATGACTACGCTTAAGATGATGATTCCCGTGATATGTTTCATAGTTTTACCTGACCCCATGGATGATTCACACCGGTCCCTCCCGGTATCTGTACCATAACTCAGCCCGGTTATTATTTACGTGATTCTATAAAAAATTCCTGAATTGTGTACTGCCATCAGGGTGACATATACCGGGACCAGTCCGCGATACGGATACAGCGGTTTTGAAATCAGGGATAATCAGGTATTGGAGTGAGGCGGCAGACCGATTGAAGCCCGAAGGAATAATACCGGGGGAGATATCAGTGACGGTATGGAAAAGGGAATACATCCCTTTTCTGTTGTATTCTCCTGTCCTGTAGGGTTTTTCCGATGCATCTCTGATCCAAATGGAGATGATGGCATTATCTGGGCATATGATCAACGATGTCTCCGGTCAGAGTTTTGATACAAGTTCTCGTAAAACGAGTTCAGGGTCTGTAGCTTTTACAACACTTGATGCCAGCAGGACGCCGTCTGTACCAAGATCCACCGCTGTCCTGACACACTTTCCCGAATGAATTCCGGCCCCGGTAAGGATCCGGGTATCCCTGCTGATCTCCTTAACTGCCTCGACCGATGCCGTGATTATTCCCGGGTTCGCTTCTGATACTGATATCGTGCCTCCTATGAGTTCAGGAGGTTCTATCGCAACGAAATCGGGGGAGAGAGCAGCCAGTGCCTGCGTGGTTGCCACGTTATTCGAGCATACACAGGAGACCATCTTTTCGGCTTTTAAAACAGATACGTTTCTCTCGATATCAGCGATATTAAGCCGGTATTCTGAATGGTTTACCAGTGATCCGATTGCACCGGCAGTCTTTACTGCCTGTACCGGCATCCTTCCCGTAAATGCCCCGGGTTCAACCGGATCGATATGCTGAGCGAAAACCGGGATCTCAAAGTGATGCCTGACCGGATGGATATCCGGGTACATGGGTGCAAGCCCGATAGAGATCCCGGTGTCGTCTGATACTGCCCGTGCAGCACGCCCAATCCGGTGTGCTCCCTGCCCGATAGATTCGGCATAACTCTTCAGGTTTACCAGGATGAACGGTGATTTCAGTGCAAGAGACTGCATACCGGATAATAGGGGCCGTGATCCTTAATCAGTTTGCGTTTCCCGTCAGGCCCCGACGGTATCCGCCGGTTGTCATGCCCCCGGTTGAACGCCTCCGGATCTGTTCCTTTA
>CAZWTX010000002.1:105658-166135 GCA_964637135.1 uncultured Methanospirillum sp. | reverse complement strand
GTGAATGCCAGGTTCATGGTTGCCGGCAGTTCGTCATAGGTTGCCTCCCCTGAGTAGGCAAAGGTCATGTCTGCTCCGAGGACCCCGCTGCCTGAAAAGATGAGCAGCAGGAGAATTGCCATGAGATACCATGGTTTCATTTATCTCACCCCGTTGGCTGATAGGTGAGAATATACATTGTGATATTTAATGGTTGCCTCAACGGCTGCCCATAAAAGATTTTTCATTTATCTGTTGTCCAGATGAAATATCCTGAGTGGCATGATATTTATTGAGGCTGGAATCATGTAGGAAATATTATTGCCCTACACAATGGAGGAAGGATGCCTGAGACAATTGAATGTATCTATATTGAAAATGTGTTAAAACCGGTCGTACCCTTGAATTTATCTGATGGGGAGCGTGTTCTTGTGCATATTGAACGGAAGATCCCCTTCAAACCAATTAAATTAAAAAGGCCCATTACCCGAGAAGAGATTCGCATTTGTCGTGATGAATCATGGATGCCTTTGTAGATACTTCCGTCATAATCCCTGCGATATTAGAGAGTTCTGATTCGGATCTGGTGCAAAATTTTATTCATAGTACTCAATACCGACTGGTAATATCTCCCCTGATCTATCATGAGGCATTATTTGCCAGAACAAAAATCCTTCTCCGTGAACGATTTGGACTTGAATCAATTGCCGCGGTGAGAAATTATATTCGGAAAAATGGATACCTGGATATCTCTGACTACCTAGAGTGTCTGAATTTGTTGGTCCGGGATTTCTTCGTGTGTATGGATAGCACGAATGCCTTTTTAATATCAGACATAGCGTGCAGGTATCGTCTTCTCTCAGGAGATGCCATGATCATTGCCACGTGTATGGAACATAATATCAATCACCTCGCATCGTTTGACACTGATTTTCGCACCATTGAGGGTTTTCATCTCATCCTTGAACAAGATAAGACCGGGTGCTGACAGGAAACGATCAACACAGTCCGATTACCTAAAGGGATTGGATGTTTCTGTTCTGCCAATTCAAGATACGAGAATAACATTATGCCCTAACGCACTGCAGATTCTTTCATGAAGTATTATGAATTCATGGATATCCTCCAAAAGAGATCTCTTTTCCTTCCGAAACATATCCCAGTTATCCTATCTATTACCTTGAACCACTGTTTGCAATGGAATTATTCTTCAGCCTGCCGTATACCAGACCTCCAGTTCTGCATCGAATAGGAGGATGTGAAGAGATGGGTACCTAATACCCTTTCTCCGGAAAAACTACCCGGGACAGTACCGATATCATCATCTGAAAAAAGGTTAGGACAGGTCCCCCTCATCTCCATTACTCTCTTGTTTTCATTTCCGTAACCGGGTGTACCCTTAAGCAATAGCATCGGTCATCTGACCGATATCGCGATCTCCTGCCTGGTAATCTCCCCGTTCACCGCAGGAGAGAAGAGTAGACCCGGGCCGGATGTCGCGGTCACCCCCCCGTACCTGGCTGCAATCTCTTCAAAATCCCCCCTGAACCGATCTGTAAGAGCATTACCCTGCGTGTCTGCCCGGAAGGTCACTGTCAGACTGCTGATGTTCCGGATCCGCATCTCTTGTTCTGTTGCCAGGATCAGCACCTCCCCGATCCCGTTGCTGCTGACAAAGGTATTATTCCCTGGAACCAGGCTGGTTAATCCAATCCCGATACTGGTGAGGTTGTCAGCTGCCCCTTCGGGGGAGAACCTGAGAAGCATCGAGAGAAACCCGGTTTCCTGTTCATCGGCTCGGCTTTCGTTTACATAACTGAGCGGGGTGATCCGAGATCCCTTCTGCACGGATACCACCCCCGGGGTCCAGGAATACCCCTGGCTGACCCAGAATCCTGAGACCGGGGAATACGTGATCCTGGAGATATTAACGGAAAATGCACAGGTCTGTCCGGTTTCGTTGGTTACCGAGAGGGTGCAGACCGGATCATCATCGGGAACGATCCGGAGGGTTCCGGATGATCTGGTCGGTGAAAAGAGCACGTCTCCGCCTCCGAGCGGGATTGGTACCTGCCGTGACTGTCTTCCTTCAGCTCCAACCAGATTGCCGATCGCAGATCCGATCTCAACCATCCCTTCCTCTACGGCATGCAAATGCTGAACTTCGGCTTCTTCCTTGAGTCGGGGGAGATAACTCCCCTGGAGGATCGAGAGGAACGAGACGATCACGACAAGAATAAGGAGGAATGCCACCACCGGTGAGACAGCATTCTCTCTCCTGTTCATGGTTCCTCCCCGGAGGAGAGGATCCCGGAGAAGAGTACCGCCCGGGGAATGACGAGATCCACCCGGCTCCCATCCGGGTACCCGGACCGGTCAACGATCAGCCGGTCCCCGAGATCAAAACTGACTGAGGCAGGATCATGCACGATCTCCCCTGACCTGAAGATCGTCTCGTCAGTTCCATTCCGGAGGATCACTGTGAGCGATTCAGAACTGACCCAGTCGCCTCCCTTGTGGGCGAGGACGATCACCGATTCGTTTGCAGCCATCCGTATCGTCACCGACGGGATCCTATCGTCAGGTGTCTGCGTGATCAGGCTGATCGTCGCCACCGGAAGGAGAATAAGTACGAGGGTGAGCATCAGCATCTCCCCGATGACCGGCGAGACGGCACTCTCTCTTCCGGTCATATGCCTCCGGTAACATCGGCCGCCGCCGCAGCAGCAGCAGCGGTTGCGAGATCGATCTGCATCGGGATGAAGAACTCGAAGAGAAGGAATGTCCCGAGCAGAAGGAGGATTGCATGTTTCAACCCTGAAAGGATACTGTTCGAAGCGAGCTGGCCGGCCATGAGACCGGAGAAGAACGAGAGAACGATCCCGATCCGGAACATGTCGGTCAGGTTTCCCGAGGTATCAAAGGAGACATCAAAGTTCGTGAACGAGGCGACAAAGGAGACGTTCAGCGAGTAGGCAGTATAGAGGTATATCCCGACCGCCAGGTAGACGATCATCACGTACGTGATCGCGATGTTGAACCGGTCCTTCTTGAGTTTCAGGTAATGTTCGAAGTCATTGATCGCGATGATCAGCACATCCTTGATGTAATCGGTCACCTCGCTTGCTTTCACGAGGAGCGATATCGCCCGTTTCACTGATACGAGACCAATCCGCTCTTCCATCCTCACCAGGGCATTGATCGTCGTGGCACCGCGACGGATATCCTCCGAGGTCATCACGAGTTCCTGGGAAAGCACCCCGAGTTTGGAGCGGGAGATGAGGGTGATCGCTGTCTGGAGGGTGACCCCGACATCCTTCATGTCCACGAGCTGACGGAGGAACTCGGGGGTATGCTTCTCGACATTGGTTACGAACCAGGTTCTCCCCTCGAACGAGAGCGAGATAGGGGCCATCACCACGATGGCTAAGATCGAAAGAAAGGCCTCGAAAGAGAGCGATGAGACGGCAGGGAAGAGAACGGGATGGACATACAGCACGAGGAGCACCACTCCGAGCGCACCGCTCAGGATCCCGGATATCTGGAAATTCGAGATATATGCCCGGGCCGGATTTTTCAGGAGGTTTTCAAGCCGGTACCGGTTCCGTTTTCCCTCGAGATGTTTCAGGAACTTCTGGTCGACGCTGGTATACCCGCCCGTGGCAGCCGGGAGATCGGAGAATTCACCGGCCTCTACCGGTTTCTTCGTGATGTCCATCCTGATCTCGGGAAGCATCAGGTGAAGGATATAGATCATCCCCATAGACCCGAGTGCCAGTCCAAGGATGATCATCGGCATGTACCCGGCGAGATCTGATTTTCCCCCCAGGTTCTGTGCGACGATGATGATGATCATCGTGATCGGTCCGGCAACAAAGGCAGTAACATACACTTCTGCCATCACCTCGATCGTCTTGAGCAGGGCGTCGAGATCCCGTGCAGCCGTTTCACGGAAGTACGCTGACCGGGATGCGAGGAAATTCGTGATATCCCCCCCGCTGCTCGAGAGGAGGAGGAGATCGTTGAGAAAATCCTCGAGGTTTTTTGAGGGAGTGACTTTCTGAAGGCTCTTGATCGCGGTGTAGAGATCGTCGCCGAAGAGTTCCACATCCCGGACGATCAGGCCGAACTCCTTCGAAACCTCGCCGAAGAGATCGTCGGCCTCGTAGATCTTCCTGATGACATTGTTAAGGGTCATCGTTGAGGAGAGTGCCTGCATGTACGTGATGGTATACGGGAGATCGAGGTCTATAGAATTCTTCCGTCCCGCGGCGAGTGTTGCAGGATAGGTATAGATTGCGAGGAATACCCCGGGAACGAGGATCATGAAGAGAATGAGGGTGGTGATAATTGGCCCGAGTGCCGGGACTGGGTTAACTGCCCCGGTCAGGATGAAAAAGGCAGCGAGACCGAAGATTGCCGTGGAGGCAATGGTCGACCAGAGAAGGATCAGGAAGAACCGGTACTGAGAGTATGGGAGATGGGCAGATCGGATCGATTGCCGGAGATTTGTTCCTGAAAGCCAGGCTTCAACCGTTCTCGGTGAGAAGAGCCGAAGGTTCATGCCCGTTTCCTCAAATCGGTGATCATCCTGATGAGCGTTCCCGGGTCGACCTTCTCTCCGTGTTTGAGCCGGGTTAAAAATTCCCGCCTGAGGGCGAGCTGGTATGCAAGTTCCTTTTCATTCCAGTTATGCATGTACCGGATCGCATCAAGTACCTTCGATCGCCCAAATCGTTTGACAAACTGATCGTTCTCCGGGGTATACTCGTACAGGGTGTTCCAGCCGACCCGGTCGCCTTCCTCGAGGTATATCTCGTGAATAGCATCGCATCGCCGGATCATCCGTCCGTCCTGGTAATGGAAAGACTGGATAACTACCAGGTCAAGTGCCCCGAACATCGCGGGGGGAACGTTGATCGGTTCGTTCGTGAGTCGGTTGAGTGCCTCCTCGATCGTTCCGGCATGGAGGGTGGAGAGGGTGGTATGCCCGCTGTTCATTGCCTGGAAGAGTGTCTGGGCCTCGCTACCCCTGACTTCTCCGACGATGATATACTCTGGCCGCTGCCTGAGCGAGGCCTTGAGGAGATCGAAGAGATCGATGTTCCCCCGCTCGTTGATGGAGGCATTCTCCCGTGTCTGTACCGGGAGCCAGTTCCGGTGGGGGATCTGGATCTCCCGGGTATCTTCTAATGAAACAATCTTTGAGGTATGCGGGATGAAGAATGAGAACGAGTTCATCGCAGAAGTCTTCCCGCTTGCCGTACCCCCGACGACGATCAGGCTCTTACGGTTTTCGAGGGCGAGCCAGATGATACTGAGCAGCTCCGGATCATACGTGCCGAACGACATGAGGGTGACCGGGGTCATCGGATCTGTCCGGAACTTCCGGATGGTGAACGAACTACCCTTCGTGGAAATGACATCAGAGTAGGTTATCTGGGCCCTCGCACCGGTGGGAAGGGCCGCGTCAAGGAGCGGAGAGGTCAGCGAGACCTGTTTGTCTGCCTTCTGGGAGAGTTTGAGGACAAACCGGTTCAGTTCATCGGATTCGAAATAAACACTTGTCGGGATGCTTCCATACATGCGATGATGGACGAAGACCGGGAGATCATGGCCGTTACAGGAGATATCTTCGAGGAGTTCGTCATGCATCAGCGGTTCTATCTTCCCGTACCCGGCAAGGTTGCGTTTCAGGTAGTAGTAAAGGACTGATATCCGGTCGTCGGGGATGCCTGGATCATAGGATCTGATCACCTGTGCCACCTCTCCGTATTCAAGAAAGAGGCTCCCTTTTTTGACCGGTTTGTCATATACGAGGACATCCCGGAGGGTTTCGTGGGTTTCTTCGAGAACGATCCGCTCCCTGGTGCTGAGTTCAGGCTCGACAACCCGGTATACCCGGTCCCTGTTCCGGTCGGTGAGGATGACCGCGTAGGCATGCGGTTCTATCAACCAGTATGCCTCCTCGGCTACGCTTCCCTCGTATGCCTCGATCTTCAGGACTGATTCAACCTGGGGGACAGTGAGGTCTGGTTCTTTCTCTTCTTTCTTTCCAAGAAGCGGGGTCATCCCGGAGAGGTACTGCATGAACGGCCGTCGTCTCCTGAATGGCGGTTCCCCGTCATCCCGGCCTGCATCCCGATCCCGGTTGTCGGGTTCGGGTTCATCCGGATCTGCCTCTCCAAAGATCCCGTCAAGAAGATCGGTAATTCTCCGGTCGGTTCCGGGATCTGATCCCGGTGTTCTTTCATACCCGGGGATCGGGATCGTTCCCGTTCCGGCTGTCTGACTGACCGGGACCTGGTTGTCTTCAGTACTGGTCCGGGTGAGTGAGATCGTGATGGCGGGTCCGTCATTATCCCGCGTATCAAAGATCACCTCTTCTCCTCCGGCGAAGGAAATGATCTCATGTTCTACTCCCTTGCTGGTCTTTTTGCGTCCTGCTTTCCGGAAGAATGCAACGAGGGTGTCGATAGCCAGCTGATCGGGGATAATTCTTGTTTTAATCCATTCTGTTCGGACACCGTGGGAGACCTCGATCGGCAGACCGGGACCGTAAATCCGTATTCCGGCGAGGTTGGGATCGGTCATCATAACCCGGATCAGCCTGACCAGGTCAGAATCGGCACGAATATTATCTGCAAGCCGGTCGGCAATCTCGCCGGTGCCGGTTGGGAGAATACGGGGGATTAACATGGCGATATGCTGCGGGTGGTTCAGCATGGAGAATGGGACTGCACTCCGTATGGCATCGAAAAACGACCAGTCTGCGAAAGAAAATCCCTCCGGGAGGAGATCATACGAGAGATCCCCACTAAGTCTGACAAGAGCGGCATTCATCGTACGGTGAACCGGGTAGAGTGCTTCAAGGGAAGCATCAGATGGAAACAGGGTGGAGAGTTCCTTCCCCGGATGATCCGACAGGTCAGGATGCTTCCCGATTTCGATGCATGTTATCCTCTCTCCCGGGTCAGGGGTTCGTATAGCCCTGACATACCACCCGGAACGGATCTGCAGGTGGATTGAAGTTTTCAGCTGTATTGGGGAATCGATGCCCCGGTTCAGGATTTTCTTCCAGATATGCCCCTTCTTCGTTTCAGATACGGATACATCTGTTTCAAGGCAGCCGAACTGCCGGTGCAGGATGGCAACCTGTCCCTTATCATCTATCCTGACGAGATTGACCTCGGGATCCTCAAGAAATGGCTGGATCTCTCCGAGCCCTGATGCATCCCGTATCAGGTAATACCCGATACGGTCCATGATCTCCGGTTTGATCGATGGATCACGCCTTTTAAGTTCATCCCGTATTGCAGATGGAAGGTTTTGCCGGATCTGCTGCTTTTTGCCAGGATCGCGGATTGCCTTGCCAAGCCATGACCTGGTCTCCTCCAAGAGCAGTCCTCCGTCCGGGAGATCCGGTTCTGAAAGATGGTAGCGCATCTTCCCTTGCAGCGTCCTGGTAATGCAGATCCTGACAATATCGTCATGGATCCGGTACTCAGAGAGAATCAGGCCCCTGCCATGCGCCCTGCTGAGTACCCCGTCTCCTCCCGTCACCATCTCATCACTCTGCTGAGGTACTGTGTTGTGAACTTTTTTTTATTTTGCTAAGCAATAATTGATCACATTGACGGGAAGATACACCCTGAGCATACGATCAGCCAGCAACAGGAAGCATTGTGCGTATCATCATTATTGACGATAATACTCGGGATATTGATCATCTTGCTTCGATCCTTTCAGATGCAGGACACCAGATTGTTGGAACTGCAAAAGACGGGGATATCGGGACAGAAGTAATCCGAACAGCCTATCCGGATGTGGTATTTCTTGATCTGGTCATGGATCCGATGAACGGGACCGAGGTGATCCGGACTATCAGGGGAGAAAATAATCCGGTACCTATCTTTCTCTGTACCTGCGAAGGAAGCCTGGAGGTAGTTATGCTTGGGATGAAGCTTGGTGCGTCCGGGTACCTTGTCAAACCGTGCCGGAAAGATATGGTCCTTTCAGCCCTTGATCGTCTTCAGCGGATTGATGGCCGGATGACGCAATGAAAACCGGTCGATTTTACAGAAGTGATCTCATGTTTAATAATGGGAACGGGACTGCGCGAGACAGGTACGTGTTCTGGCTTATGACGATGATCCTCATTTATTCAGCCCTTCTCTCTGCCGGATGTATTACCATTCCGTCAGGGGGCGAAGAGCATGATCTCTCCATCGATGAAATCGTTCCTGATCAGAATCCGGATATCAGCGGGGAAGAACAACCTCTCACTCCAATAGAGATCAGTGAACCGGTTCCGTTTCCCTCTCCTGTCCCGACCTCCCATGTCTCATCCTTACCTGACCGGCTGCCGGCTGATCACTTTGTCCCCGGGAGAACATCCGTGTATTATGAGCCCTCTCCTGATATCAGGCCTGATCCGCTTTACACGATATACACCGAGTCTGCCATACCGCTCAACACGCTCATCAGGGAACGGGAGATAACCGTTGAAAAAGGTCCCTTTTCGATCTGGTTCTCGGTAACACCGAAGGGATCCCCGCTCATCTCCTGGGCCCGGGTAACGGTTCGCGATCCCTTTGGAAAGATCCTCTTCGAAGAGGGTTTTAACCGCCGGTTTAGCACTGCTTCAGCGAAAGAGTTCACAGTCTACTCCTCAGGGTTCTTCATCCTCGGGATAGAAGGAGAATACGGGACCATCGATATTGCCGTCCGGACGTCGGATCAGGCCGCAGCACCGGTCACTCCTGCAGTAACACCGGACCAGGAGATACCTCCGGAGATTCTCATGCAAATGGGTATGATCTGATGGTTTACGGGTGAACCCATGTCCATGAAAGCCAGTTCCGCTTCTCGGTAGACGGGTGCAACAGATAATTCCGGCCGGGAATCCAGAAAAAAACAGGAACCCGGATTGCGGGCTAAATCGACGCATCACTGGTTGCCAAGTCCGGGGAGAATCTTTGAGACCTGCCGGCTGATCTCCTGGAGGGTTCGTTCGTCATCCCAGAGCGGTTCGGCAGTTGTCTTCAGGGTGGTGATATCACGCATGTCCAGCAGGATGTGAAGATCCCGTGAATTCTGGGGATAATAGGGAATAATATAACAGTCGAGCCAGATATCACGGTCCTTGACGATAGCAGGGATCTCAACCCGGTTGCTGAGCCGTGTCCGGATCACCGTATCAAGCAGGAGATCCCAGTCAGCCGGATTTCCGGGAAGGTGTGCCTTTGAGATGGGAAGGCCCCGGAGCATCAGGGTTTCAGTTCCGGTAATCCGGTTATATGCATGGTTGGAAGAGAGAACCTTCTTCTCCTGGTCAAGGATGAGGATAAGATCCTTGGATGCCTCAAGCATCCCCCTGACCCGGCACTCACTCACCGCCAGTTCGGTCTCCATCTGCTGGTGAAGGGTGATATCGCGAAGCGATTGGATGGCAGCCGTGACCGTGCCGGCCTCATCCTTGAGTGGACTTGCCTTGCTCCAGAATATCCGCTCCCTCCCGTCTTTTCCGATTCCCCGTGTCTCTGCGGTGAGAACCTCGCCGTCCCGGGAGAGATCCTGGAAATAGCCCCTGATAACCTCGTTATCAGGCTCGAAGATGAGATCTGACAGAACCGGCCGGGGGTATCCGAAGATTGACGGCGTGAAGGATCCCCGTTCCTTTCCGATCACCTCCCTGGCAGGAACTCCGGTCATCTCCTCCATCGCCTGGTTCCAGAAGAGGATCTTCCTGTCAGATCCGATGACAAAGGTGGGATCGGGAAGATGGGCAAGGATTCGCCGGAGGGTCGCCTCGGATTCCCTCACACGTCGTTCGGAGAGGACCCGTTCGGTGATATCGGTTCCGATACAGAGGATCTCCGAAACCCCAGCAAGCGACCTGATGCAGTGAAATGTCCATGAGATCCAGCATGGCTGCCCGGATGGGTACTCGACCTCGGCCCGGAGGATCAGTTCTGGATCTACCGGCAGTTCCGAAAGGAGTGTCGATGCAAACGTGCTCCATAACGGGGTATCGGGGAGACATGTTCCCAGGAGATTCAGTCGCTTCCGGCTGTTTTTTCTCAATCCAAGAATCTCCTCCGCAAGACTGTTGTGGAAGGTGAGCACCCCGTCTGTTGAATACTTAAGAATCAGGTCGGTTGAATTATCTACGAGCTGCCGGTACTGGCTCTGACTTTCTCCATACTGCCGGGAGGCTTCTTTCCGGTCCCTGATCTCTTCCTGGAGCTGGCGGTTGAGATCGCTCAGTTCGGCTGTCCGTTCTGCGACAAGTTCCTCAAGATGGTACTGGTAGGTTTTCAGGGTGGTGATATCCTCAAGGAGGAGAAGGATCCCCTGCCCGGCATCAGGGAGAAGGATAGGAATGATCCTGACCTGGAAGAGGAACCGGTTCTCTCCGAGTGTCAGATCCTCTTCAAGGGTCAGGGAGGTCCCGGAAATAGCCTGGCGGAGGAGTTCGATCCGTTCTTCATTCAGATATTGTCCAAGGGGTGAATACCTGATGTCATGGCCGATGAGATCCTCCCGTTTAAGGTTTAAATGGGTGAGAAGGGGGGTATTTACCTGTATGATAGAGAGATCCCGGTTCAGCACCAGAATGAGATGGGGAAGAAGTGAGATGATCTCATCGATGGGGACGCGTTTGGAACAGGAGAATACTTTTGCAGGCCCATATGGGCGCAATTCTACTTTTCCGGACTGTTCCATCGCGCTGAGGTATTTTGCCGCCGTTGTCCGGCTGATCGAGAGCCTTTTTGCAATCTCCTCGATACTCAGTCCCTTCGGGTACTGCTCGATGAGTTGCCTGATCTGGAGTTGCAAACCCTCACCGGGTGATTTCACCATTCAGTTCACTCTCTCGTTTGCCGTTTTCACTGATAAACTGTATGAGGATTCCGGCAATATGATAATCACTTTTGATGGTCAAAGTTAAAAAACAATTTATAGTAGTAATGAGCAGTATTCATGTCCTGCGGGAGTTCTCCTTGTCGGGACATGCCGGTTCACCATATCCTCCGGGTTATAACGGTCTGGTGGCACTCCCCCTTTCGGAGTTGATTGCTATGGAATACTATTCATCCCTTAATGAGACCGGACTATCATCCCTGATTCCCCGTCATGAATATGAACAGATGCTGGAGGTTGAGCGGGTCTATCCGTTTCGCTCCAATGACTACTATCTCTCCCTGATGAATCTGAAAGATCCCAATGATCCGATACGACGGATCATCCTGCCTGATCCAAGGGAATGCGCCGGCCACGGAACGCTTGACCCGTCCCGTGAAGAACAGTATACGGTTCAGCCGGGAATCCAGCATAAATACCCGCAGACCGCCCTCCTCCTGGTCAGTTCCGTCTGTGCCGGAATATGCAGATTCTGTTTCAGGAAACGGCTCTTTTCGGGAGGCTCCGAGCCCGAAACCTGCGATATGAAGAAGGCAGCCGAATACCTCTGGAATCAGCCTGAACTATCAGATGTTCTTCTCTCCGGCGGGGATCCCCTCATGCTTTCTCCTTCCCGTCTCGATGAGATTCTTACCACGATCCGGGAGATTCCCCATATCGCCAATATCAGGATCGGTTCAAAGGTTCTTGCCTATGATCCTGGAAGACTGATTTCCAATCCTGATATCGTCGAGGTTATCAGGAAACATGTCCATCCGGGGAAGAAGATCTACCAGGTAGCCCATTTTGATCACCCTGTAGAACTTACCGGTACGGCACGGGAAGCGACACACCTGCTGAAGGAGGCTGGTGCCGAGATCATTAACCAGACGCCGATTATCCGGGGGGTGAACAATCACCCCGGGATTCTCTCAGAACTCTTCAACGGTCTCACGAAACATGGTATCTCCCCGTACTATGTTTTTCAGTGCCGGCCGACGTCGGGGAACCGGCATCTGACGGTTCCCCTTGAGGAAAGCCTTCACATCTTTCACCAGGCACAGGCCCGCTGTTCCGGACTTGCCAGACGGGCCCGGTTTATCATGTCACATAAGACCGGAAAGATCGAGATCCTCGGCAAGACTGCCCATCACATCTATATGAAATACCACCAGGTCGCCACTCCTGATGATGCATATAAAATGCTTGTCTACCGGACAAATCCCGAGGCACGGTGGCTTGACGATTACCAGTATCACCTGACAGACATGATCCCGCGGATGACCTGGCTTTTTTAATCCGCGTCAGTCCTATCCGACCGGTTCCCTCTACTTCCGGTGGGAGAAGGTATACCCTGCTATAGTGGTCATACACCCCTGTTTTATATGGGGGGATGCCTTCGGTGGACATACCCCGATCCGGTAATTCTTCCGGTGGGATCTGACCGGGTGGAGAATGATATCCTGCCCTGATATCACCCTAGGTGAAGGGGGCCGGGTTCTCTCTGATATATTCGGAAAACTATTACGCTGCCCCGTTCAGTTCAATGCCCGGCTATATGAATAGCTTTTGGATTATTGGCATTCTGGAATGAATACCATGCCGGGATCAGGGGTGATTATTATTACCCTTCCCGGATACTATCTATCAGTGGTGGGGTACTGGTGCGTACAAATCAGGTTTTTTCAGATCTCGATGAGGAGATCTCCGGAATTTTTGCCGAGATCGGACTGAAGAAGAATACTGCACGGGTTCTTGCGATCCTGCTCAAGGACATCGATCTCACATCCCGGGAGATCGAACGGTGGGCAGATCTCAGGCAGCCGGAAGTGAGTTTTGCGATCAAGGATCTCATGGGCAGGCAGTGGATCGGGGTCTCCCGGAATCTTGGCTCGAAAAAAGGAAGACCGATCCAGGTATACCGGCTTGCTGTTCCGGTTGAAGGGATCATCGATCAGCTCCAGAGAACGATAACCACGTGTTACCAGGAGAAGATCCATAGTCTCGAACGGGTCAGGGAACTGATCCGGGAGAGCCGGATACGGGTGTGATTCGCTACACGAGCAGTTGCTGCTGACCGCATTTTCCGGTTGGGAGAACCGGCCCCTCCCTTCCCGGAAAATCACCAAGCCCCCGCTGGTCCCTTGAATAAACCTCTTTTCCGTGATACAGCAGCGAGATCATCGAAAGATACTGATCTGCCTGTTCCCGCACCCTGACCATCTCCCGGTCCATCACGCAGGTGATGAGGATCACCGGTCCCCACCATCGTGCCCGGTCCCGGCATACCCCGGCAAACCGGTCGATCTCTTCATCGTCTGCAGTGATTAGCCAGTGAAATGAATATTCGAGGATCAGGAGCGTCGATCTGTCAGTGATGATTGCCTCCATGAGATCATCTAGTGTGAAGACGGCCTGGAAATGAACCCGGTCCTGGTACCCCTCACGTATCCGGAGGTATGGATTGCGGGGGTACGAGGTGAGATCGGTAATTCTTCCGGCAGGGTATTGTTCGGGGATATCGGCAAGATCCCGGGCAAAATCCTCAGGTGAACCGTGGATCACGGAGAACGCACGGGGCTGGATCGCGGTGAAAAGATTCTGACGGGCCCTCATGGCACAGGAGTCGGCCCCGCGTTATAAAAAATTCAGGTAAACCGGGTGAAAGTGATAGGGCGCCTGCCTCTCCTGAATTGTAGGAGGCTCTATCCTGAAAAAACAGGTACGGGGATTTCATCCCCTCCGCCGTTCAGATTCCCGGGTACACGGTCTCCATTCCGGTGAACCCTGATACAAACTCCCGGTCATATTCTTCCAGGGCCTCTGCCGGATCGAGATCGCTACAGGCATCCGGATGGAGGATCTTTGCCATCGTTACAAGCCCAACCGGATATTTCGGACTGAGCAGGAGCTCCCCATTCAGGGCATATACCTTTCCGTTCTTCACGGCTGATATCGTAGAGAATCCTTCCCGTGCAGAGATATCGGCGACAAGTTCCTCCAGGGTCTTTGCATTCGTGGATGACAGCAGTTTCAGGATGTAATCCGGATTCTCGCTGATCACCCATTCGGCGCTCACCTTTGGCCACTGCTCGTTCAGGGCGGCAGCAAGGTTCGTTCCCCGTACCAGGGCAAGGACCCCGTCACCCCCGCTCCCTTTCCCCTGGGCAGAAAAGTCGGAATATCCTTCCATGTATACGGTCGGGCTATCATTGACCGGTTCCATCCGTTCGCTGACAGCGTTGTTCCATTTTGAGTACCATGCGGCAAACGATTCGGCTTTTTCTTCGGTGCCGGTCAGTGTCCCGAGAGCCCGTGCATCGTCGGCGAGGGTATCGCTCATGTAACAGTCAAGGTATGCGATCGGGATCCCGAGTGCGGTTATCTGGTCGAGATTCTTTGGTTTCGAACTTGAGTATGAGATGATGAGATCCGGGTTCATCTCGGTGATCTTCTCGATGTCAGGGATCTGCCAGTCCCCGATATTCTCAGCCCCTTCCGGGAGATGACTCATGAGCACGGTGTCATTTACCACGTACCGGCTCACGCCGGCAATCCGGTCTGCCGCCCCGAGAGCAACAAGCATCTCGGCACAATCGGTGTTAGTGGCCATGATCCGTGAGGCCGGTGCTGCCAGGGTGATCTGGTTTCCTTCGCTGTCCGTGATACTTACATCTGCGAGGGCAGATCCGGTTGCAAGGAGCCCGGAAATCAGGATCAGGCAGAATAGGATTTCTGTGGTTCTTCGGTTTACCATGGTCCACATCCCTGTCGTTTTGTCACCAGTACTGTCATGGCTCTCACCTTGATCACACGAATAAAAAATATTTATGAAATGATCTGACTGAAGTCAGATTCGTATCCGTCTGAACATGGTCACACTGACAAGGAGCATCATTCCGGTGAGAAGCAGGAGAATGCCAAATGAATCGAAGGGAAATATCCCCGTCTTTACTTCCCGGATCGCATCAATCGCAATACTGAGCGGATTTACCATCGCTGCTGTCCGCATCCAGTCAGGCATCACGTCGTACGGCATCATCGCACTTGAGGTGAAGAAGAGTGGCATCGTGATCATCGCGTTGACGGCTGCATAGTTATCGTGGTCCCCGACGTAGATCGCAAGGGTCGTGCTGAATGCGGAGAGGAGGCAGCCGAATATCATCAGGACACCATACGTCAGGAGGAGCTGGACCGGGTTGAGGATGGCAGCCCCGAGAAGGACTGAGAAGATGAGGATGATCGTTGCCTGCATCATCCCCCTTATGGTGGTCACGAGGATCTTCCCGTACAGGATCGTCTCCCGGGGCGGTGGGAGTGCGAGGAACTTGTTGAAGAACCCGAGCATCCGGTCCATGATCAGAAGTCCTCCGCCGCTCATCGCTGCGGAAAGCATCGTCATGACCAGGATCCCCGGCGTGATGAAGTCGATGTAGTTATCGGTGAACCTGATGGGGAGTGCAAGGCCCACAAAGAGGAGCCATGCTGCCGGGGTGATCATCGTTGAGATGAATCCCCATTTTCCTCTCACCCAGCGGATCAGATCGCGACGACAGTAAACGAGGATCGCGTTCATCCCCGTCTCCCGAGCATGTTCCGAAACGAGCTCAGGTTAAACGGGCGGGTGTCCTCGGCACTCTCGACGAGGTACAGGAAGACATCGTCAAGTGTCGGTCGTCGCTGGGAGATCCCGGAAAGGCCGACGCCCTGTCTCTTCAGCATCTCACGGATCGCGATCATGGCCTCTTCCCCGTTTTCCGCCCCGAAAACCAGTTCATCCCCGTCCTGTTCCTTCCAGGTGATTCCGGGGAGGTTTTCCCGTTCTACTGCTCCGGTGACGGTTGCGACGATGATATCACCCGGGATCATCTCCCGGAGTCCTCCCGGGGTGTCGCAGGCTTTCACCGAGCCCTTGTCCACTATGGCAGCCCGGTCGCAGTTCCGGTCAGCCTCGTCCATGTAATGGGTCGTGACAAAGACGGTCATACCATGCTTCTTCAGCGAACGGATATGTTCCCAGATCTTCTTCCGTGCTGCGACATCGAGCCCGACGGTCGGTTCATCGAGGAACAGCACCTCGGGATCATGCACGAGGGCCTGGGCAAGTTCGAGCCGGCGCCGCATTCCCCCTGAGTAGTTCTTTGCCCGCTCGTCTGCCCGGCCGGAGAGTTCAAGCACCGCAAGCACCTCGTCGGTCCGGTCTTTCGGCCGGGATACCCCGTAGAGATCGGCGTACATCCTGACATTCTCCCGCCCGGTCAGCCTCACATCGACTGCCATGTCCTGCGGGACGTAACTGATCTGTTCCCTGACCCGGAGAGGTTCTTTCATGACGTCAAATCCACAAACCCGGGCAGAACCCGCGGTTGGGGCAAGGAGGGTAGTGAGCATGAGCACCGTGGTCGTCTTCCCGGATCCGTTCGGACCGAGCAGTCCGAATATCTCGTTTGAGATATCCAGGGTCATTCCGTTCACGGCACACAGTTCCCCGTAGTTCTTCGTGAGTCCTTCAATTTCGATGGCATTCATCTAACCATTCTGCTCCCGCTTATGCATCTTTCCCCGTACCTGTCCAAGCACCTGCAGCATGGATGCATCCCATTCCGGGGCATCGGCCCGGGTGATGATATCAACCGATCCTCCCTGGAATTCACCGACATGTTCCTCGTCCTCCATCCATGACTCGATCTCGAGGTACGAGTTCTTCAGTTCTTCCAGGATCTCAGGGTCGGCATCCCACAGTCCCCGCTCTTCTGCCTCGAGCAGCCGCCGTGCCATCTCTTCAAGGGCATATGGATTCTTCTCCGCGAAGAAATCGCGCATTTGTGGATCGTTGACAAAGGTCTCCGCGACCTCGTCGAAGATCCAGTCGTCCACTTCCTGTGTCGCGGCTTCCCAGCCATACACCCGCCCGACCCGTTTTGAGATCTCCGCTGCCCCCCGGTACCCGTGCTCTTTCATTCCCTCTATCCAGCGGGGATTGAGGATCTTCGATCTGACGACCCGCCGTATCTCGTCACCGAGCGTGTTCACCCGGGCCTGTCCCGGTTCGCGGGTGTCCCCGAAGTATGCCGGGATCTCCTTCCCGGAGAGCTGGCGTGCGGCTGCTGTCATCCCTCCCTGGTTTGCAAAGTAACAGCAGCACCCGAGGAGATCATACTCGTCGGTCGGCATCTTGTTAAACGTGACCCCGACCGTGGAGAGGGCCTTCGCAAACTGCCCGTGCGAGGCTGTCCCAGAGACACCCCGGCCGTATGCATACCCGTTATACGCGAGATAGATATCGGCAAGATCGGCCTCTTCCTTCCAGGCCCCGGCATAGACGGCAAGGTTTACCCCGGACGAATAGGTTCCCTCCATACCAGCGAAGATCCGGAGAGTTGCTTCCCGCCAGGAGGAATCCTGTTCCTGGACGGCTTCCCTGGCATGTTTCCGGACGTAGTTTATCCCGTCAGGTTCGTCGAGGGCGGCAACCGCTGAAACTGCATCATCCAGGAGTTCGATGAGGTGGGGGAAGTTGTCCCTGATGATCCCCGAGGCACGGACGAGGATGTCAATCCGTGGCCGGCCGAGTTCATCGGGAGGAATGATCGTGAAACTCTTCACCCTTCCGTTCCCCTGCCATACCGGCCTGACTCCGATCAGGGCGAAGAGCTGGGCGAGGCCCTCTCCGTCTGTCCACATGACGTCGTTTGCCATCCAGTAGTACCCGACCGATTCGGGGAGCTGCCCGTGTTCCTCCCGGTATCGCTTCAGAAGGGCATAGGCAAGCTGTTCCCCGACGGTATATGCCGACCGGCTCGGCAGGCGGTGGGGATCAAGTGAGTAGAAGTTCCGGCCGGTGGGGAGGATGTCATCGCGTCCCCTTGTGATCAGTCCCGAGGGCCCCGGGGGGATATACGAGCCGTTCATGGCAGAGAGAAGCGCCCGCATCTCGTCAGATGCCTGGATCCGTTCATGGATATCCAGGATCCGGCTGACCAGGAGATCCACGGTTCCGGGATCACTGCCCGGAAGACCGATGGCGGCGCCGGTCTTCCCGCCGGCGAGAACGGCGGTTATGATCCTGGCAGCCCGGGCGGAGATCTCTTCCCTGATCCTGCCGTCCGGGTCGCAATCACCGGAAGTACCTGCTTTTGGTTCACTGACCAGGATCGGTGAGGAGTATCCCATTTCTCCGGCGATCGCTGCCTGAAGGGATCCCGGTCCGGTCTCGTATTCCAGTACTGCCCGGATGAGTGCGATCTCTTTCCCGTCATCCGGGATATTCCCGAAGATATGCATTCCGACCGGGATCTTTGTGAGCCGGAGCCGGCTGAGCTGCTCGTGAAGACGGGGAAGGATATCGCCGATATCCGTGTCATGGTTAACCGGGAATTCCCTCTCGAGGTGGGCCTTTTGGATCGCCTCCCCTATTTCGTGGGCGAGGGCGTGGGCCCGTGCCGGGTCGTACCGGGCGCTCTCATACTCATCAAGGATCCGTTCGAGATCCTCGAGTTCGTCGTACAACCCTGCCTGTTCCATCACCGGCATGAGGTGATCGATGATACATGCATAACTCCGTCGTTTCGCGATCGCTCCTTCTGCAGGATTGTCGGCATTGTAGATGTACAGGTGGGGCATGTCACCGATGGCGATATCAGGATAACAGGTCCCGGAGAGGGCCACTCCTTTACCGGGCAGGAACTCAAGGTTGCCATGGGTTCCGACATGGATGATCAGATCGGCACCGAACACCTGATCGATCCAGTGGTAGGTGGCAAGGTACTGGTGGGTTGGGGGGACATGCGGGTCATGGAGGATCTTGCAGACCTCGCCATCACATTTCGCCCCATAGCAGCCCCGCTTGGGCTGTACGCATACGATGGCGTTTTCGAATGAAAGACCGGTGACAAGGATGGTGTCTTCAAAGACCATCCCCTTTCCTGGTGGTTCTCCCCATGCATCGGTCATTTCTGCCTGGGTACGCTCCGGGAGGAAAGCGAACCAGGCGGTGTATTCGTCCCGGGGTATCCGGGCAAGGCAGCCGCCATGAGCTACGATATCCCCGGCGGTGGTCCACCTGAACTCTGATATCGCCTTTTTATCGAGGAATAACCGTGCAAGTTCCTCACCCGATGCCGGGTGAGTTACCTGGTATCCCTCTTTCTTCATGGTAGCAAGGATCCGGGCGACACTCTCCAGGGAGTCGAGATGAGCAGCACTCCCGATATTTGCCTCAACCCCGGCACAAGGGGCATTGTGGAGGATGAATGCGACTTTTCGTTCAGCTCTCGGCGTCGCGGTCAGCCTGACCCAGCGGGCGACCCGGCGTGCCAGTTTCTCCACCCGGTCCGGGATCGGACGGCGCTGACCGGAGGGTTCCCCGCCTTCAGCCTGGGCGCCGATGATGATCGGTTCGATAACGCCTTCAAACTCGGGAAGGGCGACTGACCATCCGATATCACCAGTAAGGGTGTTCTCCTCCTCCCACCGGCTGATTGACGTGTAGTATGCGATGATCGGCTGGAAGACCGGGACGCCCAGCCGGGAGAGAACCGAGACCCCGCGGCCCGGGTTGGCAGACGAGGAGGAGTCCTCCTTACTGGCCCCGACAAAGAAGGAGACAAGCTTGACGAGAGCGGAAATTTTCGGCATCTTTCCGGAGAGGAGAAATCTCTCGATGACATCAGCCATGCCTGCTGCCCCGAGGGCATCGTCCCTGACCGCGTATGTGAAGACAGGGATAACATTAAGCCCCTTTTCTTCGAGCGACCGGATCACCAGGTGTTCCATTGCAAGGTTACCGGTGACCCATGCAGTCCGGGAGAGGAGGACCGCGATCCAGGGAGCGTTCCGTGCCGGGTACCAGTCCATGAACTCCTCCATCGTGAGTGCATCCCTTGCAGCATCCGGATGGCAGATTCCTTCCCAGGGAACGGGAATCGGCGGCTGTGGAGAGCGATTGATCCCGAGGAGGCAGGTCGGGAGGTACTTCAGGAGGTTTTCGATGTTGGAACGCCCGTTATAGGAGATGTAAGCATACGTGGTCGCGACGATTGCCGGATCCACGGTTGAGAGGAGCCAGTAGGAAGGATCGTACCCGACGCAGACGATCGGGATCGTCTGCCCGATCCTGCGGATCTCGTCTTCGATCTCCGTCCAGAAGAGACTCCCGGTCCGGTACAGGAGGATGAGATCTGCAGATTCACAGTCCCTGATCACCTGCCGTACTTTTTCCGGCTTATCCTCGAGATCCCGCGTTGCATGGATGCAGAGGTCTGTACCGATTGATTTTGCCGCCTTCCGGAAGAGCGGAAGGTATGAATTCCACATGACTGCTGTAATCTTCATTGATCGGCCCCCTTCCCGGTCGGCGTGCGGCCCGGATAAAACGGTAGGGGATATTTGTCAACAATAATATGAAGAAATACCGATCTCATAGCAATGAATAATTCAATTTAGAATGAAAACAAAAAAAGTCTCATTCAATAAGGCATGAGTGTGAACAATGCATCACTTTCACAACATCTATCCGTTCTCTGCCATTGTCGGACAGGACCGGATGAAGAAAGCCCTGCTCCTCAATGCCGTCAATCCGCATATCGGCGGGGTCCTGATCAAGGGTGAGAAGGGAACGGCGAAATCAACGGCGGTGCGTGGACTTGCCGCCCTTCTCCCCGAGATCGAGGTAGTGAACGGCTGCCCGTTCGGGTGTTCCCCGGCCGATCCTGCCGGGCTCTGCCATCGCTGCCGAAGCCAGGGGGAGCGACCCGGAACCGAAACCCGGCGGGTACACGTGGTCGAGCTCCCGGTGAGTGCGACCGAGGACAAGGTCGTCGGGACGATCGATATCGAGCAGGCAATCAAGAAAGGAGAGAAGAGCTTCGAACCCGGGATCCTTGCAGAAGCAAACCGGAACATCCTCTATGTCGACGAGGTGAACCTCCTCAATGATCATATTGTTGACGTGCTCCTGGATGTTGCCGCGATGGGAGTGAACATCGTCGAACGGGAAGGCATCTCCTTCTCCCATCCCTCGGTCTTCACCCTGATCGGAACGATGAACCCGGAGGAAGGAGATCTCAGACCCCAGCTCCTTGACCGGTTCGGACTCTGTGTCGAGGTTGAAGGAATCCGCGATCCGGATATCCGGATGGACGTGATCAGGCGGAGAATGGCATACGAAGCAGACCAGCATGCATTTATCGCGACCTGGACCGGGGAAGACGAGATGATCCGCTCGTCGCTTATCCGGGCAACGGCGCTCCTTCCTGATGTCCGGTTCCCCGAGGATCTCCTCAGGCTCGTTGTTACGATCTGCATCGATATGGACGTCGACGGACACCGGGCAGATATCACGATGATCAAGACGGCAACGACGATTGCTGCCTGTGACGGACGGGAGGTCGTGACAGAGGACGACGTCAGGGAGGCAGCCGGGTTTGTTCTTCCCCACCGGATGCGAAGAAAACCCTTTACTGACCAGCAGTTTGACCCGGAAAAACTCGAGGAGTCGATCCGGAAGAATCATGGAGAGGAACCAGGGCAGCACCAGCACCCTCGTCCTCCCCTTCTGCAGACCGGCCGGACGCCAGCCAGGTGACGGTCTTTGGAGAGGATCCACTGATCCTCGTGCAGAAGGGGATGCTCAAACCTGATGACCGGCGTCACGTGGAGATCCCGGAAGGATCAGGGAGGAGCAGGGCAGCTCTCTCGGCGACCGGACAGTATGTCCGGAGCCGGATCCCTGTCCGGATAACTCCTGATATTGCCCTTGATGCCACCATCCGGGCGGCAGCCCCATACCAGCAGGCCCGGCCGGGAGACACCGCGATCCGGATCACCCCCGCTGATATCAGGGAGAAGGTCAGGGAACGAAAAGTCGGGAACCTGATCCTCTTCATCGTCGACGCAAGCGGAAGCATGGGCGTGGAACGGCGGATGAGTGCGGTGAAAGGGGCGATTTTCTCCCTCCTCACCGAGGCATACCAGAACCGTGACCGGGTAGGGCTCGTCGTCTTCCGGGGTCGGTCTGCCGAGGTTCTGATGGAGCCGACGGTAAGCGTGGAGCGGGCCCGGTCCGTGCTCTCCGCCATCCCGACCGGCGGAAAGACCCCTCTTGCCGGAGGCCTCTCCTGCGGCCTCTCGGTGCTGATGAGGGAACGGCTTAAGGATCGGGATACCCTCCCCCATCTCGTCCTTATTTCGGACGGAAAGGGAAACATCGCCCTTTCGGGGGGAGATCCCCGGGCTGATGCGCTTGAGATCGCCGGGACGATCCGGGAGAAGGATATTCCGGCACTGGTTATTGATACCGAACGGGGGCTGATCTCGTTCGGCCTTGCGAAGGAACTTGCCATGCGGCTCGGCGCAAAATATGTCCGCCTTGATGAGATCACCGCTGACGGGATTTCACGGCTCATCCGCCCGTCCGCCACGGTCAGGCCATAACCGGGATGAGGTACCTGCCGGTACCGGTATCGATGAACTGGATATCGATCTGGTAGACATCCCGGATCCGGCGTGGGGTCATCACCTCGTCCGGCTCTCCTTCGGCGATGACGCTCCCCTCCGAAAGGAGCACGATCCGGTCAGCAAACCGGTATGCGAGGTTCAGGTCGTGTACCGCGAGAATCACCGTTTTTCCTTCGGTATGGGCAACATCCTGCATGATCCGGCAGACTTCGATCTGGTGTTTCACGTCAAGGGAACTCGTGGGCTCATCGAAGAGGAAGAGTTCAGGTTCCTGGGCAAGTGCCCGGGCGATGAACGCTTTCTGTCGTTCACCCCCGGAGATTTCATCAACGAATTTCGCGGCAAGGGGGGAGATGCCCATCCTTGTTACGGCGTCCTGGACGATGCCAAGATCCCGGTCTGACAGTGACCAGGTCACGTGGGGTTTTCTCCCGAGCAGGGCGAGATCGGTGACAGTGGTGAACGGGATGAACCGGAAACTCTGGGGCACGTATCCGATCAGAAGGGCAAGCTGATTAGGGGAATATGCAGAAATGAGACTGTCGTTGATCGTTATCGTACCTGACCATGCATCGAGGATGGTTGCGATCGCCTTGATAAGCGTGCTTTTTCCGCTCCCGTTCGGTCCGATAAGGGCAATAAACTCCCCGCCCTGTGCTGAGAAGGAGACCTTCCCGAGCACCTGTGTCCGCCCGTATCCGGTGGTAAGATCTGAAACAGAGAGATACATGGTATCAGTAGATGTGACGTTTTCCTTTCAGGATCAGGAGGAGAAAGAACCCCCCGCCGATGATGTACATAATGACCCCGACCGGGATCTCGATCGGGGCCATGATTGTTCGTGCAACGGTGTCTGATACCAGGAGGATGCATGCCCCCATCAGGGCAGAACAAGGGATAAGGTACCGGTTATCCCCCCCGATCAGCATCCGGCTCATGTGGGGCGCCATCAGTCCGACAAACCCGATGATACCGGTGAAGGCAAGGCAGCAGGAGGCCGCCAGCGTGGAAATGAGCAGTCCGGAGAGCCTGAGCCATCCGATCCGGATCCCGAGGTTTTTTGCGATGTCTTCCCCTGCCATGAGGGCATTGAGTTCCCAGGCGTTCCGTTCGAGGAAGATGAAACAGAGGAGGGTTACCGGAAGAACGATCAGGATTGCCGACCAGTTTGCCCCCCACATGCCCCCCATCAGCCATACCGTGATCTCCCGGAGCTTGTCGTTGTTCGTAAAGAACTTGAGAATCATCACCCCTGCCTGGAAGATATACCCGATCACCACCCCGGAGAGTATCAGGGTTGCTTGGGTGGTGCCCCTGCTCCGTGCAATCCCGTATATCAGGATCATGGAGAGAATCCCGAAGATAAATGCCATGAATGCGACGGCTGAGTTTTGAAACTCCTTGGCAATGAGAATGGGAAACGACGGGAGAAAGACGATTGCCAGGGCAGCGCCGAATGATGCCGCAGAGGAGAGGCCGAGGGTGAACGGACTGACGAGGGGGTTTCGAAGGAGTGCCTGCATCACCGTTCCGGCCATGGCCAGACTGATACCGGTCAGGATAGCAAGCAGGATGCGGGGAAGACGGATATTTGCAATGATGACAGCCGTACTCTCGCTGATGTTCTGTGGGGCCGGCCTGCCGGTGAGAACGTGGAGGAGTACCTCACCGGCTTCCGGCATGGGGATATTAGCCGATCCAAGCGTTATTGCTATGAATGAGGCGAGAACCAGGAGTATGAGGAGGCTGAAGATACAGATCCACCGTCTGCGTATTCCTGACCGGTAGACTTCCGGTATAGTGACAGGATCCATTGCGTGTATAGTACATACTCCATTGCAAATCCGATTATTTAGTGTTATCAATTTTAAATTATTCAGAAAAGATCCCGGTAATCATGATATAGCGTGTCCTGATCTTGGTCATCATGTTGGCATTCTCTGAAAAAGCTCTCCTGAAGTTTCAGAGAAAATGAGGTACAATCCATGGGTATCTGTCCATGGATAAATCACCGGCCGGTAAAACATTTCTTTATGATGCGGATACCGGAGGTAAAATCGTAATATTAATTCATACAAAAAAGAGATAGTGATCCGGGAAGTGAGGGCTGTTATCTCACGCTTGTACATGGTTCAGGGCCATTGAACAGAACAGTGATCAGTAAATCATGCCAGAAGAGACTTTCATTCATACCTACATGCATTCCCAGGAGAAGCACCCCTCACTCTCTCTTTTTTGCCGGTTCCCCTGCCAGCCATGACGATGGCAACAGCGGCCAGGCATCATCAGGCCAGGCTGTGGATGAAGGAAAGAATTGTTTTCAGGAGATATTCATCGGTTTCACGGTTAAAACACTCCCCGGTAAACCGTTCCCAGTACTGGGTATCGCGGTTTTTCGGTACCGGCCTGAACCAGTGATCCCGGTCTTTTATGATTTCCCGTTTCGGATGGAGGACCGTCTGCTTCACCGCCTGTTCAATGGAGACTGAGTTCCAGAGAGAGACATCGATATCTGCCGATCCATGGAGAATGAATGTGGGTGAAGTGATATGCCTGAAGAGGGACCGTGGCATCTGGTCACCGTTATTCAGTTCAGGATGAATGGCAAAGAGGAGTGAACGGGTTCCGTTATGGATATGAATTGATTTTCCGTTCTTCCTGGCGGTCTGGAGGATCAGGCCGAGATTCTTTGCTATGAGAACCGAGTATTCATCGATTGACCATGTCATTTCCGGTCGTGTACTCTCCCCCAGCATCTGTACGAGCGGGAGATATTTCTGTGAAAGAATGACTTCAAGGTCAGAGTATACCCCGCCGGCAAAAATACATGCCCGGGGATGGATCCCGTACGATGCCAGCTGGCAGGCGATATGCCCGCCCAGCCCGTGACCGAGGAATATCATCTCCTCTGCCTTCCAGGGTATGGATTGATCCTCTTTTAATGTCTGCAACACTCCGCCCGATCCGGCGATCTTTGCAAGGACGTGGTCATCAGGCGTGATATAGGGGTCTCTATCATGGGTGATATGACATGTCCAGAGCCCGTGTTTTGTCAGGAACGAGGAGATGGTTTCAAGGAACCGTGATTCACTCTTCCAGAGATCCTCTCTCCTCCCCGGCCCGCAGTACGGGATGAGTCCGTACGACCAGTCACCGAGAAGAATGACAAGGGTGCGGGTCTGTGTCTGATTCTCTGGTGCCGAAATCGTCCACCTGATGGCATTTCTCTCTTCTGCTGATTCTGGTTCTATCTGTATCCCTCCGGTCTGGTTTTGTAAGAATTGATCCTCAATTTGTATGAAATAATTCTATTGTTTTATGCTATTAGCCCTTCGCCATCCGGGTTGATATGCTTCAGATAGACTGGTTCATCGATCATCCCGGAAAAATAGGGATCGGGGGTAATAATTAAAATTAATTCGTAATATTTTTTACACGGTATGGCAACAGTATATTGATTATGAACGCCAGGTTCAGGTACCCTCACGATTCATGATCAGGTTCCGATGTTCGATGTAATTCACCCGTACATGTCTGAATGAATAATTTCGTCCGGGCAAAAGAGATACCAGCGTATAACCGGGGTAGGGATCTTTCTTATCCCGGTTTGCGTAAGGCGTGACTGCATGGAGGGACATCGGCGTGAAACCGGGCTCTTCTCGTTTCAGTTATGAATGCCGCCTGCCGGCTATTTTTTTCCGTCTTGCTGTGGGTCTGTATCCCTGATAATTTCCCTCAGAAAGATGCGTCGGGCATGGTAGATAGGTATCTTCTTCATGCAGGGGGATGATCATCGGACCCGGGTGGATTCTTTGTATAAATGAGATGTATCTGCGCTGTAATACCGTCTTCAAAAATACTGGGAGTAATTTATTTTAATAAAAGAACCTTAATCCCGTTTTATTCAAAAAGTATATATGTGATATTTTCTGTACAAATTATCATATCATGTGTTACTTTATTTATAATATTGATAACTTTTTAATAGACAACCGGGGTACCTTTCCTACAGCTCTGACCTCAGGTTCCGGGCTTTCATACTGACATTCTAGAACTGGTTGAAATCATGACTACCTATCAGGAATCCGTCGACCTTTATTCCGACGATGGAAAACTGCTGAAAAGCGGAGTATCCCTGGATCGGATCCATCCGCTGCTCAACCCGGCGACCTGCCGAATCATTGACCTGACCAAACGAACGATCAATGTCAACCTGCATGGTATCGAGCAGGCACTGTCCGGGGCAAAACTTGGAAAGGGAAGAATTCCCGGGCGTGAACTGAATCTGCCGATCATGGAACGCAAGGATGCCCTTGTCGCCAGAATTCGGGAGATGGTGCAGCTTGAAGAAGGGGACGACACCGAGATCATGGAGTTTAACAAGGGTAATCTCCTCCTCGTGAAAGTGCCAACCAAGCGACTTACCGGTGCTGCGACATACGATGCAGCGATCACCTCCGTTGCATCCGCGGTGACCTATGCGATTGTGGACGAGTTTGACATCAGCCCGTTCGATGCTTCGACCGTGAAGGCAGCTGCCTGGGGATCCTATCCGCAGACCCAGGATATGGAAGGAGCCCTGGTGACCTCAATCCTGACGATTCCCCAGAACAATGAAGGAATCGGGTATGCTCTCCGGAACATCTCAGTCAACCATTTCGTGATGATGACAAACCGGAATGCCCTCCAGGGAGCTGCCCTTGCAGCCACCCTTGAACATTCAGGTATCTTTGAGATGGGCTGTGTCGGGCCGTTCGAGCGGAATCAACTCCTCTGTTATGCATACCAGGGACTGAATGCGGACAACATGGTCTATGACCTCGTAAAAAGGAACGGCCAGGACGGAACGGTGGGAACAGTTGTCCAGTCCCTTGTCGAACGGGCCCTTGAGGACCATGTCATCAGGCCGGGGAAGAAGGGAGGATACTTCACGTTCTACGAGACTGATGATCCGATGCTCTGGAATGCATATGTCTCGGCTGGAACGCTTGCAGCCACGGTTGTCAACTGCGGGGCAGGCAGGTTTGTTCAGGCCGTTTCGGCAACGCTCCTCTACTTTAACGATCTCATCGAACATGAGACCGGCCTTCCCTGCAGTGACTTCGGGCGGAGTATGGGAACCGGGGTTGGTTTCTCCTTCTTCTCGCATTCGATTTATGGGGGTGGAGGCCCTGGTATCTTCAACGGCAACCACGTTGTGACCAGGCATGCAGCTGGGGTTGCGATCCCGTGCGTCGTTGCTGCAGCCGCAATGGATGCCGGGACGCAGATGTTTGCACCGGAGACGACGTCCAAGGTAATGGGCGAGACGTACGGGCGGATTGATGTTTTCAACCGTCCGATACACCTGATCGCCGAGGGGGCCTGAAATGACCGCTGTTGCACCCGTTTCGGCGGTTTACCCGCAGGTTCGGATCATCTCAATCAGGATGCTCAAACCGGAGACCTGTGAACGTCTTCTCAACAAAATCGTCGAGATACCGGGAATCCGAAGAGTACTGCTTCACGGGCAGAATATACCAAAGGTAATTCCGTACGGTCCGGCCAGGGGAATGGAAAACACGAATGATCTTCGCCGATCCATCACGGTCGGGTCCACCTCCTTTGATATCAGGATGCTGGTCGGGGATATCATCCTTGAGCTTGAGGACGAATGCGTTATCGGACTCATCAGGCGTACCTGCGAGGAATTCTTCGTTAAATTCGGATTTTCCATTCAGAAGGGAACATTTATCAAACCGACCCAGACGATGGTGGATTACGCAAAATATGGTTCACATGCCGATGCATCGCTGATTGGGATGGCGGATCCCCGGTCGCGTGAAAAGCCGGTTCTCGTGGAACCGGTAGAAGAGTTCCATTCGCACCTCCCCCGGTGTGAGAATGATGCCCTGGAGGGATAGACACCATGAAATACACACCGCAGTACGGACCGGGAACGTCTAATGTGGCAGAAAATCGTCGCAGACAGATGAATCCCAATATTGAACTGGTAAAGATGCGCCGGATTCCAGACGAGGATATCGTTATGATTCTCGGTCATCGTGCCCCGGGAGCAGCATACAAGAGTGTTCACCCGCCGGTGAATGAACTCCCAGATGTTGACTGTCCTATGCGAAAAATTGTCAAGCCGACCGATGGTGCAATGCACGGGGATCGGGTCAGGTATGTACAGTTTGCAGACTCGATGTTCATCGCTCCGAGCCAGCCATACCAGCGGACCTATGCCGAGATGTACCGGTTCCGGGGTATTGACCCGGGAACTCTCTCCGGTCGTCAGATCGTAGAGTGCCGCGAGCGGGATCTCGAAAAATACTGTAGCACATTGATGGAAACCGAGATGTTCGATCCGGCCAGGGTCAGCCTGCGTGGTGCTACTGTGCATGGTCACTCCCTCCGTCTCTCCGAGGATGGGATGCAGTTTGATGCCATCCAGCGGTGCGTGATGGGTGAAGACGGTAGGGTCAAGTATGTCAAGGATCAGATCGGTGTACCGCTTGATCGGCGTGTCGACGTAGGAAAACCGCTTGATGATGAGTGGCTCAAAGAGCATACCACGATTTTTCACTCTCTGATGGGAACTCCGCTCCGGGATGATCCTGAGTACATCGAGTATCTCCAGCGGATTCACACGCTCCGGACGAAGTATGGATTCATGCCAAAGGAGGAGAAGAAATGAGTAAGATCGAGCGTTCTCAGAAGAAATTTCTGAATGCCCTCAAGGAGAAGTTCAAAGGCCAGGATGTCGAATCCACGAAGACGACCTTCTACTGTTTTGACGGGGTTCACCAGTCACCGAGAAAGCGCGAATTTATCGAGGTGAACAAGCGGATAGAGGAGAAACGAGGGATCTCGATGTACGATCCCGATCACTGTCATCTCGGTGGTATTCCGATGGGACAGCGGCAGCTGATGTCATATGAGGTCTCCGGAACCGGAACGTATGTCGAGGGAGATGATCTTCACTTCATTAACAATACCGCGATGCAGCAGATGTGGGACGAGATCCGGCGGACCGTCATCGTCGGGATGGATATGGCCCATAATACCCTGCAGAAGCGTCTTGGAAAAGAGGTGACTCCCGAGACAATCAACGAGTACCTCCATATTCTCAATCATGCAATGCCGGGGGGAGCAGTCGTACAGGAACACATGGTCGAAACCCATCCCGGTCTTGTGGACGACTGTTTTGTTAAAGTCTTTACCGGAGATGACGAGGTTGCCGATGAGATCGATCCCCAATATCTCCTGAATATCGATAAGCTCTTCTGCAAGCGACATGCCGAGATCCTGAAGGCTGAAGTCGGTAAATCAATGTACCAGGCTATTCATGTCCCGACGATCGTCGGGCGTGTCTGCGACGGGGGAACGACGAGCCGATGGTCTGCCATGCAGATCGGGATGTCGTTTATTGCGGCGTACCGGACCTGTGCAGGGGAGGCTGCGGTTGCCGATCTCTCCTTTGCCGCAAAGCATGCCGGGGTCATCCAGATGGGAAGCCACCTCCCGGCAAGACGTGCCCGGGGACCGAACGAACCGGGCGGGATCAAGTTCGGGCTCTTTAGCGATATCATCCAGGCAAACCGGAAACATCCGGATGATCCGGCCTGGGCTGCCCTTGAGCAGGTATCTGCCGGGGCGGTTCTCTTTGATCAGATCTGGCTTGGATCCTACATGTCAGGCGGGGTCGGGTTTACCCAGTACGCAACGGCTGCCTACACTGACAATATTCTGGACGATTTCACCTACCACGGTATGGATTATCTGAAAGACAGGTACGGGTATGACTACACAGAGCCCGGACCAGATAAGACCATTAAGCCGACCCAGGAACTGGTCAACGATCTTGCCACCGAGGTGACTATCTACGGTATGGAACAGTACGAACAGTTCCCGACCCTGATGGAAGATCACTTCGGCGGATCTCAGCGGGCTGCCGTACTTGCCGCAGCCTCCGGAATCACCTGTTCGATGGCAACCGGAAATTCGAATGCCGGCCTGAACGGCTGGTACCTCTCGATGATCATCCACAAAGACGCCTGGTCCAGACTCGGATTCTTCGGGTACGACCTCCAGGATCAGTGCGGGTCAGCAAACTCTCTTTCGATAGAGCCTGACCGCGGTGCGATGGGAGAGCTGCGAGGTCCGAATTATCCGAACTACGCGATGAACGTCGGACATCAGGGAGAGTATGCAGCAATTGTTGGGGCTGCACACTTCGGACGGAATGATGCGTTCTGCTTCGATCCCCGCGTGAAGATCACCTTTGCGGATCCGTCCCTGAAGTTCGATTTCTCCGAACCTCGAAAAGAATTTGCCAGAGGCGCGATTCGTGAGTTCGAACCAGCCGGGGAACGATCCCTGATCATCCCGGCCAGGTAACCTCCGTTACCTTTTTCCACTCGTACATGTCCCCGGAGCGAATATGTTCCCGCTCCGGCGGATAATGCAGGTACAGATTTCATGGTAAGAACCAGAATCTGCCGGGTGAGATTTTTTCGGCAGTATACCTGTTTCCTGACATGCTTCTTCGTTCTGACGATCTGTGAACCTGATAGGCTCGGAATGGATCGTGTTTCCTCTTTTGTCAAGGGTGGCCATTCCTTTCTGAAATGATAGAACGCCGGGAACAGGAATGAACAAGTGATATATCCGCTGAAGGCACCCTGAACTGTCGATCTCTCATTGAAATGTCCGGGCATCCGGAAGATTCTGCCGGTTATCCTGGCGGGGGAACGGTTACGAGCGGGAAGTCCGTGAATTGCGGTCATTACCGGCGGTTCATCATGAGCCGGATAGAGGGGATCCAGACGGGGCGTTCTCTATTCCTGCACCAGGGTACTCTATCCTGATGGTCTCATGATATAGCAATATTTCCTGAAAATGTAATACCAAAATATCAAAACTTAATACTCCTCGGGACAAACACTCCCTATCGCATTTCATGCAAGATGATGAATCCATGACTGTTCAAAGGATCCCGATTGGGAATGAACCCTGGATCGAACCGGTGAAAACCCACATCGATCCGGGCGAGGAGGTGTTGGTCACGCTGAAGTCGGGCGACATGCAAAACGGGGGGGTAATGGAGGTCGATCCGGGATGGTGGATGTACGTGATCAGTCCGCATGGAAAACGGCTCTTCCTCCCGGTTGAGTACACGGAAAATGCCCTTCCATCATCATTTTTTACTCCCCACGAGGTCGGATGCTACACCATCATTGCCGGCCACCATGCCGGCGTCTATTCCCGGTTATCTTCCGGGGAATGGTGCCGGAAGGAGCGGCGGGATCTCGTTAACGGGGAGATCAGCGGGTACTATTTCCAGTATGCAAAGACGAACGTCAACGTAGGGGATTCTTTTCAGAAACCTGCGTATGCTGCATGTGATCTCGAGATCTGTATGAGTCCCATCGATCTCGATCATCACCGTGTCTCGGTGCATTATGCCGGACAACCGCTTTCCGATGCGACTGTTCTGATTAGTGGGACGAGTCCTGATTCAAAAACAAATTCCCGGTCGATCCGCCTGGATTCCTTTGGAAAAGGAGAAGTCGTTCTTCCCCACCAGAATGAATGGATACTGCTCGTGGCACAGACTGATTACAACCGGTCGATCCGGGGCAGGTATGATTATACCCATTTCAGTTCTACCCTCAGTCTTCCGTTCTATGATGACAGTGCATGACCCTGGATGTTTGAGGTATTGATTTGAGGTTATTCCGCGAACAATCACGGTTAAAGCGAAGATAGCGGATTAAAGGGTGGGCCTGGATTTTGCTGTAATTCAGAGGATTCTGTTTGTACTACCCAAATGGAGCACAGGTCCTGGGAACGATTGGACTATGTACATGCAGTATTGACCAGAATGAAGTGAAAAAAGAAGCGGTCCTCTATTTTTGAATCCGTGCATGGATTAAAATAATAACCACAAACCAGTTCTTCTCAATGCAATGTAAAGAAGACCTGGCTGCTCAACGGATGTCAGTTCTCGCGGAAGCAGATCAGATCCTGGTGTTCTGAAATGGAAGCCTGCATGAAAGAGGCACTCACCAGTCGTTTTGTGTACAGGTAGTCTGTACTGGTCATTTCTGGGCACAGATGCAGGCAAAACACTGGCATCTCTGATCCTGCCTGCCTGATGGGGATGATATCACTCTTCCGTCTGTCCTTCTCCGGAGGCACATGTATCCCTGATGGGGGGATGTTTCTGTAAAAATCCGGCCATGTCCGGAGAACCCTCTCTTCGGTCTCCCTTTTCCCTGGCGATGGTTATCATCCTGAGATACTGTTTCCGGTTCAAAGGGAAATTTTTCCGGTTTTCAAAGAGGGAATTCAAAAAAGCATTCTGTCTTCTGCTCCATTCTTCATTTGATACGGATCGAATCCACTCTGCGGATCTTTTCACGAACAAAATCCGCTCCCGCCGGTTTCTCTCCCGAAACTCCGGATCAGGGGGTCTCATATGTCACCCCGAATGAATTGCAGAAGTCCAGAAATACCTCTTCATCTATCAGATCCCTGGTAACTTCATAGATGAAGATGGCATCCTCAAGATCTTTTTCACTTCCAAGCCAGAGTTTATAGGCTATCTGTATCTCAAAGGGGCTGATGAAAAATGGTTTCCCCTGTATTAGCAAACGTTTCCTGTGCTCAAAAGAATACGCATCTGATTCATGAATGACAAATTTAATCTCGATATTCGGGATGAACGAATCCTTCTCACACAGTCGTATCCCTGAACCACTTACGAGAAGTGAATAGAGGCCTGATGCAGGCTCGGAATTGATGAATTCATACTGGTGGAGCAGATCATCATGCAATGCAATAAATGCGTCCGGTTCACTGAATGGTATCAGGATATCAATATCTTCGGTACTTCTGGTCCTGCCAAGCAGAATCGCGATATATCCACTGACGATGACATAGGGCGTATGGTTCCCGATGATCCGTAAAGCCCGGCTGACGAAAAGATCTAGAGTGGAGAGTTCACGCCCATCGAGAAAGAGGGTATCTCCCTCCGCTCTGATCTCCATACCCAGTTATTCCTTTCAAAGATGATAACCCTGTATCCACCCAGGTACGCCACCGTTGTACTGGTTCTATTCGGAGCAATCAGCCGGCATGACGACCATCCGTCCCTTGAGCAGCTCAACTGCACAGAGATCCCCGTAGAGATCCTCCATCACACCTGTTGAGATGGCATCATGGGGTCTTCCATGGGTGAGCACTTCTCCGGTCTTCATCACAACTGCATGATCGCAGAACCAGCAGATATGGTTTGGATCATGGGTGCATGCCAGGATCGTCTTTCCTTTCTCTGCAAGTTGTCGAAGCAGCCTCCAGAGCCGGATCTGGTTTCGGAAATCAAGGGCCGAGGCTGGTTCGTCAAGAAGCATCACCGGGGTATCCTGGTTGAGTGCCCTGGCCAGGATCACGAGTTGCCTCTGTCCGCCGGATAACTCCGTATATGGCTGATCGGCAAGATCCCGGATCTTCAGTTCTTCGAGCACTACTTCGGTCCTGATTAGGTCTTCCTCACTCGGACCGCTGATCTGGCTCACATAGGGGTTTCTTCCCATGAGAACCACCTCTTTGACCGAGAACGGAAACATGGGCGTGTGATTCTGGGGCACATACGAGACATGTTTCGCAAGATCCCGGGGGGAGAGCATACTGATGTCAGATCCATTCACCCGTATGGTTCCCTGATATGGATGGGATCCGGAGCAACACCTGATAAGAGTGGTCTTTCCCGAACCGTTCGGTCCGAACAGGCCGCAGACAGCTCCTGCCTCAACCGAGAAGGAGACCTGATGCAGGATTCTCTTCTCCCCATATCCGCTGATACAATTGTGCACCGTTATCATGATTACCTGAAATACAGGGACCGGTTTCTCCGGATGAGATAGAGAAGATACGGTCCGCCGATGGCTGACGTGATGATGCTGATCGGGATCTCTGCCGTGATGAGGGTTCGGGCGAGGGTATCGCAGATAACGAGAAATATCGCACCGATGATTGCACTCGCCGGAAGAAGCATCCGGTGATCGGGGCCGACCATCATCCGTGAGATATGCGGCATGATGAGGCCGATCCATGCGATGATCCCGACCGTGGCAACCGATATGGAAGTGAGATAGATTGCAAGGCCGAGCAGGATCGCTTTCATCCGGCCGACGGAGAGCCCGAGGGATCGGGCATCCTCCTCACCGACGGCGAGAAGATTGAGCTGCCAGCCAAGGAGCGAGGTGAGCACCACCCCGATAAGGATCTGAGCACCGATGGCCGAGACATCATCCCATTTTGTTCCCCCTAATCCTCCCATCAGCCAGAAGACGAGATCCTGAAGTTTTCCATACGGTGCTATCGTCTTCAGGATCGCGAGTACCGCATCAAACATGGCATTTACGACGATTCCTGCAAGGATCAGGTTCACCAACGGGGTCTCCCGTCGGGTCGTTGCAAATCCGTATGCGAGGAGAGCTGCCAGAACCCCGAAGAGAAATGCAGAACCCTGCATGGAGAAGATCATGAGTCCAAAGAGTATTGCAAGCCCGGCTCCGACGGCCGCCCCGGAAGAGACCCCCATGATGTACGGCTCAACCAGCGGATTTCGGAAGATGCCCTGAAAGACTGCTCCTGATATTGCAAGAGCTCCCCCCACCAGGGCAGCTAGCAGTACCCGGGGAATCCTGATCTCCCAGACGATTATGTCGTGGGTGAGCCCTGTCGGCTCTCCGAGCCCGAGATGCTGAAAAATAGAGAGATACACATCCTGGACTGATATCGGATAGACTCCGGCGGTGACCGTGACCATCATGATACCGATCAGAACCAGAAGGAGAATAAGCAGGATAATTTTTTTCCGTCTGCGTTCAGGAAAAAGCGTCGATGAAACCGGCATGATGGTGTAAAAAAGGATTAGAAATCTTTTTCTTTGGTCCAGCTCATCCCGATGATATCATCGTAGAGTATGGTAGCCTCATCATCATTCATCCCGTAGATCTCTTTGAGATAATCGAGACTCCAGTCCCTGCCATTGATGTCCTTGAACAGATCAGGATAAGCACCCTTGGCTTCGGTCATCAGGATCATCGGGGTGTCAAGACCATAATCCCCGATCCAGGTCATATCCCCTACCGACACAATCCGGTCATTCTTGACGGCATCGACGGTCCGGAGTTCTTTGAATGTTTCATCTTCCTTGAAGATGTCCGGGTTAAGTCCTTTCTCTGAGTAAGAGGTGAGTACGATCACTTCAGGATTGAGCTTGATGATCTGCTCGGCAGAGATCTTCTTGTTACTCTGGTCGGTCACGACGTTCTTGACATTTAGGATATTATCCGAGAACTTGGCATCGCCATACGCATTTGCCCATACCGGAGAGGGAAGCTCATCGGTGAGCCCGATAAAGAGCACTTTTGCCTGTTTATCAGATGTAACCTCTTTTGTCCGTTCCTCAACCTCGGCAACCCGCTTCTTCATCGCGGCATTGATCTCTTCAGCCTTATCCTGCTTGTTGAAGATCTCACCCATTAAAGAAACGGTGTCGTATGTTGCCTGGTTGTCCTCGTTCCCATAGAGTCCGGTTCCTTTCACCAGGACAAGGGGGATCTTCAACGTGTTCTCGATAGTATCGATATCGACATCGTTCTGGGTTTTGTACTTGTCACCCTGGGTGTACTCGGTATCTTCCCATATGACCAGATCCGGATTGGTGAACGCCAGAGTCTCGGCATTCAGAGGGGTCTGCCATCCATAAATGTTCGGGAGATATTGAAAATCCGGATTGAGGTAGACATACTCGTTCTTCTCCTCGTTGTCCTCCCAGTCAAAGAAAAGTCCGCCGGTTGCCTTCACCTTATCGCTGACTTCCATAGCCCGGGTAAGCTGGGCAAGAAATCCGGCATTCATGATTGCCACCCGCTGTGGATCCGCAGGGATCGTAACATTTTTTCCACGCATATCCGTGATGGTTTTTGTATCATCAGCGAGGACAGTGCCGGTTATTCCGGCTGTGAGAAGGAAAATCAGAAGAAGAACAATTCCGTGAAAGAGGAGGTTCCTGTTCTTTTTTGTTGATTCGGTGCTTGTTTTTATAGTAATCCCCTCCCGGGAGTACATAGTATTAGGTATGAAAAATGGATAAATTATCTTAATTGATATGAAAATAATGACTATGCTGTAAATAACCCTGATCCCAATCTCAATTCATAATTATTCTCTACCGGATTGGGATGGTTTGGGAAAAGTTGATGAATCATCGACTCTGTTGACATCCTCTACAAAACATCATGATCAATTCATAATAACGTAAGTGCCTTCACGAACAAAAACCTCCGGAAGGATGTCAACAGAGCCGATAATTCATTTCTGTGCTTATAATCCTGTGGAACGAGTGAAGAAATCTCCGCTATGGCCGTTGAAATCATCCTGCGAATTGAAGGCTAGTGTCCTTCGCCACTTAAATATGAGGGTAATTTCTCTAAAAAACAACGTTGAAAATAAAGTGACGAGGAGCACTAGTGGATATCCTGCAACAATATGCCATTGGTTCATAAACCAGGGGTATTCGCCACCGATCTGATTACAGGGGGGAGGAAAATTATTCTCCCTTTCTTCCGCTCACCAGGAATACCGGACCATAATACCCCATCTTGAGATACTCCATCATCGTCAGGGTATGCTCGTTCACATCCCTGGACACCGATACATTAGTAAACCCGGCCTTCTTACAGAGGTTGATATCGTCATCCGGACGGGATGCATGGGTCGACCATAATTCCTGGATGACCGGCTTGCGATAATCATGCTTCCAGGGATTTTTCATCTCCGTAACTGCAGTAAGAAGATTTGAAAATTGTTTCCATGCATTCTGATACGGTGTTTTTCCGGGTGAATACCAGTTTCCATCGATATAGAGAACACGTCCTCCCGGTTTGAGTACCCGGTACCATTCGGATAATGCCTTATCAGGGCTTGGAATTGTCCAGAGAACCCACCGGTTTACTACGACATCAAAAGAATTATCCTCGAAGGGAAGGTTTTCTGCATCCCCTTTCCGGAATGCAATATCCACCCCGATATGTTCGGCATTTTCTTTTGCCCTGGCAAGCATCTCATCAGAGAGATCGACAGCAGTTACAGTATGTCCCATATCGGCGAGGGCAATGGAGATAACGCCCGGCCCGGTGCCGATATCGAGAATATTGTGTGGTCCTTCTCCGAGATGGCTGCCAAGGTATCGTTGCCATCTGGCTCTCTGAGACGGGGAGAAGATGGTACCATGCACACTCCGGTTATACCGGTGAGAACCATCAGACCAGTATGCAATTATCCTGTCTTTCATCGTCTATCCGAGTGATACATCCTCAAGGAAGTAATCAAGTTCAGTCGGATGGTGATGGAATCCCTGAACTTTAGAGCTCACGGCATCAAGAATAACATAATAACTCAGGTATGAGACCGGCGCTTCATCAATGATGATCTGCTGAACCTCGTCGTACATCTTTTTCCGGGCCTGAAGATCCTGAGTCGTCCGTGCCTCCTCGATTAATTTATCAACCTGTTCGCTCTTCCAGTGGTATCCACCATACCCATTTGCAAATGTCCCGCTTGAATGATAATCAGACATCATTACATCATCCGGATCAGGAGTCCACAAGGTGCCCCGTGAAACCAGATACATATCAAAATCTCCTGTCTTTTGTATCTCAGCACAGGTATCGTAATCGACTACCTTTAGTTCAACATCGATACCGATCTTTTTGAGTTCATCCTGAATAACCTCGGCAAGTTCCGGCTGTTCGGCCCGCTCAGGATACGTGATGAAGGTGATCCTGAAGGGCACTCCCTCTTTGTCAAGAATTCCGTCATTATCAGAATCTTTCCATCCGGCTTCGGCAAGCATAGATTTTGACTTTTCCGGATCGTATGGGGACGGCGAAATATCCTTGTTTGCCCATGCAAACTCAGGAGGGAAAAGACCCGCAGCCGGAGTTCCTACCCCTTCAAGTACATAATCGATGAGACTCTGACGGTCGATGCCATAATTCATCGCCTGCCTGACTTTCTGATCCGCGAACGGTCCTTTTTCTGCATTATACTGGATGACCCTGACCCGTGCAATAGGCTGTTCAGTTACGGTAACAGAAGAATCAGATCGCAGGTCTTGTGCAACACTCGGGGAGAGTTCAAAGATGATATCCACATCTCCGCTCTGGAGCATCATTGCCCGGGTGAGTTCTTCAGGAACAACCTGCCATGTAACCTTGTCCACCTTTGCTTTCTCTCCCCAGTATGCATTGTTCTTCTCAATCACATAATCCTGATTTGGGGAATAGGAGACGAAAGAAAACGGACCGGTTCCGATTGGAGAGGTTACATCTCCCTGTGCAACACAATTCTCCGATAGCGCTCCGCTCTCTCCTTTTGCCATATATGCCGGGAATGAGGGGAATGGTTTCGTAAGGGTAATTTTCAGGGTATTTTTATCCGTCGCATCGATATTAGCGATAGGAAGCGATTTGAAGGAACTTGATTTCTCGATGGAGTGCTCCAGTGATTTCTTCATCGCTTCGGCGGTGAACGGCGTCCCATCATGGAACATAACCCCGTCCCGAAGATGAAAAGTCCAGGTCTTCTGATCCTCGGAGACCTCCCAGGAAGTAGCGAGGGAGGGAATGAGTGTTCCGTCAATATCAACATCAGCCAGTGTCTCAATGACCCCTAAAGACTGTGGGAGCCATCCGGATACATGCGGATCGATGTTATCAGCATCCCATGGTCCTGCAACAATGAGCTCTTCAGCATATACTCCTGATACCAGGGTAATTCCGGTTATCAGGAGGAGTAGGAGAAATACCCAACGAAAGGTGACAGTCGTCATTATATCACATTAATATTAATTTCGTAGCACTAAATCAGACTTACTATTCTCATCTGAAAAAAACCAGGGAGTTAACCCATGGAAAGTCTTTAGGATTATAGAATAATGGAATCAGACTTTGGATCCATGATCTCCCGGATTTCGGATCCGATCAGGTTAGTTGCGAGGACAAAGATCATGATCATTAGTCCTGCTGATAACGCAATCATCGGTGCCTTTCCAAGGAGTGGTAATCCCTGATTCATGATAGTCCCCCACTCGGGGGTTGGAGGCTGAATTCCTAGACCCAGAAACCCAAGTCCGGCGATAGAAATTATCTTTCCTCCAAGACCAAGGGTTGCTATCTCCATGATGGGTGCGACAGAGTTTGGGAGGATGTGCCGGAAGATGATATGGGTATGTGTTCCTCCAAGAGCCCGGGATCCTTCAACAAACCCCCTGGTTTTCAGGGAAAGAGTGGTTGACCGGGTCACCCGTGCGTACTTGGCCCATCCCGGAATTGTTAAGGCGAGTATGATAGACTCGACACTCGGGCCGCATATCCCTACAAGACCGAGGGTGATGACCATACTCGGAAATGCAAGCATGAGGTCAGTAAAACGCATTAGGATTCCATCCAGTCTGCGATAATACCCTGCATATAATCCAACCAAAACGCCGATTACAACCACGATGGCCGTTGAAATTACCGCAATCGAGAGTGATGTCTGAGACCCGTAGATGACCCGGCTCAGGATGCATCGTCCGAACTGATCAGTCCCAAGCGGATACTCGACTGACGGGGCAGAGAACCGGTTCTTTAGATGCTGTTCATCAGGATCATGGGGAGCGAGGAAGGGTGCGAAAACAGCCATCAGGCACATCAGGATAAGTATTACGAATCCTATGAGCAGGAGCGGTTTTTGTCTCACACGGGGGACCGTCTCTGCCCACCAGTCCACAAGACCGGTCAGGTTATGATCAGTTTTCATTTTCCTCCCGGATCCGTGGATCGAGGATGTAATACGAGATATCGATACCGAGATTTATGATCACAAATACAATAGCAAATACTAGAACGCAGCCCTGCATCACCATGATGTCACGGGTAGAGGCTGCATCCACAAAGAGCCTGCCCATTCCGGGAATGGCAAATAGTGATTCGATGATCATCGTTCCCCCAAACAGCCAGCCATACTGGGTCCCGATGTAGGTAATTACCGGGACGATGGCATTTTTTATCGCATGCCTCCTGATGATAGAGGGTCTGTCAAGGCCTTTTGAAACCGCCGTACGAATGTATTCCTCCTCTAATACCTCGGCCATACTTGTCCGCATGAGCCTCATGGTGATCGCAAAGAGTCCGGCTGAAAGGGCAAACGCAGGAAGGATCAGGTATTCAGGCCCCTTATACCCTGCTACCGGCAAGATTTTCAGATAAATCGAGAAGATGAGAATGCCCAGGATCCCGAGAAAAAAATCCGGGATTGAGAGACCCAGGATGGATAGTGCACGTGAAAAGTGATCGATTATCCCATTCTGCCTGATCCCTGCCAGGATACCGATGGGGATGGCGATAATGCATGAAATAAGTAATGTAATCGTCGATAACAGAAATGTTACCGGAAATGCCCGTTTAATCTCATCAACCGTACTTCTCCGTGTCTGGTATGAATACCCCAGGTCACCGGTCATCACCCGTGAGAGCCATGATGTGTACTGGATGTACCAGGGTTTGTCGAGGTTCATCTCTTTTTGAAGTTCAGCAACGGCCTCATCAGGGGGGTTATCCGTGTTCATCAATGCACGTAGAGTTATTTCTGCAGGATCTCCCGGAGAAAGATACAGGAGAAAGAAGGCAATGAAGGTGATCCCAAGGAGAACCGGGATGGTCTGGAGAAGACGAATGAGAATAAAGTTACGCATTATCGATACCAAAAAAGGGGGTTAACTGAGGGTTACATCCTCCAGGTGATAGGACATCTCGGTCGGATGCATCCGGTATCCGTTCACGTTGCTCGAGGTAATATCCTGGTTTACATAATAATTCAGGAATGATACCGGTGCCTCATCTACGATAATCTGCTGGGCTTCATCATAGAGTATCTTTCGTGCATCCGGATCGTTTACCGCCCTGGCCTGTTCTATCAATTCATCCACCCGGGCATTTGACCACCGGTATGCTCCGGAACCATCTCCTGATGTCCCGGAAGAATGGTAATCAGTCATCATAACCTCGTCAGGATCAGGGGTAAAAAGCAGTCCTCTTCCCATGAGGTAGATGTCGAAATCTCCCTTGTTTCGAAGGGCAATCGATGAATCATTATCAAGACTCTTAATTTCGACTTCAATACCAATTTCCTTCAACTGATCCTGGATGACCTCAGCGATTGGAGGTAATTCAGCACGTTCGGGATACGTTACCAGGGTTATTGACAACTTCTCTCCGTCCTTATCAAGAACTCCGTCGTTGTTGGAATCTTTCCACCCTGCTTCGGCAAGCATGGTCTTTGCCTTTTCTGGATCGTATGCAAACGGCTGTATACTCTTATCAGCCCAGAAAAACTCAGGTGGGAAGAGACTGGCGGCTGGAGATCCGACCCCTTCTAAAATATAATCGACAATTGCCTGCCGGTCTATAGCATAGTTCATCGCCTGTCTGACTTTCTGATCTGCAAACGGGCCGCTTTCACAGTTATAGAACATTGCCCTGACACGGGAAATCGGTTGCGAATTTACTGTGAAACCGGATTTGGATGCAAACGATTTAGCGATATCGGCTGGAACGATCTGGATGATATCGACATCGCCACTCTCAAGGAGCAATGAACGGGTTGCAGCTTCCGGAACCACCTTGTAATCAACTTCGTTTATAGATGCTTTCTTTCCCCAGTAGTCAGGATTTTTCATGATAATCATCTCTTCTTTCGGAGAGAATGATTCGAAGATGAACGGACCGGTTCCGATAGGCTTTGTGATATCTCCCTGATCGATGCACGCCTCAGAGAGGGCAGCACTCTCACCCTTGGCCATGTACGCAGGAAGTGAAGGGAACGGTTTTGTTAGGGAGATCTCAAGGGTCTTGTCATCGACTGCAGAAATCTCCTTGATTGGCACTTTTGCAAAAGTCTTGGATTTTGTCAATGAGTCATCAAGAGATTTTTTCATCGCCTGAGCGGTGAGAGGGGTTTTATCATGGAATGACACGCTGTCTCTCAAGTGGAAGGTCCAGACCAGTTGATCGCCAGACACTTCCCATGACGTAGCAAGACCGGGTGCAAGGGCTGCTGACTGGTCAACATCTACAAGGGTCTCTGTTACCCCGAGGCGTTGCAGGGAGTACCCTGACACATGAGGATCCGACTGCCCATCCCACGGACCGGCAATGATGAGCACTGAAGTCGAATCATCGGCAGTCGCCATGCAGGATACCAGTAATACCGCGATGACTACGTATGTGAGAACGAGTTTCCATCTTTCCATATGGATCTGTTGTATATATTTATTACATAATGATATTTTATTCAAATTTGTGTTATTTTAATGGAGGTTCTGTGGGTTATGGCAACGGACTGATCTTCTATCAGATACAACCAGGGAGGGCTCTGTCAGGCAGACCTGGTCTGCTGCCGGACATATCTTCCGGAACGGGCAGCCTTCTGGTGAAAGAGAATCGAAAATCAAAGTATTTCTCCCCGTTCCGGACAGGAACCGGGTATATGGATGGAGTGGATGGAGAAGGATCTCGGTTCCTTCTTCTACGATCTGTCCCCTGAACATAACCCCGATCCGGTCTCCGATTACTCTGGCAAGTTTGATATCATGGGTTATGAATAACAGGGCCACCCGGGTTTTTTGCTGGATCTCCTGGAGAAGATGAATAATGGATGCCTGGACAGAAACATCAAGCATCGACGTTGGTTCATCACAAACAATGAAGTCAGGGTTGAGGGCGATAGTCCTGGCAATAACGGCACGCTGGAGTTCTCCGCCGGAGAGCTGATGTGGGTACCGGTTTACATACTCGACATTCAGCCCGGTTTGTTTGAGAAGGTCCCGTATGATTTCATTCCGGGGAGTATTCCCGTTCAGATCCGGGTGAATTTCATACGGTTCCAGAACTGACCGACTGAGTTTCCATCTCGGATTCAGTGCATCCTCCGGATGTTGTGGAATTATCTGCAGTTTACGCCGGATTAACGAGAAACCCTTATCATTTCTCCCGGTAATTTTTTCTCCGTGATAGGTCACCGATCCTTCAGACGGGGGAATGAGCATCAGCAGAATGCGACCCAGAGTGGATTTTCCACTTCCACTTTCACCGACCAGCGCATATGTCTCACCCGGATGGATGGCAATATCAACATTAACCAGAGCAGAAGTCCGGGTTTTGGAGAGAAAACCCGATTCGTAGATCTTACTGATCCCGGATCCGATTATCGTAGGAGATACATCTGACATAATCATTACCAACAGACATAAACGGGATCTTCACGCTGCATTCTTCACGGCACACTTCACATCTGTCCCTGTACCGGCATCCGGTAAACGCGATATGAAGCGGTGGGGATGAACCTGGAATCGGCGTGAGGCCGTTCTGGGGAAGCGATTTGAGTAGTGCACGTGAATACGGATGCCGGGGAGATGAAAAAAACTGTTCTCTCCCTGCTATTTCTACGATCTCGCCGCAATAGATTACCACGATGCGATCGGCGAGTGCGGCAGCAAAATCCAGATCATGAGTGATGAGAATCTGGGTAATCTCCTTTTCTTTTAGTCCGGCAAAAATTTCCGTGACATCAGTCTTATTGATCTGATCAATGCCTTTCGTGGGTTCGTCTGCAATAATGATCCGTGGATCGGCAGATATTCCCATGGCCACCATGGCACGTTGAAGCATTCCCCCGCTATATGTGATCGGATATGCCTCAGCCCACTCTTCTGCGGGCAAAATACGGAATTGTTCCAGGAGCTTTTTCGCCTGCTGCCGGGCAGATGACCAGGACCGGGAAGTATGAATCACCTGTGGTTCAGTTATCTGTTTCCACATCTTCATCGATGGATTGAATCCCGTTTTTGGATTCTGAGGTATCCAGGCCATCGCTCCTCCCCGTATCCGTTCCAGCTCATGATATGTGGCGGTAACAAGATTCATTCCTTCATACCTGATCGTTCCGCTGACTTCAGCAGAATCGGGAAGAAGACCGAGGATCGAGAGGCCAAGAACTGATTTTCCGCTTCCGCTTTCACCGATAATTGCAACGGTCTCTCCTGACCGGATGGAGAGATGCACGTCGTCCAGTGCAGTCAGCCGGTATGCAGACCCATTAAACGTTACGGTCAGATCAGATATCTCGATCACAGGGTTCATTCGTGAACTATTAGTGGTACTAATGTAAGAAAATTATTATTATGTGCTCTCATTCAATCTGAGATTTGTATCTTTTCCGATGTATACAGAATCGTTTGGGAGCTTGGATGTATGATCATGAACAGGACAGAAACAATCCGGTGGGATAATCTCTGGGAGAATTCAATCCGCGAGATGGCTACCCGGACATCAGTGGATTACTGGGAGAAGCGGGCTGCAGACTATACCGACATGGTCCGAAACAGCCGGTTTGAACACGGCGAGAAGATATGTTCATTCTGCCACAAGCAGGGAATATTCTCACCTGATTCCCAAGTTCTTGACATCGGTTCCGGACCCGGGGCCTTGACCATTCCGTTTGCCCGGTCTGCCCGGCAGGTGACTGCCATTGAACCGGCGTTCCAGATGATCCAGGAGCTGGAAAGAAATGCCCGGAATGAAAACCTGATGAATATTACCTCCATCCAGAGTACCTGGCAGAACATCGACATTTCCGGATACGAAAAAAGATATGATCTGGTTCTCTGTTGCCACTCGCTCTGGCATTTTCCGGATATATTACAGCAGGTGAAACGGATGCACCAGGCCTCCCGTGGTTGTTGTGTTATCGCCGGCGGGTTTGGCTCCGATGCAGATACGGTCGATCTCTATTCCCGCCTCGGTGTTTCCGAACCGGAGTTTGACCAGTTTCACACGCTTTTCAACCTCTTCAACCAGCATGATATGCCCCCGAATGTTGAAGTTATCCCGTACACCACCAGAAGATCGAAAGAATCCATTCTCACCGCTATGGAACTGGTAGTCCAGAAGTACCATCCGGTTACTGAAGAGGACCGTTCGATCATCAGCGAATATGTTCTCTCCCGGCTGGTGGACGACATGTATTCTGGTTCAGGACTGATGGGACTGATGTGGTGGAAGGTGGGGTCATGAGCGGGTCTGTCATCGACTGGGAACAGGTATGGGAAGAGCTCTATGATGCCCGGTCCCGGACTATGCAGCGTGATTACCAGGTCGATGACTGGACAGAGCGCTCGGAGGATTACTCTGAAGCGCGTCGGTCGAACGAATATGAGTTCGGACGTAAAGTTGCTGATCTCCTGCTCCGCCGGAAGATTCTCCGGCAGAACGGGGCGGTTGCCGAGATCGGGTCCGGTCCGGGAACCTTTGTGATTCCTATCGCTCCCTATGCAGAACAATATACGGCAATCGAACCTGCGGAAGGAATGATTGCCAGAATCCATGAGAATGCTGCCGAGGCCGGAGTTACAAACTACACCATTATCCCTGCAATCTGGCAGGATGTTGATACCAAAAAGCACTCCCGCTCTTTTGATCTGGTTATCACCTCCACGGTGATCTGGATGTTTCGCGATATCATGAACCAGGTCCGGAGGATGGAGGAGGTATCCCGGGGCCATTGCTGTATTGCTGCCGGATTTGGATCCGCCGGCGGTGAGGAACTAATGCTATGGCAGAGCATCATGGGTGATACGCCATATCCCCAGTACCCCGAGTACCCGTATATCTACAACATTCTCTACCAGAATGGCCGTATTCCCCATGTCGAGATCATCTCGTCGTCAAGTGTCCGGTCTATCGACCGCCTGATGACCATGTACCGGGTTTTTTACTCGATCTATATGGAATTCACTCCGGAGGTAGAAGAGAAGATCAGGCGACATCTCGATAAAACCGCGATGGATCTCCCCGAAGGCAGGCGGATTATGAGAACGTATAAGACTGCGGTGGTCTGGTGGGATCCTTCGGTAAGACAGCCTGGAATGTGGGAGGCAGAATAACATGGCTGAAACCATGCCGGGAGACGGGCCGGGTTCTGTCATGGATGCAGAGATCAAGGAGAAGATCCGGAAGAGATGGGATGTCTCCTCGCAGCAGTATGATACCCATCATGCCCATGGGATCCAGACCGATGAAGAGAAAGAGGCATGGATTGATCTTCTCAGGCAGAAGATCCCCGGAGATTCGATGCGGATCCTCGATGTCGGCTGTGGTACCGGGGAGATGAGTATCCTTCTTGCCGGAATGGGCCATCAGGTGACCGGGGTGGATCTCTCCGAACAGATGCTGGCTAAAGCGAGGAACAAGGCATTATCCCTGGATTATTCTATCCAGTTCGAGATGGGGGATGCGGAATCGCTCTCATGGCCTGACAGTTCCATGGATGTGATCCTCAACCGTCATCTCTTCTGGACCCTTCCCCATCCGGACAAAGCGATCCAGGAATGGAAACGGGTCCTGAAACCTGACGGAACACTTCTGGTTATCGACGGGAACTGGTATCATTCAGGTATCAGGCAACAGATTGGGCGATGGATCAGTGGTGCGTACACGTTCCTGACCGAGAAAGGAAGACAGAAGTCGAAATTTTATGATGACGATCTTAAGAAGGCACTTCCGTACTATTCAGGGCCGACGATGGATCAGATAGGATCCTGTCTTACGCGGAATGGGTTTGTCAGTCTCTCGCATGAGGATCTGATTCACATCCAGGAGATTCAGCGACGGTATATGCCCAGGATCAACAGACTGTCATATGATGTTCCGTACTGCATCGTGTCTGGAAAAAAGCCGGCCGGGGAGATGAACTGATATGGCCCTGAAAGAACACGTTAATGCATACTGGAATTCCGGTGCCGACCGGTACAATTCCGGGATATCCCGGTTTTTACGATCCTCTGGCACAGACGGATGGAAAGGATTGTATTCCGAATACCTGGGGAATGATCCGTGAATCTGCCTCATCCGGATAAAGATTCGGAGTACTGGTGTCAGGGAGAACCTCAACGGAAAACATCCCCTGCCCTGCTTTATAAGGCCCGGGACCATCAACCGTATACCTTGAAAAAAGAGATGATCAGGTGTTGCAGATCTCCGGAATATCCTGCCTTATCACCGTGGGATACACTCCCTGGTGGTAATCAGACATCCCGACCAGTTCTGGTTCCTGCTTCTTCTCGATGAGGTAATCAGCGAGGGATGGTTCAGTTTTCAGGAATGTTCCCACCAGGATCTGGAATGAAAAGTCATCGAAGAATTCGGTACAGTAATCGGCAACCGTATCAAACACTTTTTCATCAAATGCCTCGATGATCACATCACCCATCAGGACATACATCCTGATCGGCTGCTCCGATATTTTCACTTCTTTATAGGCCGGGATTCCTATCTCGCAGAGATCGCGTGGCCTGCAGGGAACCTTGTCAAGATACCCTGGTCCATGCACAAGCATTCTTCGGATTCCTGGAATGCAGGCAATTCCGTCAAGAAATTTCTCGGCAGTATCTGACTGAAGCATCCGGATAGGGACAATCCGGCATTGGGGGTATGATTCGGGCTCCATTGCGTAACTCCTTTTTTCTCCGGTGATCCCCGGGGATGGGATCTTCCGGTATGGTATCATATAACTTCCATGGTAAAAAAGTTATCACGATATTAAAATTCGTAATAAAAAATAACCATTTTATCTTAAAATGTATTCTAAATATCTCTCATGCAGGCAGGTATCATCACGACACCATCCGTCTGTGACTGCTGATTGTCATACCGTGGTTAATCTGATATCATCCCCAACGGTGGTGATAACCATTGATGAAGAATCCCTTCCGGGATTTCTGTGAGAAGAGATAGTCCTGAACTGTTGAGTGCAGAAGGGAAGGAAACCTTCTCCTTCTGAACCCGGCGAACGCTCTTGTCCTCGTTCGTGGTACTGTGAGAATTTCCTTCAGGATCTCCTCGGATGAGCCGGAGTCATGTCGACGAACCAGGTTTCTGCCACATCTCCCTCTATACCGTTACCGAATGAGACCCTCATAGGGATCGGCAGATCAGGCATGGTGAAGGCATTTTGAAACGTGACTGGTTGTGTCTGATGCTCCCACGAACAGCAGGTACCTCCGGCTGATGTCCCTCTGGCCGGAATTAACCGGATGAAACCAACTGTTCCATGAGTGTGACCTGATGTATCCTCTCTGACTGGTATGTGTGTAACAGTGATCACCTGCTCATCAAGGTGTTCTCCTGTTACTGGTACGTGTACTCTTAGAGGAGATATAGGTTATTACTTTTTTTATTTTAGTAATACTTCAGTAGATCGTGGTAAGATTATCGCCCGTTATGGGTGATGAGTGAAAAAATCAGTATATTAGGAGTATCCGTGTCAGGGCGACTATCGTATGAGAGATAGGAAACTTATTATGATTTAGTGTGATAAATATATAACTGCATATGTACTATCATATGCACTCCTCATGGGGTTATCATTCATGGTAACTTCCATGGTAAATCGTGATTCAGGATCATATCATGTGATTCTGTGAGCACTTTTCACATGGCGGAGGTGCCTGCTACCCTGTTGGGTAGGCTTCATTCGGTTCAGGTATCCCCCGCCATCTGCTCAACTCTTGTCGTTTCATATGTATATCGGGTGTCCGGAATCCCCGTATGGATGTTGGTATCCTATATGAAGGTATTGAGATCATGACCAAAACCCGTGAGTTGTATGATCTTCCCGGTCTTCTTCGGTTTTAATACTGGGACAGACGGGGAGTTAGAAAACCTCTCTGTCCCGGATGAGAAAAAAGGTACCTTTTTCGGCCTGATTGTCGGATTTTCTATCCGGATATACCGGATCCTAATGATTTATAACGCGGGACACCCGGGCAGACAATCTCCTGTATATCCCCGGTGCATTCTGCAAGGATATCCATCACCATCTCCACTGTACGGGGAATTGCCATCCTGACCGGATCAGAAAGGCCGATCCGCATGAACGGATAGGATATTTCTCCCGGTTGGCATCCGATCAGATAGGTGGTGATTCCTGGTGGCAGGGATTGGATTGAACTGGCAATTCCTCCCGGAATGGCATCTGTAAGGGCAGTCTCCCTGAGCGTTTCCGGCTGCAGCAGGATCACCGTACCAGGAACCGATCTGGAATCTAATGTATCAATGATGATGAGGGTTCTGGTTATCGCCGGATCGAGAAAGGGAAAGATCAAATCAGGCCCGCAGATACCTGCATCAATCGGCTTGACGGTTTGCGGAAGAACAAGAAATGATAACACCCTGATAACTGCAGGTCCGAATCCGTCATCGGCAAAAACCGGGTTCCCACAGCCGGCGATCACGATCTCAGGGCCCGGTATCCAACCGTGCTCATCCGGTTTCATCAGTTCTCTCAGGATTGAACCGGGGAAAGGGGATGATCACGGGCCGATATCCCCTGTCCGGAGTTTCTTCCCGGGATCGGGAATGGATCCCGGGTGGCATATGGAAGTGCATGATTTGGTCAGGCCGGTCGGTCCGGGAGATGCCGATATCTGTTCATCTCGAAATGACCCAGCCATCTGCTCCGGGATGTGGTGATTATTTACACATGCCGTCAGGTGTACAGGATTTTCCCTTCCGCTTACCCAGTACCTCGAGAACAGTCGGCAGGACTTCTCCGACGGCTCCGAAATTCATGGAGTCAGCTGTTCCGAGGAATACTCCCGGATCCAGGTGTTCTTCCAGGTTCTTGATCCCGACCTTGTTCATGAGCGCATTGACCTGTTCGAGGGATTCCCTGGCCATCATCTGGGTGAACCCGGCCGGGGCACCGAGTACATTCATGACTGAATCCCGGTAGGTAAGCAGGCCGGCATAGGTGATTGCCGTCAGGGCGGCACACATATCACATACCGGTCCGAGAAGTTCTGCCGGCAGTTTGAATGCCTCGCCCCGTGCGGTGGTTCCCATCTCAAAGAGCTTGTTAATAGTCGCCTCAGAGGCGTAGCCTTCCGAGATGAATGCCTGGCCTTTCATCTCCGGAACAGCTCCCGGATGGTACGACGAGACTTGGACCTTCTTCGAATTGATCAGGTTGAGTTCTTCAAAGATCCCGTAGAACTTTGTTGTGGGAATCGTACAGGCATGGGTGATGATCGCCCCTTCCTTGATATTTCCTGCAAATTTCTCGATGATTCCCTTCTGCATATCACCTTTCGGAAGCCAGGTGATGATCCAGTCTGCATCGGCAACTGCTTCCTTGTCATCTGTGGTAATCTTGAATCCGAGTTTCTCCGGGTGAGTGAAATGTATGGCTCCCTTTGGTGGTTTTGGGAGGTCTTTTGCAACCGCTTTTACCTTCTCACGGATCTTGGGCATAATGCTCTCCGGCTGGCCTGCCTTATGAGCTTTCATCACATCCTCATAGGCAAAGTCGTCGATTACGGTGAACTGATTGTCAAATATCGGGTCAGATATCGTAATATCCTTGATCCCTGCCAGTTCCTTCAGTTCGGCTCCCATAATCATGGTTGAATGGGTCATCGAGATCTCTGGTTTTTTTACTTTCTCAGCAACTGCACAAGCCCGTGCAAAGTTTGTGATTCCGGCAGCAGCATGTGTCCTGTAACATCCTGCGCCGAGTATTGCAACTTTCATAATGACATTCCAATAGGTTGTCTACCCGATCATGCACATATTCCAATATGTGTTACCAATGATAAGAGTAGTAACAATGAATTGTCCCAGATTGATATATCTCTTCTGATCTGAATCTGCTTTTAACCAACCAAAAATGAAAAAAATGCGTTTATGGATCATTTTTATAGGTGGGTGTTCCCCTCGATAATTAGAAAAACGAGGGTTTAGAAATATTTTTAAGATAATACGAAATATGGATAAATTTAAATTTTGTAAAAATTGGTGACACTATGATACAAAAAATTATACGCAAAATCCAATCCGGTTCTCCGCCTGACCGGCACGATCTTCTTGAACTCTTTGGTATAACCGGTCAGGATGAACTGGTCTCCCTGGTAGAGACCGCTTGTGATATCAGGAATCAGTACCATCCCCACATCAAACTCACATCAACAATCCATATCACGAACCAGTGTGCCGTCACTCCGAAATGTAAATATTGTGGATTTGCTGCAGGGACCTCGGAGAACGGGTATTACTCCCCTTTTTATAAAACTGGGGAGGAAATAGTGCAGGCTGCCCGGATAATCGAACAATCCGGGATTCCCCGGGTCAGCTGTTCCGGCGCACACGGCCACCAGGGTACCCACGCTGTTACTGCTGCACGCATCGTGAAAGAGAATACCTCCCTGGAATTGATCATCAATGTCGGCACCGATATCACGGCAGATACCCTGGACGAGATCGCAGCGGTCGATACAGAAACCGTTTGCTGTAATCTTGAGACAACCAACGAATCCCTCTTCTCGTACCTGAAACCGGGTGAGACGCTCAGGCAGAGGATTGCCACCTGTGAACTTATCTCCTCAAAAGGGATTGAATTATCTTCCGGGCTCCTTATCGGTGTTGGAGAATCCTCCCTCGATCGTATCCGTCATCTCCAGTTCCTCCGTTCCTTTTCCACACTCGGTGAGATCCCAATCATGGGTTTTAATCCGTACCTGGGAACACCGATGGAAAACCATCCCGCCTGCTCCATCCTCGAACAGATGAAGACCATTGCCATTACCCGGATTCTCTATCCTGAAATCCGCATCACCGTTCCGACACCGACTATCGGTCCGGATAATGTGAAATTCTCCCTGGCAGCCGGAGCAGACAACCTTGCAACGGTCATCCCCGATTCCTACCCCCTGCAGATCAAAGGGGTTGGATCGCCGGTATACGGGACGCTCCGGGGAGTTCTTGGTGCAATCAAAGAGATGGGGCTGGTATCAGAGTTCAGGGAGCTGCCGGGGTCAGACCGGCCGTTTCTGACCAGGCGTCTCAAACCCGCCATACCGGTTCCCGGCCTTCGCCCGGGTTCGGAACTGTTCACCGATTAACCGATACCAGGCAGGTTATCCTTCTGATCACCGGGATCAGAAGGGCAGACCGCCCGTGAGGTGATACCATTACCCTGGAAGAATCCATCTATCAAGCATATCATCAATCAGTCGAAGGAACCCGCAAAGGGGATACGCCTGCAGAACTTGCAGAGATACGGGCGTATATCCGTAATACAAAACGAATTGTCGTTCCGAACTGGAACGATCGGAAAGTGCTGGCCATCAACGAGGTACTGGCCGAGTTCGGCCTGCCTGCTGCAACACATCTGCTGCTCCCCACCGCCTGTGCCGATCTCAGCCGTATGCCTGCGGTGACAAAGGCCTGTATGGCTCTTGATCTCTCTCCTTCTGATCTTGTCATTGCCCGGGGACGGCTCGGTGTTCCCGGTTCGGGATCGATGCTCGTCATTCTTGATGCAAAAGGGAGGATCCTCTCCGCTGCGCTTTCCCCGGCAAACTGTCTTCATGGGAAGGAGGTTTCTGATGCCGTCCGTGACGAAATGCGGGAGGCCCTGGTGAGAGTCGGGTTTACCGGAGGGATCCGGTAATGGAAGTTTCTTCCGGTCTCCGGCAGGAATGGGGGATCACCCGGACGGTTCAGACCACCTTCTCACAGTACACGATATATGATATCCTGACCCTGGTTGGTCAGAAAAAAGGGGAGGCGGTATCCGCCTGGCTGGATACGCGGGGACTATTTCCCCGCCGGACACTGATCTTCGGATCCTACCTGACCGGTGCTGCGGTAGCCCGGTTCCTGCTGCCGGGATCTGAAGTACTCATCCACGACATTCATCCGCAGGTACAGTCCCTTGTTCCTTCCGGAGCGGGATTCACCACCCACCCAGAGGAACTAACCGGCACATGGGATTGTATCGTCGAGACGACCGGACTTGGGGGAATATCTGCAGCATTTCTGGAACGGTTCTCTGCCCGTTCATTCATCGTTGAGGATCCCTGTTCGGACGGAAGTGATGCATGTATCAGAAACAAAAGCCAGTGCATCAGGCTGGCTGAAAAATTCAATGCTCCAGATAGGGGTGTACTGTTTTCTACCGGCCTCATTGCAAAGACCTCCGGAACAATGACGCTTACTATTGAGATCATCAGGCGATCGATGAGCGACGTACTCGGGCGGGAAGGGGTTCTGTACTGTTCTGCGTCCCTGGATTTTTTCGAGCGGATTCTTTTCCAGGAGCGGGATCCCACCCGGTTTTTTACCCTGCTCGATCGCCCCGCACTCATTGTCTCATCCCTCTGTCCGGTGGATCCGGATGAGGTTATCGGAAGGAACCTTGATTCTCTCCTCTCAGTAGTCCGGAATCCCGGAGAGGGATAAGATGCAGGCTTCCTCGCTCTTTCGTCTCATCGACGAGCGGGTTCCTCCCGGGCTGGCAGTACCGAATGATCTGGTCGGGTACCTCGGAAAAGCGGATCCTGCCGTACTACAGGTTAATTCCGTTCTTATGCTCCTCGATTACCTCCCGCCGCCGGTCTCCGGGATCAATTATCATGCGTATGATCTCCTCGTACTCCATCATCCCCCTCTCGAACCGCCGGTAATCCCGTCATTCGTCATCCATTCGAATTGGGACATCGTTCCGGGAGGTGCGTGCGATGCCCTTGCAGAACGGCTTAGTCTTATCCCTTCTGGTGTCCTTGACGAGGATTCCGGTATTGGCAGGATGTGCGAACCTGCATCCGGACCGGTGACCATGGGAAGGTTTGTTACCGAAGTGCAGCGGGTTCTTCGGATTTCAGGTTGCCGGACGGTGATGGGTGAACGGGACCGTGTTCTCCGAAAAATTGCCCTGGTATCCGGATTCGGACTCAATACGGGGTACATCCGGTTGGCCCGTTCACGGGAGGCAGATCTTCTTCTCTCCGGGGATCTGACCCATCCGGGTGCGATCCTTGCAAAAATGCTTCGCTTTCCGGTTATCGATGCCACCCACCATGCAACCGAACTCCCGGGCCTGTATACACTGAAAGATCTTCTTGAATCCCTTGGAATATCAGTCCGGGTATATGATCCCGGTGTTCCCTGGAATGAATCCTCCTCTCTTCTTCCTTCCCAAAGAATGAATCATTCCATTCCGAGGTAAATTCCGGTTGTAGCAACAGACGCTCTCCGATCTTTCCTGTTCAGGAGATCCTGGTGAGAATTTCCTCACCGAGTTCTCTCCCCTTTCTGCGTGCCTCTTCAAGAATATCCGGGAAGCGGCTGATGGCACGTTTTGAGTCCATATCCTGAATATATAGTTCCCCTGTGATTGGAGCATCGATGATATCGCAGAATGCGTCGGCGGTCTGCCTGAGCCCGATGAAATTATCCGGAAGGTTCATTCCTGACAGTGAGATGAGAAGAGTCCGGCGATGCATCCGCTTCTCTTTCGAAACCATCCGTTCTTTTCTCTCGTACTTGGCACAATAAAAAACCTGGAACCGGTCCATGAACGATTTGAATGCCCCCGGAACACCCATCGTCATAACCGGGGTGGCCATGATGAGTCCGTCTATCTCCTGGAAAAAAGGGTACAGGGCACTGACATCGTCCTCAATCATGCAGGCCGGATGATTCCTACAGAGATTGAATTCCCGGCACGGGATGATCTCAAGGGAGAAGATATCAATCCTCCTGACCTCGCATCCGGATTCAGTTGCACCGGCAATCGCATGATGCAATACCTGGGCTGTGTTGCCGTCCTGGAGCGGACTTCCCAGTAGGGCTGCAATAACTGGTTTCATAATCTCTGGACGTACAAGAGATGCGATAATAATTAAACTTAACTTTAAAGTATGAAATTTTGCTAATATATCCCAATAAGTTCAATACCCTGGAGAGGCCGACCCTCTATCCTGATTTCTTCAATTTCCATGGTTTTACAATTTTTAATAAAAAATATTCTGAAAAATGCATTCGCCACATCCACGAATGTTAATACCTATGTTAATTAATGTAATACAAATTCATTCTATTACGGCTGCGATAAAAGAGTGTGAAGCAATGGAAGAAATGGATGATATATCTGTTGTAGATCTCGAGAAGATGAAGATTCCCCATGGGGAGATAACTCTGGTCGGACTCGGCCGACTTGGTTTTCGGACTGCTCTGCAATTGATGCAGGTTCACCGGGGTGGCCCGAAGAGAATAACCGCTATAGACGGGCAGAAGATCTCGGCTGATGATCATGTCTTCCGGATGATGGGTGGTTCAGTCGGAGATTTCAAGGTGAAATTTTTTGAGAACCTCTCCGGACCAGGTTTCTCCCGGGAGATTATCGGTATCCCTATCAATATCTCTCCATTCAATCTTGATCTCATAACCGGCGATGTTGTCTGCATCATGATAGCCGGGGGGGATACCCTCCCAGTAACAGCGGGGATCATCAGGTATGCACAGGCGTCCGGAGCGAAGACCATCAGTACCATGGGTGTGTTCGGGGTAGGAGACGAACCGGTCACTGCCGTCGGGATCGGGGAGGCTGACCCGGAAAACCCGATCGTGAGTGCCCTTCGTGATCATGGAATCCGCGACCATCTCCTGGTCGGAACCGGAAAACTGATCCGTGACTGGGAACCGGTGACCCCTGCAATCATAGAACAGGTCTCCCGGAAGATCGCTGCAGAAGCACTCCGACTCCTTGCGAATAGAAAATGACAATCCGGGTAGCCACTGCCGAATGTTTCACCCACGGGATGGTCGGGTATGAACTGCATGCCTTTTCCCGGGGATATCCGCATGAATATCCCTTCCGGATTCATCAGGAAGGATATCCCCTGATCGTTGATGCAGCGCTGTTCATTCCCACCCTTTCAGGGATCAGAGCCATTCTCTCCTTCGATCCCCCCCGACCCGTGGAAATCCTCTCCGGAATCAAGGTATATGACCAGGAGGGTGACCGCCAGATGGCGATCCTGATGGCAGATGCGGTTCGTCGAATGGCAAACGCTGATATCGGCATCGGGACAACGGCCGGGATAGGAGGGGGGGGTATTGCGATATCCGGTGAGGTTCTCACCCTCGTCACATCCTCGGGTGTCTATGCAGATCTTCGTTCCGCTTCTCCCCGTAAGATCCTGGATCGGAAACGTGCAGGATTATATAAAGCCCTGTTTCTCTTTGAAGAATTGATAACGGGTGTATATGACCCCGCTCCCCGGGGGAGTGAGATAATTATTCCTCCGGATGATCTGGCGGTTTATCCATCCGGTCCGGATTCTGTTGTATAGGAAGATACATATTGTAGGTTCAATTACGTATTATGAAATAATACCTATTTCAAATACGTAATACGGTACTTCTTCCTTCTGTAGGTGAATATCCGAGGTGAAGCCATCATGCAGGGTTTAATAAACAGAGCAATTCATGATCCGGATGCAGCATGGGAGATAACCCGGAGAAAAAAAGATCCCCTGGAGATCATCGATGCGGTATCAGAACTGAACCGGGCACAGGTAATCGGCCTTGGAAGGATGTTCAAACGGTTCCCGATGGGATGCGATCTCACGGAAATCTTCTCAGGAACCTGTGCATCTGATCTTGATATGGTGGATATCCTCGGGAATTGTCTTCTCTCTGACGCGATCGGGGCATCTATTCACGTATGTGCGTATGCCTTTGCCGATATCGCCGAGGCCCATGGAATGCGGGGGATTGACCTCATGCGGAAGGTCAGGGAGATCACGGAAGTTCCTCTCGATCTTGATCATTTCGGAAGAAATGGCCCGATGCGTCTCCCGAAGGAGATCATCGGGTGTCCTGGCCAGTGTTATAACGAAGGTCCACCGTTTGACGGGTGTCCCCGTGATCGGATCCATTCCCGCCTGATGGACAAGGAGAGGGACGGACTTGCCGACCGCGAGGAATGGATAAAGATCTCCTCCTCGGTGGCCGTGAATCTCACCTGTGTCCAGGGAGCCGAGGGCCACGCCGCCCCGCTGGATGAAGCCCGCGAGGTTGCTGATCTTGCGAGGAAACATGGAAAAGGTGTCGAAGCGATTTTGTTCGTCGGTGACGGGTATGAAGATCTTATTGCCGGGTTCTCTGCAGGTCTTGAGATGGGTGCGGATGTATTCGTGATCGAAGGGGGACCGTTTAATTCAGCCCCGGACCGTCTAGATGCATTCGCCCGGGCGGTGGCAATTGGCCGAATCCTTGCTCCTGGAAAAGTGGTCGCCACCAACGGGGCATACGAGGATGAATGCCGGATAGGTCTTCAGGCTGGCCTGAACGCGATCATCACCGGATTTCCGAGGAATCACCATGGGTACATGTGTGGATATGCACCCGGAACGGCCAGGAGGGGAAATTTCGGACTGCCCCGCATTCTTCAGATCATCAGGGAGGAAATTTACGGGCGATGGACCCGGGCTCCAATCCAGAAAGGAGAACTTGAGGCATTGGCATGTGCCGTGAAGGTAGTCGGGCCGGACAGGGTCTATCCGAAAAAAACCGGGGGAACGACCCTTGGAGATGCCCACTGGGTCTGCCTCTGCTCGACACCTTTGTTTGAACGGACGATGGTGCGATATACGGTTTCTGATATCGGGTCGATGGCTGCCGGCGGAGGTATCGGTGATAGTGTTGCTCTTCTTGGCGGACGGTTTGTCTCCTGGGCACTGGCACAGGAACTCGACCGGTTCGTGGATGAGATCATCATCACCGATGCCGATCCCTGGGTGGAGAAGATGACGGTCGAGAACCTGCGGCCGGTCCTGAAGGCAGATCTCATTCCCGGGGATTCCGACGATCGGAAGGCAGGGAAGGCTTCAGATACGGCGATTATCACCTCCACGATCCCGGGAATCGTGAAGAAGATTTCATCCGGAGTTGAATCGGCGATTTCGTTGGTATAGGTCCAGGGCTTTCTCTGGATCGCGATTTTTTGTCTTTTCGGGAGATTTTCGATCCTCTTACATCCTGAATACAGAACGATCAATCACACATTTTATCCGATTTTAATAACCAAAGGATAAATTTCTTATTTTTTGCTCAATTTTTAGGAATAAAATTTGTTTTATACTATCACGTAACACGAATATCCATGTGTGTATTCAACAGGGTGCCGATTTTCATTCTCATTATCGGGTTCTGCCTGGCAGGATGTGCCGTATCGGCTGAGACCATTACCGTAATAGACGACCGGGGGAAGGCAATCGAGGTTCCCTCACCCCTGGAACGTTCCGTATTTCTCGTGGAAAATGCCATGAACACGATGTATGCCGTCGGTGGTGCCGGGAAGATCGTTGGGCGGGGAACCGTCTGGAAGGAGGAAGAAAAAGCACCGTTCTTCCGGGCAATCGATCCGGCCTATGACACGATGAAGGTCGTCTCATCCGAGAACGGCCAGGTGGATCTTGAGTCCCTTTCGGAAGCTGATCCCCAGGTTGTTTTCCTCTGGTCAGCTGACTGGAGCGATGACAACACCAAGGCGATAGAGGAGACACTCGGTGTTCCCGTGTACGGGGTATTCATTGACAGCCTCGAAGATATGAAGAAACAACCGCTTACCTTTGCAACCATGCTCGGGAATGAACAGGCCGGCAGGGACGTGGTTGATACCATGAACCAGTACATTGACCGGGTCGATCAGAAGACGGCAACGGTGAGCCCGGAAAGCCGGCCACGTGTCCTGTGGATGTGGGGAGATGTCTACGGAACTGCCGGTCTCCAGAGCACGGCCAACGATCTGATCACGATGTCAGGCGGGGTGAATGTCCTGAAAGACACTGAAATCAGCGACAAGTGGATAGAACACCCGGTCCTGAATATCGAGACGATATCAGAACTCGATCCCGATGTCATCTACATGTGGTATAACGAGAAGATCGATCCTGCTGATGTGATGAGCGGAGAGGGGGATTTTGCAGCCTGGAAGGATCTCAAAGCCGTAAAGAACAAGCGGGTGTACGAGGTGACCGATCCCTTTGTCTATGATTTCCACTCGCCGCGTCTTCCGCTGGCACTGACAGAAATGGCAAAGAACCTGTATCCTGACATGTACCAGGATGTAGATCTCAATGCAACGGTTGATTCATTCTTTTCAGATATCTACCACGTGCATTATCCCGGATATGCTCCGGCATGAACATGACTGAACCAGCAAACAACACTTCTTTTTTAACACGGATTCGTTCTATCCCCCGGCAGCGACTCTTTTATGTGATCCTTCTCCTTCTCCCGGTTCCGGCTTTTATCATCTCCCTCTTCATGGGAACCTACAGCCGGCTCTCCCCGGATGCCATTATTGATATCCTACTCTATTCCATGAGTGGCTCTCCTACCGGTTATCCGTCGATCTATTCGTCTGTTCTTTTCGACATGCGTCTTCCCCGGATCATCATGGCCATGCTTGTCGGTGCTGCCTTATCTGTATCGGGGGCAGCATTCCAGGGAGTTTTTAGAAATCCCCTCGTTAGTCCTGATATCCTCGGGCTTGCCTCGGGAGCAGCGTTCGGTGCTGCCCTCTCGATCTGTGTCTTCCCCTCCCTTCCGACCGCACCGGTTGCCTTTAGCTTCAGTCTCCTGGCACTCCTGTTTGCATGGAGCATGGCCCGGACAAACGGGGAGACCTGTGTTGTCAGCCTTGTCCTCGCCGGGGTAATGACGTCGGCGATATTCTCTTCTCTTCTAGCCCTTATCCAGTTTGCAATCGATTCAAAAGCCCTGCAAAGTCTCATATTCTGGATGATGGGAAGCCTGAACACGGCGTGCTGGTCGAAAGTCCACCTTGTCACCCTGCCGGTCATTGCAGGTATCATCGTAATCTACCTCTTCCGATGGCGGCTGAATGCCCTTTCCATGAGCGAAGAGGAAGCACGGGCAGTCGGTCTTCACCCTGAGCGGTATAAACTCCTCTTCATCGTATCAGGAACGCTGGCAACCTCAGCTGCCGTTTCCATGGCCGGGGTTATCGGCCTTGTCGGGCTTATCGTTCCGCATATCGTCAGGATGATCATCGGACCGGATCACCGGTACCTTATTCCGGCAAGTATCACCCTTGGTGCAGCGTTTCTCGTTATGATCGATGACCTGGCACGATCCCTGTTCACATACGAGATCCCGATCGGAATCA
>CAZWTX010000002.1:52618-105648 GCA_964637135.1 uncultured Methanospirillum sp. | reverse complement strand
GAATCATCACTACCCTCATCGGAGCGCCCTTTTTCCTATACCTGCTCCGCCGTTCCCGGTCAGGGGGGTGGAACTGATGCCTAACAGCCGTATTGATGTCTCCGATGTCTCGTTCCGGTACCCCGAGGCTTCCATCCTGGAGAAGATCACACTCCATGCCACTCCCGGAACGGTTACCACCCTTGCCGGTCCGAACGGATGCGGAAAAACCACCCTGCTCAGGTTGATCTCCGGCCATCTGAAACCCCGTGAAGGGACTATTGCCTGTGCGGGGATATCGGTTCCTGACTCATCCCCTGCTGATATCGCCCGTGTGCTCGGATATGTCCCCCAGTCCTCGCCAGGCTCTTTTCCATTTTCTGTACTTGATATGGTTCTCTGCGGAAGAATGCCCTATCTTCAGCCGTGGGAGCAGCCAAAAGCAGATGACATGGCAATTGCCCGTGAATGTCTCCACCGGCTTGGAATCGGAGATCTCGCGGATAACATCTGGACTCGGTTATCAGGCGGCGAGAGACAGATGGTCATGATCGCCCGGGCTCTCTGCCAGGATCCCTCGGTCCTGCTTCTTGATGAACCAACCTCCTCTCTTGATCTGAAAAACCAGGTCCAGGTTCTCGAGACGATAGCAGGGTTTGCTACCACTGAACGGATCACGGTGATCATGACCCTGCATGATCCCAATCATGCCTACCTTTATTCAGACCAGATAGTCCTGATGCGAAAACGGGGAGATGATACCCGTAATAACGGCAATATCATCTCAGTAGGGCAACCTGATGAGGTAATGACCCCCGAGAGGATCCACGAAGCATACGGGATCCACGTGGATCTCGTCCCGTACCGGAGAAGAAACATCATCGTTCCGGCAATGGGGCATGATTACCGGGAGAGGGTGCATGGCTCCTGATATCGCATCTCTTCCCAGGAATGTCAGACTGGTGGATAGTATCCCGCCGGTGAAGGAACAGTCCGGGTTTCTCCGATCAATCACGCTTGGCTATCAGCTCGGGTCAGTCTTCCTGACTGCCCATGAAGAGGGGATCCTCTCCGCTCTTCTCATCCCCGGGACCCTTGAAGATATATGTCTCCCTTCCCGAATGGATCCGGATCGTCTCCGCCTCCTTCTTGGAATGCTGGTCAGCGGGGGAATCCTCACTCATCACAACGGAAGGTACCAGGTACGGAGTGACCTTGTTCCCTTTCTGGATCGCACCTCCCCGTTGTATGCCCGGTGGCTCGACTGCGAGGTTTTACAGCGGCACCAGTGGGCTGATCTTGTCCGGTATCTGAGAAAAGAAAACCCCCCCGGTTTGGATTCATCTCACTCTGCGTACTCACCTCACCTGACCATCGCGGAAATCCGGAGGATGGGCAGCCAGGCGCTGCTTGGGAGACTGCAGGGAATCGTCGAGATCCTGAACAGGGATCCGGTTTTTTCCTCTGCAAAAAGACTGCTGGATCTCGGGGGAGGACACGGACTGATCGGGATAGCCTGTGCTGAGATGAACCCTGATCTACAGGTCATTATCTATGACCGGCCCGAAGTCGTGCCGGTTGCCTGGGAGCATGTCTGCAGTCGCGGTGTTGAGAGTCAGGTTATCTGTATCGGGGGCGATTATATCAAAGGGTGTATCGGCGGCGGATATGATGTTATCCTCCAGATATGCCCGCCGGATCTCGATCCTGAAACCGATTCCCGGGTGATCCGTACCATTGGAGCAGCCCTGAACGAGGGGGGTCTTTATGCACGGTGTGGTTTTTTCCTGGACGATTTCTTTACCGGGCCGCTCATCACGACTTCTTTTGCTATTGCAGCCGAGATGCGGGGAGAACAACGGCACCTGACCATTCCAGAACTGGAAGGATATATCCGTTCGGCTGGGATGGACTCGGACCGGATTATTGACCTGACCCCTGTCTGTGATCTCGCGATGTACCTTGTCCTGAGCCGGAGACGGAAAAACAGGTCATCAGACCAGACCCGGTGTTCCCTTCCCTGCAGAACCGGTATTCATCCCTGTGGAACGCAGTTCACTGTCCCGGATCACCCATGAACGGCTGGTCATGAACCTGATCACCTCCGGATGATGTGAGATCAGGAGGAAGGCAGTTTTCTCCCTCTCCCCAACCTCCCGGAGGAGGTGCAGGATCTGTGCCTGCACGGAGAGATCGAGTCCGGAGGTTGGTTCGTCAAGGATGATCAGCCTGGGCCGGACAAGGAGGATCCTGGCAAGAGCAAGACGTTGTGCCTGCCCCCCTGAAACCTGATCTGGATAGCGGGAGAGGATATCCGGTGTCAGTCCGACCCGGGATATCACCTCAAATATCTGCTTATCCTGCCCGTTTGCCGGGTACCCGTGGAGATCGAGAACATGACGAATCGAGTCTCCCATCCGTCGGGCCGGGTGGAAACAACCGCCTGGATCCTGGAAGAGCATCTGGACAGAACGGCGAAATTCCCGTCTTCCGATTCTGTCCAGGCGGTCAATATCCTGCCCACGGAACCTGATCGAACCCTGTTCAGGTCGTTCGAGACCGGCAAGGATACGGGCTAGGGTGCTTTTCCCGGATCCGGAGGGACCCATCAGCCCGACCGACTCTTCTTCCCCGATCGAGAGGGTGCAGTGCTTTAAAACCATTTGCCGGCTGCCGAGCGGTCCGTTCCGGTAGGAGTGGGAGATATTGTAAAGTTCGATCAGGGCCGGAGACATCGTACCTCCCGCCCATTACACCTTATTAGTGACGGATGATCACGGTGACACTCTTCTCCGGCATCCGGACATCGTGGAGCAAACCGGCATCCGGGGGGAAGGTTTGAAAAAGCCGGGCTCATTCCCGGGATCGGCACAAATCCGCTCTCCGGGAGGCTTTTCAGAAGCCCCCGGGTATATGGATGGCAGGGAGATGCAATCACTTCCCCCGTAGCTCCCGATTCCACCACTTCTCCGGCGTACATCACGAAAATCCTGTCGGATACCGCTTCTGCAAGCATGAGGTCATGGGTGATGAGCAGGATCCCCCGGTCCTGTGACCGGAGACTGAGCAGGAATGCTGCAACTCCGGCAACTTTATCCTTGTCAAGTCCTTTCGTGGGTTCATCGGCAATGAACACCCGCGGTGAGAGAGCGGTGGTCACGGCGAGGAGGGCCCGCTGGTTCATCCCGCCCGAACACTGGCAGGGGTATTTCCGGAAGATATCCCTCGGATCATCACATCCTGATTCACGGAGACAGGAAAGGGCATGGTTACGGTCTATTTTGTCCCATTTCCCGCGATGGGCCCGTACGGGTTCAAGTACCTGCCGTCCAATCCTGTAGAGGGGGTTTAAGGCCCTGTCCGGGTTCTGGAAGAGTATTACGATCTCCCTGCCCCTAATCTCCTCAAGAATTGTTTCGGGGAGGGAATGAATCGCCTTTCCTGAAAGGTATACCTCACCTGATATGACCGCAGACGGGGGGAGAATCTGTATGATCGCATGAGCAGTGACCGATTTTCCACATCCCGACTCCCCGACAATGGCTACCACTTCCCCGGGTAAGAGTTCTCCTGAAAAAGAGGTAACGGCTGGTATCTCCCCTTCTGCAGACCGAAACGAGACTATGAGATCTGATACCCGGAGCAGAGGATCTCCGGTCATTCGAATGCCGTCTCCATACCACTGTGTTCCCATATCCTCCCGAGCCGGACACAGGCGAGGATCATCAGTACCATGCAGATGGCCGGCGGTGTATACCACCACCACATTCCCCTGATGAACCCCCCGTGAGAGAAGGCATCTGCGACCATTTTTCCCCAGCTGTTCATCGTCGGGTCCGAAAGCCCGAGAAACGAAAGAGATGCCTCTGATATCAGGGCCCCTGCCACCACGAGCATCAGCTTCGGGAGCATGACCGGGTAGATCACTGGCAGGAGATCCCGGGTCATTATCCAGGCCGGGGAGAACCCGAGGCAGCGGGCTGAGAGAATATATCCTGCAGATCTGACCTGCATGACCCGGGCCCGGATCACCCGGGCGGTCGTCTCCCAGGAGAGAAATCCAAGCACAAGGATGAGGAGGAGGAGGTCGGGGCGGGTCATCGCAGCAAGGAGAATGATCACGGGGATCTTCGGGATGATCAGGATGAGATCAGTTGTTCCCATCAGGATATCATCCACGATTCCACCATAGTACCCGGCGATAATCCCGACCACGAGCCCGATCAAGATCGAAAGACCTCCGGCGGCAACCGCAACCGTAAGCGAAACCCGTGCCGAGGAGATGAGGAGGGCCAGGATATCATGCCCGATATCGTCGGTCCCGAGCAGATGCTCTGCCGAGGGATCGAGGTAAGGCCTGAACCGTTTCTCTGCCTCTGCCGGGATGAATGCCTGGGGGAAGAGGGCCCAGAGCATGAAGCAGAGAAGTACTGCGATGGCTGCAATCACCCCAGGTTGTATGAATCCGGTATGATTCCCCCGTACCGGCATCACTCCTCCGTTCATCGTCCCCCCATCCGTACCCGGGGATCGATGACTGCAGAGAGGATGTCAACGCTGAAATTAGCCAGAATTACAAAGGCAGAGATCACCAGGAAGGATCCGGTAAGGATAGGGATATCCTTCAGGAGAATTGCATCATAGATCAGGCTTCCCATTCCCTGGAGTGAGAAGATGATCTCGATAAAAAGTGCCCCGGAGAAGAGGAATCCAAAGTCGAGGGCGATCAGAGTGAGTACCGGGAGGGTTGCGTTTTTTGTAACATGATGCCAGAGGATCCGTTTCCCGGGAATCCCGAGAGAGCGTGCTGCCTGTGGGTAGAGCATTCCCATCTCGCTGATCACCGATCCCCGCATGATCAGGAGGTTCCGGGATGCATAGAAGATCGTGAGCACCAGGACCGGGAGGGAGAGATGATAGAGAATACTCAGGGGATCGGGCGTGTCATAGAGTCCTTTGAAGGGAAAGAGCCGAAGATGAAATGAGAACAGTGCAAGAGCTGCAAGTCCGAGAAGATATGGCGGAACTGCCGAGATGAGAAGTGCGGTTGCGGTCAGGAATCGTGCCCAGGGATGGTCATTCTCCCATCCGGTCAGGGCCCCTGCAGGGATCCCGATCCCGGCCCCTGCTATGATTGCTGTTCCGACGAGGAGGAGTGTCCAGGGGATCCGTCCGATCAGGATCTCAGCGACCGGGGCATGGAGTTGGTAGGAGTATCCGAGGTAGCCATTGGCAATCTCCCCGAGAAACCTTAAAAACTGCTCATGGAGGGGGATATCCAGTCCCATCTCCTCTCTGATCCGCTCAATCGTCTCCGGGGAGAGCCAGATATCCTCGCCGACCAGGTTCCTGACCGGATCACCGGGCATCAGGCGGGGTACGAGGAATACGATGAGAAGGACCAGTACTGCAGAGATCAGGTACCTGGCCATCTTCCGGAGGATCCATTCCGGGAGGGCTGTCTGATCGGACATTCTCCTAAGTGATGGTACTTAATTGAGAAAAATAAGATGGAAATGGTTCAGGCCACCGGTTTCACACCGGTAAACGTGTACTCGTTCATGATTCCGTAGAGCGGGTTGTTGTACCAGCCGGTAATATCCTTGTTGTATGGCGTTACATCGTTCTTCCAGTAGAGCGGGATTCCAGGAAGGTTCTCGGCATAATATTCCTGGACGTCCTCAGCATATCTTTTCAGTTCTGCGTGGCTGGTGGTTGAAAGGATGTTGTCGCAAAGGGCAAGAAAGTCAGGATCGTCCACGGTATGCAGAACCCCCTGCCCGGTTCTCCGGCTGTCAAAGTATCCGGTCGCCCATCCGGCATGCATCAGCATTCCCCAGGGAGTGGTACGGGTAAGAGTAATGTCATAATCAAGGTTATCCTTGAGTTCGAACCAGGTGTTGTCCTCGACTGACCGGATATCGACCCCGATACCGGCATCGGTGAGGTATTCCTGGATCAGTTCTGCTTCACGGTCGAAACTGCTCCTGATCAGGAGATCGAGGATGATATCCTTCCCGTCACTGCCTTCGACGATGCCGTTTCCGTCAGAATCCTTGTACCCGGCATCGGCGAGGATCTTCTTTGCTCCTGCCACGTCATAGGTCATCGGTTCGGTAGCGGTATACCCATCCATGGCCGGTGGGACGAATCCCCGGTTCGGGACCGTTCCATGTCCAAGCGTTGAGATCTCAACGAGTTCCGGGTAATTGATAGCGGCCGCCATTGCTTCCCGGAAAGACGGATCACTGACCAGTTCATGCTGGAGGTTGAAACCGATGAAGGTCATTCCACTGGTCGGTGTCTCAAGGAGGTCGAACTTCCCGGTTGCCTGAAGGGAATCAATGGCAGCATACGGGTATGCAGAGGCATATTTCCAGTAGGTATCCATTGCCCCGCTTTCAAGAGCCTTTGCGGCGGCATCTGCATTCTTGAACCAGCTGACCTCTACCGTATCATAGTACGGGGCCTCTCCCTTCCATTCCGGATTCTTTTTGAAGATGATTTTTCCGGCATTGATGTCGATTTTATCCATATAGAACGGACCACATCCGACGTATGGTCCTTCACTCGTGTAATTAAGGGGATCCTCAATCTTCTCCCAGACATGCTTCGGGAGAATGGGGTACGAGGTGAACTCAAGGCCGAGGTTGGTATAGGGCTTGTTAAAGGTAAAGGTGACCTTGTTGCCATCAACGGCAGTGTCTGTCAGGGTCTCGCCGATCCACCCGGCATTGGGCACACTTGTCCCGTACATGGTGATGGAGTACGCGACATCCTCGCCGGTGACCGGCGTGCCGTCACTCCAGTATTGTTCAGGACGAAGAGTGAAGGTCCACCGGGTATTATCATCCGAGACCTCGTATGAATCGGCAAGCAGCCCGACGATCCGTCCCTCGCTGTCCATTTGCATGAGAGGTGGGTTTGAGACATGGTTGAATAGCCCGGTCGTGTAATCTCCGACAAACGATGGAGATTTCACATCATTCAGGGTTGCAATCCGGAGAACCTTTTCCTCGGCTCCCGAGCAGCAGGTTACTGCAAGAAGCAGAACCAGGAATACACACACAATCGCGGAATACCTTCTCGGCACATACATCACAGCAACAGAATGTGTGATATGAATTAAAAGGAGTTGTGATCTTTTCTCAATAATGTATGATCCGTGTTACTGGAGGGATTGGTTTTCCTAATTAAATCATATTAGGAGATGATGTCAGGATATTGTGCTACCCCTGATGATAGAGTAACAGGACCTCCTGGATGCAATCTCAGTCCCAGGATCATCGAAATGATGTCTCAAGCAGCCGAGTCACAAAAATAGGTTCATTTTTATCTTTGTATTAAATTCCTAACTCACCAGGCCTCCGGAGAATCTCTCCGGGCAGGATGTAATAATAACTCCGACCGGTGGTACTCATTAACCTGTCAGCGTTCATTCACTGTCAGATCACTCCACCTGCCAGGCCATCATTCCGGTATACTTCTCCGATGTCGAGATGTACCTGCCATTCACTGCAATACTCTTAAAATACTCACGGATCTTCTCCCGGGTCTCGTCCGGAAGGTCACCTTCGAACTGGAAGTAGTCGATTGCACCGGCTGCCGCCTCTGCCCAGTCCTGTGTATAATGCTCTGACTTATGAGTAAACCGGATAACCGGACAAAATCCTCTTGTATAGAGGTACATAAACGGATAGAGAAATCCCCCTGCAAATATCGGTCTTTTCGGCGTCAGTCCCGGAACCCGGGTGTGGATATCAGCAGGGATCTTTCCCGAATCTTTCCTGAGGAAATTACTGTAATAACAAAATTTTCGTGAGCAGGCCATCATCCGGTCGAACGTTTCCACATCCCGGATGGCCGGGGTCATCGATGCAACAACGAGATCAAAGGCATTTCGAAATCCGAGGTGATCGATATCTGCCGACCACCAGGAACATTCCAGCGGGGTGATATTCAGACGCTCACGTTCTGCCGTCTCTTTCACGCGATGAAGCATTCCTGAAGAGATGTCAAGCGATGTCACCGCCGCACCTGCCTGTGCAAGGGGAATGGAGAGCGATCCATACCCGCATCCGATATCCAGAACCCGTGCCCCCTTGGGGCTGAATCCGGCCTCGTCCATCAGGTCAAAGAAATCGGCAGTTTTTTGCTGTTTTCTCACATCATCCAGGTCTTTTCCAAACTGGTCGGCCCGGGTATTCCACCGTGCTGCCTGCATCTCGTCCGTAGTCGTGTCTGACTCATTTAATGATGAATTCCAGCAGTCCACCCAGCAAGTTACGTTTTCTTCTCTTTTCATTCGTTTTTCCTGAAATGGTCCATAATTTCCAGTGGCGGTACAGACTATATTCCCGGAGATATCATACCGGGGGGCTCAGGATACCTGCTACCTCGTCATCCGTGAGATCATAGGAATAAAACTCGTGGAAGAATGATTTTGTCTCTTCTACGAGGTCTATGTCTGAAAACCGGTCAGGGTAGAGCTTCTGTGCCAGCCAGAGGATTCCGAGCGGGCTCTCCGGGGCCGGGCGATCCCACCAGAAGGTTCCGACCGGGCAGGGATAGACTGCGTTATCCTGTACTGCCTGGATCGTTGCATACTGGGGATCAGTGACAAATGACCCGGCCGGACTTGAATAATCCTTCATGTTTGACTGGACATAGATGACCTCGGGATCCCACTTGACGAGATCCTCGGTGGAGATCTGGTATCCCCCCCTGATAACCTCCTGTTCGATCCCGCCTGCAACATTTACTCCGCCGGCGGCACGGATCATGTCATCACCCCAGGCACCATGTCCCTCGGTCTGGAGCGGTTTGCTGCTCATGTAGTAGACTCTCTTTCGCTCTTCTTCCGGAATATCGGCGACCCGTGATTCGATCTCCGAGAGAGTCTTGTCCCAGTATGCAATCAGTCGTTCTGCACGTTCTTCTTTTCCGAAAACCGTCCCAAGCATCCGGAACTCCTCTTTCAACCGCTCCACCCCGGCACGCCCGGTGAGTACCCTGACAACGGGGATCCCGGTCTCTTCGATCAGGGAGTTTCCTTTCTCTGCATAATAACTCCCGATCACGATATCCGGGTTGAGTTTGAGGATCTCTTCTACGTTTACGGCATCGAAGGAACCCACATCGGTGTCACTCCGGTATTCGGGGACGACGGTATACAGGCGTTCAGAGGTACACTGGGTCGGCTGGGCGACGACCCGGTCGCTGACCCCGAGGGCTGCCAGTTCATGTGCTGCTCCCCCGCAACAGGTGATGACCACGCTTGAAATTGGTGATGGGACCGTAACCATCCGGTCGTCCATGTCGGTGATCGTCCGTACCTGCCCGGTGGTGTCTCCATCGGCAAACACCGGTATCATGCAGAGGGTGGCAGCGATCAGAACCAGGAAAAGGATCCTGATCCCGGTATTGAGGGGGCTATTCGGTCTTTTCATAATCAAACTTTACAACCGTTTGATGTAAATCAATATTAATTAGCCACTTTTTTCACGGGTACCATTGCTGTGCCTAAATGTACTTCTCCGTACCCTGATCATGTCCTGGTGATCGCTGGTACGATGATCCTACTTGGGATGGGATGATCTCTCTAATAACTGGCGATCTGATTACTCTAAAAAAACCCCGGAGATATACGGGCACAATCAGGCCAAATCTTCCTCTCTTTGAAGGCGATGGAATATCTCCCGGAATTATTCCAGGATTGATTCTCATTCATTCTTCTGCCCGCACCAGGAGGCTTTCCAGCCTGAGAGAAATACAATCCCTTCCTGGCATATCGTTTTTCCTGGCACCTGTCCGGTATTGCCGGGATCACAGTACCCGGTCAGGATAGATATGTATCAATGGAGAAACCCGGGTACCGGATGAGAGAACCACTCCCGGTATCCTCGGGAAACATTGTCTCCTGATGAATGGATCGGAAATACTTTCAGAGTACCCGTTCATCTTCTTGTCACTGAAACCGACAATTCCTCTTCATCGAGGCGGATGCCGGGACCTGAAAGATTCCTCCTTGCCTGGCCAGCATCCGTATGTACTGGGCACATCCCATGAAGATCCTCTGGAAGTATCTCAAACCGCAAAAATGGCTCATCGTGATCGCCCTCGGACTGGCAGGTATCAGCCAGTTGCTGAATCTGCTTGATCCGCTCATCTTTGGAAGAATAATTGATAATTATGCGATCAACCCGGTGACCACCTCAGAACAGGAACTGGTCTCTGGCGTACTCTTCTGGCTTGGTGTTGCCGTCTGCATTGCCCTGGCCGCGAAAGCCGCGAAATCATTTCAGGAATTCTTTTCACGACTTGCAGTGCAGCGTTTTGGGATGTATCTCTTCAATGAGGGCCTGAAACAGACCCTTCGGCTGGAATTCAATGAATTTGAGAACCAGCGAAGCGGGGAGACGTTATCGATCCTCATGAAGGTCCGCAGCGATACCCAGACGTTCATGAACTCGTTCATCAACGTTCTGTTCTCCAGTATTATCGGGATCTGTTTTCTCATCGGGTATTCCATCACCAAGAGTTGGATGCTCATACCGGTATTCCTGATCGGCATCCTGGTTCTTGGATCCCTCACCGGTTTTTTAAGTCATACCATCAAGACGACGCAACGGTCCATCAACCGTGAGACCTACAAAATGGCCGGGGTTATCACGGAATCACTCAGGAACATCGAGATTGTGAAGAGTCTCGGTCTGACATTTCCTGAAATCGGACGACTTCGTGAACAGAATCTGAAGATATTCAATCTTGAGATGATGAAAGTCAGACGGGTCAGGTCCCTGACATTTCTCCAGGGAACGACGTTATGTATCCTGCAGCAGTCAATCCTTTTCATCCTCCTCTGGTTGATTTTCCGGAAGATCCTTACCACCGGGGAACTCGTCTCGATGCAGTTCATCACCACGATCATCTTTGTCCCCCTCCAGGACATCGGTTCGATCATCGTGAATTACCGGGAGGTATACTCCTCGGTTAACCATTTTGACCAGCTGATGCAGAAACCGGTAGAACAGCGGCCGGACAATCCGGTGGAGATCCATGAACTGAAAGACATCCGGTTCGTGGACGTTGTCTTTCACCATAAGAATGCCAGGTATAATGCCATAGACGGGATCTCGTTCCATGTACAGACCGGTGAAACGATCGCATTTGTCGGTCCGACCGGTTCTGGCAAATCCACCCTCATGAAACTCCTGGTCGGGTTGTACATCCCGATCAGCGGTGAGATCTTCTTTAACGGCCAGTCGTCATCGGTAATCTCGTATAATCCCATCCGCAGGCAGATCGGGCTGGTGTCCCAGGATCCCCAGCTCTTCTCGGGGACAATCCGGGAAAACCTCCTGTTTGTCAAGGCAGATGCCACCGATGAAGAGATGCGTGATGTCCTGCATAAGGCGTCCTGTGATGAGATCCTGAACCGCTCTTCCTGGGGAATTGATTCCTTTATCGGGGAAGGAGGAATGAACCTTTCCGGGGGGGAACGGCAACGGATTTCCATTGCACGGGCATTGCTTCGTCATCCCCGCCTCCTGATCTTTGACGAGGCGACCTCTGCTCTTGATTCCCTGACTGAAGAAGAGATTTCGAACACTATCAGGGAGATCTCCATGAGCGAGGACCAGATCACGATCCTGATCGCTCACCGGCTGTCGACGATCCTTCATGCAGATGTCATATACGTGCTGGAAAAGGGCAGGATCATCGAGACTGGAACGCATGACACCCTCCTGGATCTCAAGGGATTATATTATGCGATGTGGCGTCAGCAGATCGGGGAACAACTCACCCCTGATGGCTACCACCCCACTGATCCACGGGGACCGAAACCCGCCCGGATCCACCGGTTTGATGATGAACTGAACCATGGATCGCTTCCGGATCCCTATGCTGATCCTGATGAGCCGATCAGATAGGCGATGAGAGGGTTGGAAATACCCGAATGATGATGCGGGCAGGTATCAGGAATTGCTCTGCCGGCTGGCAGGACACCGGATTCTGCATATTCCCCTGATTATCAGCGTGATACCCGCTCCACCGGCTGAATACCATCGTTGCCGTATATTTATCCTGGTATTCCCTGTTCAGGATCGAATCACCCCTGTTTTCCGGGATACGGCAGAGAGCCGGGGATGAACGTCCCTCATTCCGGTCATGAAGGCCCGGCATCACTCATGCCGGTGAGTCTGCCGGGGATATGAGATGGGATAAAACCCCCGAATTGACTTCTTTTTTTATTTTTAAAACCACAGAGGATTTAACTCATCAAATGCCAACCTCAATAGGGAGGAGAGAGATCCTGATGGATGTCCGGTGCTTCTCCGGCACTGGTCAGCGGAAATCCCCGGCTGACCGGGATGCCCTGGTAGTTCGGCAGGGTCCCGGTCCTGGTGGATATCCCGCAAATATTGGGTTTGATCGGAGATGGACCCGCCGGGCATGAACTGATTCCCTGATCTGCCGGATGTCATGCCTGTACTGGAACGAAGAACACCGTTTCAGTCAGGAGCATCATTGACGCGCTCTCTCCCTGCATTACCTGACCATTCTGAGTTCCCCGGTGGGAGCGGCCGTATCCGGCTGGTTCTGGTTTTTCCGGAAAACGTCTCATAGGGCAGAAAACAACAAGAACGATACACTCTTCAAAAAAAATGAATTCGCAACCAGATACCATCGGTGTCACCCTCCTGAAAGGCGATCCGAAAACCGCCATAATCAAACTCTCCGTTCCGATGATCGTGGCCATGCTCCTGATGTCCACGTATAACCTCGTTAATGCCATATGGGTGGCAGGTCTCGGGTCAGATGCCCTTGCAGCGGTGGGATTTATCACCCCCCTCTTCATGATCCTCATCGGACTTGCAAACGGGCTTGGTGCCGGGGTAACATCTGTTGTTTCCCGGAGGATCGGTGCCGGCGATACCAGGGGGGCCAATACCGCCGCGGTTCAGGCAGCCCTGGTAAGCATCGGCATTTCCATCATCATCTCCCTGGTATTGATCGCCACCAGCAAACCGCTCATGCTTCTGTTCGGTGCCGGGGAGACCGCAGACCTGGCAGTGGAATATGGAAACATCATCTTTGCCGGTACCATTCTGATCCTCCTCACCCACATGGCGTATGCCATTCTCCGGGGGGAAGGGGATACGAAGCGGACGATGTACGTGATGGGAGCATCATCCATCCTGAATATCATCCTTGATCCGATCTTTATCTACACGTTTGGCTGGGGAATTGCCGGTGCAGCATGGGGGATGATCGTATCCCTGATCCTGGTGATCCTCGTCCAGGTGTACTGGTTCTTTGTCAGGAAAGACACCTATGTCACCCTTTCCAGGGATGTTGATCTCTCTGATTACCGCAATGTCAGGGACATCCTTGCCATCGGCCTTCCGGCAAGTTGTGAATTCTTCCTCATGGCAGTCCTTGCCATCTTTATCAACTCGATCCTTGTCATGGTTGCAGATACGGATGCTGTTGCCGTATACACCGCAGGATGGCGGGTTGTCATGTTTGCAATCATTCCGCTGGTCGCGATCGCGACATCGGTGGTGGCAGTGACCGGGGCTGCATACGGTGGCCGGCATTATGAAAAGTTCCCGATCATCCACAACTTTTCGGTTCTTCTGGGCATGGTCATTGCATCCGCGATTGCCGTTCTGACATTCCTGTTTTCGCATCAGATGGCGTTCATCTTCACGTATTCAGCCGACGGTGCCCATCTCGCACCTTCGATCGCTGCGTTCCTTGCGACCATGTGCTTTTTTTATCCCTTTGTCTCCCCGGGAATCATGTCGTCCTCGATCTTCCAGGGAACGGGAAGGGGAATGTCTTCGCTCATCCTCAACATCTTCAGGGAGATCGTCTTCATGGCATCGGCTGCGTATATCCTCGCCGTTGTGCTTGGGTTTGGAGAACACGGGGTCTGGTGGGGAATCGTGATCGGCGATATACTCGGGGGTATAACCGGGTACCTCTGGGTCAGGTATTATATCGGGCGGCTCATGAAGTACGCCTGATCTCCTCTTTTTTGAACAGCGTTCCTGGGAATGTATATAACCCACGGATTCAAATATCGTATTGTCGATATCGATTACTCGATATCGGGGTGATTCGATGAGAGATAACCGCGATCCCATGAGGTCATTCATGGGAAAATTTCACCGGATTATTCGTTCAAGAGGATATGGGGGCCTGAAAATCCTGGTCCTGTATGTCCTTAGTGAAGGTCCGAAGAACGGAGCAGAGCTCATGGATGCCATTGACCTCATGAGTCATGGTCACTGGCGACCATCCCCGGGTTCCATGTATCCGCTGCTCAGTAAAGCCGTTGAAGAAAAACTGATCGTAAAAAGAGACGACCGGAGATATGAACTGACAGATACCGGATTAGAGGAGATAACCATGTTTCGAACCGGCGTATCAGGGAAACCCGAGACGGTTGAGGGTATCCTGACTGATATTGACAACAACCTCTCGTACCTCGAAGATCTCCCGACTGAAAAAATAACACCTTATATCAGGATGATTGAGGCCATCAGGGAGAAGATGACCCGGATTCATGAGACCGTTCATCCCACGGATCCACAGGAGTAAGAGTGACCAATGACCGGCTCCATCCTGGCATATATTGCCGGATCCACCGGTTATGAATAATCTCCCTCAATACAATCGGAAACAACACGATGGAAACAGCAATTCAGGTGAAAGACCTGACCAAATCATTCGGCGACCTCGTTGCCGTAAACCATATCACCTTTGATATCCGCCAGGGAGAGATATTCGGTCTTCTTGGCCCGAACGGGGCTGGAAAGACCACAACGCTCTCCATGCTCGCAACCATGCAGAAACCGACATCCGGAACTGGGACGGTTATGGGCAAGGATATTGAACGGGAAGAAGACGAAGTTCGAAAAGCAATCGGGATCGTGTTCCAGGACCAGAGCCTGGATGAGGAACTCACTGCCCGGGAAAACATGGATTTTCACGGAAGACTCTATCGGATCCCCCCAGAAACGCGAAAACGGCGAATCGAAGAGCTTTTGCTGCTGGTTGAACTGCATGAACGGAAAGATGACCTGGTAAAGACGTTCTCCGGAGGAATGAGGCGGCGGCTTGAGATTGCACGGGGCCTCCTTCATCACCCGTCGGTCCTGTTTCTCGACGAACCGACCCTTGGTCTTGATCCCCAGACCAGGAATCATCTCTGGCAGTACATTGCTACATTAAGCAGGGAAAAAAACATCACCATCATTCTGACCACCCATTACATGGAAGAGGCAGACCGGCTCTGCGATAGGATCGCTATCATCGATCATGGAACCATTATTGCTCTTGATACCCCGCAGAACCTGAAAAACGGAATCGGTGGCGATATCATCACGATTACCACCCCGGATCCCGAAACCGTCGCCTCGTTTCTTTCCGAACCCTGGATTCTCAAACTCGAGCAGCAAGCCGGCGAAGTGCGGATACATCTGCAGCAGGCTGAGCTTCATATCAGCGAAATTATTGCCCGTCTCACCCGGGAGACGGTAGAGATAACCGCTGTTTCTATCCATAAACCAACGTTGGAAGATGTATTCCTCTCATGTACCGGGAAAACCATCCGGGAACAGGAGATCGACGGGAAAGAGATGATGCGGATGCACCGCATGATGAGGAGGCACTGACATGGATATTATTTACACCATCTGGCTCAGAAGCATGATGCGGTACATCAGGTCAAAGAGCCGGATCATCGGAAGTATCAGCATGCCCCTGTTCTTTCTGCTCTTTCTCGGGTTCGGACTGAACTCGGTTGTCACTATCCCGGGGCTCGGGGAGAATTACATCCAGTTTCTCATCCCCGGCATGGTGGCGATGAGCGTCCTCTTCACCTCTGTCTTCTCCGGGATCCAGATCATCTGGGACAAACAGTTTGGTTTTTTAAAAGAGACGCTCGTCGCACCGGTTACCCGGATGGAGATCATGCTCGGGCAGACACTTGGCGGAGCCACGACTGCGGTCATACAGGGGATCATGATCCTTGTCATATCGCTCTTCCTGGGGCTGAAGGTGGAGAGTATCGCCGGGTTCCTGGTTGCCCTCATGTTCATGGTGCTCATCGGGATCTCGTTTACCGCGTTTGGTATTGCAATCGCTTCGAGAATGGAGGACATGACCGGGTTTCAGCTGATCATGAACTTCGTTGTATTCCCGATATTCGGCCTCTCCGGGGCATTGTTCCCGATCAGCTCCCTCCCCGCATGGCTCTCCCCGGTAACCATGGCAGATCCCCTCACGTACGGGGTCGAGGGAATCCGCTACGGTCTGACCGGTGTCAGCCAGGTCAGCCCGCTTCTCTGTTTCCTCGTTCTTGGCGGGTTTGCAGTGATCATGGCCGTCACCGGGGCGTTTCTCTTCAGGAAAATTACCCTGTGATTCGGTAATGAACGTGTCTGCCGGTGAATAGCCCTCCCGGCCCGAACCGGCCGGATAAAGGGATCTGATGCCTGGGGTGAGGAGTTCTCCCTCTCCCTGGAAGTCTCATCACCGGGACATCCCTTCAAAAAAGGGGATTAGTGAGATTATCGGTGACCGGAGTTTGACCGGAAGAGGATTCCCGGATTCGGAGAGAGGATAATTCTCCCCGGGCTATCTTCCGCCCGGTCCCCGGTGGATCGGTTCCTGGATGTGTGACCCGATAATCCGGAGAGTGAAACCGGAAATCCGGCAGGAACGCCGTGCTGATACCCTGCCGGGGATCCCGTGGTTATGTAGTATCAGGTACGATCTCTGCCTTGATGTCAGCCGGCGGTGCAAAATACATCCAGGAGGTGACCAGCACATCGGCCCCTGCCCGGGCATACGCGGCACCGTTGCTCCCGTTAACCCCGCCGGCGGCAATCACGCAGATATCTTTGTTAATGGCACGGCACTCTTGTGCGATCGCGGAAAACTGGTCGGGAGGAATTTTATCCATCTGAACGGCCCCGGCCCCGGATTTGGTGATGATGAGTGCTTCTTCCCGGGAATGTGCCTCAACGACGATCATCCGTTCTTTCTGTTTCTGCCTGACAGACTGCACGATTGCCGGTACTGCCTCGTATCCGCCGGAGAATTCGAGGTGTTCGCGGAAGATGAGTATTGTATCTGAAAGGCCGGTCCGGTGTGCCACTCCCCCTCCTGCGTACAGTGCCTTGAGCGCCAGTTTCTTAACAAAAGGGGGGTGTTTCCGGGTTCCGGCGACCGAAATGGAAGGATTTGCTGCCCGGGCAGCGTCGACCAGCTGCCGGGTCCGGCCTGCAATGCCGGAAGCGAATTCGATCATGGCTGCCCCGGTCCGCCAGATCAGGTGGATGGCGGCTGCATCACCGCTCGCCTGGATCAGGGTATCGCCCGGAGAGAGCCGGGTTCCGGATGGAACGAACTGTACAACCCGGAGTCCGGCTTTTGTGTACATCCGTCCGGCCTCCTCCGTGCAACAGGCGATCATCTCGTCCCTGGCTTTCAGCGTGATGGATCCCTTCTTCCCGGAGAGATCCAGGAGGATCGTGGTCATGTCGCCTGCCGGAACATCATCCTCGATTAACCGGTCGATATCGTGTTCGGTAAAGTAGATCATTGCAAACCGTTTACCCCTTATGCCAGTTTAGTATTTTGAATCGATCGGTGACGTGGCGGGTGAATGGCTCCGGTTTTAAAACAGTACTCCCGATATGAGGTTTAGATCCTGCGGTCCATGAGGACCTTTCATGATGGCAACCGGAAGATCCTGCCAGTTCCTTCCGGCACACTCTCCCGCAGCATGGTTTATTCCTCTCCGGGAACAGACCGGGAGGCAGTGTCCGGCGATGAACCGGAGAGGTTGTCTAAATAAGATGAAGGGTAACTTCTCTGCAGGCTTTTGGCTCCGGACCGGTATTCATCCTGAATCAGTGAAGGGAAACCATGGAACTATCATCTCTTCGACCAGCTTTTCAGTCTCCTTATATGCAGAGATACTGGCAGTTTTCCGGTTTCCTGCAAAAAAGCAGGGACAATCACGCTTCCGGCAGAACAGGGGATGAGCGATGAACCTGCCCGGGTTTCTGGATTCGCTCCGGGACCGGATCAACCCGGGAGAGAGCCGCGACACCGCGATTCCTGTAAGGAAGGGGAGGATACCCGTCTCCATCATCACCGGGTTTCTCGGTTCAGGGAAGACTACTCTCGTAAATGAGGTTCTCCGGTCAGAGAGCCGCATCCGTGCCGGGGTGATCGTGAATGATTTTGGATCCGTGCCGGTTGATGATCGGCTGATAGAAAAGACCGGCCCGGATATCATTGCATTGGAGAACGGCTGTGTCTGCTGTTCGCTCCGGGGGAGACTTTCATCGGCGGTGGAGATGATGATCCTTCAGAATCCCGGACTGGATGCCCTGATCATCGAGGCATCGGGCGTATCTGACCCGGCCGGTATCCTCGAGGTCATGGCAACCCCGCAGTTGAAGAAGATCTCCCGGGTATCGGGAGTGATCTGTCTGGTTGATACAGCGGAGATCACCCGGGTTCCCTGGCTGATGAGTCACCTTGTCAGAAAACAGATCCGGGCAGCAGATCTCATCCTCCTCAACAAGACCGACCTCGTCACCGGGAAGGAGATCGGACAGATCCGGAACGACTGGATTCCTGCCGGAATCCCTGTTCTGGAAACGGTTCAGGCAGGAATCCCGGTTGACCTGTTCTTTGGACAGGATCGCCCGGAGGATGATCTCCTCCCCGGGAGCCATCACCATGCTGATGAGCATGACCACGGGGAACCACACATCCATGCCGGTAATCTCCCCTTCTCGGTGATGAACTGGTCTGGCCGGCAGCCGGTCAGCCTCACGTGTCTCAGTTCCCTCCTCAGGAGCACCCCGGCAGGTATCCTCCGGGCAAAGGGATTTGTTCAACTGGATGAAATGCCGGGGAGACCTGCAATAATACAGGTCGTTGGCCGCCGTTTCTCGATAACACGGGGCAGTTCCTGGGAAGGTACAGAACCCTGTTCCCACCTTGTCCTGATCGGGATGAACGGTGAACTGGATATTCCCGGCCTGACCCGGCGGCTGAATGCCTGCCTGCTGCCCGGGGAAGGATAAGAGGACAGGATATCCTCTCTCCACAACCGTGGCGGTACCCGAAACCCTGATCATGCCTCCTCATTGGCATCATAAGCAACCGGGATCAGGCAGAACTGGCACCTTTTAGGATCCGACCGTAAGATCACTGCCCGGGTATCATTATTGCCTGATAATACCGGGATCCCTGGCGATCCCCGTTATCACAGAAAAAGAGAAAAAAATAGGAGGTCAGGCAACTTCAGGATAGATGAAGATGCCATCTGTCTTCACGTCGAAGTCCTTCAGGCCGAGGAACCTGTCTACGTACTCCTGATGAATGGCATAGGGATCCACATCTGCAAGTTTCTCCGGATAGATGGCCTTTGCCATGTAAATGCCACCGAGACAGTTGCTGTGTGAAACGATATTCACATCAAGAAGATACACATCATCATTCTTTACCGCGTTTATCTTGTCAAAGCCGGTCTTTGCCTTGACCTTGTCAAGTTCTTCCTGGGCTGCTGCCTTGTCGGTCTTTCCATACCCGAGGGCAGTATCGAAATCCTCCATCACGATGTAATCCGGATTCTTCTTGATGATCTCTTCGGGATCGATCTCGAAGTACCCGTTTTCCGTATTCGCAGCTCTGTCTGTCAGGGTGTTTGCCCCGAGGAATTCAAGTGTCCTGATAGTCGGACATTCGCTCCCGCCACTCCCAAGGGCTCCCTTTCGTGGATACAGGTACATGGCACGGGCACGCTCGGAGTCTGAAAGCCCGGAGAGCGTGTCATGAATGCCACCAAGATTTCCGCTCATCCAGTCGATGTATTTCATTGCTGAATCCGGAGATCCAGTCAGGTATCCGAGCATCTTCGAGTACCCGAGACTGTTCTGGATGTCACCATGGTAGATCATGGCAAGCGGCGTCAGACCCGCTGCTTTCATTTTGCTCATCAGTTCTTCGTCAAACCACTGGATACCACAGACGAGGCCAGGTTTTAACGCGACGATTGCCTCAAGGTCAGGCTCATCAGATGAGCCGATGTTGGTCACTGTACTGATCTCCGGGAGGGTAGTCGTCCGTGATGCCGTATTTTCGTCAATACCAACGATTTTATCACCTACTCCGATGACCTGGGCATTCTCTGCGATCATTTGGTCCAGCGTCACAATCCGCTCGACCGGAGTCTTCACTGTGACCGGGTTTCCATACGCGTCCTGGACGATTATTACAGTTGCCGAACCATCCATTATCGCCTTTACCTGGTCGACATCCTTACTGTCAACCTTCCCATCCTGATTTGCATCGGCAAGCGTTGTCGGATCTGCTTTACCGGTAGCGATCTGTTCGATCAGAGCGATATCCTGCTGATCGATGTTCATGTCACCGTTTGCATTACCGAAGATATAGAGAGTAAACTCCATTCCTGATGCAGAAACACCTGCACAAAGGCAGCTCATGGCCAGAAGGGTGATGAGAACCCTGCTGTTCATCAAATACCGGTTCATAAGAATACACCACGTAGCAGACGATTATTTGATTTTTTTCAGATAAGAGGATATTTGATCACACCCGATTCAAAATCGTAATAACCGCCCGGCTCACAATAATACTAGATACTCATTATCCGGCAGCCGGGTCTGTGGCTGTGGAGGTCACACACGTTCATGAGTCTGCATACAAACACAGGGAATCCGTCAGATCACCATCAGCAGACGATCCAGACGGCCTACCGCCATTATCACTCAAAAAAGATCCTGTTCTTAGCCTCTGTCTCTGCCGGCATTCTTCTTCTGGTTGGTATCGCCGCCTCGTTCGGCTCGTACGATCTCACCCTGAGCGAGGTATACATGACTATCCTCGCCGGAATCTTTCCTGGCCTTAATCTCCCTGAATCGGTGGTGAGTACGATCATCTGGGAGATCCGGCTTCCCCGGATTGCGATGGCCGTCGTCTGCGGCGCAAGCCTCGGTGTTGCGGGGGCAATCATGCAGGGCGTGCTCCGCAACCCCCTGGCAGAACCGTTCACGCTTGGCATCTCCTCGGCTGCCGCGATGGGTGCCTCGCTTGCAATCATCGGGGGAGTCAAGTTCTTCGGATCGTACAGTGTCGTGCTCAACGCCTTCATCAGTGCCTTTGTTGCAACGATGGTCATCTACACCATCGCAAAGAGCAAGGGGATGACCCCCGAAGCGATCATCCTCGCCGGGATCGCTATCATGTTTCTCCTTGATGCCGTCACCTCCTTCACCCAGTACCTCGGGACTGCCGAACAGGTCCAGGCCGTCGTCTTCTGGATGATGGGCAGCGTCTCGGTAGCCAGCTGGGAGACGATTTTTATCGTTTTTACCATTGCAGTCATCTCGATCCCGTATCTCATCCTGAAAGCCTCCGAGATCACGATCATCGGGGCCGGTGATGAAACCGCCCACAGTCTTGGGATCAATGTGGAACGGGTCAGGATGCGAACACTCGTCTTCGGAGCGCTGCTTACGGCATCGGTCACCGCGTTCTGCGGGATCATCGGATTCATCGGCCTTGTCTCCCCCCATATCACCCGGATGATCATCGGGGGAGACAACCGGTATGTGATTCCCGGATCGGCACTCGTCGGTGGGATCCTCCTGCTCGGTGCCGACACGGTTGCCCGGACAATCCTTGCCCCGATGATCCTTCCGGTCGGGATCATGACCGCTTTTGTTGGAGTTCCCTTTTTTATGTTTCTGTTTATGCGAAAGAGGAAAGAATTATGGTAAATGTTGATCTTAACCGCGTCTGCTTCAGTTATCCCGGAGCAGACATCCTGCATGATGTAACCTTCTGTATCGGTCCGGGAGAGATGACCGGACTCATCGGGCCGAACGGGTCAGGAAAGAGCACACTCATCAAGTGTATCGATGCCATCCTCAAGCCGAAAGGTTCTATTCTCCTTGACGGCAAGGAGATCCTGAAGATGGACCAGGTCGAACGGGCAAAGACGATCGGACTAGTTCCCCAGCAGGGGACCAGTGCGATGGATTCGACCGTCTTTGAGACGGTGCTGATGGGACGACGGCCGCATTCCGCCTGGCGGATTCGTGACGAGGATATCGACAAGGTAGCCGATACCCTGGATCGGCTCGGGATAGGCGATATGGCGATGCGGGATTTTGCCAGCCTTTCCGGCGGGCAGAAACAGATGGTCCTTCTGGCACGGGCGATATGCCAGGAGCCGGAGGTCCTCCTCCTTGATGAACCAACCTCGGCTCTCGATATCAGGCATCAGCTCGAGGTGCTCGAGATCGTGAACAATCTCGTGAAGGAGCGGCAGATGTCGGCGATCATTGCCCTGCATGATCTGAACCTCGGCGCCCGGTACACCGATTCGATGGTGATGCTCCGGGACGGACGGATATTCTCGGCCGGGAAGGCAGATGAACTCTATACGCCGGAGATGATCGAGGAGGTCTATGGCGTTACCGCCGTGGTGATAACGGTGCTTGGAAAACCGCACGTGGTTCCGGTCAGCCCGGTGAAGACGGAGACATTCACACCGGTGCAGGCCGTCGAAGGATTGAAGGAGATCCCTGCCTGAATGGCACATGCAGAAGCACCGGAAGATCAATCCGGAGAGACGGGTTCATTCCTGCACCGGATTATCTCGCTCTGTATCGATCTTCGGCTGATTAGACTGATACCTGGCCTTGGGAGAAACGTGGCCCGGACGTTCTCTGCCGCCCTCATCAGTTCGGCGGCATCTATCCTGCTCCTCTTCTGTGTCAGTTCCTTCGTATCAGGACTTATTGACGGGAAAACTCCTGAAGCCATGATGCCGGCTGTTCTCGGGATGGTGGCCATGCTTGCCCTTCGGATCGGGACAGAGGTATTCAGGGAACGATCTGCCCATGCGACCGCCGGAGTGATGAAACGGGCGATTCGGTCCAGGATGTACGAACATATCCTCCGGCTCGGTCCTGGCTACACCGACCGGAACGACTCTGGTTCACTTGCCGCAACTTTTGTTGACGGTACCGAACAGCTCGAGCAGTACGTGGCATACTACATCCCGTATATCCTCCTCTGCATGATTATTCCGGCAGCCCTCTTCATCGGATTTGCCGTCCTCGTCGATCCGGTGACTGCGATCATTCTCCTTGCGTTTGTTCCCCTCGTGCCGATCATGATCATGATCTCAAACCGGAAGAGAGGGCCTGGAAGAGGGGATGTCTGGCGGGAGTACAAGAGCCTGAGTGCATATTACTCAGAGAGCCTGCAGGGGCTGCCGACCCTGAAACTTTTCAACCAGCATGGTGCCCGGGCCGACGAGATCCGGATCAGGGCAGACCGGCTCAGCGAGACCTGGATCCAGCGGCTCCGTGTCGGACTGCTGGTCAGTTTCGCTGCTGATATGGTCCCATATCTCGGGTACGGAGCGGCAATGCTGTATGTCTGTATCCGGATGAGTGCCGGAGAACTTGGCACCGGACAGGTGATGCTCGTTCTGCTTCTCGGTCCGATCTTTTATGAGCATGTCATCCATCTCGGCCAGTATTATCACAACAGTGTGAATGCAAAGAGCACCATAAACGCCCTTCTGTCACTGATCGGAACGGTTCCCTCTATCGCCGATCCGGAAAGACCGGCACAGATCAACCTGCCGCTCATCCGGTCCCTCCGGTTCACGGATGTATCCTTCTCGTACGAGAAGGATCGTCTGGTCCTCAAAAACTGTTCGTTTTCCGTCGGGGAAGGAGAGATGGTTGCCCTGGTCGGGGCTTCAGGGGTTGGAAAGAGCACGGTCGTCGATCTTCTCTTCCGGTACTACGATCCTGACAGCGGGACCATCCTGGTCAGCGGGTATCCCATCCGTGATATCCCGCTTGACCTGCTGAGGCAACAGCTCTCGCTCGTATCCCAGGATACGTACCTCTTCTACGATACCATCCGGAATAATCTCCTCTTTGGATCCCCGGATGCATCAGAGGAAGAGATCCGGACTGCCCTTGAGATCTCCCGGCTGGATGCATTCATCGAATCGCTCCCTGACGGACTTGATACCATGGCCGGGGAGCGGGGTCTCCGACTCTCCGGGGGAGAACGCCAGCGGATAGCGATCGCACGGGCAGTACTCAAGAATGCCCCGATCCTAATCCTTGACGAACCAACCGCGAGTGTCGATGCCGAGAGTGAAAAACACATCCGAATCGCTCTGAAAAAGCTCCTCACCGGACGAACGGTCCTTGTCATCGCCCACCGGCTCTCGACGATCCGGGATGCAACCCGGATCCTCGTAATGGAAGAGGGCTCGATCGTCGAGTCAGGAACCCACGACGAACTGATGGCAGAAAATGGAAGATATGCCTCCCTCGTCAGGGCACAGGCCCTGGCTGGCGGAGTCGGATATACCGGATCGTCCGGAGGGATTATATGAACGGTGACCGTGCCTGGATTCGGCTTTTTTCAGTGCTTCGTCCCCAGGTTCCGATATTATCCGTCGGGGTTCTTGCCGAGATCTTCAAGTACGTGGTAACCCTCGGGATCGGCCTCCTCGGAGTGGATCTCCTCCGTATGGCACGGACAGGCGAGCCGGCTGATCAGTTGATACCGATCGGACTGTTCATTCTTGTACTCGCCGTATGCCGGGGAATTTTCGGCTATCTCAGTCCATATCTCTGCCATGTCGGTGCATACCGGTTACTTGCCGATCTTCGTGACCAGTTTTACCGGACCATCGAACCGCTTGCTCCGGCAGCCCTGATGCAGCGGCGGACCGGGGATATCGTTTCGGTAGCGGGAAATAATGTTGAGACGCTGGAACTCTTCTTTGCCCACACCATCGCCCCGCTCGTGACCGCGATCGTCATCCCGATCCTTGTCTTTATCTCTCTCCTCACCATTCACCCCGTAATTGCCGGAGGATATGCCCTGCTCTCCCTCCTGATAGCCTTCCTCCCCCGGCTGGCCCTCTCTCTTAACGAGGAACAGGGCGAGAAACTCCGTGAACTGCTCGGAGAGATCAATGCCTTCCTGATAGACAGTGTTCAGGGTATCCGGGAGATTCTTGCCTTCTCCCGATCAAAATCCCGGTTCGACCAGGTCATGGACCTGAACAATCAGTACCAGGATGAGTACGGGGTCTATGTTCACAAGAACGGAACCATCACTGCAGCATTTATCCTGATCCTGTCAGGGGGGGTCATCCTGATGCTGGCCGTCTCGTCACTTTTCGCCGCGACCGGGGCTATCGATCCCCTGCGGCTTCCGATCGTCGTTCTCTTCGTCTCTGCCGGATTCAGTTCGATGGCAAACATCGTGGAGATCTCGAAACAGTTCAGCCTCACCTTTGCTGGGGCAAAACGTCTGTATGACCTGATGGATCTTATCCCGACGGTGCAGGAACCGTCGTCTCCTGAGAATCCGGCTACCATCGCTCCGGAAATATCGGTTGATGATGTCTCCTTCCGGTACGGACCTGCCGAACCCCTGGTGCTGGAAAACGTCTCGTTTACCGTTCCGGTTGGGAAGACGGTGGCAATTGTCGGTATGACCGGAGCAGGGAAGACGACAATATCCCACCTGATCATGCGATTCTGGGATCCTGAATCGGGCAGTATCAGGATCGGAGGTCATGATATCCGGACCCTTCCCCTCTCCCGGCTCCGTGATACCGTGGCGATGGTGACCCAGGATATCTTCCTCCTCAACACCTCAATCCGGGAGAATATCCGGCTTGGCCGTGCAGATGCAACCGATGAGGAAGTAGAAACCGCTGCCAAAATCGCACGGATTCATGGGTTTGTCTCCTCTCTGCCAAGGGGATATGAGACGCTTGTCGGGGAGCGTGGTGTCCGGCTCTCCGGCGGGGAACGCCAGCGGATCGCGATCGCACGGGCAGTACTCAAGAATGCTCCGATCCTGATCCTTGACGAAGCGACCTCGGCGCTTGATACCTGTACCGAACTTGAGATCCGGGAAGCCCTGAAAGAACTCAGCTCCGGCCGGACCGTACTTATCATCGCCCACCGGCTTTCCACGATCATCCATGCCGACCGGATACTTGTCCTCCGGGAAGGACAGATCGTCGAATCCGGACGACATGAGGAATTACTCCCATTGAATGGTGTGTATGCATCGCTTATTGCGGCACAGGAGATCTAGGGATGTCTTTTCCCAGAAATTCCTCTCCCTGCTGATATCAGTTCTAATAAGCATGAAAATCTAATCATTTCTCCAGAATTTCTGATCACCTGACCAAGCTGGTTTTTTCATGGATACAGATATCAGACAAAAGTTAAGTGCGTCGATAGGGGGGCATTTCCTCGTGGATTTGTATACTCCCATCCTCCCCATCATTCTTCCCGTTCTTATTACTGATCTCGGCCTATCTTTCTTCCTGGCAGGAATCATCGTGTCAGTGTTCAACGTGACGTCTTCGATGATCCAGCCGGTTGCCGGATTGTATAGTGATCGGACCGGGTGGAAAGCGAGTATCCCGCTTTGTGTCCTCTGTTCATGCCTGGGGATCTCCCTGGTTGTTCTGACCGGGAATTATTACCTGATGCTCATATTCGTCTCGATTGCAGCTATTGGAAGTGCCCTGTTCCATCCTGCCGCCATGGACATGGTGTTCCGGTCCAGTCCCCCGTATAAAAGGGGTGTCTACAACTCACTCTTCACCACGAGTGGCAGTATCAGTTATTCGATCGGGCCGTTCATCGCCGGTGTCCTGATCACCTTTTACGGTCTTTCCAGCATTGCCTGGCTGGTGATACCCGGCATTCTCGGTGCGGCCTGGATCTATTACATCGGAAAAAAATACCGGAATACCGATGAACTGACGTTCACCCGAAGAAATCCCGAACCGAACGTGGAGAGGAAGAAATACTGGTGGGTTCCGGCTGGAATCGTGGTCACGCTCTGTTCACTCCGTGCCTGGGGGTATGTCGGTATTATCACCTACCTGCCGGCGCTCCTGATACTCGGCCAGCATGGCATGGATACCATGACCACCTCCCTGATCGTCACGGTGATGCTCTTTGTCGGGGTCGGCGGTCAGATCGCCGGGGGGTACCTCTGTGACCGGTTTGGCCGAAAGAATACCCTGGTATTCGGATTTGCCTGTGCGGTTCCGTTCTTCTGTATGATCTTCCTCACCACGGGGTGGCTGATGTACCTCGGGATATTCATGTACTCGTTCTTTGCCTGTTTCTGCTATGTCACCTCGGTGACCATGACCCAGGAACTTCTTCCCGGAAGTGTCGGGTTTGCCTCCGGTCTCACGCTCGGGCTCTGCATGGGTGTCGGTGGGATTGGAACGGCCCTCATTGGGTGGGCTGCTGATCAAATGGGTTCGCTTCCCGATGCCATGTTCCTTCTCGTTATTCCGACAATCCTTTGCCCGATTCTGGCGTTATTTATCCGGTACCCGGAGGGAATGAAAAATGGAATTTTGGAAAATGATGAAAAATAAGGTTTCTTCGTGAGGATGCCCCGATAATAGACCGATATATATTAACTTGACGAACCCTCCCGGAGATAACAGTCTCCTCACTGGCAGATCCTTATTGGAGGGACCTCATGTCCGATGGTTTTCCCGGTTTTTTTTTTCTTCGGATGAAAATCAATATCCTTTAATAAGTTTTTTCCTTACATCTCGCTTCTCATCTCACGCTTTGGCACCAGCCACTCCTTGAGTTCGTCGCCGACAAGGTATATGGAAAGGACGGTCAGTACAATCATGATCCCCGGAAACAGCGTGGTCCACCAGATGCCCCGCATGATATCCCGCTGAGCCTCATTGAGCATGTTACCCCAACTTGCGATATGGGGAGGAATTCCGAGCCCGAGAAAACTGAGAAACGATTCGGTGAGGATCGCATGAGCGGTCATCAGGGTGACCGAGATGATAATCACATGCAGAAGATTCGGAAAGATATGCCGGCGAAGAATGTACGGATCTCCGGCACCGAGGGCAACTGCAGCCTCGACAAACGGTCGTTCCCGGAGGGAGAGCGTATCGCTTCTGATCATCCGAGCCGTGCTCATCCAGTGCGTCAGCCCGATTACAACAATAATACTCATAACACTTCGTGGAAACATCATCACGAGGACGATGATCAGGATCGTCTCGGGCGGTGAGTAGATAGTATCGACGATCCGCATCAGGATGCTATCGACGATTCTTCCGAAATACCCGGCCGAGATCCCGATACAGGCACCCAGGCCAACGGCGACAATCGCAGCACAGATCCCGACGAGAAGCGAGATTCGGGTTCCATACAGAGTCCGGGTAAACACATCGCGTCCCAGCGTATCGGTTCCGAAAAAGTGGTTGATTGACGGGGGCTGCTCAGATTCGGAGAGATCTGCCTTCACCGGATCATGGGGTGTCATCACCGGGGCAAATACTGCGATGAGACAGATACAACAGAGAAGTATCAATCCCGGTGATTTCGGATAAAAACCTCCCAGAAATTTGATATTTTCACTCATATCTGACTCTCGGATCAACGATTGCATAGGCGATGTCTGCAAGCAGGTTTCCCAGGATGACGATGAGACTCGTAAAGAAGGTCAGCCCCATGAGCAGCATGTAATCAGAACGGATTGCTGCCTCAAAGGTGAGCCGTCCGATCCCTGGCCAGGCAAAGATCGTCTCGATGACCACGCTTCCGGCGATAAAGTAGGGGATCGCAAGACCGATCTGGGTAATGAATGGAAGAAGCGAATTTCGGAATGCATGCCGGTTCAGGATCGTTCGTTCATCAAGACCTTTCGCCCGGGCCGTGGTGATGTAATCCTCTCTCATCGATTCCGAGAGGCTGGACCGGAGAAAACCGTAAAACACCGCGAAATGACTAACCGCGAGGGCGGTTGCCGGGAGAATGAGATGCCTGATATGGTCCACGATCACGCCAAGAAGCGTTCCGGGTTCGGTCACCGAAGCCATTCGCGATGCCGGAAGCCAGCCCAGCCAGACCGCAAAGACAAGCATCAGAAGGAGGGCAACAAGGAAGGAAGGAGTTGCATACATGATATAACTGATGCCGGTCATGGAACGATCAAACCGGGATCCCTCACGTGCCGCAGCAGCAAGGGAGAAGAAGACCGCGAGGATCATTGCCATCCCGTACGCAGGAATCGTTAGAAGGAGTGTTGCCGGAAATTTCTCCAATATCACCTGAAGTACCGGCCTGTGCTGGATATGAGAAAATCCGAGATCGCCGGTCGAGATCTGGGAGAGCCAGATGCCATACCTGATATAGATCGGCTGGTTCAGGCCGAGTTGTTCTTTGATCTTTTCTACATCTTCGACCGGCATCTTCTGGACCGTGGGAAGTCCGAGATAGGCAATGACCGGATCAATCGGAGAGAGATAGAAGATGAAAAAAGAGAGGATCGTGATTCCGACCAGGAGTGGTGGAATCTGAAGGACTCTCCGGCCGGTATACCGGAGGAGACTGTGATCCACCAGAGATCACCCGGCAAGATCCCATTTCTCGACATTCCACCAGAGATCGCCCATGATAGATCCGGTGTTCCCTCCGCCATGCGGACCGTTCCGGGGAACCGTTCCGGTGACCTTGTCATTGACGGCATACACATAATTCCCGAAGATGATCGGAGCGGCCGGCTGGTCATCGGTGATAATCTTCTGGAACTGCTGGTAGATGCCTTTTCTCTCGTTCCTGTCCCAGGTGGTCCGGCCCTCGTCGAGGAGTTTGTCTACCTCGGGATTTACGTACTGCATCGGGTTGTCCCACCGGTCAGAAGTGACATACTTGGAATGGTACAGCCGGTAATTCGAATCATCGGGATCGAACGGGGATCCCTGGGCCATGACCACGGCGTTTGTCCGGAACAACTGGTACGTCATCTCGTCCCAGTTGGCTTTTGCGACCGGGTTTGCCTTGATCCCGATCTTATCAAGGTCTGAAGCAACCGCGATGGCAATGTCTTTCCGTTCCGGGTTCGAGGCGACATAGAGGAGGTCGAACTCGAGCTTTACACCATCTTTTTCCCGCACTCCGTCTGCTCCAACTTTCCACCCGGCATCGTCAAGGATCTTCTTTGCCTTTTCCGGATCCTGGGTATACTCAATGGCAGAGTTGTATACCCAGTTCTCCGGGCTGAACGGACCGTAGGCGATCAGGCCCTGACCGGCAAAGATCGTGTCGAGAATACCTTTCCGGTCGATGGCAAGAGCAATGGCCTGGTGAACTGCCTTGTCCTTGAACTGGGGCAGGACATACGGCATGTTAATCGAGTACCAGTTCGCCGATGGATGGGAGATAACCTGTATTCCCGGTTCATTCTTGAGCGAAGCAACATTCTTTGGTCCGACTTTGATCGCCTGAACTTCGCCGGTCTTGAGGAGGTTTATCCGGGCACTCTCGTCAGGCACCATGATAAACTTGAGGGTTTCAATCTTTGGGACTCCGTCATAGTAGTTCTTGTTCGCAGTGAACACGAGTTCTTCACCCTTGTTCCAGTGATCAAAGACATACGGGCCGGTCCCGACCGGATGCTGCCAGTAATCCGAGGTAGTCAGATCCTGCCCCTCAAGAAGATGCTTTGGAAGGATCGGAAGGGCAAATCTCTCGAAGAATGGTGCGATTGGGTTTTTTACCGTAAATTTTACCGTGTTCTTATCAGGGGTCTCGATGCTTGTGACATCGTAGTAATCTGATGAGAGGGGGAAGAGCGAGACATAATTTCCGTTTCGTATCAGGTCATACGTGAACTTGACATCATCAGATGTGAATGGTTCTCCGTCATGCCATTTCACCCCGTCACGAAGATGGAAAATAAAGGTTCCTTCATCAGGCTGTTCCCATGATGTTGCCAGGTCAGGTGCTGTTTCGAGATTGTCATCTGACTTGATAAGACCGCTGTAGGTCTTAATGAGGTCAAAATAATCCCCGTGTCCCGAGCTGGTGATCGGATTGAGATCGCTCGGTTCTGTTCCAATGGCAATTGCGAGTGTCTTTCCGCCAGCAGCACTGACTGTTCCGGTCGCTCCGAAGATCAGGAGTATGATAGCCAGGGAAATAAAGAATTTCATCCTATTGCTGTTCATATCTGTGTTTCCTTTTTGTTCGTAACCTACGGTTTCCTTCCGGTAATCAGAAAATACGTTTTATGAAATGATATCCGGCGGGAAAGGGGCATGTGTTTCTGTTGAATTGCCATGATTGTGGTCATGGGATGAATGCCCGGGGATACAAATCCGGCATCTTTCACATAACCAAGAGCAACATCCGCCGTCATCCCGTACGGATGGGGAAGGGCATGGATCATCTCCGGGGAGTAATACTCTCCAAACTGATTTTTGCGCTCAGTAAGCAGGACCCCAAGATTTCCTGTAAACCTGCGGCATTTTTCAGAGAAGGAATCATCTCTCCACAGGCCGTCGATGATGGCAACGCTTCCTCCCGGCCGAAGAACCCGGCTCCATTCTTTAAGAGCAGCATCAGGACTTGGAAGCGTCCAGAGGAGATGACGGTTGACCACGAGGTCAAAGGAGTTATCAGCAAACGTCAGGGCTTCTGCATCCCCGGTGAAAAAACCAACCCGGTAATCAGTCAGGCCCGCTTTTTTCCTGGCTTTGTCGAGCATCCCTTTAGAGAGATCGATCCCGGTTACCCGGTGACCCATTTCCCCAAGAACCATACTGATCTCCCCGGTCCCGCATCCGACATCAAGTATGTCCAGGGAACCTGCAGGGGTGATGGATCTGAAGAGATCGATCCATGCCTGCCGTTCTTCCTGCGTCTGAATACCATGTGAATGCTGGGCATCATACCCGCCGGAAGAACCATCCCATTCGATCCGAAGAGCTTCTTTCAGATCATAGGTGCCATGAGACATAGTAGAAATTCTACAGATTTGGTATTAATAATACTCATTTAATTCACACAACATGATGAAAAAAAATTAATCATATTATAAATTGTTCAAACAGCATCTCAAACTCGAAAAAAAGGCTTCCCGATCAGGTCATTACTGGATTACCCGGTGTCAACTGGCTGTACATACTGGAGTGTTCCCGGACAATTCTTCCCGATTCAAGTTCAATCGCCCGGTTGCTGAATGCCTGAATGAGATCGATGTCATGAGAGATGAACAGGATCGTGAGGGAATGTTTCTCCTTCCATCTCATCAGGATATCAAGCATCTGCGCCTGAACCGAGACATCAAGCGACCCGGTCGGTTCATCGGCGACGAGAAACTCAGGTTCAAGGGCAAGGATCCGTGCCAGGACCACCCGCTGGTTCTGACCCCCGCTCATCTGATACGGGTAGCGGTTTAAGAGTTCGGGATTAAGTCCGACAATCTCGATAAGTCCGTTGATTTTCTCTGCAATGGCAGATGATGAGAGATCGGTCCATAACCGGTAGGGTTCTGCGATACTCTCCCGGACCTTCATTCTTGGATTTAAGGAACTCTCTGGATCCTGAAAGATGGGCTGCATCCGTTGCCGGAATGGTTTCATCTGTCTGCGGGTCAGGTGGGTGATCTCGGTTTCGTCAAAGAAGATACGGCCTGATGTCGGTTCTATTAACCTGAGAATCAGCCTTCCGATTGTTGTCTTTCCGCTTCCACACTCCCCGATAAGACCGAGCGTCTCGCCGGGGTAAATCCTGAAAGATACACCATCAACCGCTTTTTGGATATCCTGCGAAATAAACCCGGACGAATACTCTTTCGTCAGATCCTGGACTTCAATTAATGGCAGTGGCATCTGATACTCCTCTCATCACCGGCCGGATTCATGAACGGATGTTTATGACTGCATTCAGGCGATGCATCCGGACAGCGGGGATGGAACCGGCATCCGGAGGGTGGAGATATGAGCGACGGACTTGATCCCGGGATCGGTCTGCACCCTTTTTTCGGATGGGCTGCAATGAATGCCCGGGTGTAGGGGTGGGAAGGGCTCGTGAGAACCTCTTCTGCCGGACCTTCCTCGACAAGTTCTCCGGCGTACATGACCGCAATCCGGTCACAAACCTCCCCGGCCGCGGTCAGATCGTGGGTGATCATGATCATGGACCGGTCCCCCGCGATGGTGTTCAGGATACCGAGTATTTCCGCCTTGTTACGTTTGTCGAGGGCTTTTGTCGGCTCATCGGCGATGATGAGCGACGGATCCCCGGCAATCCCCATCGCGATCATCACCTTCTGTCTCATCCCGCCGGAGAGTTCGTGCGGATACTGCGTCCCCCTCTTTTCTGCATCCGGAAAGTTTACTGAACGCATCAGTCGGATGGCCTCCCGGTATGCCCTGCTGCCGGAATATCCCTGATACTCCCGGAGGCGTTCTGCAACCTGGTCTCCGACCCGGATCAGCGGGTTTAACGAGGTTGTCGGATTCTGGAGGATGAATGAGATCTCTGATCCCCGTACCTTCTGCATCTCTTTTTCAGAGTACCCAAAGAGCGATCTGCCCTGGTAGGTGATCGTCCCGGTAGTCGTTGCCGAAGGAGGCAGGAGTCGTACGACCGACATCCCAAGAACCGTTTTTCCGCATCCGGTCTCGCCGATAAGGCCTATTTTTTCACCGGACTTCAGGGTCAGATCGACTGAATCAACCGCTTTCACCGCCCCGTCTCGTGAGGCAAAGGAGGTCTGAAGTGAAGAGATGGAGAGCATAATACCTGATTGGATATTGGTAGCATGAATTAAAAAAGTTGAGATTTCTTACTCAGTATATGATGGAAAGGTGAGAGAGTCACCAGGTAATTAGTAGTTTATGTAATTCTCGGTTTCTCCAGGGAATCCCGGTTATATTGATGTTTTATGCGATTTTCGACCATTAATACTGAAGGAACATATTTTTTATATATTGCATTATGCTATATATCTCAGTGAATAAAATGACCGCGTAGGTTAGAACGAAACCTGATTTTAAGAGAAATACCGGTAAAAAAGTTGAAAATGAGATCAGGAAGGATTTCGTTATGGTAACCGTGAAAAGATCCGTAACTACGAAAGACCGTCGGAATTATTTCCCTGCCTCGGCAATCACCACATTGACTTCTCCGCCCTGACTCTTCTCCCCGGATCTCTTCTTTGTCTGCTCCGAATGATACGTCGCGATATCATCGAGTGAAACGGTCCGGATATTGATAAAACCGGAACGGGAAAGATTCTCGCTGATCTCTGCAATGGTCACATCCACACCCTGGACCTTCTCCACCAGTTCATCTGAATAGACCTTCCCCCCATGAACATTGGTGTAGACCTTTGGTTTATCCCCGGTCGGAGGATTCTTCTTCCCATCAATTAGTACTACCCGTCCGGAAGAACGAAGAATCTCTCTCCATGAACGAAGGGTTTTTTCCGGCTCGAGGAGGGTCCAGTAGACATGGCGACAGATGATAATATCAAAGGAATCGGCCGGAAAATCCGGGCGTTCAGCATCACCGATCAGAAACGTGGCAGACAGATCCGTTTTTTCGGCTTTTGCCCTGGCTTTTTCCAGCATCTTCTCACCAAGATCGATCCCGGTAATCTCATGTCCGAGTTCTGCGAGGAGCAGACCGATAAATCCGGTTCCAGTTCCGACATCAAGGATCTTCAATGGTTCTTCTCCAATAATTTCCCTGAAATGGAGCTTCCAGAGAAGACATTCCGCCCGGTCTGCACCACCATGTCCGATCTCTTCGTCAAAGGTTACGCTTCGTTCATTCCAGTAATCTGCTATCTCATCTTTGTATCTCTGATCGTTATAAGCAGGTGAATTTTGCATAGATAAGGGTACGATCTCCAATTATATCATACCAATTATTACAAGAAAATAAAAATTCATTTTACATATGAAGAATCATAATATTGATATGCAATCATCTCGTTCTGTATTTCGGGCTGAATTTTTGAAAACCGGCGGGGTATACCGGATATTGATACTCATCGGTATTCTCGCCCTTCTGTGTACAGCCACATCGGCTGCTCCGGTAATGAAAATTATCTCTGAAAATCCGGATGCAATAACGGTTCTCGACCTTAAAGGAAGGGAAGTTACGGTGGCCCAACCAGTCGGAAAGATTGTCATCCTCGATAACCACCAGCAGATGACCCATGCCCTCTCTGCTTTTGGCGAGTACGACAAGATCATCGGTATTGACCAGGAGACCGCTAAAGAGAAGATCCTCTTCCCGGATATCGGGAAGAAGGAGATGATCGGTCCGTCTGATGAACCGGATATTGAGATGATTGTCGGCCTGAAGCCTGATCTCGTTCTCGCCGGAGATATCGATGAGGAACTGCTTAAAAAACTTGAAGATGCCCACCTGACCGTTGTAACCGCTTCGTTATGGCCGACGCCTGCTGAAGGGTTTGACCCAACGACTGAGAATGCCCAGGTTATCGCGACACTGGTGGGTGCAAAGGAGAAGGGTCGTGAATATGTCTCCTGGCTCTCCGGATATCTTGACGAGATAGAGAATAACGTTGCCTCAATTCCGGCCGAAGATCGACCGAAAACCCTGCTGATTTACAAATGGGATGCAGTGAATCTCAACAGCGTCGGAAAGGATAACCGGTTTTCATACGTTCTTAATTTCGTTGGAGCAAACCATCTTGGCGACCAGATGGATGGAAACTGGATTACCGTAGATCCGGAGTTTGCAATCAAGGAGAACCCGGAGTATATCATCTTCGATGAGACCGACTACAATGCCTCTGGATATGGAGTAACCGATCCAACGATCATTGCCGGAGATATTGAACGGATGAAAGAGATCCCCGGCTTTAACACCATCGACGCCGTGAAGAAGAACCAGATTTATGGTATTCCAAAAAGCCTGCTATCAGGAAACACCTGGCTTGGAACGATCTATGTTGCTCCCCTGATCCATCCCGAACTCTTCGCAGATTTCAATCCCGATGCCATTCACCAGGAGTATCTGAAAAAATTCCTGGGAATTGACTTTGATGTAAAAAAGGACGGTATCTTTGTGTATCCCCCTCAATGAGGGTCTCTTTTTTCTAAACGAATTTGGATCCTTTTCTCTTGGGATCCTTTTCTCTTGGGTGCATGTAGAGTTTGGATCGGATATTCATAATTCATTTTTAGCACAAATTTTTATGAAATTGTATATAATTAGCCTTCTGGGCTAGATAGTTTCTGGCTGTTGAGTTGAAGGCGGTCCCTCTGAATTGCACTAAATCTTTGTCTCTAATAATTCTGCATATAAATTAGGGGTGAATTTTTTTAACTATTAAACGCTGGAAGATTAGATTCTGTATTATTATATGGTTGGTTGTGAAAAAAACGAAATTAATTATTCGGACGATATGTGAAATTTCAAAAATTTAATCATACGTATGGTTGATATCTAATGATGCGTTTTATTACGTGTGTCCGAACTGGATGTGCCATGCTTATCCTGCTCATGCTCTGCATAGCGATGGGAACAGCAACTCCTATCATGACGGTGACGAGCGAATCGCCTGATTCAGTCTCCATCATGGATTTTTCCGACCGTGAGGTTACGATCAAGCAGCCGGTAGAACGCATTGTCGTCATCGATGCCCACCAGCAGATGACCTCCGCCCTCCAGGCGATGGGCCTGTATGATAATATCGTCGGTATCGATACTGATACGGCAAAAGAAAAAGTGCTCTTTCCAAGCATTGATCAGAAGACGATCATCGGAACGAGAGATGAACTGGATATCGAACAAATCCTGGAATTGAATCCTGATGTTGTCTTTGATGTTGGGAGTTACCCGGGTGAGGAGCTTGGAAAGATGGAAGCAGCCGGTCTGACGGTTGTCTCTATCTCGCTCTTCCCGACCCCGGAAGAAGGATTCGAACCGACGATTGAGAATACCCGCGTTCTCGGATCTATTGTCGGGGAACGGGAGAAGGCCGACGCATTTGCCGATTGGAAGAAACATTACCTTGATATCATCAGCGAACGGGTTTCAAATCTTACAGATGATGAAAAGCCGCTGGCTCTGTACACCTACAAGTGGAAGGACAACAGCATCTTTGGTTCCGGCGCAAAGAACCGGTTCCACTATGTGCTCGGGTTTGCCGGAAGCACCGACATGAATTCGGAGCTCAACGAGGACTGGGCAGAGATCGATCTCGAAGCGGTCATCAAGGACGACCCGGCTTACATCGTCTTTGAAGAGATGGACCATGAGAGCGGGTATGGTGTCACCGATCCCTCCACGATGGAGAAGAAGATCGCCTCCCTGAAAGAGATCCCCGGATTTGAGAATGTCGATGCGGTGAAGAACAACAAGATTTACGGGCTCCCGATGAGCGTCCTCTCCGGCGATACCTGGCTTGGTGCCATTTATCTTGCCCCGGTCTTCCATCCTGACCTCTTTACCGACTTTGATCCAATGGCGATTCATCAGGAGTACATTGACAAGTTCATGGGTTCGAACGAGGATATCTCACAGGATCTCTTCCTGTATCCTATATTGACCTGATTTCATCATATTATCATGAAGATGGGTTTCACGGGGACTTTTTCATGATATAATAATCATTTTCTTTTGAGAGAAGATCGGGATCTGGTGAATCTTTCAGGCCAGCTCCTCCAAGGCGACAGAGATATTTCCCCGGCAATCTCACCACTCACAATACCTATGAATCGAATCTTCATTCTGGCAGTACTGCTCCTGATGATGACCATACCGATCACGTTCGGTCAGACAACAGGAGTACTGGATCTGGTAGGAACCTGGACCGGAACCTCGACAGGTCATGACCGTGTTGATGGATTTGACGGACCATCGAGTTGGGAATTTGTTCTCGCGGTATCAGACCAGCGGGATCGGGCTTTTAACGGAACGATTCAGTTCACCAATATCGCTGATCCTGACAGGAACGGTATCATTGGTTTCTCCGGTGTCATCGGATCGGATATGAAGTCCCTCTATATCTCCGAGTATAATGACGGGCTGATCATCGGACAGATTCTTGATCCGGATACCCTTGAGTTCATTTACCTGGAAACCGGTGAGGATGCTTCAGCGGCAATTGATACCTTCCGGCGGGAAAAAACGGAATAACCTTTTTTATCACGGCGCCAGCCAGTCTTATGCCCGAAGTATGGTATGAACCCCCTCAGGGATGACCGGGAGCAGGTCTCTCATTCCCATACCGGGGAATCCTGACTGCACCTGTCGGTGCTCTTTATAAATTCCGTTCTACTGCTTGGACGGGTCATACTACCCGAATTCCGCATCTGCAGGATGATAATACGGCGGATGGGTGAGATGGCATGAGAATATCCATGAAGAGGAATCTGGATCTCTTCTCCACCAGGGTGCCGGGGGGTTTCCTCCCCTGATCCTGACCTCTCCGATGTGTATTTCATGAATTCCCGTTTTCTATTGTCTTCCCGGAGAGGCAGAAATGATAATTCGTTCTCACTCATCACTCCGTCCGGCTGAATGCCGCAGTCCCGATAATGAACATCACGAGGTCAAAACTGATAAGGACCAAAAGGTTCAGGCTCATCGGGAAGAGTTGCACCCATGACTCCCCCATCATCACGGTCCGGAGGGCATCAACCCCGTAGGTCAGGGGATTGAGATAACTCGCCCACTGCAGCCAGACCGGGACGTTCGAAAGAGGGAAGAGTGCACCGGAGAGGAAGAAGAGCGGCAGGTTAATAAAGGTCTGGATAAGGCCGAATCCCTCGAAACTCTTCATCAGGCTGGCAAAGGTAAGCCCGATGCAGACAAGGCCGAAGGTGACGAGAAGCATGATCGGTAGAGCCTGGATGACAATGAACAGATTCATCGGTGTCCCGATCAGGAAAGCAAACGGGAGAATGATCACCCCCTGGAGCATGACATCGGTACTCACCCCGAACATCTTGCCAAGAAAGACCGCCGGCCGGGAGATCGGGGAGACGAGGATCTCCTTCAGAAATCCGAACTCCCGGTCCCAGATGACAGAGACACCCATGAACATCGAGGTAAAAAGCATCGCCTGGATGATGAGCCCGGGAAATATGAACTCCTGGTAATTAATCCCCGGCATTCCGGCAGAGAACCGCATCCCTGTTCCAAAGATGAACAACCAGAGCAATGGCTGGCAGAATGCGTTGATCAGCCGGGGTTTTTCCCGCAGGAACTTCTTCACCTCACGGAGCCAGAGGGTATAGATACCACGCAGTTCACTCATCGTCCCCTCCTTCGTTTCATCATCGCAACGCGGCCCGTCCGTTCCCTGACCTCCCCGTTTGCCAGGGTCTTTCCCGTGTAGTGAATGAAGACATCGTTCATGTCCGGGTGGATGACGGCAACTGAAGTGATTCGAAGACCGGCACGCACGGCAGATTCCATGATCCGGGGAATCACCTGCTCCCCTCCGGTAACCGTTGCCTGCACTTCATTCTCCTCACTCCGGAGTTCAGATGAGATCTTCTCCTGCATTAATAGGTCGTGGAGCCGCTGCGGCTCATCTGTTTTAAGGACAATCCGGTCCCCGCCAATTCCTCTTTTCAGGGCTGATGGTTCATCGAGGATCACGATCCTCCCGGTGTCTATGATCGCGATCCGGTCACAGAGCCGGTCAGCCTCCTCCATGTAATGCGTCGTGAGAATGACGGTCATATCCTCGCGGGTCCTGAGTGTCCTGATATAGTCCCAGATATGCTCCCGGCTTCGGGGATCGAGTCCGATCGTCGGTTCGTCGAGAAAGAGAACTTTCGGGTAATGAAGAAGTCCCCGGGCGATTTCGAGTCGTCGCCGCATCCCTCCCGAGTAGGTGTACATGAACGCGTCTGCCTTGTCGAGAAGACCAACGAGGTTCAGCACCCCCCGAATCCGTTCAGCCTGTTCCGGGACCGGTACCCCGTAGAGATCGGCATGCATCTGCAGGTTCTCCCGTGCCGTCATGTCGGTATCGATACTTGGATCCTGAAAGACGATCCCGATCGATCTCCTTACCCGTGCCGGTTCCCTGATGATGTCATACCCGTTGATCGTCGCTGTCCCGGAGGTAGGTTTCAGGATCGTGCAGAGCATTGAGAGGAGAGTGGTCTTTCCCGCCCCGTTCGGTCCGAGCAGCCCGAATACCTCTCCTCTCCGAATTCCGAGGGAGATCTGATCGACTGCGGTATGGGTTCCGAACGTCCGTGTCAGGCTGGTGGTCGTTATAATGTCGGGCATGGCAGTTTTTTGTTAAGAATGTTGTACCTGGGGGATCATAGATTAAAAAATTATGATAATCGTTCTTTTTTATCTGAATCGGTGTGAAAAGGATTGAGATTCCTAATTGTATTGTTTATTTTTTCTCTCTATTTTTCGTAGATACATCAAAAATCAGGGAAAACTCCCCGGACATTGGATGTCTGACGGTGCCTAATTAACTAATTGATGAGTTTCAATTATCTCATATTGAGTTGATAAAACCCATAATTCATACCTTTTTCTGTGATGGCGCCATTCTCCTCCCTTATATATGGCATAGAATAAAAACATCTCCAAGAAGAACCACTCCGCTTGTACTGTTATGAGAAGTGGGGTGATGATGGTGAACAATGACCGGATTATCCCATTCTGTAATAACAACAACTGATTCTCCTTCCCTTCAGGCAATCGTTGATGCCGTACCGGTGGCCACCCTGATCATCGGTCCGGATGGAACATTCATCGATTGTAACAAACAGACCCTTCAGATATTTGGCGCAGTAGAAAAGACGGAGATCGTTGGCAAACCCCCATCTCTCCTTTCACCCGCCCGTCAACGGAACGGGAAGGATACTGCCGCTGAAACAAATAAACTCATCCGGAAAGCCCAGCAAGAGGGTATGACAACCTTCTACTGGGATCATCTTACCCTTTCAGGGAATGTCTTTCTGGCAAAGGTGACCCTGTCAGTCCTGCAATACGAGGGATCCCCTTGTCTGATGACAACAATCACTGATATGACCGGGCAGGTCAGGGTCGAGGAGAATGAAGCCCTCATTGAGAATAACCCCTATGCTATCATGGATCTCAACCCGGATTTCACCATTGCTAATGTGAATCAGGCCTTCACCAGCATGTCCGGGTATTCACGCGATGAATGGATTGGAAGGCAACTCACCGAGTTTAAAGTCATCAGGCGAACCGGTCCCACGGTGGATGATGCCATCCGGACAAAAAAGACCATGACCGGAAAGATCATTGTGGATTTTCCGAATGGAATCAAGAGTATGGAGTACTCGTATATACCGGTCTTCGACGCTGAAGGAAATGTTATCCGGATCTACGATGTTTTTGCAGATCAGACTGAACTTGTCCAGCGGATCAGTGAAACCGATTCTTTAATTGCAGAGAACCCGGCTTCAATTGTTTCGATGGATCCAACCGGGAAGATCCTCTCGGTCAATCCGGCATTTCTTTCTCTCTCACGTATTCCTAAAGAAAAACTTCTCAATATGAGTCTGAAAGAGTTTAATATCCTGGAACGAGATGGAAAACCACTTGCAGATATCCTCGCCTCGAAAGAAACCGCCAAAGGCCGGCTCGTCGTTGACTTCGGGTGGGCTGTAAGGGTACTTGATTTCACCTATATCCCGGTGCAGAATGCGAACGGGGTTGTCATCAGCCTGGTAGCGATGTACGTTGATATGAGCGACCAGGTAGCGTATGTGGAAGAGATCGAGACGTTCATCAGGGAGAACCCCCATGCAATCCTTACGATGAATCCGGATCTTCAGATCACCGATGTAAATCCTGCTTTCAGCAACATCCTTGGATATTCGCACGAAGAAGGAATCCGGATGAAACTGACTGATTTGAAGGTTCTTGAACGGCATGGCCAGACAGTAAGTGATGCCCTGAAGAGTAAAAAACCAGTTAATGGGCGAGTCATTGCAGATACCCCTGCAGGTATCAGGCATCTGGAGTATGTTTATATTCCCATCCTTGATAAGAAAGGGACCATCACCCGGTTTCTTGAGATCTTCTCAGATATGACAGCGATCCAGTCGATGGTCTCCTACCTTGGAAAGTCTGTTGACCAGGTCGAAAAAAGTATCAGTTCCCTGGCTGCCGGGGATACCTCGTCTGCGACCACGATCCTAGATGCCGATGAACACTCGACATCGGCCAGGGAACAGTTCGTGAAGATTGCCGAGGCAGTCGATACTGCCCGGGCAGCGATTCAACGGCTGGTGAATGATTCCCAGGCGATTGCGAAAGCAGCTATTGCCGGAGAACTGGGATACCGGTCAGATCCCTCCGTTCACAGGGGAGATTACCGGACAGTCATTGAAGGGATGAATCAGACCCTCGATTCGATAAACGGCCCAATCACCGAATCCATGAAAATAGCGAAGGATTATGCGAATTACACCTTCACCACCCGGTTTGATCCTGCCATCCCGGTCAAAGGAGACTGGATCCCGTTCGCAGAAGCCCTGAATGATATTGGAGTCCGCGTATCAGAAGCGATCTCCCTGATTACACAGAGTGTTGCTGATCTTGCTTCCAGTGCTGAAGAAGCAAATGCCAGCGTTGAGGAAGTTCTCGCCGGAGCTCATCAGATCGCAGCGAATGCCGGGAAAGTGAGCCAGAATGCCGAGCTTGGAGGGGATGGAATTGCCCAGGTTCTCAAGGCGATGGAGGATCTGAACCAGACCGTGGGAGCGGTCTCGCGCAAGGCCGAATCGGTTTCAATTGCTTCAAACGAGGCAAATACCCTTGCAAAGGATGGCATCGGGCTTGCCAGACAGTCAGAGAAGGCAATGGGGGAGATCCGGGTTTCAACGAGTGAGGTTGATGCGATTGTAACCGGGATCAACGAACAGATGAGTGAGATCGGCAAGATTTTCCGGCTTATTTCAGATATTGCAAGCCAGACCAATCTCCTCGCCCTTAATGCTGCCATTGAAGCCGCACGGGCAGGAGAAGCGGGACGGGGGTTTGCGGTTGTGGCTGCGGAAGTCAAGTCGCTGGCCCAGGACTCGCGAACATCGGCAGAAAACATTGAGGATATGATAGCAACACTCCAGAATAAAGCGAAACAGGCGACAGAAGCAATGGGGAAATCAACCGGTGCCGTCCAAACCGGCAGTTCGGCTCTTGAACAGACCCTGACCGCGTTCGGCCAGATTGCAACAACGATAGAAGTGATCAACCAGGATACCGTCGAGGTTGCTTCTGCTTCGGAAGAGCAGGCTGCATCGGTAGAAGAGGTGACGGCAAGTATCCATGAGGTTGCCGGCCTCGTGCAGAACACGTCGCACGAAGCAGGGGATGCTGCTGCGGCCACAGAAGAGGCAAGTGCCTCGATTGATGAGATCGGGCGGATCATGAACGGCGTGGTGAAAGTTATCGACAATATCTCGGCAGAAATGGCGAAGTTCAGGGTGTGATGAGCAGATGGCAGAGGCAGTGTCTCTCCAGAAACCGGCATTGGAATCTTCGTCAACCGGTGAGGAGATCCAGGTGGTTGAGTTCATCCTTGGAACGGAACAATTTGCAATCAACCTCTTTGATGTCAAAGAGATCGTTGAATATACCCGGATAACGCCACTTCCCGGCAGTGCCACGTATATCCGGGGGATCATTGATCTCAGGGGAGAGATCACCACGATCATCGATCTGAAGGAGCGGATGGGAATCGCGCAGATCTCTACTGACCTCGAACAGTCTCGGATCATCGTTATTGATACTTCGGTCACCACCAACAAGACTGGCATCCTCGTGGATGATGTCACCACGGTCCAGTCGGTCAGTCACTCCCAGATCGACAAGAGAACCCTGGAAGGAGAAGATTCTTTCATTTTAGGCATCATCAGGCAGAAATCCGGGGATCGTGATTCTGAAAAGACCGATCTGGTCATCTGGCTTGATGTTCCCGGATTGCTCAGGGAGATGGGGCAATAGAATTCTTCCGATTTGTTGATTTCATGAGGTACGGTCAACGGTACTAATCCGTCAGATCTGGTTCTAAAACCGGGGTATTCCTCTATTCGTTCCTTACCGCAGGATAATACTCTTTTTTCGTTATTGATGGGCCGGAAACATACCGGTGATGGAATGATTGTTATTGGAGGAGATCTTTTATGAGCGAAGAAATATGGCCGGTATTGACGAAGAGAAGCAGAAGATCCTTTCAGTGCTGGAAGCGGAACAGAAATGCCTCTCTATCATTATGATCGCCCGGAGAACCGGAATTAACCGGCATACCGTTGCCCGTCATCTCGATGTTCTTGAGATCCTCGGAAAAGTAAGGAAGATCGAGATAGGATGTGCAAAGAAGTATCTCCTGGTCAGAACACTTCCGGTTTCAGGGCTTATCGATATCAGCACCGATCTCATCCTTATCCTTGATTCTTCTCTTACGATTCAATACATCAACTCTGCAGCAGCCCGGCGTTGTAATACGTCACTCCATGCTCTCCTGGGCCGTCGGATCGACGAGGCAGCTCTTCCCCTGTTCTCCGATCCGCGGATTATTAGTGCAGTGTCAGAGTTTTCATACGAGAAAGGAGAATCCAAGATCTTGCAGGATACCGATGGGAGATGGATGGAGGTCACTATCCTCGGATTCTCCCTTCTCCAGGCCCCGAACCAGATCGCTGTTATCTGCATAGATATTTCGGAAAAAATCCAGTCCGAAAAAGAATTCAATCGTATCCAGGAGAAGTACCTCCTTGCCTTCCATGCCTCCCCGGATGGCATCATAATAACCGATTTTGAGACCGGGGAAATACTGGAAGTCAATTCTTCTTTCTGTACTATTACCGGGTATTCATGGGAAGAATTGATTGGGAATACTTTTTTTAAAATCGGAATTTTTCCCACTATTAACTGGCGAAATCTGCTAATCGAAGAAACCACGATGCAAAAAACCGGGAGTTGTTCATTTGATATCCAATTTAACCGACGATCCGGTGAATCCTGCAATGTGGGTATATCATCCCGTGTCACCCGGATCGGAAATCAGGACTGCCTGTTGACCGTTGTCCGGGATATCACTGAAAGAAAGAAGATCGAGGAAAAACTTCGGAAAAGCGAGGAGATGTACCGGTTACTGGCCGAATATACCCAGGATGTCATCTGGGTGATGGATTGCATCTCGTTCCGGTTCACATTTATCAGTCCCTCGGTGGAACGCCTGCTCGGGTTTAGCCCTGCTGAATTTCTCTCCCGTCCGCTGCCGGTCGTCATGACTGAAGATTCGTATCGTCGTGTCATGGAGAACTACTCTGGTTACCTCAACGATGTGAGGTACCGGCGGGTATCCCTATATCATCGGTTCCGGATGGATCTTCTGAGATCTGACGGTTCCCTGGTTCCAACAGAGGCACGAATTACCTATATCGAAAACTCCGCAGGATCCCCCAGCCAGGTGATCGGCGTCTCCCGGGATATATCCAGCCAACTCCTCATCGAGGAGCGATTACGACAAAGCGAACGACAGTATCGGCTTCTTGCCGAATCCATCAGGGATGTGTTCTGGCTCATCGACCCGGAAACGGAGATCCTCCAATACGTCAGCCCGGCCAGTTGTTTTCTCCGGGGGTATCAGCCTGAAGAGATTATTGGCCGGCCGGTATCGGATATCCTGGAACAAAATCAGTACCTCGTGTTTCATGAAGATATTCAGCGCAGGATCGCTGCATTTAAAGATGGAGACGACTCTGCCAGACATGGCCGGATTGAGGTCATCCAGTACCACCGGGATGGATACCCGATATGGATTGAACTCTCAAGTTCATTTGTTGCCGGAGACGACCGGAAGGTAACTCATATCATAGGCATTTCCCGAAACCTTTCCGGATATCCGGTGGAGAAAATTCGTTGATGGTTGATTCTGGGTTTCCCTTCATTCTTGTGTATGAAGCTTCCGTGATGTGCGGTCTTTTATTGATACCGTTTCCCTCAATCTGGGAGAGATGAGATGTCAGGTGACGGTAGGGATATATGTTTTTACCTGTAGAGAGGGCATAGCACTACCGGGTGGATTCCCTGCCGGGTTGTTCAGAGATGTCTGCATGAGTAATGACGATATCATGCAGACCGGTTGAAACGGCGATTTCTTTTTATCCACTGGATGATCAGGCCAGGTGTAACCGGTGCGATGACTTCCGGTACCGGGCGATGAGGTCCGCTGCCCAAATCCGTGCCCCCGGTTCAGTGGTATAGAGGTCCCGGAGGGGATCAGTCATCTTTTCGGTTGTAAAAAGGGAAAAGAAGACTGCTCTGTCGGTGATGACACATTCCCAGAAGAACTCTTCGGAACTGACATACAGGCAGTTGCTCTTGAGCGAGAGCAGCTTCCGGGTCATCTCCGGGTACACGCGGTTCAGGGTTGTCGCTGCTTCTGGCGAGAGGATATGGGTGATATCTGCCCCTTTTTGTGCAATTGCATGGAAGAGTTCGAGATGATGGGGATGCACCACGGCCGACATCCCCAGGAACAGAGTTGTTCCGGTCACTTCCCGTTGGAACTCCTCCCTGGCAACAAAGAGATCATCTGCCCTTGCCGTGAGGATGGTAACCTGCATTATCTGGTCCTGTTTTTGTAATTGAACTGTTGTGGAGTTTGTCTGCAGATTAGTTAACTCGGAGAACAATTCATATCCAACTGGTAAACGTTGCATCGATTGGAAAACCATTGATGGCTCCTACTTCAACAGGATAATCAAGGCAATAACCTCCACTACTCGGAACCTGTTTGAAACGCCTAATCATTATGACAAATTTTTTTAATTATGTAAATTAAATCTGTGTTAATGAACCGTATGAGTTTCCCTCTCTTGTGCATCCTTTCGCTCCTGTTCATCAGCGTGTGTCTGCCTCTGACTTCTGCCTCCACGATCATGACGATCGGGGAAAACTCAGCTGATAGCATCACGGTTATCGACAGCATGGGCCGTGAGGTATCGATCCAAAAGCCGGTCGAACGAATCGCCGTCATCGATGCCCTTCCGCAGGTAGCCTCGACCCTTCAGGCAATCGGTGCCGTTGATACGATTGTTGCAGTGGATGAGACGACCGCTCTCGAGAAAGTCCCCTCTCCGGAAGGATTCGGGGCTGTCAATATTGGCAGCAGCAGCGAACCTGATCTCGAACAACTGGTTGCCCTGGATCCGGACCTCGTGATCCTGGGCATGTACGCGACCGAGGAGAAGATCCGGAAGCTTGAAGATGCCGGATTTACCGTCCTCGTTACGAGCCTGTTTCCGACAATTGCCGAGGGATTCGAACCCACCCGGGAAAACACACTTGTTCTTGGCGCAATTACGGGAAATGAAGAGAAAGCCCGGGAGTTTGCAACCTGGCGCCAGGAATACCTGGACATGATCCGTGACCGGACGGCAAACCTCACCACCTCTGACAAGCCATCGGTTATGTACGCGTACAAGTGGGATACGAACAAGATCTATGGTTCAGGTTCCACCAACCGGTTCCATTACCTCCTTGATTTCATCGGAACCAGGGACGTCAACAGCAATGTTGCCGGTGATTGGGCAGAGGTCGAACTGGAACACCTGATCGCGGAAAACCCGGAATTTATTATATTCGAGGAGATGAGCCATAACAGCGGGTACGGGAATCCGGATACCGCTGCCATGGCAGAAAACATCAAGACCCTGAAGGCATTACCCGGAATGGACTCGGTCGATGCCATAGCACAAAACCAGGTGTACGGCATTCCGGTCAGCATCCTTACCGGTGATACCTGGCTTGCCGCAATTTATCTTGCCCCGGTTGTTCACCCCGAACTCTTTTCTGACCTGGATGCAACTGCAGTCCACCAGCAGTACATGGACCGGTTCCTCGGAGTCGATGTTGATATAGCCTCGGATGGAGTCTTCCTCTACCCGCAACAGCCCTGAATGGGCCGGGTTCTGATTCAGGACCTTGTCGTTTATTTTCTTATCATGAATCTGAAAGACAGCATCAACCAGTACTGGAACCGGGCAGCAGACGACTACAACCATGGTGTCCCGGTTACCCGGGGACGGGATTCGAAGACTGCCCGTTGGCAGGCGCTCTTCTGCAGGGTATTTCCCCCCGATGCACGAACGGTTCTTGATGTCGGAACCGGACCGGGCGTTATCGCGATCATGCTCGCGGAGAAGGGATACGATGTTACCGGGGTTGACTTCTCTCCCGAGATGCTCGGGTATGCCCGCGAAAATGCCACGAAGAGAAATCTTTCCATCCGGTTTGAAGAAGCAGATACTGAATCGCTTCCGTATCCGGATGACTCCTTTGACATCGTGGTCAGCAGGCACGTTCTCTGGACATCAGTCAATCCGGAAGCAGTCCTCAGGGAATGGTTCCGGGTGGTAAAACCGGGAGGACGGGTCGTATACGTGGACGGGAACTGGTACAAAACCGACAAGACCATCAAGAGGAAAGCCTGGACCGCCCTCTCCACCATCCTGACCCTGATCACTGAACGGCGAAATCCCCGCAGTGATGACCTCACCGAGGAGATGAAGCAGGCCCTCTGGTCGGTACAGGCAGACCGCCCGACATATGACCGGGGACTGCTGGCCTCTGCCGGGTACTCTGACGTCACGGTGATCGAATCGATCGAACCGTACATCTCCGACCGGATGGAGTATTTCAGAGAAGGGTACTGGGGACCCCGTTTCCTCGTATCTGCAGGAAAACCCCCATCTCTTTCTCCCCCGGTTCCCTCCCCCGGTGAACCTGGGGGGCCGTGTTCAGATTCAGGAGCAGATGAACATCTCCCTGAGTGACGGGTTTTCCATTCCCCCGTTCCTCTCAGGCCGGCCGGTCCATGATCCGAGATAAACCTGCACCCGGCACGGGTACGCGAGATCCACATGTTCCCATCAGGGATCAGTATCTTCACTTCCATGGAAGGAAGGTCCTGTTTTTAGCCTGCATTTCTGCCGGCATTCTTCTTCTGGTCGGTATCGCCGCCTCGTTCGGCTCGTACGATCTCACCCTGAGCGAGGTATACATGACTATCCTCGCCGGAATCTTTCCTGGCCTTAATCTCCCTGAATCGGTGGTGAGTACGATCATCTGGGAGATCCGGCTTCCCCGGATTGCGATGGCCGTCGTCTGCGGCGCAAGCCTCGGTGTTGCGGGGGCAATCATGCAGGGCGTGCTCCGCAACCCCCTGGCAGAACCGTTCACGCTTGGCATCTCCTCGGCTGCCGCGATGGGTGCCTCGCTTGCAATCATCGGGGGAGTCAAGTTCTTCGGATCGTACAGTGTCGTGCTCAACGCCTTCATCAGTGCCTTTGTTGCAACGATGGTCATCTACACCATCGCAAAGAGCAAGGGGATGACCCCCGAAGCGATCATCCTCGCCGGGATCGCTATCATGTTTCTCCTTGATGCCGTCACCTCCTTCACCCAGTACCTCGGGACTGCCGAACAGGTCCAGGCCGTCGTCTTCTGGATGATGGGCAGCGTCTCGGTAGCCAGCTGGGAGACGATTTTTATCGTTTTTACCATTGCAGTCATCTCGATCCCGTATCTCATCCTGAAAGCCTCCGAGATCACGATCATCGGGGCCGGTGATGAAACCGCCCACAGTCTTGGGATCAATGTGGAACGGGTCAGGATGCGAACACTCGTCTTCGGAGCGCTGCTTACGGCATCGGTCACCGCGTTCTGCGGGATCATCGGATTCATCGGCCTTGTCTCCCCCCATATCACCCGGATGATCATCGGGGGAGACAACCGGTATGTGATTCCCGGATCGGCACTCGTCGGTGGGATCCTCCTGCTCGGTGCCGACACGGTTGCCCGGACAATCCTTGCCCCGATGATCCTTCCGGTCGGGATCATGACCGCTTTTGTTGGAGTTCCCTTTTTTATGTTTCTGTTTATGCGAAAGAGGAAAGAATTATGGTAAATGTTGATCTTAACCGCGTCTGCTTCAGTTATCCCGGAGCAGACATCCTGCATGATGTAACCTTCTGTATCGGTCCGGGAGAGATGACCGGACTCATCGGGCCGAACGGGTCAGGAAAGAGCACACTCATCAAGTGTATCGATGCCATCCTCAAGCCGAAAGGTTCTATTCTCCTTGACGGCAAGGAGATCCTGAAGATGGACCAGGTCGAACGGGCAAAGACGATCGGACTAGTTCCCCAGCAGGGGACCAGTGCGATGGATTCGACCGTCTTTGAGACGGTGCTGATGGGACGACGGCCGCATTCCGCCTGGCGGATTCGTGACGAGGATATCGACAAGGTAGCCGATACCCTGGATCGGCTCGGGATAGGCGATATGGCGATGCGGGATTTTGCCAGCCTTTCCGGCGGGCAGAAACAGATGGTCCTTCTGGCACGGGCGATATGCCAGGAGCCGGAGGTCCTCCTCCTTGATGAACCAACCTCGGCTCTCGATATCAGGCATCAGCTCGAGGTGCTCGAGATCGTGAACAATCTCGTGAAGGAGCGGCAGATGTCGGCGATCATTGCCCTGCATGATCTGAACCTCGGCGCCCGGTACACCGATTCGATGGTGATGCTCCGGGACGGACGGATATTCTCGGCCGGGAAGGCAGATGAACTCTATACGCCGGAGATGATCGAGGAGGTCTACGGTGTCACGGCCGTGGTGCTGTCCGTTCTTGGAAAGCCCCATGTGGTGCCGGTCAGCCCGGTGAAGACGGGGACATTTACGCCGGTACAGGCTCCCGAAGGACTGAAGGAGATCCCTGCCTGAAGAGGAACCGGCCTTCGGTATCGGCAGGAGGATCCCGGGAAGTGATATCGATATGTACATATGACAACTCCGAGCAAGTTGTTATGAAATCAAATTTTGTAAGTAATTGTATGAACAATCCAACACATCGTGTAATGGTATACCATGGTTGAGTTACTCAAATCAGACAACATATCCCTTCTTTCGTGGCTGAGCTCCGCCCTCTTTGATCGGAGAATCTTCCGGCTGGCGGAAGGCATGAACCGGAGCATGGCGGTGACAACCCTTGCCGGACTCATCAGTTCTGGAACGAATATCGCGATGCTCTTCCTCGTGAGCATGCTCATCGCCGGGGTGATTAACGGGAGTCCGCTGACGTCTCTTGCCCCGGTTATCGGAGGAATGATTCTCCTGTTTCTTGTCCGGGGAGGAGCTGAAGCCCTTCGGGACATCTCCGCACAGCGGACGGCCGATCTGATGAAGCTCTCGGTACGGTCACGGGTATACGAACATCTTCTCCATCTCGGACCGGCGTACACCGAGCATCGGAGTTCGGGCTCGATAGCGGCAACGATCGCAGACGGAGTCGATACGCTTGAGCAGTATGTCGGCTTTTTCATTCCCTGCCTGATTCTCTGTTTTATCGTGCCAGCTGTTCTCTTTATTGCGTTTACCCTCCTGCTCGACCTCCCGGTTGCCCTCATTCTCCTGGTCTTTGTACCACTGGTCCCGTTCTCGGTTGCCCTCTCCTATAAACTCTCCTGGAACGAGAAGCTGGATATCTGGCGGGATTATCATGACCTCAGTTCCTACTATGCAGAAAGCCTGCAGGGCCTGACCACCCTGAAGATGTTCGGGCTCAGTCGGGATCGGGCCGGACGTATTCATCAGAAGGCTGAACGGCTGAAAGACACGTATATCAAGGCCCTGAAGATCTTCTTCGGGGTCCATTATGTCTGCGATGTGGTGCCGTATCTCGGGTACGGACTCGCCCTCCTGTATGCATGCATCCAGTATACGGCCGGCAGATTCGGGATAGAGGGTGTGATGACCGTTCTCCTCGTTGGTCCGGTCTTCTACGAACATGTTATCGCACTCAGCCAGCATTTTCATAACAGCCTGTATGGAAAGCGGGCCCTCGATACCCTCGAACAGATAATGAACGAGGTCCCGGTGGTCACCGGCCCTCACACCCCGGTCACGCTTCAGCGAAATCCACCTCCGGGGGTCGTCTTTGATGATGTCAGTTTCTCTTATGAATCCGGACGTGAAGTCCTGAAGGAGTGTTCGTTTACCATCCAGTCCAGGGAGACGGTAGCCCTCGTCGGAGCATCCGGCGTCGGGAAGAGCACGGTTATCGATCTCCTCTTCCGGTTCCATAACCCGGACCGGGGATCCATTCGTCTTGGCGACCTGGCGATAGACACTATCCCCCTCCCCGACCTTCGCCGCCAGTTCTCTCTCGTATCACAGGAGACATATCTCTTTTATGATACCATCAAAAACAACCTCCTGATCGGCAATCCACAGGCATCCATGGACGAGATCGTTGCCGCTGCACAGGCAGCCCATATCCACGAGTGGATAACCGGCCTTCCGGACGGGTATGATACGATCGTCGGGGAACGGGGAACCCGCCTTTCCGGCGGAGAAAAACAGCGTATTGCGATTGCACGGGCGATACTGAAAGATGCACCCGTTCTTCTCCTTGACGAACCGACCTCAAGCATCGATGCTGGATCCGAACAACTCATTCAGCGTGCCCTTGATGTTCTCTGTGCTGACCGGACCGTGCTCGTGATCGCCCACCGGCTCTCGACCATCCGCCGAACAGACCGGATCCTGGTAATGGAAGAAGGAAGGATTATCGAGACCGGTACTCATGAGGAACTCCTTCGGTCAGGTGGCCAGTATGCCCGGCTTGTTCAGGCCCAGATCCGGATGCTTGAAACGAATCCGTCTTCATCGGTTCAGGGAGGGGACATATGACCTCCTCTCCGTTTCATCAGCTCGCACGGATGACCGGCCTTGTCAGGGCTCATCTTCCGCTCCTTGCTACCGGGATGATCTGCGATGCCACAAAACAGCTGGTGACGATCGGAATTGGCCTTCTTGGCGTCCTTCTCATCTATACCGCAACAACCCATGCACCGGCATCTTCCCTCCTCCCGATTGGGAGCGGCATTCTCGTGCTGGCCCTGCTTCGCGGGCTATGTGGCTATTTCGGTCCATACCTGAACCATATCGCCGCATTTCGTATCCTCTCCGACCTTCGTACCCAGTTCTATCGGAAGGTGGATCCGCTCGCACCGGCGATCTTCATCTCCCGGCGGACAGGAGATCTCGTCTCGGTGGCGATCA
>CAZWTX010000002.1:0-52608 GCA_964637135.1 uncultured Methanospirillum sp. | reverse complement strand
CCTTGAGCTCTTCTTTGCCCATACACTGACCCAGATCGTGGTGGCTGTCTTCATCCCCCTGCTGGTTCTCATTGCCCTGACCTTCATTCATCCCTTCCTGGCACTGATTCTGTTCGTCTTCCTTATTCTTGCAGCCCTTGTACCGGTATGTACCATCCGGGCGAACGAGAAGAAAGGAGATCGGCTCAGGCTGTACCTGGCAAATATGGGATCTTTCCTCATAGACAGTGTCCAAGGGATATGGGAGATCCTTGCCTTCGGACGGGGAAAGGATCGGCTTGAAACGATCGTTAAACTGGTGCTTGATTACCGCAGGGAACAGGGAGCGTATGTACGGGTGAATGCTGCTGCCTCTGCCTCGTATGCTATCCTTGTCTCGGCAGGAATCGTGGTCGTGCTTGTTGAAGCAACCATACTCGCCCAGGAAGGAGTGATCAGTTCTTTTTACCTTCCGATAACCGTGATCCTTGCCGCCGGTGCCTTTGCCGCAATGAAGGAGGTTAACGAGGTATCAAAGCAGCTCAGTATGACGATTGCCGGGGCAAGAAGATTCTTTGCGGTAATGGACGATGTTCCGGTGGTAACCGAGAACGGAACCCCGCAGGTGGTGATATCTTCGGCTCCAACCCTTGAGGTCAGCGATCTCTGGTTCCGGTACGGACCGGCAGAACCACATGTGCTCAAGGGCGTATCGTTTTCCATTCCGTCCGGATGCACGGCAGCGATTGTCGGGCTGACCGGGGCAGGGAAGACAACCCTGACCCATCTTATGATGCGGTTCTGGGATCCGGAGCAGGGATCTATCCGCCTTGACGGCCATGATATCAGGGATCTCAGGCTTGAGGATCTGCGACGGACGATCTCGGTGGTTACCCAGGATATCTTCCTCTTCAACACTTCTATTCGGGAGAATATCAGGGTGGGAAGGGCTGATGCAACTGATACCGATGTCGAACAGGCTGCCCGGTTTGCCCGGATCCACGAGTTCATCGAGAGCCTTCCGGATGGGTACGAGACGATTGTCGGGGAGCGGGGGATCCGGCTTTCCGGCGGTGAGCGCCAGCGGGTTGCCATTGCCCGGGCGATCCTGAAGAATGCCCCGGTTCTCATCATGGACGAGGCGACGAGCAACCTTGATACTGCAACCGAACTTCTGATCAGGGATACCATCCGGGAACTGATGAAAGGAAGAACGGTCTTCATGATCGCCCACCGGCTCAGCACGGTCGTTCATGCCGATACGATCCTCGTGCTGAACCAGGGGGAGATCACCGAGCGGGGGACTCACCAGGAACTGGTGACCCTAAAACGGATGTATGCCTCCCTTGTTGCTGCACAGGAGATCTGATATCAGTTCTCTTTTTTCATACCGTGCAGGTACGGATGAGATTGAATGGATATTCATGCAGGATACGAATTGAATATTCAAATAGCATTCCGTTCAACGCTTTTTTGCCGAAACCTGAAAATGCTGGTTTGAGGAAAATCAGGATACAATCACGATACGAATATTCCGTGGTTGCAATTCTGCTGATTTATATCTGATTAATGACGAATCACCGGTAACCGGTCATTTGACCAGGATTCCAGGAGAAATGATGATTTTTTTCAAAAAAATCCTTTGATTCTTACCACATTCTTTTTTTCCCCTTTAAAAAGAGGAAAAGGAAAAACGGAACCCCGAGAACTGCTGTCATCACTCCTACCGGGAGGATCACCGGCGAAGCAATTGTTCTCCCCACCGTATCGGCTCCGAGCAGGATGATTGATCCCACCAGGGCAGAGCCGGGAATAACGTACCGGTTATCCCCCCCGATGATCATCCTGGTGACATGCGGGGCAATAAGTCCCACAAAACCTATTATTCCGATAAATGAGGTAAATGTTGCAGTTATCAGGCCGGATAAAATCATGCAGAGAATCCTGGTTCTTTCAACATGTATTCCAAGACTTTTAGCTGTCTCGTCACCTGATCCAATTATATTGATGTCATTCGCTTTGTAGACCAGAACCGGACTGATAAGAATAAACAGTAATGTTGTCGTTCCAATAACGCTCCAGGTGGATTTTCCCAGGTTGCCCATCATCCAGAATACGACCGCTTCAACCTGATCAGGTGTCCCAATATACTGGGCTATCGATGTGATTGCGTTCAGAAAAAACATGATGGCAATTCCTGCCAGAATCATCGATTCGGGTGTCATTCCGCGAAACTGTGCCAGCATATAAACAACAATGGTGGCAATCATCGCAAAGATAAACGCGTTTCCAATTATGAGATAATTTCCCCCAATGAAACCTGCACCGGTAACAATTGCAATTGCAGCTCCACTTGCCGCCGCAGAAGAAATCCCCAAGGTAAACGGTTCAGCAAGAGGATTTTGTAACACTCCCTGCATGACCGCCCCGGTGAGGGCAAGTGCTGCACCGGCAATGATTGCCATCGTTATTCGGGGGAGGCGTATATCCCAGATGATTGCATCTTTCAGTCCGCCTCCAGTCTCTATCCCCGGGATAAATTTTGCTAAAATAATCTGGTAAACTTCAACAATGCTTAGATTTGCGGTCCCAAGAACGGATGCGTAACCGATGAGTATGATGATGATGATCAGTGAGCCGGCGATAAAGTAACTCCGTTTCATCAGAGTTTTGATGTATTGATCCCTGGCATTCGTGGTGGATAATGAGGAGTCGTTCACGGTTGTCAAGGTTAGTAGTTCTTTCATGTTAATCATTAACTTATGCTAATGAACAAATAACAAAATTGTAAGAATTTTTATGATTGTATACTAATATGTTTTTGCAGATAAGATCTGCTTAACGGGTGAGTACGTGAAAAAAGGATTATTTTTTATTTTACTTGTGGTATCAGTATTATTTTCTTCAGTACAGGCAGAAGAAGTAGTCATTGGTGATCCGATTGTTGTTGGGATTATGGGCAATGCAAATCTGGATCAGTTCGTTGACGACCGTGATGTTGACTATCTCCAGAAGATCATCGGTGGCACCGAAACAAAAACGCGACTTGCTGATGCAAATAATGACGGGAAAATTGACCAGTCAGATATTGATCAGGTAGAACAGATTATCAAAGGGACCGAGAATGAAATATTTTACCTGGACGCTCATGATAAAGTAGCTTCTGCCCGTCACCCGGTAAACTCTGCCATTGTTATCTATGATAATGCCGGCGAGATTATCCGGATTCTGGGAGCAAGCGATAAAATAATCGGGACGGATAATATGATCGTAGCCCTGCCGACGTATTTCCCTGAATTCAGTAAACTTCCCTCCATCGGAAACCGGAAAGACATGAATACGGAGGCTGTTTTTGATATCAGTCCTGAGGCGGTAATAATGCCGGAGTTAGGTCTTTCATCAGAATTTGGTGAAAAGATTGAATCAAATGGGATTGATTTCATCCAGCTCAGGATGTGGGAGTCACATACGGCAGTCCCGGCATTAATGACGCTGAGCTACATTCTTGATGAGACCGAAAACGCTAAGAATTACATCTCCTACCAGGATAAGATACTGAACGAGATAAAAACCCGGGTTGCAACGATTCCTGAAGAGAAACGAAAACGGGTATTTGTTGATCGTCCCGGAGATACCACGGTAGCAAAAGGGAGCGGATATTCTGAAGCTATTGAATTCATCGGTGGCATCAACATTGCGAAGGATGTGGCGAAGGATACTGGTACACAACTTCCCGAAATTGACTCTGAATGGGTTGTCGAACAGAATCCGGATGTCATCATCGGTCTTTGCTGGGAAGGGGGATACGAGACAAACGATATCAACACCCTTAAGAAGCGATATGACGAGATCATCGCAAAACCCGGGTTTAGTTCAATGGATGCAGTGAAGAATGATCAGGTGTTTATCACCACGTATATTGATCTACTTGGACCAGGGTACCATCTTGGTCTGGTGAAACTTGCAAAAATGTTATATCCGGAACTCTTTGCAGATATGGACGTAAAACAGATCCAGAATGAATACCTCACGAACTGGCAGCATATCGATTATGATCTCGACAGCAACGGGGTATTTCAGTATCCACAATCCGGATAACCTTTTTTTTATGGTTTTGGACTCTCCATCATCCCATCCGGGAAATGGGTGAAATTACCGGGATTTAATACCGGTAACAAGAAAGGTGGGACCCCAGTATCCCATCCGGAGATAATCGCTGGTTGAATACACCCGCTGATTCACATCCATTGAAACCTGGATATCAGAAAAACCTGTATCACGGAATAGTTTCCGATCCTCATCAGGCCGTTTCGCATGGGTTGACCAGAGGGTATTGATAACCTCGGGATCTATTCCTTTCCAGGCATTTCTCCGCTCTGAAATTGACATGTACAACCGGGATCCCTGTTGCCATGTCTTCTGGAAAAGGCTTTTTTTGGTATACCAGTTTCCATCGATGATACAAACTCTTCCCCCGGGTTTTAAAACCCGGTGCCATTCTTGTAACGCTGTTTTTGGATCCGTAATTGTCCAGAGAACCCATCGGTTAACCACAGCATCAAAGGTATTGTCATCAAACGGCAGGTTTTCTGCATCACCAATTCGAAAATCCACGGTTACTCCGTTATTTTCTGCATTTTTACGTGCATGACCGAGCATCTGTTCGGAGAGGTCAACCGCGGTCACATGATGACCCATCCCTGCGAGCAGAATAGAGATCGAACCGGGTCCGGTACCAACATCAAGAATGTTCAAGGGATTATTTCCCAGGTAGTCTTTATAGAGAGATTTGTATCCTGCCGTTCCGGTATCAGATCGGAGAAAGCGCTTTACTCCCTGGTTATACCGGGTGGCACCGGCATTCCAGTACTGGTTTATTGCATGTTTCATTGTTTCGAACACCTGTTTCAATTAATTTTAATCATTTTTTGGATATCAGCAGGTAACTGCTTTTGATTTTCGTTTTTTCGATATAAATCCGGGTTGGCTGATAATCTGTCTTGTGAATAATCGAGGCCCGTCTTTCTCCCTTATGGTGATGTTCGTCACTGCCGCTTTTTTACCCAGTCTTTGAACGGGACAGGGAGATATCCGTTTATCCCGATCATTTTTTTCATCCACCATTTTTGCTCCCCGGGGTTCATTGGAGCCGTTTTTATCTGTTCAGTGGAGGTCATAACACGTCAATCTCGTCGGTCTGCCCCGGAAGATCCCTGGTTGTTTCATGACTCTTCTTGCTTGAGTGAACTGGGATTCCAATAATGATATCATCTGATCTGCACGCTTTCATCTCCCACCCCCTTTCCTCCCTGAAAGGCAGTACCAGTCACCGTACCCCTTCCATCCGAACCGGTATCGCCAGGGTTTGTCCAGTTTTTCGCTGGCCATGACCGAGAGCGGGCTGACTGGTATTACTTCAATTCCGGTAAGTCCGGCATCCCGAAAGAGGCTCACCTGACGATCGAAGGCATCAGGATGATGGTGACTGAGCGGGAGAGCATCTGCAATCTCTTTTTTGTACGTATAACTGGTGAGTTTCCTGCCATCCTGCAGGGAGATCAGGGTCTTTGATATGTACTGCCTGATCTTTGCCGGCACGGTGTCATTTCCCCGGGAATGCGTTTTCACATCAAAGGCAAGGATCCTGCCTCCCGGCCGGAGCACCCGTGTCCATTCACGGATAGCAGTATCAGGATGGAGCAGCGTCCAGAGAACCCACCTGCTCGTAACCAGATCAAACCTCTGGTCCGGAAACGGCAGGGCTTCGGCGTCTCCGGTCTGTACCTGCAAATCCAGACCGCGTTTTGCAGCCTTTCTTTGACAAACGGCGAGCATTCCTTCAGATAGATCGATCCCGGTTACCGAGTGGCCGAGGTCTGCAAGAAGGAGGGCGATAGAACCGGTTCCGCATCCGACATCGAGAATGGTCTTCTGTTCCGGACCTATTTCCCGGCTCAGGAATTCTTTCCACAATCCTTCTTCACGGGCGGTAAGTCCGTGTTCAGGATAATTATCGTAATAGGCGCTGTCTTTCGTCCACCATGCCGATATCTCCTGCTTAAACGCAGATGTCCGATCTGATGTATCATGTTCGCTCATTGCTCCTCCCGATCCGTCTGTGAATGCCACCAGGGTAACGCGGTCTCAAAGTGCATCGTATACTTGCCGTTTTCAAGATCGAGTTGAAAACAGAGAATATCGATGCCAATAACCTTTGTCTGCCGGGTCGTCACATCTTAAAATAGTTATGGTGTATTACGTTTTTACATTTATTGTTACGAATCCTGGAAATATCCCATGTTCTGATGGTTTTTTAAACGATGCTCGTTATTATCGTGATTTGTATTGATATTGAAAAAGGAGCTCTCAATTTATGGTTTTACCATTACATATTTTTGCATACCAATTTGAGATAAAGTATCATATCATATCCTCCCAAATTTATTATTATGATCCAACCCTCGGCATCAAGCCACGAACTGAAAGAAAACGTCCGGAAATACTGGAACGAGCGGAGTTCGTCTTTTGACCTGGATATCGGCCATGGAGCTGATGAGACCGAGTGCCGGCTCTGGAAGGAAAACCTGGGTGGTATCATCGGTACAAAACCCGGGAAGATCCTGGATGTGGGTACCGGGACCGGCATGATTGCGATCAACCTTGCCGAACTCGGCCATGAAGTAACCGGGATCGATCTCGGGGAAGAGATGTTGAAAAAGGCTGAAGCGAAAGCAGCAGAGAGAGGCCTGTGCATCTCGTTTCTCCAGGGAGATGCTGAAGAACCCGACTTTCCGGACAATTCGTTTGACGCAGTGATCTGCCGCCATCTCCTCTGGACGCTTCCCCATCCCGATAAGGCAATCCGTGAATGGGCCCGAATATGCAGACCGGGCGGGGTGATTGTCGCAATTGACGGCCATGCCCAGCCGCATAATTATTTCTCCTATGATGATCGGAATGATGAAAAACTCAGTGAGCGGGAGCGGTTATGGAGAGAGATGTATTCGCCCGAACTGATCCAGGTACTCCCCTACAAAGAGAACCTGACCGTCGAAACGCTAAAAAACCTCTTCAGTTCACTCGGACTGACTGATGTTCAGTCACGACGCTGCGATGATATCTCGAGATACCAGAAGGGTCTTGTTCCAGCCGGTGATCCTGAAGGAGACCACTGCGAGGTTCAGATCATCTGGGGACGGGTTCCGTAGGATATTTGAACTATCCTGGATTTTTTTGTGATATCTGTCAGGATCTGAAGCATTATGTGAACCTGGTGGGTGTTTGTAAAGCCGGGATGATGAATTGCAAAAAAATATCCTAATAGTGTTACAAAACAAACAGCAACAGTTTTTTAGATTTAACTTCAATTCATTGAAACCACAGGGGTGGTTTAGGTATGGTGAACAAATGAATACCCACAAAAAAATTCCCGGGATCCTGTTATCCCTTCTAATCCTGGCTAGTTTTTCACTGGCATCAGGAGCATCATCTCTTGATTATACGCTGAAGATCTTCGGCAATGCGAACATGGATGAAGATCTCAACAATCTCGATGTTGCCTACGTTGAAGATATCCTCGCCGGAAAAGCCGATAAAACAACCTATGCCGATGCAAACAATGACGGTTTTGTCAACAAAGCGGATCTCGATCAGATTAAGAGCCTCATTGACAATACGGCATCAAGCATCATCATTCAGGACAGTAATGATCGCGTTGTCACCCTCCCGTATCCGATCCAGAAGATTATCTGTCTCTGGCCAACGATAGCAGAACCTATTCAGGCGATGGGTGCCGCCGATAAGATCATTGCTATCGATGATGAGACTGCAAAACGGACCGTTCTCTTTCCTGATATATCAGCAAAACCTTCTGTGGGAAAGCGGGCTGAACCGGACATAGAGGAGATTGTAAACCTTGATCCTGATTTTGTGGTTACCCTGGCAGCAAAGGATGAACTCATCAAGAAGATCGAAGATGTAGGTATCCCGGTTGTCATCACCTCGTATGGAACCAACGATTATATCGACACCAATTTTGCTTCAGGAATGGCAGAATCAAAACTTCTTGGCTATCTTCTGGGTGTTCCTGATAAAGCAGAGGAGTACATCCAGTATTATGGGGGCTATCTCTCCGGGGTAGAGGATAAAATCTCGACTCTTTCAGAAACAGATCGTCCGGAAGTGCTCTATACGTATGACTACTCTGACGGTAAGATCCAGTCAAGCGGGGGAGCCTGCTATGTTGCACACATGATCGATTTTGCCGGAGGACATGATATCACCTCAGAGACACCCGGCAGTTGGATAGAACTCGATCCTGAGTTCCCCATCAAGGAGAATCCCCAGGTTATTCTATACGAGGATGTACTCTCCCGGGATACACAGCCCCTTATCGGATATGGTCAGGACGATTCGTCCCGGATAAAGGCGGTTATTGACGAGATTAAGGTTTTACCGGGATTTGATTCGATCGATGCCGTGAAGGACAATCAGGTGTATGCTATGCCATGGGGACTCGTCTCACACTGCAGTTGGCTGGCAACCCTCTACCAGGCTAAGATCTATCATCCCGAGTTATTTGGAGATCTGGATGTTCCGTCGATTCACAAGAAATATCTTGAGGAATACCTCGATCTTGGTCCGGATGCGTATGAGAAGAGCATCTTTGTGTACCCAGTTCCGGAGGGATGGTAACTATCCGACGGGTCCCCGGCTTGAGCCGTACAATTCATACAATTGTAAAATTTTTCATATTTTTTGCTGTTGATTAAACAATTATATCTATTTTTTAACGAAACATATATTGGACGTTAAGGGTGTACCCATGATCCACGTTACTGAAAACATCAAGAGATGTGGTTCGATCCTCATTCTCTGTCTTGTAATTCTCGCTCTGGCGGGAACTGCCGTATCTGCAGAAAATACCACTACCGAAAAGCAGGAGATAACCATCACCGATCTTCTCGACCGGACGGTAACCGTAAAAGTCCCGGTTGAACGGGTCGTTCTCGGCAGTGCCCGGGACATCCATGAGATCGCCGCTATTGAGGGGGATCAGTTCCTTTCAAAGATCGTCGGATGGGGTCCGGACCTTGTGGATTCTGACAAGGACACCTACCTGAAGATTAAAGAGTCCTATCCGGAAGTTGACGATATCCCTGATATCGGATCTTTCCTGAAAGGGACGTTCAGTGCAGAAAAAACCGCATCGTTCAACCCAGACGTGGTCATTATCCCGTACTGGGAGAAGGATCGCTGCATGGGTGATGTTGAGAAACTTGAAGCAGCCGGCATCCCGGTGGTCTTCACCGACTTCTGGAAGGAACCCCTGGCAAATCCCCCGAAGTCCATGAGAATCCTCGGGCAGCTCTTCGGAAAAGAGGACCGGGCAAACGAGATTGCTGGCTACTTTGAGGAGAAGGTAAACTACATCGAAGACAAGATCAACGCCGAACAGACCGATAAGCCGACCGTGTATGTCGAATGCGGATGGAAAGGACCGAAAGAGTATGGAAACACCTATGGAAAGGCCGGATGGGGAATCATCGTTGATGCCGCCGGAGGTCAGAACATTGCAGAATCCGCTGATATGAGCACCATCACTCCAGAGTTCCTGGTTGCACAGAACCCGGAGAAGATCGTGATCAGCGGTGCAAACTGGCCTGATGCCGCCGGATCTCTTCACCTCGGGTACTTTTCAGAGCCTGCACAGGCACGGGAAGAACTTGAATCATATACGAAACGGGATGGCTGGAGTAACCTTGACGCTGTGAAGAACAACGAGGTATATGGGCCGTTCCATGGATTCTGCTTCCGGATTTACAACTATGCGGCCCTTGAAGCCCTCGCAAAGTGGCTCAACCCGGGTATGTTTGACGAATTTGATCCAGAAGGCGAGGTAAAGGAGTTCCACGAGAAGTACATGCCGTACGAGTACAGTGGAACCTGGTTTACGAGCCTCAAGGAGTAATCCTTCCCCTTTTTTATGTTTGCACGATCTTCGGGCATCGACAGGGATATAATAATATGAGTCTGGTCGGATGCAGAAAGACATCGCTCATCCTGGGCACCGCCCTGCTGCTCTTCATCTGTTCCTGCCTTGATCTCCTGACCGGTCCATCGGCACTGAATCCGGCCGTGGTAGCAGGAACGCTTTTTTCACCTGAATCGGTGAGTGATTATGAACGGGTGATCGTCTGGAATTTCCGGTTTCCGGTAACATTGCTCGCCCTGCTTGTCGGAGCGGTCCTTGGCCTGGCCGGTGCAGAGATGCAGACCATCCTGAACAATCCCCTGGCAAGTCCCTATACGCTGGGTCTCTCATCCGCTGCCGGTTTTGGGGCAGCAGTCGTGATTGTACTGGGAGATACCCTGCTTCCGGTTCCGTCCGTGTATGTTGCCCCGGTTGTCGCCTTCTTCTTCTCATTGCTAAGCGGGATGCTGCTCTACCTTGTCGCAAAACATCGGATGGGATCGTCGGAGACCATCATCCTCGCCGGGATCGCCATCATGTTCCTGTTCAGCTCGCTTCTGGCCCTCGTCCAGTTTTTCGCCTCTCCCGAACAGACCCAGGCAATCGTCTTCTGGATGTTTGGAAGTCTTCAGAAAGGGAACTGGACAGCGGTCATCTGCATCGCAGTCGTATCCGTGCTCTCGATCCCGTTTCTCTACCGGAATATCTGGCGGCTTACGGCACTTCGGATGGGGGATGAGATAGCAGAGAGTCTCGGCGTCAGGGTGAAAAACCTGCGGTTTCAGGTCATCATCTTTGTCTCTGTTCTCACTGCAGCAGCCGTTAGTTTTGTCGGAACGATCGGTTTCATCGGCCTTGTTGCTCCCCACATTGCCCGGATGACCGTCGGAGAAGATCAACGCTTCTTTGCTCCCCTCTCCATGATCACCGGTGCTCTTTTGCTCACTGTCGCTTCGGTCATGAGCAAGATGATCATCCCAAGCCTGGTCTTTCCAATTGGGATTCTCACTTCACTCATCGGTATTCCGTTCTTCGTATGGATCATCCTCTCGAGCAGGAGGTCGTACTGGTGACGATACATTTGTCTGCGGTCAGATGCCGATACGGGGATACCGAGGTTATCCGTGGAGTCGATGGGATCATCCCCCATGGCGTGCATGCCCTCATCGGACCAAACGGGTCAGGGAAAACGACCCTTTTAAAGTGTATTGCAGGACTGCTCCCTTATTCAGGAGAGATCCGGTATAACGAAAAGAACGCCGGTGAAGACCTTCTGATGAAGAAAGAAAACCTGGTCAGTTATTTGCCCCAGTTCATCAGCCCGCATGTCGCTCTGACTGCATACGAAGTGGTCCTTCTCGGCCGGCTCGGGTCACTGAAATGGCGGGTAGGTAAGACCGACGAGGAACTGGTCAGATCCATCTTCCGGGAACTCGGGATTACTCATCTGCAGGATCGCCTGATAAACGAACTCAGTGGCGGTCAGCGTCAGATGATCTTTCTTGCCCAGGCGATGATAAAAACGCCCCGTCTCCTCCTTCTTGATGAACCGACGAATTCGCTTGATCTCCAGTACCAACTCGAACTTTTTGACCTGATATCCGGATATGCCGCAAAACATCAGGCCACGATTATCGTATCACTTCATGACATCAACATGGCCTGTCGGTTTGCCGATCATGTCACGGTTCTGCATGACGGCCGGATCATCACCTCAGGAAGCCCGGAAGAGACTATCGACTGTCGGCTGATATCTGAAGTGTATCAGGTTGAGGCTGAGATCCTATCCGATTCTCAAAAGAATCCTCATATAATCCCCTGCAAGGTAATCAGGAATGCCCGGGGGGAGATCAATTCCGGAGAAGAACATGGATGATTGTGTCATTAAAGAATGTGTGAAAGAGTACTGGGATAAGAACAGCGAATTTTACGACAAGCATGGTCTCGGGACCGAGGAGGAATCTCTTCAATGGCAACAGGACTTTAGGGAGCTGCTCGGGAACCACCCGTTGAAAGTCCTGGATGTCGGAACCGGGACCGGGTTTATCGGCCTGAACCTGGCCAGGCTCGGGCATGAGGTGACCGGGCTTGATTTCAGCGAGAAGATGATGAGCCATGCCCGCAGGAAAGCAGTCGATCTCGGAGTTGACTATACCTTTGTCCTTGGGGATGCAGAACATCCTGACTTTCCGGACAACTCCTTCGATCTCGTGATATGCCGGTACCTGCTCTGGACACTTCCAAATCCGGATACCGCCTTTCATGAATGGATCCGGGTGGTCAAACCGGGCGGAAAGATCATGGTTATCGACGGACAATGGAAACCGAAAGGAATAAGACAACGTGCCTGTCTCTTCATGCTCCGGTTTTACAAGTTCCTCTGCATGCAGTCAGGGACGTTCCAGATCCGGTACGGCCAGGATCTCAGTTCAGTCATGCCAAACTTCAACGGAGTCAGAATGGACGATCTGATCTCGTATTTCAGAGATCATGAACTGATAACTATCAAAACTCGTGATTTTACTCACATCCGGGATATCCAGAAGAAGTACCTGCCCTGGTTCCTTAAGTATGCGTATTACAATGACACCTACGGGGTGATTGGCATCGTGAACAAGTCATGATCCCCCTGTCAGACGGCTGGATAATTCCCGAAAAAACGTTCCCCTCTGGGAGTATGATAAGGTAAACACGCTCCTCGAATTCTGGAAGATCGGAATCCTGTTCCTTCTCGTTCAGGTACCCGCGGACGTGGTGCAGCATCCTTCTCCAGATGCACCACCACCCCCTCCCTTCATCAGGTCGCCGTCCCAATACTGACTGAGTCACATGCGTAGCGATGAGGTAAAGGCAGGCTATACCCGTGCACCAAACCGGTCGCTCATCCGGGCACTTGGGATCTCGGAAGAAGAGATGGACAAACCGTTCATCGGGATAGCAAACTCCTGGAATACGATCGTCCCCGGCCACACGCACCTGCGGACCCTCGCGGAGCGGGTCAGGGAAGGGGTTGCAGCCGGTGGGGGAACAGCCTTTGAATTCAACACCATCGGGATCTGCGACGGGATCGCCATGGGACATGAAGGAATGCGGTACTCGCTTCCCTCGCGGGAAAACATCGCAGATTCGGTCGAACTCATGATCCGGGCACACCGGTTCGACGGCATCGTCTGTATCTGTACCTGTGACAAGATCGTTCCCGGAATGCTCATGGCAGCCGTCCGGTGCAACATCCCGGCAATCGTGCTCACCGGTGGCAACATGCTCTCCGGGAAACATCATGGATGCACCCTTTCCCTGACCGATATCTTCGAAGGGGTCGGAAAGGTGGCCGCCGGAACGATGAGCGAGGAGGAACTCGAGGAACTTGAGAACGCTGCGATGCCGGGCTGTGGATCCTGTCAGGGGCTGTACACCGCGAATACCATGGCCTGCATGACCGAGGCGATGGGGATGTCCCTCCCCGGCTGTGCGGCAATTCCGGCGGTCCATGCACACAAGCTCCGGCTGGCTTACAAGACCGGTATCCGTGCCGTCGAGCTGGTCACCGGCACCATCCTCCCCCGGGACATCATCACTCCGGCAAGTCTTCGCAATGCCATCAGGGTTGACATGGCCCTCGGCGGCTCGACCAACACCGTCCTTCACCTGATGGCCATTGCCACCGAAGCTGGTATTCCGTTCGGTCTTGATGAATTCAACCGGATCGGTGACCAGATCCCCCATATTGCTGCCATGCAGCCCGGGGGACCCCACTCAATGGAGACGCTCTATCATGCCGGGGGCATTCCGGCGGTCTTCAGGCAGCTCAGGGATCACCTGGAACCGTGCACAACGGTGAATGGAAAAACGGTCGGAGAGATCGCGGAAAAGGTAACCTACGTGGATGAATCCGTGATCCAGCCGGTATCACGGCCGGTCCATGCGGCCGGGGGACTTCGGATCCTGAAAGGAACCCTTGCTCCGGATGGTGCCGTGGTTAAGTGCGGTGCGGTCCGGGACGAGATGTGGCGGCATACCGGTCCGGCCCGGGTGTTTGATGGAGAGGCCGCCGCCATGAAGGCAATCCTCTCGCGTAGCATCACCGAAGGAGAAGTGATCATCATCCGGTACGAGGGGCCTTCCGGCGGTCCGGGTATGCCGGAGATGCTCTCCCCGACCGCTGCCCTGATGGGACTCGGATATACCCGGGTAACCCTGATCACGGACGGGCGCTTCTCCGGGGGAACCCGTGGTCCCTGCATCGGACACGTTGCCCCGGAAGCAGCTGTCGGCGGGCCGATCGGCCTGGTTCAGGACGGGGATACGATTGTAATCGATCTCCACGAACGCCGGCTTGATCTCCTCGTCGAACCAGGAGTTCTCCAGGCCCGGAAAAATGCCTGGAAACCCCCAGAACGCTCCCTGGACGGGATTCTTGCCCGGTACACGGCGGCGGTCGGCCAGGCAGATACCGGTGCCGTGATGCGGTAGCCCTCTCCCTTTTTTTGGCAGCGGCCCCTGCACCCGTCGTGCCCGGGCATACCGGAGTCCTGCCGGATCCGGTTCATGGCAACGGGTGCCCGGCTTTCTCCACTGCTTTGTAAAACTGGTCTGGTCTCAGGGCCAGGAGCGTTTCAGAATTCACCGTCCCGAACCTCCCGATATCGAGGAGAATCGCTGCGATTGACTCCTCGGAAGGAGCCTCGATGATCGCAATAAAGTCGTACTGGCCGAAGGTGTAATACAGGGCGACGAGTCTGCCCCCGGATCGCCTGATTATCTCCTCAGCCCTCGCATCCCGGTCTGCAAACCCGACCTGCTGTTCCCATGCAAGTCCGGTCAGTCGTCCGAGCAGGATGTATGTCTGCATACATGGGAGAGGTGGCCGGAAGTATAAAATCATGGTCTCCCCACGGGGAGCAGACGTGTTTTATGAAAATCATTCAATAAATCTCCCTATTGTATGGCAGGGTAAATCATCAGATTGAGGCGTGTTATTATATATCGTGAACGACAATTCACCGCGTAGGGAACCTGGCATACCTGGCAACTGATCTCTGCCGGATTAGTCTGTACATGATGAGGTGATGAACATGAATTTCCGAAAAAAACTTCTGCTGATGATGATTGGACTCTCGCTGATTCCGCTCCTTATCTTAGGCCTCGTATCCATCCTGAGCCTGAACGGGATAGAAGCGACCACGTCATCGCTTGTCCATGAGATTGGAAATAAAAGCGTCGATGCATCCACGACCGCCCTCAACAACCTGGGGGAGGAGATCATCAACCAGAAGTCGGAAGACGTGGCACATCAGATTAATATCTATCTCGCGGCTCATCCGGGGAAAACACTGGCCGATCTTCAGAAAGATCCATCGTTCCAGGCACTGGCTTCACAAAAGGTGGGGGAGACCGGGTATGTTGCATTTTTTGAGAAGAAGACCCTCATGAGCCGGTTCCATCCGAACGAACAATATCTGAACTATGATTTCCACCAGATGAAGGAGACGCTCCCCGAGTTCTATGCCATCGCAGAGAAGATCAAGACCCAGGATGCCTCAAGCGGGTATTATGACTGGCTTGAAGCAGACGGATCGATACGGCAGAAGTATCTTGCCATCAGTTCGACGGACCAGCCGACAGCTGATGGAATTCTCCTGGTGGTCGCAGCCACGACATATATTGATGAATTCAATGCCCCGGCACAAGAGATTGAAGCATATCTCACCCAGGAGAACCAGAACCTGATTCAGACCATGCAGGCGGCCATCGCCTCAACGATTGTTCTGATCATCATTATCGTGGTGATAACGGTGGCAGTTATCCTGGCCATCGGGTTTATCTTCTCCCGATCGGTGACTGGTCCGCTCACCCGGGCGGTTGAGATGATCCAGGAGATGGTACAGGGGCATCTCTCGATGCGGCTTGGTCTTGAGCAGGATGACGAGATCGGTATACTTTCGCGGGAGATGGACCGGTTTGCCGACAATCTCCAGAACGAGGTGATCGCTACGATGCAGAAGATCGCCAACGGGGAACCGGTGCAATACATCCCCATTACTGATGATGCTGATGAGATCGGCCCTGCCATGGTGAAGATGGTCGAAACGATAAACAGCCTTATCGAGGAGACAAATACGCTTACCACCCGTGCCACGGCAGGCGACCTGACGGTCCAGGGAGACATCTCTGCCTTCTCAGGCAGGTACCGGGAGATCATCGGCGGGTTTAACGAGACGCTTAACACCCTCATTGCCCCCCTCCAGGAAGCGATCCGCCTTGCCGGTTCCTATGCCGGGGGCATCTTCACCGACCGGTTTGATCCCTCTGTACCGGTGAGCGGGGATCTGATCCCCTTCCGCGATGCACTCAATGCAATCGGGATAAAATCATCCGGTGCCATGAACGAGGTGAAGAAACAGGTTGAAGCCCTCGTTGCGAGCATGGAGGAGACGAACGCAAGCCTTGAGGGAGTCAGTGCGGGAAGCCATGAGCTTGCCGTGAGCTCAACCAAAGTTAGCGAACTCTCCGAGAAGAGCAGCAACAACATCCAGCAGGTGCTCCAGACGATGGAAGATCTCTCCACGACCGTGACCACCATTGCCCAGCGGACCAACGATGTCTCCGGAATGGCCGGAAAGACGAATGAGATCTCTGAAAACGGGGCATCCCTTGCTGAAATGACTGAAGGAAAGATGCAGGCGGTGACTGAGTCGGTCAGGGAGACGAGTACCGTGATAAATGAGATGGCAAACCAGATGCGGGAGATCATCAAGATCGTGGACATCATCTCTGATATCTCTGACCAGACAAACCTCCTTGCCCTGAACGCTGCGATCGAGGCAGCACGGGCAGGAGAAGCAGGTCTCGGGTTTGCAGTGGTCGCCGGAGAGGTAAAATCCCTTGCCCAGGAATCCCAGAAGTCAGCTGAACACATTGCTGCCATCATAAGCACCCTTCAGACGAAGACCGACCAGATCTACGAGACGGTGAAGCACTCGTCTGAGGAGGCCGAATCCGGGAACAAGGCAGTCAGCGAGACCCTCACGGTGTTCCAGAATATTGCCCGGCTCGTTGCCGATATCGCCACTAACATGGAACAGATCGCGGCGGCATCAGAAGAGGAAGCCGCGTCGGTCGAGGAGATCACGGCAAGCGTATCTGAGATGGGAACATTTTCCCGGGAAACCGAGGATATCGCGGTCAGCGTTTCTTCTGCGACAGAGGAGACTTCTGCTGCCCTCGATCAGATCTCAAAGGCAGTAAACGAGGCATCACAGTCAATCTATCTCATCTCTGCCGAGATGAACAAGTTCAGAACCACTGACCAGTAATCTTTTTTTTCAGCCCTGTACGGCTTTAGCCATTCCCCGGGGGGACCGGATCTCCCCCCTCCCGGGAACCGTCCCGGTATATTGCATCATGCCTCCCGCCGGGATCTCATGATTGGATCTTTTTGACCAGCCAGGCCATGTTCTCGCCGAGCGTTTTCATGGTGGCCATCCCTTCGGCATCCTGCTCCACATCACCGGGATTCATTCCGTACCCGAAGTTCCAGTAGGAGGACCCGACCGTGATCATGCTGCTGATCCCGAAGAAATGGTTGATCGTGTCATATGCATGGATTGCACCCCCCCTCCTCACGGCTATCACGGCCGCTCCTGCTTTTCTCCTGAATAATCCCCCGTTTGCCATGGCAACAAATCCTGCCCGATCGATAAGGGCTTTCAGTTCAGGGGTGATATCCGCGAAATACGTCGGAGATCCGAGGAGGAAGGCATCTGCCTCTGCCATTTTTTCGATACAGTCATTTACCGGATCGGTATCGATCACGCAGCGCCGGTCCAGGTTTTCAAAACATTTCATGCAGGCAGTACATCCGTGAACCGGTTTTCCCCCGATATGGATCGTCTCACATTCAATCCCGTTCTCCCTGAGTTCACTGCATACGGCAGCAAGGAGATGTGCTGTATTTCCCTCTTTCCGTGGGCTTCCGTTAATTGCAAGAACTTTCAAATTACTCCCTCCTGGCGGTCGGATAACTCATACAGCCCATGCATGCCGTGCATGAATGCGGTATCCGCACCGGTTCCTGATGGACCCGGATGGTGGTCTCGGGTATGTTCTCTTTGTTCTTCCCGATATCGCTGGTCGTGAATTTTTCTGTTACCCCGGTCATATTTTTCCTTCTTTTTTGCATCCGGTTTAATAGTCTGCAATCAGATGCTATCATAAAATTGGTACCGGTACCTGATATGCTGTGCAGTATCTTTTTTCTGATATAATCTCTAAAATGGTACTAATGGAAATATCCCGGAAAAGAAGGATTTTCGATTGTCCCATTGAGGCGGCAATCGACATCATCGGGGGAAAATGGAAACCGGTCATCCTCTGGCATCTCCGGAATGGTCCGCTCCGGTTCACTGAGATCAGATCGGTTCTTCCCTCCATCACCCAGGGCATGCTGACCAGGCAGCTCCGTGAACTTGAGATGGATTCGGTTGTTAACCGGGTTGTCTATGCCGAGGTGCCTCCCCGCGTGGAGTACTCCCTTACCCCGTTTGGAGAGACGGTTATCCCGATTCTGGGAACGCTCTGTGACTGGGGGAAGGAGTATCTTGAAAAGCATGCACCCCCGGTTCCGGTGAGGGATGCTTCATGCTCCCTGGTTGAAAAGAACGAGGGTGTGCCGGGAAGGAGCTCTTCCGGCTGATATCCATTTACGAAACGTCGCTCAGGGTGATTGTCCAGTATTCCATCCCGAGCAGTTCCAGGTCTTCATTCACTCCTTCACAGACGACAGTCGGTGTCTGGTGAACCATATTGAGAATAGCGTCCTCGCCTGGCTTTGGGCTAAAGGGGACATCCACGTCATTCTGCATCGTTAACCGGTAGGGATCGAGGTTGCCGAAGTAATATCCCTTGAAGGTATCCCGCTCCGCTTCGGTGGCATTCCATGACCAGTCACTGCTCTCTGCGATGGTGACGTCAACCGGGATCCATCCATAGACAGGAAGATAAAATTCAGCCCAGAAATGGGTGCCGGCAAGACCGGGAGCAAGCTGGTAGCCCCCCGCTGCCCTGGCCGGGATACCGGTGGACCGGCAGAGGGCTGAAAAGAGCATACTCTGCGTTCCGCAGTCACCAAACCCGGTCTCGTACATGAACGTGGACTCCGGTGTCCCGAGCGCCGAAAGATGCGTGTGGGGAACGAGGCTGTACGGGTACGTGGTGATAATATACCGGTAGATCAGTTCGGCTTTCCGGTACGGGTTCGTCTCGTCTCCGACGATCTGCTCAGCCAGTGCTGCGATTTCTGGTGTCAGCTCGATGTTTTCCTGTGACCGGGTATACGTGGAATAGAGATCGCTTCCGGTATCATACTCACCGACCAGTCCGGGATCGATCTCAAACCGTCGTTCAGACGTCGTAAACCGGTAATCGGCGGTGATATTCAGCCACTCCCCGGTGACATCCTCCAGGGGGATCTCAAGGTATACCATCCCAAGGTCACCGGTCGTGATCGGCCCATTCTTCACGTAGGCAGCCGGTTCCACCGAGAGAACCGTAATGTTTCCCTGGCTTTCCGTTTCGACGGGGAGCGGTATCCAGACCTTCAGCGTTCCATTCTCCGGGAGAAGACTGCGGGGGAGGGTGACGGCACTCTCGGCACTGAAGGTATGGGGGTTGCCATACGGTCCCTCGAATGATGGTTCAGCTGCCGTCAGCGGATATATCTCGTCAAAGAAGGGAGAATGACCGGCTTTCTCGAACTGTGCCCTGATGATGGAGAGGTTGTGGTATGCCACATTGTTGGCCAGACTGTTAAAATACCGCGTTTCTCCATCGGATTCGAACTGGATAGATGCTTCCGGCGTCAGGAGCCGTTCGATCTCATCAGGTGTGAAGGCAGGGAATATGGTGGTGAGTACATTGTGGGCAGTGGTTTCATTCAATCCCATTTCAAGGAAGATCCAGCCGATCTGTTTCTCCTTCAGGAATGCCCGGTGTACACCGGTCATGTCACCGGCTTCCCGATATGCGAGTGATGACTGGTTAAAGAGTGCTGCCGCTTTTTCGTAATTCCGGTCATCGAATGCATCCATGGCAGACGCATAGAGTTCATCGCCGGTTTTCACATCTGCCAGGACAACCCCGCATCCGGCGAGGAGGAAACAGAGAAGAATAATCAGATATTTCATACAGGCAGATACTCGTTTTGAGAACCTTTAATGGTTTCAGTGTTCCATCCGGCCGATACCAGAAGAGGATCAGGTGAGAATAAGCCCGCTGTTCTCTCTCCATCCAGCCGGGGGTGTGTGCATGATGTATCCTGAAAACCGGGCCGGCTGGTGGTAGAAAAAAGTATCATATCAGCAGTGCCGGATTCATCATCCGGGATGATATGATCATGGCTTATGTCATGACAAAACCTGTAGTCAGGATATCCGTTCATTGTCCTCTGGAAGCATATTCCAGAACCGGTCCTCACCTGATCCGCCCCGGTAATGATACGATACTTCAAAACCGCTGTCTCCCGGTAATAAAAAGATTCAGATAACGCATGATATGGTTCCTCATTCTGGAATCCTGATGTTTCACGTTCCCGGGATCGGTCCTGAAGTGTATCATCTCCGGTGTGTTCCGGTTCAGAACAGGTGTAAAATGGAGGAGGAAATGTGGCCTTTTTGGCCGGTGAAGAGAATTGCAGACATTCAAAATCCGGTGAACCGGAATCACCACCGGACAGGGGGGATACATGAAGGACAGCGATGGTAGGAGGACATGCTGAACGCAGATTGGTTTCCCTGTCGTGGCGGATCAGTCTGCCGGAGGCATCTCCGTCAGGCCGGTTCACCTGTGACATACCAGCATTGACTGAAACAGCGGATAAGTCAGGCAGGCAAAACCAGGAGAAATGTGTCTGAATGGCATCCGGTATCATGGAGGCATCTTTCTTCTGGTTTCTTCCCGTCTTCATCCGGATCCCGGAAACGATCTCTTCCTCCCCGGTTGAATCCGGTTTCATCATCCGGGAACAAGGATGGACAAGGGATTATATTTTGCCGTGATTTTTCGGATAGAATTATTTTCCGGCAGTTGCAATCGGTTGCAACAGCCTCCTCCCTCTCCTTCCTGAGTGGTGATGCCTTCTGTCAATATGATGATCGCGGATGAAACCTCCATGATGGCAGCCGGGGTCTCCACCTGGAAGGGATCTTATGGAGTGACCAGCCGGATCCCGAGTTCATATGCCCGTCTGCAATCATCAGGGAATGTCTGTTCTGCCTTTTTTACCCGCTCTTCTGGATCGACATAACTGAAGACCACCTTTGAATAGTCTTCGAATTGCCTGGTCTCGTATGCAAAGAACGATTCGGATTCTCCGAAGATGAGGTTCATCACCTGTTCGGTTAATCCGATGTGATACTGGTATCCTTTCTCTTTGAGCTGTGGCTCTGAGACATTCATGGTGTAGATAAAAGCGGTTTTCATCCGTTTAGGAAAGAGCGAAACTGATGGTATGGTATAGGTCATGTGGGGGAAGAAGAGGCGCTCGGTGAATGACCGCATCATCCCGGTCATGGTTCCATAGTAAATCGGTGATCCGAGGATGAGTGCGTCTGCGGCTTCTATCCGGCTGAAGATGGGAGTGATCTCATCCCTGACGGCACATCTGCCATAACTCTTTCCGTCCTTTGTTTTACAGGCAAAACAACTGGTACATCCCTGGTATCCATAATCATACAGGTGGATGAGTTCAGTTTCAGCTCCCTGTGACGCTGCTCCTTCAAGTGCATGTTCAAGCAGGGTTGCGGTGTTCCATCTCTTTCTCGGGCTTCCGTTTATTGCAATAACGTTCATGTATCCTCTTTTTTCTGATTCTTGTTCTCCCGGACACCAGGTGTCCATGCCTGGTCAGGAACCGGTATTTTCCTTCGTATCATCAGTTGATTAGCAGGATCCCGACCGGAATGGGGTGCCCCCTGAACGGGAAGTGAACTGGGATGCCGACTGCTGTCATCGTCTTCCGGATGGTTATTCCCCGGCATCTGCGGGATAGCATCTCATTGCCGGGTGTATGCACTATCCTCCCGCGACATTGGAGGTCTGGCATACCCTGGAGGGAGAGGGGGGAAGGGCTCGGGCATACTGATTACCCGCCAGGAATGCCGGTTTTACTGTCGGGATGCCCGGTTATGGTATGATGAATTCTCCGTCCTACTGCCAGGTGATGGTCAGTGGTTTTCTCTCCGGGATGAATGCCGGTTTATACCGGGGGTATCCGAGCATCATGGCATGTGCCGCGACTCTTCCCTCAGGAAGTGCGAGGGCGGTTGCAACCAGGGCAGAGGAACGTGCTGCCATGGCAACCCAGCCTGCCCAGCAGGTCCCGACGCCAAAGGCAGGAGCGGTGATATCAACATGGGTGAGGGCAATAATGGCATCGGTCTGGACCATTGTTCTTCCCTCCTCTTCCTGGACATGGGGGATGACGAGGTGGGGGGCATTCCGGCAGATCGGATCGCCACCGGCATCAAATGCGGTGATCATCGGCCTGACGTATGCACCGAGCGGGTGGGAGCCGGCGGCCATCGTCCGCATCCAGTCTGCCGTCAGCCGGGCGATCTCCTGTACCCTTGCCGGATCGTGGATGACCAGCCATTCAACCGGCTGCCCGTTTCCTGCTGAGGCGGCGTACCGGGCAATATCGAGGATCGATTTGATCGTCTCCCGGTCAACCGGTTTTTTGAGAAAATGGCGGATAGACCGGCGGCTCTTCAGGTATACCCCGAGGTCTGCCGCCCGGATCGTCTCACCAGCGAAGGCCCGGGGGGCCGGGGTGGAACGGGTGTTCAGGGTGAGTGCACCAGGGGGGCAGAATGCCTCGCATTGGCCGCAGGAGAGGCACAATCCAGTTCGTTCAGGGTCAACAGATGGTGCATCCCCCTCATTGCCGGGGGTTATGATCCCGATCGGGCATACCTGGATACAGGTTCCGCATCTCGTGCAGGTATCCGAATCAATCTCAACGGACATTTTTCTTCACTCAGTACCTGCTGCTTATTGTTTCATATAGGGGTCAGAATCCTTTTTGTAATATTGTTTCCAAAAAGTAAGTATTGATATAATGGGTAATGCGTGTGAAAAAGCCGTGAAATGTGGGCTTAATGATATCGTGGATATTATCGGAAGCAAGTGGAACCTGATCATCATCTGGCAGCTCAGGGAAGGCACGCTCCGTTTTTCTGAACTCCAGAGCAGGATGTGCAGGATCAATTCAAAGACCATCACCAAACACCTCAGGGATCTTGAGCGGGCTTCCATCCTGAACCGGGTGGTGTATCCCGAAGTTCCTCCCCGGGTGGAATACTCCCTCACCGATCATGGGCGGGCCATCATTCCGATCATCCATGTGATGCTCGAATGGGGAGGACAGTACCGGGAGAGCATGGCTGAAAAAGAGCGTCTTGCGGTCGGGCCCGAACCGTCATCAGTCCTGTCTGCATAAGTATGGGAATCCCGGGGGGAAATCACATACCGGCGACTGCGGGATTCCCGGGAGGGGCGTTCTTCCTTTCTTCTCTTTTTTCTCTTCCTCACTGACCGGAATTCCTCTTCCGACGAAAGTCTGACCCCGGCTCTCTCATCAGAAACCTCTCATGGATCGGTGATGAACCATACTGAATGGATGATGATGCATATTTCAAGGCTCTTCTTACCTTTTATGAATCCATGCCCCGGCTTGGCCCGGGTGATGACCGGTACACCCGGTTTCTCTATCGTCTCCTGACCGATCTCCCTGATTGCCCCCGTATTGCTGATATGGGATGCGGAAACGGTTCCCAGACGATAGTTCTCGCCGGAGAAGGCGGTGACGTGACGGCTGTTGATCTCAACGGGATCTTTTTCTCCCGGCTCCTCAACCGGGCTGAAAAACTGGGTCTCTCTAACCGCATTCATGTTCTTGAGACATCGATGGATGCCCTTCCTGACGGGGTTGGTCCGTTTGATCTCATCTGGTCAGAGGGGGCGGTATATTTCGTTGGATTTGCCCGGGGACTGCGGCTATGGAAGCCGCTCCTGAAGGATGGCGGATATATCGTTGTTTCTGAAGCAACCTGGCTCACCGATTCGCCTCCTGCCGGGTTGAAATCCTTCTGGGATACTGAATATCCGGCGATGCAGACGCGTTCAGCAAACGAAGCGGTCATCCGTGATGCCGGGTACCGGTGGATCGGGTCGGTTCTTCTTCCGGAAGAAGCCTGGGCTCAGTACTACCGGCCCCAGATTGGTCAGATCGCAGCGTTACGTACAGCCGGGGTAGACGGGATCATGGAGCAGGTTATCAGTGATATCGAAAAAGAGATTGAGATTTTCAACCGGTACCGGGGATTATATGGGTATGTCTTCTACCTGATGCAGAAGAGCTGATTTATTTCCCGGTGACCGTGCCCGAACCCCGCTGGAGGGCAATTTTGCCGGTCCTGACCAGTTCAAGGATCCCGTACGGCTTGAAGAGATCCTCTATTGCGGTAATCTTTCCCGAGTCCCCGGTCACTTCAACCATCAGGCTCTGGGGCCCGACATCGATGATCTTTGCCCGGAATATCCCGGCAATCTGCATGATCTCTGACCGGGCGTCTCCCGGCTCGGCTTTCACCTTGATCAGCGCGAGTTCCCGCTCGACATGCTCGGTTTCCGAGATATCCCTGACGGTGATAACCTCGATCAGCTTGTTTAGCTGCTTCTTCACCTGTTCGATCTGGACATCGTTCCCGGAGACCACTATCGTGATCCGGCTCGTCTGTGGTTGATCACAGGTTCCGACGGCAAGACTTTCGATGTTGAACCCCCGCCGGGAGAAGAGGCCGGTCACCCGGGAAAGAACCCCCGGGCTGTCCTCGACAAGCACACTGAAGATATGCGGCTGCATGGTTATCCCTCCCGGTGTTCGGTGTGATGCCCGACGATCATTTCGCTGATGGCTGCCCCGGCCGGGACCATCGGGAAGACATTCTCTTCCCTGACCACCCTGACATCCAGGACATACGGGCCGGGATGATCGAGGGCGGCCCGCAGAGCCGGCTCAAGATCTGCCTTTTCGGTGATCGTGGCCCCTTCTATCCCGTAGGCACGGGCAATATCTGCGAATCTGACCTCGGGAAGTTCGGTAGAGGAGTACCGTTTTTCGTAGAAGAGCTCCTGCCACTGCCTCACCATCCCGAGGAACCGGTTATTCAGGATGATCACCTTGACCGGGATATTATACTGGGCAACCGTTCCGAGTTCCTGGATATTCATCTGGAAACTCCCGTCGCCGGCAAAGACGACGACCGGTTCGCCGGGTTTTCCCATCTGTGCACCAATGGCAGCCGGGAATCCGTATCCCATCGTTCCAAGACCGCCGCTGCTGATCCACTGCCGTGGCCGGGAGAACCGGAAGTACTGGGCAGACCACATCTGGTTCTGACCGACCTCGGTGACGATGATTCCCCGTTTCCCGAGAATTTCTGATAGTGTCCGGATCACCTGCTGCGGATGGAGGAGATCGTTCTCGTTAAACCTGAGCGGATGGTTCTGTTTCCACCTTTTAACCTTCTCTGACCATTCCGGGTGGCTACAGGTATCAGGGAGTTTTTTCAGGAGATCGAGGAGGATATTTCGTGCATCCCCGACGATCGGAACATCGACGGTTTTGTTCTTCCCGATCTCGGCCGGGTCGACATCGATATGGATCACCTTCGCATGCGGGGCAAAGGTCTCGATTCTCCCGGTGACCCGGTCATCGAACCGCACCCCGATGGCGAAGAGGAGATCGCACTCCGAGATGGCATAATTGGCATACTCGGTTCCGTGCATTCCAAGCATCCCGAGGTTGAGGGGATGGTCAGTCGGGATGCAGCCAAGGCCCATCAGGGTTGTCGTGACCGGCATGCACATCCGTTCGGCAAACTCAACGAGTTCTGCGGATGCTTCGGCAGAGATGACTCCCCCGCCGGCATACATGATCGGACGCTGTGCCTCGCGGATGAGTTCAGTCGCCTTGTGGATCATCTTTCCATGACCGTGGAGGGTTGGTTTGTACCCGCGAAGATGAGGCTGCTGGTCAGGGCCGTTGGTATCCGGAACCATGGCCGTGCTGACATCCTTTGGGATATCAATCAGGACCGGCCCCTTTCTCCCGGTCCCGGCGATGTAAAACGCTTCCCTGATGATCCGTTTCAGATCCCGTGCATCCTGGACGAGGAAGTTATGCTTGGTCACCGGCATCGTGATCCCGGTGATATCAGACTCCTGGAATGCATCGTTTCCAAGAAGCGTGGTCGGTACCTGCCCGGTCAGGGCAACCACCGGGATGGAATCCATGTAGGCGGTTGCAAGACCGGTGACGAGGTTGCAGGCGCCGGGACCGGAGGTCGCAAGGCATACCCCGGTCTTCCCGGTTGCCCGGGCATACCCGTCTGCAGCATGGATCGCTGCCTGTTCGTGTCTCACCAGGATATGGGTAATGTCGGAGTCATAGAGTTCATCGTATATGGGAAGGACAACGCCGCCCGGATATCCGAAGATGAGATCGACACCCTGCTCTTTTAATCCTTCAATCAGAATCTGTGCTCCGCTCTTCATGATACTCCCTCAGCAGGCGGTTCATGCCTGCAATAACAGCTTCCACGGAGGCCTGGATGATATCGGTCCTTGCTCCCCGTGACGTGATGCTGTGTCCATCTTTTCTCAGTTTTACCAAAACTTCAACCATTGCATCGGTTCCGCCGGTGACCGCATCCACATGGAACTCTTCCAGTTTGATATCCCCAGCGATGGCAACCGACTGTTCCAGGACCCGGAGAGCGGCATCCACCGGACCATCCCCGATGGCAGCCCCGGTCACTTCACTACCGTTCACCGTCATGGTCACCGATGCTGTCGGGATGACGTTCGTACCGCTGACGACTGTATACTGCTTCAGGCTGATCACCGGTTTGCATTCGATAAGCATCACGGTATCTGCGATTGCCATGACATCCGAATCGGTCACCCGCCGGCCCTCGTCCCCGAGAGCCTTCACCCGCCGGACGATCTCCTCGAGCTGCCGGGGATTCGGGTTGTACCCGAGTTCGGTCAGGGCGGCCTTTACCGACGCGGATCCGGAGTGTTTCCCGAGCACAATCCGTCTCGTCCGTCCAACGAGTTCAGGTGAGATCGGCTCGTAGGTCCGGGTATCCCGGAAGAGCCCGTGGGCATGGATCCCGCTCTCGTGGGTAAATGCCATCGTTCCCACGATCGGCTTGTTTGTTGCAAAGGGGACACCGGTCAGGCGGGACACGAGCGTTGAGACCGGATAGATTTTCCGGGTATTAATCCCGGTATCGTACCCGTACAGCGTTTCGAGTGCCATGACGAGTTCTTCCAACGGGGTGTTCCCTGCCCGCTCTCCGAGCCCGTTCACGGTCACATGGGCCGCTGATGCCCCGGCTTTCAGGGCGGCAAGGGTGTTGGCAAGGGCGAGCCCGAGATCGTTATGGCAGTGGATCGAGAGCGGGGCGATACAGAGGGGGGGAATATCGGTGGCAACCCGTTCCGGGGTGAGCACCCCGACGGTATCACAGAAACAGAGCCGGTCTGCTCCCTCGGCAACCCCTGCTGCATAGAGGGTCCGGAGGAACTCCATGTCTGCCCGGGATGCATCCTCCCCGGAGAGCTCAACGATGAGCCCCGCGTCCTTGGCATACCGCACGGCATCCAGGGCCATCTCGAAGATCTGCTCCCTGGTCTTCTGCATCTTCTGGACGATATGGAGGTCAGAGACCGGCACCACGAGGTGGACCGAATCTGCACCGGCATCTGCGGCACAGTCAATATCCTGGTGCAGTGCTCTGACATAGGTACAACATTCAGCAGCAAGACCGGCATCCGCGATCAGCCGGATGGCTTCCCGTTCACCCTCCGATGCAACTGCTGACCCTGCTTCGATAACATGAACACCGATACCCGACAGGGCGGTGGCGATCTCAAGTTTTTCCGTCGGGGTCAGGGAGACACCAGGTGTCTGTTCTCCGTCACGGAGTGTTGTATCAAAAAAACGAACCTTTTTATCGGGCAATAAAACAATCACTCATAGGACTAAACTCCCGGTTACCCGTTGGGCACACCATCATATAATAGTGATCTCGGATTTTCAATACCCTTTTATAACTGGTTCCTCAATCCTCTCCGAAAAGCATCAGATATCCCGTGAGGGTTTACCTGATGCACCACATGCCGATCCCTCCTCTCCTGCTCCCTGTTCATCACGGGTGCAGGGGAGGCCCTGGATCTACTGGTTATCGGGCTTTTGCCTGGACCCGTGGCTCGATAAGGGTCCAGATCCAGTCTGCCATCTCCCTGATGTTCTTTGTCTGTATGTAGACCTCACCCGGACCGGTGATATCGGTGACGAGGAATTCTCCGGAAAGGAACGTCTCTTTCCAGCCTCCGAACTTGGTCACCTGGTACTGGCAGCTCTCGCTGAAGGCAACGAGGTGAAAGTTGTCGACGATGAGCCGTTCCCCGGGGGCAAGCACGTGTTTATCCACTGCACCGAAGACATTGATGAAAATCTCCCCTTCACCGGAGACCTTGATCATGAAAAGACCCTGGCCGAAGAGCCCTTTGGTGAATCCCTGCCACTCGGCGTCAAGTTCAACCCCCGGCCCCGAGGCGATGTAGGCAGATTTCTGGATGATATATCCGCTCCCGGGACGAATGGCGATCCGGTCAATATCCCCGAGCGGGGCTGCCGAGAATCCGGCCTCTCCCGGTCCTCCCGATGCGGTGAAGTCATTGACAAAGAAGGACTGTCCGCCAAGGAGCGAGAGGCCGATCGATGACAGGATTCCCTGCTTGCGTTTCCTGGTATGAACCGCTATCGTGGGCTGCATGTAGGTCATGGCACCTGCTTCCGCGGTTATCGTCTCTCCCGGTTCAAGCCTGACAACGAGCAGGGCAAATGACGGCTGATACTTGATCTCGTATTTCATGGTCCCTGTTCAACGAATGTTCTAACGGCTCATATTTTTTCTCATATGGGAGGAGGGGAGGTGGTGCATTCGAGTGCGCGAAAATGCACCACTGGGATCAAAGCGGGATGAATGGTTTTTTTTCCCTTCTGAAGAAAGGAAAAAACATATCTGCAAGACCACAATCGTACAGGTAGGTCGGATTGGTACCATGATGCAGAAATATTACGAAAAAGACGCAGATATCACCGCGATAACCGGAAAAACCATCGCCGTGATAGGGTATGGTTCCCAGGGACGCGGACAGGCACTGAACCTGAAAGACAGCGGCCTGAAGGTCATCATCGGTCTTCGCCCGGGAAAGAGTTGGGATCTTGCAAAGAGTGAAGGATTCGAGGTCTATGACGTCGCGGAAGCGGCGAAAAAAGCAGACATCATCCAGGTGCTCATCCCTGACGAGATGCAGGGAGCCGTGTACCGGGAATCCATCGCCGGACACCTCACCGCCGGTAAGAGCCTGATGTTCTCCCACGGATTCAATATTCATTACGGCCAGATTGTCCCGCCGAAGAATGTCGATGTCTTCATGGTCGCCCCGAAGGGACCAGGTCACATGGTACGCCGGACCTACACGGAGGGGATGGGAGTTCCCGCCCTCATCGCGATTCACCAGGATGTGAGTGGCAATGCCCGGAAGATCGCCCTCGCCTATGCCCAGGGGATCGGGGCTGCACGGGCCGTGGTTCTTGAGACCACGTTCCGTGAGGAGACCGAGACCGACCTCTTCGGAGAACAGGCAGTCCTCTGTGGGGGGGCTACTTCCCTGATCCGGGCCGGATTTGAGACCCTCGTTGAAGCCGGGTATGCACCCGAGATGGCATACCTCGAAGTCTGTCACGAGCTCAAACTGATCGTGGATCTCATCTATGAAGGCGGATTCACGAAGATGCGCAGTGCCATCTCGAATACTGCCCAGTACGGGGATCTCACCCGGGGTCCCCGGGTTATCGGCCAGGAGTCCTACCTTGCGATGCAGGAGATCCTCGAGGAGATCCAGAACGGAACCTTTGCAAAGGAATGGATGCTCGAAAACCTGGTCAACCGGCCGTCATTCAATGCCCTGACCCGTGCCGATGAGGAACACCTCATCGAAGAAGTCGGAAGCGAGATCAGGGGTATGATGCCCCAGTTCAGGAACAAGTAATCCTGGTTTCTTTTTTTTCAGGGTACTCTCTCAGATCCCTTTATCGAACCAGAGAGAGAGAGGTATGTCGAGCAAGATGGCACCTCCCCCCCCGTCTGAATCCCTCTCCTATCATGCCATTCTGAATGCCGCCATCCTTATCCTGCTCGTATTATTCATCCTCATGTTCACGACCTACTGGTTCTTCGAGGAGAAAGCCCGTATCGATCAACGATTCGAACAGGAAGTGAACGTTTCCCAGTCTATCCTGACCCAGTCAACCCGTTGGATCGATCGGGGCAATTATCTCTACGAAATTACTCAAAACCCGGATATTCTTGAAGCAATCCTGTATCTCCGGGATGCCTACAAAGAAGCCGGAAACGACATATCAGCGATAAACCTGTCAGACCTTGATCATCGTGCTGAAACCCGCCTGCATGGACAATACGAGTTCTACATCATCTCCTCTGACGGCGTTATCGTCAGCACCACGTACCCGAATGATCTCGGGCTCGATTTCAGGACGCTCCCTGGATTTTATGAAAAGATACAGGAGATGCAGAAATCAGGGAGGTTCTATCCTGACCGTTCCGTCCATGGTGTTGATTTGAGCAAGAAGAACCGGAAATACGGCTATATCAGCACCCACGATCACCAGTGGCTCCTTGAGGTAAGCAAGGAGATGGATCTCGTCATGCCATCGACCAGCGCCATCTCATATGACGAGCTGATTTACAACATCCAGCGACTTCATCCGGCCATCACCGGGGTTGACCTCTATAACTGGATGGGGGAGAGTATCGCCAGTCTTCCCGTGGAGGGCAATACGACCAGGGATCCGGATCTCATGGAGAAGATCACCCGGGTATACACCACGAGGGCGGTGCTCCGGGAATCCCACCCTGATGATAGAGAAGAGGTTGTGTACACCTTTTTACCGCTGTATGAGAGCAGTGCCCCCTCGAACTCATTCATTCACATCGTTGCGAGAACCACCTTTTCTACCGTCGAACGAGAAAAAGCAGTCCAGTCCCTCCTTTCCCTGTATATCCTTGTCAATGTTATCACCCTCCTCCTCGCATTTTGCTTCGCGTTCTACCTCTCCCGTCGTATCATCCGTCCGCTCAGCCGGATCGTTGAGGATATCAACCGGATTGCCCATGGCGATCTCAATCACCGGATTCGTGCAACCGGGGCGGCAGAGACGAGGCAGATCGAGCAGTCCATCAACATGATGATCGGCTCGCTCAAAGAGACCATCTCCGCACTTCACCAGAGCAAGAGTGAACTCAAAGACGAGCTTCTCCTGCGAAGACGGGCCGAGGAGAAGTACCAGACGATATTCACTGCAGCATACGATGCTATTGTGCTCATCGAAGACGGGATCATCAGGGAGATAAATCCAGAAGTATCCCATCTCCTTGGATATCCGGATCATGAAGTAGTCGGAAAAACCCTTCTTGACTTTTCTCCGGGTATTCAGTCTGATGGAACCGGGAGTACCCTAAAGCTGGAAGAACTGATCAGTCATGTCATCGATGGCGGATTTGTCTCGACTGAATGGGGATTTACCCGTTCTGACGGCGAACTGGTGGAGACCGAAGTACACCTGACCCGGATCCGACTGAGCCGAAATGTCCTGGTACAAGCGATTTTCCATGATATCACGATGGAAAACCGGGCAAAACGTCTTCTGTTTGAGATGAACCGCCGGCTTGAGGACGAGGTACGGTACCGGACCCGGGAACTGGAAGCGACCGTGCATGAACTGGATTCGTTCACCTACACGGTATCCCATGATCTCAGGGCCCCGGTCCGGTCAATCGACGGATTCAGCCATATCCTCGGTATAAAGGCACAGGAAACCGGTAACGAGGAGATCATCCGGTATGTCCAGAAGATCCGCGACAGTACCCGGATGATGGATCATCTCATCGATGATCTCCTTGATTTCTCCCGGGTTTCACGCAAGGTTCTTGATAACACCCCGATTGACATGCAGGATCTTGTCGGGCGGATCGTCACAACCATGACCGGTTCGATCCCCGGGTGCCGGGTGGATGTCACGGTCGGTCATCTCCCCGAAACGAGTGGTGATCCGGCTCTCATACGGCAGGTACTGGTCAACCTTCTCTCGAATGCGTTCAAGTTCACGCAGAATGTCTCCCGTCCGGTGGTGGAGATTGGTTCGATCTTTACTGCGGGAAGATGGGTGTATTTTATCCGGGACAACGGAATCGGGTTTGATATGGCCAATGCAAACCAGATCTTTGACGTGTTTATCAGGCTGAACCCGGTGACCGAGTATGAAGGGACCGGCGTCGGCCTTGCAATCGTAAAACGGATCATCATCCGGCATGGGGGGTTGATATGGGCAGAATCACGGGTGAATGAAGGGAGTACCTTCTATTTCACCCTGCATGATCCAACGGTGGACCCGGTCAGGCACCATGAACCGGAAGAGTGAACCGGTGATCGTTCTTCCCGGAGGGGTTCGATGGCCGGCCGTCAGGGTATGCCGGATACTGACGCGTTCAGGGTGAAACGTCCCCGCTGTTATTCTCTTCCAGGTCACCGGATTCTGGTATGAACCCGGTCTCCTCATCATCCTCGATACGTTCGGGGGTGAGTATGCCATCCGACAGGGTATAGATCCCGAAATCTGAATACGATTCCTCTCCTGGAGCATATCCCGTGGAAAGACCGATCGCATAGGTTCCGTCCGGAAGGAGATCATACATGAGCTCGGTTCCTTCGGTGATCGTGATCGAACCGATGGGAGTCATCTCTGTCTCTTCCATCTCATCGGTGTACTGCATCGCATAGGTGGTGATGATATCGCCGGGTTCAGGCATCATCGAACTCCGGGCAAAGATCGTCTCTCCGTCCGGCCGGACGGTGTACGGCGTGATGCTGATGGTCATCTCCCCGCTCTCCGGGGTAAGATACGTGTACATCACCGCTTCTTTCACCGAACCGTTCCGCTCGATGTCGATCTCGGTTGAATACTTGTATGTCCCGTCCGGAAGAATGGTCTCAAAATAAAACTCCATCAGGGCATACTGGTCAGGATCATCTGGATCTGTAAGGTACATCCATCTTCCGTCCCATTCCGGGATTTCATAGTATCCTTCGTCGTCAGGAAAAACCGGGTCTGACCCGAGGAGAAGGACACCGGCCTCATCCACGAGGTAGTAATCGGCGTAGACGTCTGCCGCGTTATAGGGATCGTCTATTTCGTACGTTCCCGTCTCCGTCGCTGACAGGGCAGGTTTCTCCAGGTCATCACCGGTCCGGGTGAGGTAGGAGGCAAAGAAGGTATCCCACCCCGGGGTGAGGGAGAGAACAGCCTGTTTCCCGGTGTAATCCTCCCAGGAGAGTGCGGTCGGAGAGAGGATTGAGATCCCGAGGGTCTCGGGGATAAAAGCGTCATGGCGTTCATACACGACCGTCTCGGCGATCCGGTCAAGGAGATTGGCAATGGGATCTGCAAGATCCGGCATTGTCTCTCTCACGTTCTGTGCAAATATCCCGAGATCCATGGTGGTGTCCGTATCCGAGGTCCCGGGTTCCACGCCGAACCGGGTGGTACCTCCAAAGGCCCTCCCGAGTGTGTAAAAGCCCTCCGGTGAGACGAGGGCCGGATTCAGACCTGAACCGACCTTATCAAGGGCTTCAAGAAGTGCAGGGATGGCTGAAAGCCTGATGACCGAGAGGGTTTTTCCGCTCTCCTCCGTTTCCATGTAGGTATCGGCGATGGTTTTGCCGATTGTTTCGGTATCCATCGTGGGATCGGCAGCCAGCTCCTGGACCCAGCGATCGTACCGCCACCCTCCGCCCGGTTCCAACTCCGTGGATGCGACCAGGTACTCGCTGTACGGGGAAAGGACCGCTGCGACTTCAAGTGAACCCATCAGACAGGCATCAAATCCGATCATGCTGATCGGGAGTGACCCTTCACCGAGGGCCTGGTCGAGATCGTCAAGCGAGAGTTCGTCACCGGTCTCCTCGTCGAGACCAAACCCGTCGTATGCCATGCCATGGTCCCAGAAGATGAGCATAACCCGGTCTGCGGGATACCATGCAGAGACGTCGGCAAGGAAGGAGGCAAGGGTTTCGGCGCTGGCCATGTTTGCCCCCTCATTCCGGCTGATTTCATACCCCTCATCGCCAAAAATCCCGTTTTCAGCATCTTTTGTAAGGTTCTCAACGGTTGCGATCCTTATGCCGTTCCAGCCTGGTGTCGTCGATCCTCCGTATGCAACAACGATCTGGAGATCGTGCGGGCTGGCACCAGTATATCCGTCGACGATCTCCATGAGATCGGCGGTACCGGCTCCTTCTCCGCTCTCCAGATCACTTCCGATCATATACACCATGATCAGGGTTCCGGCCGGCGGAGAGGATGGTTCATCAGCGGGCGTTGATGTATCTCCGGTCACTCCTCCCCCGGTGAGGAGTAGAATCAGGAGTATCAGGACTATCCTGAGTATCCGGTTCAGACGTGCTGGCATCATAATCATGATATGTTGTTTCAAGAAAAAGGGAATAGCGGGTGTTCCGATCCGTGGATTTAAGCAACGGCTCCGAGATTCATCGACGAGCCCACAAACCAGGTATCGTCAACCGGTTCGACGTACCAGAGAGCCAGTTCATTGAGGCCGGTACCCGGGTTTTCCGATACGGCATAGATGAATCCGCCTCCCCGCCCGGCGACATTCCTCGCAAGGAGTATCACCCGGCTTTCGAATGAGTCTTCCTCGTCGAGCAGGTTCTTTCCGACGAGATCCGGGGTATCGGGACGGGCAAGAGCGGTTCCGTGCATGTCATACGCTACGACATCGGTGAACCCGGCAACTGCCGTTTCCCTGCCCATGGTCTCCCCGGCAGTACTAGCGGTTCTCACCCGGGTGACAAGGTCGTTTTTCTCCTCCCCGGATACCGCTGCATCCACCCCGGGAAGATACAACCCCGATCCGATGAACCAGGATTCATCAACCGGGCGGACGACGACATATTTCATCTGGTTCTCGTATCCCTGGTCAGGATTCTGATAGAGGTAATAGGTTGCACCGCCTCCGTCCCTGGCAAGGTCAGTCAGCAGTTCGATATACCGGTTGCCGTTCGGATCGGTGTTGTTCATCCGGTTCTCCCCGATGAGGCCGGGCTGGTACGGCAGGGCGAGACAGGTTCCGTTCATATCATACGCGAAGATGTACCGCTCTCCATCTACGAACTGACCGGAGAGATTGTTGAATGCCAAACGTGCATCTTCAGCACCGGTTGCCCGGGCAAAATCGGTGGCATTCTCCACGAACAGCGTGATTTCCCGGATCTCATCCCTGAGTGCTGACGGCGAGGGTTCAGGTTCATCCCCGCTGGCGGTCAGGGTATCCTCACTATCCCCGATTATCGCAATCACCCATTTCCGTTCGTTGAATGCAAGGGTCTTCCAGGTTATCTCCCGGCTCGTTTCCTCGTTCCAGTTCCGGTTCCAGAACCGGTATGTTGCGGTCCCCTCCGGTTCCGTCGTGATGGCGCTGCTGACGGTCTTCATCTCATCGGAGGAATAGAGGGTATCGGTCAGCACGTTTCTCCCGACCTCCTCCGGATTGGTCTCGTATATGACCAGGCCGTCGGTCTGGAGTATCATCAGGTCATACGGGGTATTTTTCAGGATCGGCCTGATGATCTCCCCGATCAGATCCTGGGGGCTGAAGGTGATATCGGTATACCCGAGGTAGTCGTTCTCAGCAGAGAAGACCGGGTACGAGAGGGAAATTCCGGAGAATCCCTCCTCAAGCGGGAAAACACTGCTCAGGATCGGCTCCTGCAGGCGGTTTGCCTCCTGGACTTCTGGCTGGTACCCGAGATCGTGCCCGATAAGCGACTCCTGGATTGCCGGAGCTGCCATAAGCACGGTACCGTTCTGATCGATGATCAGGGAGGATTTCCCGGCCGGCACCGTTTCAATCTTGGTTGTCAGAATCTCTTTCAGTTGTGCGGATTCATTCCAGTGCTCCCCGATCCTGGCTGCACTCTCTTCGTTGGCAGCCTGGAGATCGAGGAGGGTATCAGTGATTTCTCCGGTGATATCCCCGAGGTATTGCTCCATTGCTTCATGACCGGATGGTTCTCCGGCGGATGATGGTACGAGGATGAAACCTGACACCATCAGCAGGATGATCACCAGTCTATTGAGGGCTCTCATGTACCTGTGATTGTCAGGGACGGATTAGTCAGTTGTGATCCCGACCCGGCCCCAGATAAAGAGGAGGGAGATCCCCGGCTTTTTGATCAGGATTGGGGAGAGACGGGCGTATCACCGCCGGAGACAACAATCGGGAGAACCGCCCGGTTCTTCGAGATAAACGTGAGCCGGTGAGTAAGCGTTTCGGGTATTGTTTCCCTGTCCAGGTCCAGCCGGACGGATACCGAAGGAACCCGCGTTCCGGTTCCCGGCGTGAACACTTCCGCCAGCCGGTCCCCGGTGAAAGCCTTCAGCACGGTTCCTTCTTCAGGATCAATCACCTCGACTTTCATGAGGTCAAGACCGGCATCAGAGAACGGCGAGGTCTCAATCGTATACGCCAGAGTAACCCGGGTTTCATGGGTTTCCTGCACCGGAGGAGCCGGGACGGTAATGTTCACCGATTCCGCAGTCTCGCGGGGGGTTGAATCATATGAATGGGACGAGGCAAGCAGTACCCCGGCAACAAGGATGCAGAGAATAACAAATCCTGATCCGATACCATATACTATCCGTTTATCCATGCCATTCCTCACAGAGTATCTCTCAGTCTCTCTGGTTCCCCGATAAACCCGCTGATATCAGTGCCAGTTCAGTTTCACCGGCATCGATCTCCCCGGTACAGATCTGAATGGCAGCCCTGATCAGGTGGGCAATCGTGATATCGTCTGAACCGGGTGTCCCTTCCCGGATAATCCTGCCCGATAATTCCATGGCTTCATCATCTGAACCGGTGTTCATGAGGGCGAGCGCATGGGCGATATGCTGGCCACACCGGCCGGTATGCAGCCTGGTTCCATGAACGTCCCGGGAAAACCATTCCTGGTGGTATTTCTGTCGCCATCCGATGATGTTGAGTAACTGACCGGCCTGCTCGTACACAAATCCTTCGGACGGGCAGGATGAGATGAGATCCCGCAGGATCAGCACTGCCTGGTCAATATCTCCGTTTTTCTCACCAATCTCCCGTATTGCCTGGCGAACGAGAAGAAATGCCGGGGGAGGCGAAGTACAGCAGAGGGGGGGAGCAATCCGGCCGGCCATGAGGTACCAGAGATCGGCAACCCACCGCCCTGATCCACCGCTGCCACCCTCAGTCATTATCAGAGTACTGTCTCCGGATCACATCAATCTAAAGGACGGTTCCGGTTCCTCTCCGCAGCATCGGCGGCGATAATACCGGCCATGATCGTCATGATGGGAAGAAGGAGGTACCGGAGACCGATGTCTGCCAGGTATGCCGGGATGTCATCCCCGCTCATCGGAATGAGGATGGCACTATCCAACAGCCAGTTTATCACGATCCAGGCAGATCCCGTGATGATGCCGAGGCGGAGGTACTGCCCGGTCTCCTGCCGGAAGAGGTGGATGAGCAGGAGCGATCCGGTCAGTCCACCGGTAACGACCATGATACTCTTGAACAGGGCCGGGTCGGTAAGCATGGTTCCGTCCGGCTGGTAAAACGGAATCGCGACAAGAAACGGGATAAGCCAGGTGACGATGCCGGAGAGCAGGATCCTCAGCCAGAGATGCATGGGTATGAATCGGCGTCGGACGGGATATGGGGATCGCCGGAGAAGCAGTACCTGAATCCCGTGTAACGGGTATTTTCTTCGAATCGTTCCTGTCAGCGAATATATTTCCCCAAGAAGGACGTACGGATATGTATTATGCACAAGTCCATCGATGAGATCAACCGGCGGATCAGGGATGGGACAGCCCGGGTGGTCACTGCCGATGAGATGCCTGACATCGTCGGCGAGCTTGGCGAAGAAGGAGCCTTCAAGGAGGTCGATGTGGTAACGACCGGGACCTTTGGCGCGATGTGCTCGTCAGGAGCCTTCCTGAACTTTGGTCATGCCGAGCCCCCGATCAAGATGGAACGGCTCTGGCTGAACGATGTCGAGGCCTACGGCGGACTTGCTGCGGTTGACACGTATATCGGTGCCACGAACAAATCGGTGACCCGGGTTGAGAATTACGGCGGTGCCCACGTGATAGAGGATTTCATCGCCGGAAAATCCATCGAACTGCGGGCCCAGTCTTCGGGTTCAGACTGTTATCCCCGCCGGAGCATCACCACGGATATCCATCTTGAGGATCTCAACCAGGCGATCATGGTCAATCCCCGCAATGCCTACCAGCGGTACGACGCTGCATCCAATACCTCGGATGAAACCCTCCTGACATACATGGGGACGCTGCTTCCCCATTCAGGAAACGTGTCCTACTCCGGTGCAGGAACGCTCAACCCGATCTGTAACGATCCCGACCTCCGGCTGATCGGCAGCGGGGTTCCGATCTTCCTCGGCGGTGCCCAGGGGATGGTGGTCGGGGAAGGGACCCAGCATTCCTCTTCGGGAAATTTCAGTACCCTCATGACAACGGGCGACATGAACGACATGTCGACTGATTATGTCAGGGCAGCCTATTTCCGCCGGTACGGCCCCACCCTCTACCTCGGGGTGGGAATTCCCCTCCCGGTGATAGATATCGATGTCGTCAGGCGGACGGCGGTGCGGGACGAGGACATCCATGTCAGTATCAAGGACTACGGGGTTCCCTCCCGGAACCGGCCGGTGATAAAACAGGTTAGTTATGCCGATTTAAAGAGCGGGAGCATTGAACTGAACGGGGAAGACGTGCGGACCTCTTCGCTCTCCAGTTACCGCAAAGCCCTCGAGGTGGCAAAAACCCTGAAGGCCTGGATAGAGGCAGGGGATATGACCCTCTGTCTCCCGACCCGCCGGCTCGATCCCTCGACGCAGGTCAAACCGATGCGGGAAACAAAGCGGGTTGCCCTGGTCCAGGAGATCATGCAGCGGAAGGTGACCACGGTTAAGGAGAACGAGGAGATCCAGAGTGCCGCAAAGAAACTCCTCCGTGGCGAGACGAATCATCTCCCGGTCCTGAACGAAGAAGGCCAGCTGGTCGGGGTGGTGACCACGTTTGACGTCACGAAAGCAGTTGCCCAGCCGAACCGGACGATAAAGGTGAAGGATGTCATGACCAGGAATGTCATCTCTGCCCGTGCGGATGAACCCATCGATGTAGCCGCACGGAAACTCGAACAACACCGTATCAGTGCCCTCCCGGTGGTTGATGCCGGGAACCAGTGCATCGCCCTGCTCCATGCAAGCGATCTCGGGAAACTCTTCCGCGAAGGGAGGGACAAGCCATGAAACTCCTTGTCAGGCTCTCCCACGGGAGCAGGCCGATCATCGCCCAGGCGGTCAAGGAGACCGGGATCCTCATCAACGTAGACCGGGCAAAATCAAACCGCGAGGGCGAGGAGGCCCTCGTGGACGTACCTGATGAATCATGTCGTCTCGTATCGGCAAAGATGCGGGATCTCGGGGCAGAGGTCAGTATCCTTGATGAAGGGGTCCGCCGTGACGAGGAGGAGTGTGTCGACTGTGGGGCCTGCATCTCGGTCTGTCCGAAGGGAGTCTTCTCATTCAACGGGGAATGGCAGCTTGAGGTGGAAGAGAAGAAGTGCATTCTCTGCGGCAAATGTGTGTATGCCTGTCCTCATCAGGCACTCTCCATCCTGTATTAGGATCCTCCCGTGATCAGGCATCACTTCCAGCTCAAGGAGACGATCGCGACCGTCCTTGCCGATTCACCGGAAGTGATCACGGGTGCCTGCAGGGGTATGGAGGATGCACGGCTCTCCATTGAACGGTATATCCGCCAGGATCCCTTTTTTCAGACCAGTTTTGATCCCCTCCCCGTGGATACTTCCGACCCGGTCATCCGTATCATGGCCCGTGCGGCTGATGCCGCCCGGGTGGGGCCGATGGCAGCGGTTGCCGGTACCGTTGCGGGTGCCGGGGTGCAGGCTGCCATAGCCGGCGGTGCCGGGTTTTGTGTGATTGATAACGGGGGGGATATCGCCCTCGTATCAGACCGGACGGTACGGGTTGGCCTGTACGCGGGCACGTCCCCTCTGTCCGGAGCGTATGCATTCGTGATCGATCCAAGGCCGGGTATATACGGGATCTGCACCTCATCGGCGACGGTCGGTCCTTCCATCTCGCTCGGAACCGCTGACAGTGTGACGGTCTTTGCCCCCGATCCCTCCCTTGCTGATGCCGTGGCCACCCGGGTCTGCAACGATCTCAGGGTGGACGACCAGTCCTGCCTGGATGAGGTCCCCGATGGCGTGGATGGCATCTTTGCGGTTTTTGGCGGAGTGAGCATCATCTCCGGGATCATCCCGACCCTCGTTCCGGCCCCGGTGGATGAACGGCTCATCACGACCGGGTTCTCCTGTCCCTGAGCCTGTCATCGCACTGATCCACCGATCCATAGGCTCATTTCTTCCCGGGTACCATCTCTGGATCACCGGCGAATTGATACCCATGGAACCGATCATCGTAGAACTTCCCTTCCTTGAATTTCCCCCCGGTTATACCTGGCATGGAGGAAATATCAGTCCGGCTATCAGGATCTCTGCCCCGACTGCAGTCAGCTATGCGGTTATGGTATTCAACCCGTTCATCAAATCATGCTGTTCATTTACCCCGTGGATCATCTGGAATCTTCCTCCCGTCAGGGAGATCCCACGGGGGATACCCCCCGGGCCGACCGTTACAAGCCCGGTTATGGCAGTCCAGGGAACGAATGATTACGGTGAGATCGGGTACCACGGACCGGATGTTCCGTCAGGCGAACTGCACCGGTACCAGTTCAGGGTGTACGGCCTGGATACTGTCCTCTCCCTCGCGGGAGGTTCGACGAAAAATGACCTCGTTGCGGCAATGCAGGGGCACGCCGTACAATATGGTGAAACAGTTGGAATTTCAGGATCCGGTTACGGATAACCGGTCTCCCCGAGAATACTTGTCTCCGGCAGGCTGCTGCCCGTTCCCGGCCTGATGATCTCACCGGGCAGGTGCTCTGGTTCCGGGTGCCGAGCCCTGCAATCAAGGAACGGATACGGGCACCGGCGATACTGGTGTTGTTCAGAACAGACCGGTTCACCGTGGTGGAACCAGAGATACAGGCAATGCGGGCGGTTGCCAGAATGGGATGGGGTCTCTGAAAAGGATTCAGGCTGCATTCGGTGATCTCAGGTACCACCTTCTCGGTAATACGTCTTTCTTTCAAGGAGACCCGTAATCCCCTGAAAGATACCCGAAAAAAATTAGTTTGTTCTGAAATCTATCTCGTCAACCTGCTCGAATGTCCCGGTCACACCGGTACCCGGCGGGGGAGTCATCTTGCTGACGACATAGATGGCAATGAGGGAGAGGAAAAATCCGGGTATGATCTCGTAAAGACCGAAGAACGTGAACTGTTTCCAGATGAGAACGGTGAGCCCGCCGACGATGATACCGGCAAGGGCCCCCTCGCGGGTCATCCGTTTCCAGAAGAGTGCGAGGAGGAGGGTGGGCCCGAATGCTGCCCCGAACCCTGCCCAGGCATAGGATACGATACCGAATACCATGCTGTTCTCGTTCAGGCCGAGGACGATAGCACAAAGTGCAACCCCGAGAACTGCAAACCTGCTCACCCAGATCAGTTCGTTGTCTGACGCGTCCTTCCTGATAATGGTCTTGTAGAGATCCTGCGAGATCGCCGAAGCTGTTACCAGGAGCTGGGAAGATGCCGTACTCATGATGGCGGCAAGAATACCACACAGGATGATACCGGCCATGAAGGAGAAGAAGAGTTCGCTCGTCATCACCATGAAGACGGTCTCCGAATCAGCCCCGATAAGCGGTTCTGAAAGGAAAACCCGTCCGACAAGCCCGATGGCAACCGCGGCACACAGGGAGAGGATAACCCAGACCATTGCCACGAACCGGGCTTCCTTTATCTGCGTTGCTTTTTCAATCGCCATGAACCTGACGAGGACATGTGGCATACCGAAGTACCCGAGCCCCCAGGCGAGGAGGGAGACGATGGCGATGGTGGTGAGCGGGGATCCATCGGCACTCGTCAATGGATTGAGCAGGTTTGGATTGATCTCCTCGATGGTGGTGATGGTCGCAACCGGGCCGCCGATGACTGCCATTGCGGCGATCGGGACGAGGAGTATGGCAAAGAGCATCAGGAGGCCCTGGAAGAAATCGGTCCAGCAGACAGCCAGAAATCCCCCGATGAAGGTATATGAGACGACGATCAGGGCACCAATGAGGAGGGCCGTGGTATAGTTTATCCCGAATACGGTGTTGAAGAGTTTCCCGCTGGCAACAAACTGGGCAGAGGTGTACACCAGGAAGAATATCAGGATGAATACCGCTGCAATGGCGCCGATGAGGTCTGTCTTGTCAGCAAACCGGTTCCTGAAGAAATCAGGGAGTGTCAGGGAGTTGTTGGCACATTCGGTGTAGATCCGAAGCCGCTTGGCAACAAATTTCCAGTTCAGGAAGGTACCAATCACAAGGCCGAGGGCTACCCACATCGCTTCCATGCCCGAGGCATAGGCAAGCCCAGGCAGACCGATGAGCAGCCAACCGCTCATATCTGACGCCTCAGCACTGAGCGCTCCGACAAACCGGTTCAGTTTCCGGTTACCAAGGATGTATTCACAGTTGGTATGTGTCCGCCGGTAGTAAATGACCCCGATGGAGATCATGACGGCCAGGTACACGATAAAAGCGATTATAATGCCAGTTTCACCTTGAAACATGATATTCTCCAGTCTGTGTCCTGATTCAGACCCCGGGGCCGGATCAGGACGAATATGATGCAGGCAAAAAGGTCGACGGGGAAAGGAGATATAGTATGAGTACTTGGTCCGCTCCCCGGCCGACGGGAAAAAAGGGGTTTTATCCTGGTTATTTCAGGATAACTTCGAGATCTTCAAGCAGGCCCTGAAGGTCCTCCTCGTGTTCGACCTCCTGCGAGATGATAGTAAGAACCATGTTGTAGGTTATCGGATCCTTGTCCTTGACGATCTCAAGTAACCGGTTGTAGGTCTCGATGGCACATCGTTCTCCTTTGATGTTCTGTATCAGGACCTGCTTCACGAACGGATCGGTGGGTGCATCATACCCGCAGTTTGTCAGGGAGTACCACTCCTTCGGTTCAAGAACCGGTGTTCCGCCAAGCTGGGCAATCCTGATGGCGATCATGTCTGCATGGGATAGTTCCTCGGTGGCATGCTGGACGAGTTCGGCTATCACCGCATCCTTTGTCGGCCCTTTCACGACCTTGGATCCGACCCAGTACTGGTAATAGGCAAGCCACTCGTCAGCGAGTGCCTTGTTGAGAAGATCTATCAGGGCATCGACATCCATACCGACGATCATTCTTCCTTTTGATCCCATTCTCGTTCCTCACCATGGTATGGTCAACCGGGTTATTTAAAGAAGACGACCCCCGTCTCAGCAGCGTGCTCAGTATCGTGCCTCTTCCCGTATGCTCAAGATCGGGATCTCTGCCGGCTGCAGGAAGCCACAGCCGGTCACGGCGAACACCGGTCTGCCCCGGGGTTCCGCCTTCCCCGGGTGTTCCGGGAATCATTGCCCGATGAAGATGAAATATCCGCCAAAGAGACAGAGGAAGAGACCACATACACCAAGGATGTACCGGTATGCCTGATCAGTCAGCATATGCCGGCTGGAGTGGATGCCGGTGGATACGAACGTGAACCAGCCGAGGTCTGCAGACCAGTGCCCGAGCAGGAATGCTGCCACGCCGAAAAACCCCTCCGCAAACGAGCTGATCAGGAGGGCACTTCCCACCGATATCCACCAAATCCAGAAATAGGGGTTTGAGAGACTGGTCACGAGCCCGGCAATCACCGGGGTGTGATTCCCGCGTTCTGTTTCCTGAACCTGGAGGGTGGCTCCTTTTACTGACCGGATGGTCAGGATCCCGAAGGCGATGAGGGCTATTCCCCCGGGGATGGCGACGATATGGGTAATATCTGCAGGGATAAAGGGGATTCCTATCGCGATGAGAGCCACGATCAGGAATTCTGCAATGATATGCCCCCCGGTGATCTTCGGTCCTCCGGTCCATCCGGTTTTTATCGAAGCGGAAATGGTTGCAATCAGGGTGGGACCGGGTGCAATTGCCCCGGTAAGACCGATAATAAACCCGAGGAAGGCCAGATCAACGACTGACATGGATCGTACCGCGTTTGATTCTCATCGGTGAGATAGGTTTGCATGGATGGCGGTGGAATGCCGGATACGTCCCCGTGTGGACAATACCCCCTTTATTGCCGGTTTTCTCCCTCCCCTGAAACCAATCGATATCCTTATTCTTCCCGGTCTCCTTCAATGGGGAGTGATGAGACAAGCACACATCTCCCCCCTGTGGCTCATCATTGTCTGATTGTTCACCGTTTCATGACCGCCGGTGGCTGCTTCTGCCGGCACCCGTTCTGCCCGGGGGATACCCCGGGTATCAGGTGAGGTTTTGGATCCTTCTTCTCATCCCGTTACCGGGGATGCCCTTTGGCCGGATAATGATGGATAGATCGCCCGTCTGAAGACTCATTATTCCTTCACTCCCCCCAATGACAAAAAAGGATCTCTGGGATATACCCCGGATCGTGGCGGACTGCCCGGCCTGCTGTTACCTGACCGGTTACTTCTCCGTTCGTGCGGGTTCTGCCGATCTCCGGGCGATTGCCCGGGTGATTGTCTCATTCAGTTCAGCGAACTGGCTGGCAGGATCCCCTCCTTTCTGAAGGTAAAAGTCAGCACCGGCATTCATCGCGGCAACAACCTCCTCTTCCCTGCTTCTCCCGGTAAACATGATAACGGGAAGGTTTTTCCAGCGTGGATCCCCCCGGATTAGTTGTACCAATGCACATCCGCTGGTGCCGGGCATCTGGTAATCGGAGACGATGACATCGACCGGATACTCTTTCAGGATGTTCATCACCTCCCCCGGATACGGCGTTGTTATCACCTCCAGGCGGTGGATCTTTTCAAGAATGGTTTTTGAGATTTCCAGAAAAGAAGGCTCGTCATCTACGACAAGAACCCGCGTCATGCCTCTGTCCCCTCGTGAACTGATGGCGATACGAGGGCTTATACCTGATGGAGAGAATCCCCGGAAAAACCCTGCAGGCGGGAGAACATCCGGCCTCTACCTGATACAGGGAACAAGGTACCGTTTCTGGCCATGTTTTCTCCTGACGATAACGCCATGGAGTCCGGTCTCGTATGCCGGAAACCGGTTGTCAAACGCTTCATACAGGGAGAGGAGGTCAATGACGACCCTGCTTTCTCCGGTCAGGCGTTCCCCGGGCATGATTACCGGGATGCCGGGAGGATAGGGAACCACCATCACGGCAGCCACCCTTCCGTCAAGTTCAGACACCGGGACATTCTCGACGTTCCCTGATACCAGGTTCCGGTATGCATCAGCCGGGGTCATGACCTGCTCGGGAAGGGGTTCGTACCCGTCATGGAGAAGCCTGAGGATCTCTTGTTCTCCGAGGAAGGCATGCATTTCATCGCAGAGATCGGCAAGTCCCATGCTCGCCGGATACCGCGTCCGCCACCCGGCAAGTGCCTCAGGGAACACTTCTGCCAGCGGGGCGTTGCGATCATAGAGATCTTTGAAGGTCAGCAGGGTCGAGATCAGGCTGCCGGTCTTTCCCTTCGTAACCCCGATGGTCATCAGGACCAGGAACGAGTAAAAACCCGTTTTTTCAACCACAATTCCTTCTTCCCGGAGATACGTGGCAACCACCGGTGCAGGTATGCCCTTCTCCGAGAGGGTCCCGTCTTCCCCCGGTCCGGGGCAGAGAATCGTCACCTTCGTCGGATCCAGCCTGACGTATCCCTCTTCAATTCCATCAAAGCCATGCCAGGAATCATCCGGTGAGATATCCCAGCAGGAGAAGGGATCTTCCGATCCCTCCTCCTCTCCTGCACTCACCCTGCCGTATCTTCCCGATACGGCTGCAACTACCGATGGATCCTGCTCCGCCTGCCAGATCCTGAACCACCAGGGATCCCCAGCCTGCTCCTCAACGAGCTGCCTTCCGATCTGAAGCATCTTCGCCCGGAATATCGTTGCTTCCTCAAGGGTCTCGGTCATCAGGACCGGTCCGGCATCCCCGTCCATCATCTCTGCCGCGACGTCGAGGGAGGCGAGAATGCTGTACTGGGGGGAGGTCGAACTGTGCATCATGTATGCCTCATTAAACCGTTCCGGGGATATCCTCTGTTTTTCCGGCCGGTGGGAATCCCTGACATGGATCATCGATGCCTGAGAAAAGGCGGCAAGAACCTTGTGGATGGACTGGGATGCGTAGATAACGGGATCCCCGGGCTGGTTCGCGTCGCCGTCCATGGCATATCTCCCTGCGTAGAGCGGATGGAACCGGGCATACCCGTACCATGCCTCGTCAAAATGGATTCCGGCGACATTCCCGGAGAGGAGGCGGATGATCCGGTTAACCGAGTAGCAGATGCCGTCGTACGTGCAGTTCGTGATCACGGCATGCCTGATACCGGGGGATGAATCCCTGGGGATAAGCGGATGGGTTCTGATCCGATCGGTGATCGTCTCCGGTGCGAGCTCTGAGATCCGGATCGGCCCGATGATTCCGTACCGGTTCCGACACGGGCGGAGGTAGATCGGGATGGCCCCGGTCATGATGATTGCGTGCATCACCGATTTATGGCAGTTGCGGTCAACCAGGACGATATCTCCCGGACGGACGGTGGCATGGAAGATAATCCGGTTCGAGGAAGATGTCCCGTTTGTGACAAACCATGTCCAGTCCGAACCGAATATCCTGGCGGCATTCGCCTCTGCCTGCCCGATCACGCCGGAATGGTCAAGGAGCGATCCCAGCCCGGGAACAGAGACCGAGAGATCGGCACGAAGCGAGTTTTCTCCGTAAAAATCAAAAAAAAGTCTCCCAACCGGGCTTTTTAGGAACGCCACCCCGCCCATATGGCCCGGGGTATGCCAGGAATAGTTCGCTTCCTCCGTGTACCTGACCAGTTCACCGAAGAACGGGGGAAGAAGGCTCGCAAGGTACCGCTCAACGATCTCGTGGATGTGCCCGGCGATGAATCCGGGGGTATCCTCCCGTTTCCAGAAATATCCCTTGAGCGACCGCACGACGCTCACTGGCAGATCCTGGACTGATGTCTTGTCAGTAAAGAGAAATACCGGGATCCACCGGTTTCTCCGGTGTATTGCGAGGATGACCTCCTCCGGACCGCCGGTTCCGGGTTCAGACCGGGTATCCCAGTCTATCACCACACATGAGATCTCGGGGTGGGCCAGAAAGAGCGCTTTTCCCTCGCTCAATGAGGCGGCAGCAAGAATGGTGAGATCCCGTTTTTTCAGTTCGTCGATGATTGCTTCGAGGGTGTGGCCGGACATCCCGGCTGTCCCTGCCTCTTCATCGATGATCAACACTGGAAATTCGCTGTACCACTCCATGTCCGTATGGAGAAGAGGGAGCCGGATAGTATCAGGGTATCGGTGAAAAAAAGGGTGTTCCTATCGTACGATGACATGCTCAACCGTGCTCCGTGCAGCACGATAGGTATCATCGCCGGCAAATACTGCCCTGACACCAAACTCACCGGTGTCATACACCGGGAACGAGAACGAGTAGCTCCCGGTCTCGTCGGTCGTGGTCGTGCCGTAGATCTGCCAGACCCGGTCGCTATCTGCGACATCAGAGCCTGACCAGGTATATGACGGAAGACCGACCTCGTAGGTGATCTCACGGTGTGAAATTCCGTTCCCGGACGGATCGCGGAGGGTACCTGACATCGGAACATCTTCCCCGGTTTCTACCGGCGCCCCGTACGGAAGGAGGTCAAGGGTTGCCCGCATCCGGGTTGTCCGGGGAACCACCTTTACCTCTGATGTACCTGAACCCGCATCCCCGTACCGGGCTGATACGGTCCATTCTCCGATGATATCGGCAGTGATGGTCTTCTCAAAGGTGCGATCCGTCGCCGGGGTGAGGGTTGAGAACTGTTCGACATGGCTGTCCATAGGCGCCCGGATCATGAGGATCAGTTCGTCAGGGAAGAGCACGGGAGCCGAGGGATCGATGAGCCCCTGGATCGTGAACTGGTCGCCAATCTCCACGATATCGGGGACATCCAGCTCGATCGTTCCATTCGATGAGGCCTGACAGCCGGTGAGGCAGATCATCATCAGAAACAATGAAAGAGATACCGAAAACCGCATCATTCTCACCATGATATCTTCAGATAGAGTCTCCTCAGGAGGGCATATTGGTATGGATACTGATGCCCTCCGGGGGTCGGGAGTCCTCATACCGGGAAGGCCGTATCACGTCCGGGCCGGTACCCGGTCTTCCCCGGTTCCCCCCCGCAAAATCAACAGGGCAGCCATCGGGGGGGATCCTGTGTCTTCCGATGGGGGAGTATATAGCTGTTCTGATTCATTTCCCATCGGTCCAGAACCCCTTTGTTTCCACTGGAGAGCGGTGTAAATATCAGGTGTTATCATGAAAGGCCCGTAAATAATTTTATTTTTTAACTGCAAACCGAAGTGTTGATATGATGAACCACGGGCCGCTCCGGGTGCCCACCTGAAGGAAGGGGTGCCGCACTGGTCCGGGGAGTACCTGCCCGGTGGTTCAACTGTTCAGGGATTGTTTTTTTGCCATGACACGGTCCTCTGTCCCGCGTTGTTCACCCATGCGGGGGACAGGAGGTTCGGGATGATTATGTACCGTGTGATCGACAGTTCCCGGGGATCAGATGCTCTGACGGGAAAGGCTATACTCACCCGGTTCACAGTACCTCCATGGTGATGTGATGAGACCGGGTGTGCTGGTTCTTCTTCTGGCCGGAATGCTGCTCGCATCCGGTGGTGCGGCTGATCTCCTGATTGAGGGGATCCGTAATTATGATTTCCAGTATCAGATCGTGAATGCCGATGATTTTCCCGGGTATACCTTCCTCACAAGCAGCGAGATCTGGGGGTATGAGCAGACCACACCCGTGGTAAACGGCTCGTTTGGAGGGGGGTACAAACTGGACGGATTTGTCCTCCACGCCCTGAATACCTCTGATGCCGATCCGGTTCTGACCATGGCACTGGCGGGAAATGCAACCGATGATTTCGATATCGCGCCATCACTTGAGAATGCCCCGCTCGTGACTGCAAATGTCAGTCTTCCCGTCTCCATTGCCCTTGATGAATCCCTCGGGGTCGCGAACGTGACCGTGGATATCGTGGTGAACTCCCTCACCCCTTCCGGTCTGAATGCAACCCTGACCGAGGTCAGGTACGGGTTTGCCGACGGGACCGTGCAATCCCTTCCGGTCGTAGAGGATGATGTTCCGGAACCCGGATCTCCTTCTCCTTAATTTCTGGTTTTTCGGCCTCCCGGTCATTTCTTTCGCGATCATCCTGGTGATGGTGATCAGGAGACGCCTCGCCGGATGAACCTGCTGCTGCTGCTTATCGGAGCGTTCGCTCTCACGGCCGGGATTGAATATGTCGTGCTGTCCCTCCTGCTCAGGGACAACCCGGTCTCATTCCTCCCCGGCGTCATCCTCGTGAACGGGGTTACCAATCCTCTTCTGAATTACCTTGTCCTGTTTGCCGGACAGCCGGTTCTGCCGCTTGAGATCCTGGTCATCCTCGTGGAAACGCTTCTCTATGGCGTGCTGTTCAGGATCCGGCTTCCCCGATCACTCCTGTTTTCCCTTCTCATGAACCTGGCCTCTTTTGGGGCCGGAGTCGTACTCATGCGGCTGTTCTGATCCTAACCTGAAGTTACTTTTCCCCATGATCACTATCATCCATATCCAGGTTATTCAGATACTTTTAGCGCCAATAATTAATCATTCTAGATCGCAGCAGAGTATATCTTAAATATAAACACTGCCTGGGATGAGGTAATATTAATATAGAACTACATTACAACAGTTATGGTGAACCCTATGGCCGATATCAATGGAGAAGAGATGATGAACCAGGAGAAAGACGAAGAGCCGGCATCTCCGGAATCTCCGGTTTCCCCTGAAGAATCTCCCCCCAAGGAGGAGAAATCCCCGCTGGAAGTGATTCAGGCAGAGTTCGACGACCTGAATGACCGGTATCTCAGGCTCGCTGCTGACTTTGACAACTTCAGGAAACGATCAGCCAGGGATACGGAATACCGGGTCTCGATGGTGCTTGAGAAGTTTGCCCGCGATATCCTTGACGTCGCTGACAGCCTGGAGCGGGCACTGACGGCTGAAGGGGGAAACCACGAGGGGATCAGCCAGATCATGAAACTCCTCGAGAATGTTCTTTCCAGGCAGGGAATAACATCCTTTGAATCGGTGAATGAGACCTTCGATCCGGCAAAACACGAAGCTATCGCCTACGTGCCATCCGTGCTGGATGAAGGGCTCGTCTGTGATGAGGTCTGTAAGGGGTATCTCCTCAATGAGAAGGTGATCCGGTGTGCCAAGGTTGCCGTCTCGCAGGGGAACAGCCCGGAAAAACAGTCCTCGTCCGGTGAACAGTAGTCGAATATACCAAATTTCAACCACACATTAACGAGTAAGAGTATGGCAAGCGAAAAAATTCTTGGTATCGATCTTGGAACCACCAACTCATGCATGTCTATAATGGAAGGCGGGAAGGCTGTCGTCATTCCGAATGCCGAAGGTGCCCGGACCACCCCGTCGGTCGTCGCGTTCACGAAAGACGGTGAACGTCTCGTCGGGAGCCTTGCAAAGCGGCAGGCAATCACGAACCCGCAGAATACCATCATCTCGGTCAAGCGGATCATGGGAACAGACAAGAAGATCCCTGCCGGCGGGAAGAGTTACACCCCGCAGGAGATCTCCGCGATGATCCTGCAGAAGATCAAGGCCGATGCCGAGGCATACCTCGGCGAGGAGATCAAGAAAGCAGTCATCACCGTTCCGGCCTACTTCAACGATGCCCAGCGGCAGGCTACCAAGGATGCCGGGACGATTGCCGGCCTTGAAGTACTTCGTATCATCAACGAGCCGACGGCATCTGCCCTTGCGTACGGTATCGACAAGGAAGAGGATCACACCGTTCTGGTCTACGACCTCGGAGGCGGAACCTTTGATGTCTCCATCCTGACCCTCGGTGACGGTGTCTTTGAGGTGAAGGCCACCGCCGGAAACAACCACCTCGGTGGTGACGACTTTGACAAGCTGATCACCGATTACCTGGTTGAAGAGTTCAGGAAGAAGGAAGGAATCGACCTGACCAAGGATCCGATGGCAATGCAGCGGCTCCGCGATGCCTCCGAGAACGCGAAGATAGAACTCTCCCAGAAGCAGAAGACGAACGTCAACCTCCCGTACATCACGACTGACTCATCCGGACCGAAGTTCCTGGACATCGACCTGACCCGCGCCCAGTTCGAGCAGATGATCGGCAATCTCGTCGAGCAGACGATCACTCCGGTCAAGCAGGCACTCTCTGATGCCGGGATGACCGGAAAGGACATCGACCGGGTCCTCCTCGTCGGTGGTTCGACCCGTGTTCCCCTCGTCCAGCAGAAGGTCAGGGAAGTCCTCGGCAAGGATCCTGACAAGGGGATCAATCCTGATGAATGCGTTGCCGTCGGTGCAGCCATCCAGGGTGGCGTACTTGCCGGTGAAACGAGCGACATCGTTCTTCTCGACGTGACCCCGCTCACCCTCTCTATCGAGACCCTCGGCGGAATAGCGACCCCGATCATCGACCGGAACACCACCATCCCGACAAAGAAGAGCCAGATCTTCTCAACGGCAGCCGACAACCAGACCTCGGTCGAGATCCACGTCGTGCAGGGTGAACGGAAGCTTGCTGCTGACAACTTTACCCTCGGCAAGTTCATGCTGACCGGGATCCCGCCGGCACCCCGGGGCATCCCGCAGATCGAGGTTACCTTTGATATCGATGCGAACGGTATCATCCATGTCTCTGCCAAGGATCTCGGCTCCGGTAACGAGCAGACGATCACCATCAAGGGCAGCAAGAAGCTCTCCGACGATGAGATCAACCGGATGGTCGACGACGCCAAGAAGTTCGAAGACGAGGACAACAAGAAGAAGGAAGAGATCGAGATCCGCAACAACGCCGACATGGCAGTCTTCTCTGCAGAGAAACTGCTCAAGGAGAGCGAGGACAAGATCGACGAGGAAGACAAGACCTCGATTACCGATCACATCGCCACGGTGAAGACCGCCCTTGAAGGGACTGATTCAGAGGCGATCAAGAAGGCGATGGAAGATCTCACCGAGGCCGTCTTCAAGGTCACCACCAAGATCTACCAGAAGGTCCAGCAGGAACA
>CAZWTX010000001.1:194160-215889 GCA_964637135.1 uncultured Methanospirillum sp. | reverse complement strand
AAGAAGTATTTTGATGGATGGGTTAGATAGGCTACAACATAATACTTGGATTCGGGGTTGTTTCGGGGGGGATGAATATTCAGACAGGGGGCGATGCACCAGCAATACAGAAATTACCGGCAGGAACTCTCCTTCTGGTCAGGAAGGATGAATCGGGAGGATACCGCGTATCCGATCTCACCCCTCCCGGGCAGCACGGGTTTACGCCGATCCGAGCCGAGGGATGGATAGAGGATCTCTTCTCTCCATACGTTGCCACCCATCTCGGCGTGCTTCTTCATGATGCTGGTGAAATCGATGCCGGGGCATGTTTTTACTCGTTTCTGCATGATGAAACCGGGAGTAACCTTGTTCCGCTCACCATCTGCCGGATCAGCGGGGATGTATTCATAACCGTCATTGGCGAACAGTCGCCGGGCCAGTCGGCCCAACCGGAGATCCCGGCATGCGATATCGGGCAGGTTCTTCCTGACTTCACCTTCCGGCTCGACGGTGACGCAGTCATTCTTGCGATTACTGCCGGTGCAGAACAGTACTTCGGGGCCGGTCCCCTGACGCTTGTCGGCCAGTCATACCTCATCAATATCCATCCTGATGACCGGCCGGGGGTGTACCAGGCCCTGTCCACGCTTCCTCCGGACGGGAAGGTAGTCAGCTGCCGGTACCGGCTCAGGAACTGCCATGACCAGTACCGGTGGGTGGTAACAGAGTTCTGCGGGGTGTTCAGCACCGATACCCCATCCATCCGGGAGATCCTTTCCTCTACCCATGACATTGATGAACTCGTCCGTGCCGGTGAAGCCGCCCGGCGTACGACCGAAAAACTCAACCTTCTCAATTCCGGTGTTAGACATGACGTCATCAACATGGTGATGGGTTTTCTCGGGTACCTTGAGATCATCGGTGACCTCATTGAGGATGAAGAAGCCCGTCTCCTGATCCAGAAAGAGAAAGAGATCGGCGAGCGGATTAAGCGGATCATGGATATGACCCGGAAGTACCAGGGGATTGGTCTGACTCCGCCCGAGTGGATCGATGTTGACGTCTGTGTGAAGCGGGTCCTCTCCCGGCATGAATATACGGGGAGGTTTGTCACCGATATCGCCCTTACCGGGGTCCACATCTACGCAGACCGGATGTTTGAGCATGTTATCTACGAGCTGCTCGCAAACAGCATCGTCGCGGCGAATGAAAAGCCGGTCTGCGTCTCGTTTTCGTATGCGATTACCCATGAGGGCCTCGTCTGTACGTATACCGATAACGGTCCCGGGATCTGTGATAAGGAGAAGAAGGCCCTCTTCAAGCCGGTACACCGGGACCGGCGGGGGTACGGATTGTACCTCGTTATGGAGATCCTTGATATCACCGGGATCAGCATCCGCGAAACCGGTGAGGAGAACAAAGGGGCCCGGTTTGAGATGGTCGTTCCCCATGACGGGTACCGGATCGCGAAACCGTCCGGGGAGCCGGCAGCTGTTTTCGTTACACCAGCAGATCAAGGAGTTCCGTAAACGACCAGATGGTGTGTCCGGGAACTCCTCCCGGATCCCTGAAATCCATCCAGTCTCCGTACGCGGCATGAACGGTGGTCATCCCAAGCTCGTTTCCCGGGATGATCTCCCGTCTTACCGAATCACCGACGACCCAGGTCTCGCGTGTCGTGGTTCCGAGGCACTGGAGCGCGAGAAGGAACGAGTCATGGGAGGGTTTTCGTTTTCCAGATATTTCCGGGGTAACGAGAACCGGGAAAAAATGTTCTATCTCTGCCTTTTTAAGTCGTTTTTCAGCCTGTGATGTCTGGGCATCGGTGACGACCGCCATCCGGATGCCGAGGGATGCAATCTTCTCGAGCGTCATTGTCACCCCCTCGTACTGCCTGATATGCCTGATCTTCACGTCCTCGTACCGCTCTGTGATCTCCGGGAAGAAATCTTCTGAGAACCAGTTGATATCCACGAGGTAATCTCTGATATGCGCCGGATTCTCAAATCCATGCACCGGCCGGAGGAAGTAGGCGAAGAGGTCGTCTGCCGATCCTGCTGCTACCATGTCGATTACCGCCTTGCAGGCTGCCTGTTTTGCCTCGACAAAATTGCAGAGGGTGTTGTCGAGGTCGAAAAGGATGGCCTGCGGTCTCCTGGCGGGTCCGGTCGTCATCCCGGTTATATGGATCGGCAGGGATGATAGTTGATGGCACCTGGGGGGTAACCAGGCGGGTCTGCCGGAACGTGCAATCGGCGGAAAGGTCCTGGAATCTCCGGGATTTTACACCCGTTCTATCCGGACAGGATCCTCCATGACCGTGGGTGATAGGACCGACTGTGGTAGTTTGAAATGCTCATGGTGAGAATTATTAGATGGTCCCCGGGTTTCATCAGAGCAAGCGCCCGGGATCAGGCATTCGCATGGTGAGAAAAGAGCTGACAATATCCCTCGATGAGGATCTGATCGATGAGATGGTCGAAATAGCCGAAAACCGGAGCCTGACCCTCTCAACTCTTCTCCGCGATGTTATCGCGTCGTTCTGCCGGTCCTACCGTTCAGGGACCGACTGGACGCTACATGGACCGGGGATTCATCATCCCGGTGAAACCCCGGCCGCCGGTGCCCCCCTTCTCTTCGGACCAGATCATGTCGCACAGCAGCTTGTCCAGCATGAACGCCATATTGCCGAGTTATATGAGCGGGTCGGCCGGCTTGAACAGGGTTCCCCGGTGGCCGGCACTCCCCGGGTGGCACAGGTCTCTCTCTTCTCCCCGGCTCCCGCCGGTTCGCCCGTGACACCTGACGGGGTTATCGACAGCGAGGAGTTTACCGGGTCAGGCCTGTCAGACGAAGCCCTCGTCAAGATCCCGAAACACCCGGTTCTCCCGGTGATCGATGCTGTTGAGTACGGCGGATCGAGGACGGTCAGGGAGGAGAAGGAATATACCCTGACCGAGGCTGCGGCGATCCTTGGCCTCTCCTCGGGGACGCTCCGTAAATACGTGAAGGAAAACCGCATTTCCGGCCGGAAAGTCAGCAGGGCCTGGTTTATTCCCGGGCGGGAAATCCTCGCATTTCTTGCTACCCAGGGGAACTAACCAGAGACTTTTTCAATGCCGAGAGCAGACTATAGCTTACCGAGGCATTCCGGAACGGCTGGTGGGGTCTGTTCCGGTCCATGCCCTGGGATGCATTTGGGGGATTATGCCGGACAGGGGTGTCCAGGTTCTGTTTCTTTTCGCTATTCTGATTGTTCCGTTTGTTCTTCCACAGCCGGCGCTGACCGGGGAAGGGTTTCCTGATATCAATCCGTCCCGGTACTGGCTGTTTAATACCACGGTCTCCGAGAATACGTCTCAGGACAGTCTTCCGGTCGTGAATGCCGGGACAGTCGCCGTGACGCCGGAGCCGGCGATTGAGTCCGGACAGGTGTCGCTTGCACAGGACGTGGTCCAGGGCTCGTCCACGAGTTCAGTGCAGGCTTCTGGTTCAGGTATCGGGGCACAATACCAGGGTATGGGACGGGGTTCGGTCTCGACCGGGTTTTCCGTGCGGATCGATTCGCCGACGATGCATGTCGATAACCGGGAGTCATACAAGGCATCCGGATTGTTCGATCTCCATGCCGTGCATTCGTTTGCCTGATCCAGGGGACAAACCTTTACCTTTAAATGTACAGAAGTGGACCTAATAGGGCACAGGGCCTATGGTCTAGCTGGTCATGACACCGCCTTTACACGGCGGAGGTCGCCGGTTCGAATCCGGCTGGGCCCATCGTCTTTTTGTTCAATTCCGAGTATATTTCCTGTATCCCACATATCCGGTGGAATACAATTCATCTGGTATCCGCTGAACTGATGGTGTGTGAATATCTGTTTTTTGTTCAGTATGGATGGAATCCTGAGAAAATACCTCTCAGCTGGTTGGCAATCGACCCGAAGGGGGATGATTTCTCTTCATTTCTCTTCACTGGATTTTTATGCTCCCGGCCCATCAGTTCCAAAGTAATATTTAATTCTCCAGACTCCGCATAAAGCAGGCAGGTGTACAATACCTTATGAACCTTATTCAAATAGCCGGAATAGTACTCATTGGATCCCTGTTCGTGGGTGTAGCCACGGCGGCAGACACCGTTCATGCAGAAAACGGGTTTTCCGGAACCTGGACGGATGCTAATTATACCTTCATCGTTGTTCAGGACGGGTCTGGTATTACCTTGACCGGCATTCCGTTCGACGAGGAATCCTTTTTTCCCCTTCAGCTGACAGGGACGGTATCAGACGACAATTCCCGCCTGGTTACCTATAAGAACATGACCGGAACGATGGAGATCCGGATGTCTGACGACCAGATGGAACTGGATGGATTCCAGACCTTTGATCCGGTTATTCCATCAGAAGCACCATTTACCATCAGTTACAATTCCACCCGGAACGGGAGCGTGGTACAGAGCGATGCGGTCTGGTCAGGAGATTGGATCGTGGACAATATGGTTATGACCCTTGTTCAGACCGGCGAAGAGATATCCGGCTTTTTTAATGTGATTACTGAGCCGGAGACGAAAGTGTATCTGACGGGATTTGTCTCTGATGACGGGAGAAATGTCTCGCTCAACTGGACCTTCGCAGAATATGTGAACTTTACCCGATCAGATGACGGGATGCAACTCATCGATGAAGCATGCTGGAATGATGAGATTCAGGAAGGGTATCTCTGTCTGAATCTGCAGAAGCAGGAATGAGAAGGGGGGCTTGTTCCCTTTCTTCGGGGGAGAGCTGGAGATAGGGGTCTTCCCTCCTTCACATGGTGTGGAATCAGATTTCCCTGTTCGAAGAATGGGTATGTAATGAAGGGTTAACCGGGGGGAGGTCGCCAGTTCGAACCTGGGCGGGGTTCGTTGGTATTTGTAATCGTGATGTGTGTTTCCTAAAATTTATATGTGTTCTGCACGAGAATCTTATAAAAAGTGTCAATTTCCCAATATTGATGGATATTACTGAAAATAGTGAACATAAAGGAATAATGTATGAAAAAGACGAATAAAAATAACGAAAAAGCGTCATCAGATGAGGTTTTTTCTATTGCAAGAAAAGAATCATTAATAAAGAATTCTCTGATTTGTGGAGAATCATTCGTTTTATTCTTTATTTTAGTATACATAATTTCAATAATTGGATTTTGGTTAATGCTTCCAATTATTCATGTATCTGCACTGATTGCATTCATTGGAACCGCAATTTTTGTTTTTTTCCGGGTTAAAAAAGATATCAAAAAGACCCTTTTGTTTACTCTCATATTTTTAACTTGTATAATAATTCCTTCTGCTTTCACCTCACAGTATTATGATTTTGGGTGGGATTCTACTACTTTTCATGAATTATCAATAATATCACTGTCGAACGGGCAGAATCCCATATATAACAATAATGGTGTTTACCTCAATGAAACCGCTGAATATTATACCGGTTCCTCTCAATATTTAAATGACTGGATAGAATCACATTTTATTCGGGAATCAAAAGCATTCCATATTATCGCTGCTTCTCTCTTTGGAGTTACTCATAATCTCCAATCATCAAAAAGTATAACAATAATCGGGATGCTGATGAGTTTTTTTTTATTCTTTGCGTTCCTTATGTGCATCTATGGAAAGATAAATCCCATCTATCTGGCATTAATATCATTGACTGCTAGTTTAAATGCAACAGTTATCTGTTCCTCACTATCATTCTATGTTGATGGATTTCTATTCTCATCCCTGCTTTCATTGATGGCACTGTTTGGACTTTTTTTTATTTTGAAAGAAAAACATCTTTTATATATTGCTTTATTATATTCGATATTATTTATAAATATCAAGTCCACCGCAATCCTCTTTTTCTTCCTGTTGATTGTTGGTGTGGCTTTTTATTATTATAGGTATAATAAATCTCTCATCGTGGACAATATGAGGATAATTGTTCCAATTATCATTCTTTTTGTCCTTTGCTCCTACCATCCATATATTCACAACATGTTTGAATATCATGATATCAGCGGGGGTGCACTTTCCGAAGCAAATAATTTTGATGATATCCCCCAATCATGGAAAAACCTCACAACTCCACATAAATTTATACTATCCCTCTTTTCGTATGCAGATGTGAATCCAATAGCATTGGAAAATTCGGTAATAAAAATCCCCATATTGAGTATTGAGGACGCAATTATTTATTCAAATGATCCACCCAAAGTCGGAGGGTGGGGTCCGTTATTTAGCGGTATTATTTTAATCTCCGGCTTGTTATTTTTATATCAGGTATTCCGCATTATAACCGAAAAGAATGTCCTTCCGGATTCAAAAATTTTTTTGATATATTTTGGAGTGATAATAGTTACAATTCTCGTATTTCAATTATCCTGGTATGCACGATATGTTCCCCAAGTTGCATTATTACCTGTCTTTATGGCCCTTCCTTATTTGAATATGGAAACAAAACCTGAAAAGATGGTGCGGCTGTGTATTTTTGTGTTACTTCTGGCGAATATTCTCCTCGTTGGGAATTCATATTACGGTGTACAAAAGCAATTTTCTGATTTTCAGAATGAAGTGTTTACTACCGTTCGTGAAAAAATGGGAAATGAATTATATCTAGAATATGAGGGAAATATTTCAGGATCAAGTTTTATACATTCTTATCTGTACGAATTGTATAATCAGAATATCACCGCTAAAATAAATTCTCCTGGAATGGATAAGGATAGGATTGTGGAGGTGCCCCCCATAATCTACCGCGATTTTAAAGTATTTGCTCTTAAATCTAACTAATTATTTCCATTTCAGAGAAACAAGGACTCCATTTTTCAATGAGGGAAAGGATATGGTAATCATTACCCGTTATGGGAAGATATGTAGCGCCAGAAATCCACACCTTATACGATAGATATTATCTGAAGACCGAAATTTCAAACCGTACATTGATGGAGATCAAAGAATTATACTGTCAACATTTTTTTACAAAGATATGGATAATACTCTTTCTTCACCTAATTGCTGACATGAATGAAATGAGCTATGTAAATCGGGATTGCCGGGATAGTTTTCATTTATTGCAGGTATGGAGTGACATAATTTGACAACAATTGCAATTATTCCTGCATATAATGAAGTAATGACCATAGCAAGTGTAGTAATTCTCGCAAAGAAGTATGTAGATTCAGTTATTGTTGTTGATGATGGGTCTTCTGATCTAACCTCGGAAGTGGCCCGTTCTGTTGGTGCTCAGGTTTACACCCTCCCTCATAACCTGGGAAAAGCAGGAGCAATGAAACATGGGTTTACTGAGGCTATTTCGAGGAATCCAGACGCTATTGTTATGTTAGACGGGGATGGTCAACATAATCCGGCTGAAATCCCGATGCTTCTTGGACCAATTCTTAGAGATGAGGCTGATTTTGTAATTGGATCCCGATTTCTCAATAATGCAGGTCAAAAGGTTCCGCATCATAGAAGGATTGGGCAAATTGTACTTGATAAAGTAGTTTCTCAGGATGAAGTTGAGTTGACTGACACTCAATCAGGGTACCGGGCATTTGGACCGGTAACATACCAACATCTTTTGACAATAACTTCACATGGCTATAATATTGAAATAGATTTAATCAATACATTGTGTAATCTACGATTACGGGTGATAGAAGTTCCAATATTGGTAAAATATTGCGGACTTCCGAATATCCATAAAAAAAATCCGATCCTACATGGTATTGATGTTATCATCCACATTTTTGGTCTGATAGGATATCAAAGGCCTCTTCTTTGTTTTGGAATCCCGGGAACAGTATCATTGTGTATTGGGATTATACTTGGATTATTGGGTTTTGATATATATGATACAACGAAATTATTTCCCATTTCATATGCTCTCATGAGTGTTCTTTTAATAATTAGTGGATTGCTACTCGGAATGACCGCAATTTTACTGAATGCAATCGATGTGATTCTCAAAAGGGAGTTTAATACCATTAAATAATGGTATTCTGTGCATTTTTTGGGAGATGCATATCTGTTCAAGAAAAAATACCGCATATCCCTCTTATGATAAAAGATTGAAGATGTATGAAAAGAGTAAATTACCATTTCGATGCTATGACGTTTACTCAACGGCATTATCATGATATTTCAAATGAATGAGGAAAGCCGGTATATCAGTTCGGAGTCTTTCAAAGGATATTGGTTGTTCATACCCTCAGATGAGACCGAAGCTGTCGGTGAATATGTAAATCGATTATCGTTTTATGATGAGAATGGTAATAGGTAACAAATCTGGGAAAAAGGATGACAATAATAATTCGAGCTCTAATTCTTATTATCTCTTGGATATCATTATCTGCAGTTAGCCAGATATTCATCAAGAAAGGAATTTCTGATTGTTCAATAGGAACTTCGGAGTTTTCAATTCAAAACCTTGTTGTAAATGGTATTCAATCTAAATATCTAATCTTTGGGTGTTTTCTTTACACCCTCTCAATGCTTGCATATTTTGGGACTCTTTCTAAATTTGAACTTCATCACGCGACAGCAATAGGGGGAGGACTAACAATTGGTCTGATAGCCCTCCTCGCGTATCTGATATTAGGGGAAAAAATTTCATATGTCACCTGGATTGGAATTTTTCTTGTAATTATGGGAATAATTGTCATTGGGTTAGGTAATGACGGGTAATTTCTGATATATCGTGATTGTTTCAGGCTATTCATAATTTATCAAATGATTAGATCGCGTTGATGAAGGACAATAATTCAAACAACCAGTATTTCTTAACCGGACTCTCGGCAGCAACGAGTATACCTGGCAGATTTTAGTACAAACCTCCAAATCTCTAAATATCGGAGTTTTTTTGGCTAATTGCCGTCATTGGTGGTTCGGTTGTAATAGTCTCTCATTTAGGATGTATTCCGTATCTGCTATCCTCTCCGGCCCGAGGCACCATCCCTGCAGAATATCAAATATCTGGTCCTTATATATTCAAACCACCCACCTCCCAATGACAGAACGACCTGAACCCGGACAACTGGACCATCCCCGGATGAGAAGAGGGGAACGATATCGTTCCGGGACCAGGCACCGACGGGAAGGGATCGATTATTACCCGGAAACCATCCTATGAACTGAAATATACCGTAGACGAAACCCCTCCCCCGGTTCCCTGTTTCTTCCTCGGGGTGCAGCATGCCCTTCTTATTGCAACCTCCTTCGTCTTTCCCCTCATCCTGATCAGGGCATCAGGGATGGGCGATGCCGAAGCTGCCTTCTTTCTCTCAATGACGATCATGGCGGTGGGAATCGGGACCATTCTCCAGTCGCTGAAAGGGGAGTATATCGGATCAGGATATGTATGTCCGTCATTCGCCGCCCTGTTTTTTATTCCGCCGTCCACCGCGGCATATGCCCTCGGCGGTCTCGGCCTCATGTCTGCCATGACGGCAATGAGCGGCTTCTTCCAGGTTTTTCTCTCGCGGGTCATCAGAAAGCTCAGGTTCCTCTTTCCGCCCGAAGTGACCGGACTGGTCATCATCATGGCCGGGATCTCTGCCGTACCCTTTTCCGTGCAGAGTTTTCTCGGGATGGAAAGTACTACCGGTGAATTTCTCCCGGATAATCTCATCATCGCAACCATTACGCTTGGGGTGATTGTTATTACAAGTATCTGGGGAAAAGGATCCATGAAACTCTATCCTGCCTTCATCGGAATTATTGCTGGATACGGTGCTGCTTTTTATCTCGGGCAGATTCCGGCAACCTCGGTCTTTACTTTTCTTTCCTTTTCCCTGATAGCCCTCCCTGAACCGGTCCTCTTCTCCTGGACCTGGAACACCTCGGTGCTGCTCCCGTTTCTCATCGCCGGGCTTGCAGGGTTTTTCAAGACGATAGGAAACCTGACCTCCTGCCAGAAGATCAATGATGCAGACTGGATACGGTCTGACATGGAAAATTACGGTCGGGGGACTCTCACCGACGGGCTGACCAATATTATCTGCGGGATCCTTGGTGGTCTCGGCCAGAGCACCTCTTCCGGAAACATCGGGCTCTCGCTTGCTACCGGTGCAACGAGTCGGTGTATTGGGATCGTTGCCGGGGTTCTTCTTGTTCTGATGGCAATATTTCCCCCGGTATCAGCATTTTTTCTGATCATGCCGCTCCCGGTTATCGGTGCGGCTCTCATCTATTCCATCTGTTACATGGTGATGACCGGAATAGAGGTGATGATGACCCGTCTGATGGATACCCGGCGGTTTTTTACCATCGGGATCTCGATTGTCTTTGGCATCGGGGCAAGTACATTCTCACATGTTATTCTTCCCGCTGAGTACTCGTGGCTTGCAACAATCCTGACCTCCCCTCTGACCCTCTCGACGATTATTGCCATTGGTCTCACCCTCCTTTTCAGGATCGGAATCAGGCAGCAGGCAGAGATCCGGATCCTGCCTGGTGACATAAACCTGAGCGATACGATCTTCTCGTTTATCGATCAGAATGCCCGGACATGGGGAGCCCGCCGGGATGTCGCCACCCGGGCCGGTTCAGCCCTTGTTGAGCTGATGGAAAGCGGATTTGCTTATGGCATTTTTGGGAAGAGTGCAACGGTCAGCCTCTCGTTTGATGAATATAATTTTGATATTTCTGTCGGGTACGAAGGAGAACCGATAATCATACCGCAGGATATGCCTTCCCATGAGAAGTTGATGGACGATTCAGGTTCATTCCTTGAGCTGGCACTGGCACTGGTCAGGATGCACTCCGATACCTTTTCGGTTTCCCAGAATGGCACGATCAGCCAGGCACATATCCATTTTGAACACTGAATCGGGCTGAATCAATATTCTGATCCCCGTAACACGGAGGAGCCTGTCGGGAAAGAACCTTCGCACCAGGTACCTGGACCAGGGATACCTGTGTCAGTATCTTTCGGACCGGTCAGGGACTGATTATGCACCGGAACGGGACCTGAGACCGTTTCAGAGATGCCGGATGCGAACCCCGAAGAGAATCCTAAAGGGTTCTATGATAACCGTTAGTTATTTTATAACTCATAGTTATACAATATGAGAAGATTCCTCTCAGTCGGATTCTGCCTGATCCCCCCGAGAGATTCCTGGTGCTATGGCACTGGCAGGGATACGATCAAGCGGCAGGGCTGGAGGATCGCACCGTCCGAACCGGTCACCCCTCCCGAAATTAAAGGATTCAAAGAAAATGGACATTCATACCACATCGCTGGTCTGGTTTTCACCGACCGGAACAACGAAAGCAGTCGTTGAAGAAATTGTCCGGGGGTTTCACCCGGATGAGAAGAAAATCATCGACATCACCACGCCGGAAGCGAGATCAGAACCATTCAGGGCATCGGATGACGAACTGCTCGTCATAGGGGTCCCCGTATACATGGGCCGGGTCCCGACTCTCATCAGTGCATGGCTGCAGGCCATGAAACTGCAGGGCACGCCCACCGTCTGCGTGGTAGTGTACGGGAACCGGACCTTTGAGGATGCCCTCGTCGAACTCACCGACATCGTGAGGAAATGCGGGGGAATTCCCATCGCCGCCGGAGCGTGGATCGGGGAACACTCGTTCTCGACTGCCGGGACGCCGACCGCGGCAGGACGACCTGACACGGATGATCTCCGGCATGCTGAAGCATTCGGATGCAAAATCCGGGAAAAATGTGCATCTGTCCCGTTGATACCCTTTCAATCCAGTGATGCGGTTCCCGGCATGCACCCGTACCGGGGAGATCCGACCCTGTGGAACGTTGACTTCATCGCGGTCAGCGAAACCTGCATCCATTGCGGGCTCTGTGCGAGAGCGTGCCCGGCCGGGGCGATCGACCCTGAAGACAGTGCCCGTATCGACACAGAGAAATGCATCACCTGCTGTGCCTGTATCAGAAAATGCCCGCAGCATGCGAGGAGCATGAAACCCGGACTGGTAACTGAGGCTTCCATGCGACTCCATACCCTGTATCATGAGCCGAAGATGCCGGAATACTATCTCTGATGGCCACCATCGAGGCCTGACGCCGGGGAGAGATCTGAAGGAGTACCGGTGAACCGCCCGGCCGGCATGACCGTACCGATCCCTCCTTCGAAAACAAGGAATACTCAAGGAAACAGTAAATGACAACTGTAATCGCAATCAATAGCAGTCCCCGCACGGACGGGAACACTGCCATCCTGATGAGACACATTATTGAGGAACTGGAACAGGAAGGAATCAGCGTTGAAGAGCTGAATCTCTCGGGGAATGTGGCACGGGGATGCACTGCCTGCCTGAAATGCCGGGAGATGCAGAACGGCCATTGTATCTTTGATGATGATATCGTCAATACCGCTATCGACAGGATAATTGGTGCTGACGGCATCATCCTCGGCTCGCCGGTGTACTTCCTCGATGTCAACGCCGAGATGAAGGGATTTATTGACCGGGCAGGGTTTGTCTCGATGGTCAACCGGGATCTGTTCTCACGCAAGGTCGGCGTTGGTGTTGCCGTTATGAGGAGAGCAGGGGCTATCACGACCCTCAATACCCTGATGAATTTCATGACATTTTCCGGGATGATCATCCCTGGAAAACCGGTAGTGGGCCTTGGAAACGAGATTGGTTCGGTCAGTGAAGATCAGGAGGGAATCCGCCGGGGCCATGAGACTGGGAAGACCATGGCATGGCTCCTCACCCTGCTTGCAAAGCAGGATGGAAGGACATGAGTACATCAGGGTCCTGTTCCGGTACCGGGTATGAGGTACTATTGGTTCAAGGGAGCGTTTTCCTCCCGAATCAGATGCCTGTCGCATCCTTCGGGATACTGACCGGAGGGCCGGGATGGGTATAGCCGATCGGAGACAGCGGGAAAAAGAACAACGGAGAACCGAAATCCTCGATGCAGCCGAACGGCTCTTTTTTTCCCGGGGATACGAAGAGGTTTCCATGGACGGGATCGCCCGGGAGGTTGAGCTGAATAAGGCGACCCTTTACCTCTATTTCCAGAATAAAGAGGCCCTGTATGCGTCGGTTGTGCTCCGTGGTGTTGCAATCCTCGAGGAAAAATACCGGGAGTGTATGGAGAAAAACGTTCCCGGGATAGCAAAGGTCGTCCTGATGGGCCAGGCCTATTACCGGTTCTCACAGGAACACCCGGAATACCTTCGCATGATCCATTTTTACGGTACCGAACGGTTTTCAAAGGAGAATCCCTGTACCGCGGAGATCGGGAAGGGATACGGTACCTGCCGGCTGATCCTGCGGGATGCTATCCGGGAGGGGATTGATGACGGGACGATTCGTGCTGATCTTGACCCGTTTCTTGCCTCGATGTACCTCATGATCGCTTTTATGAACATCCTCTCGATGGAGGAGAAATGGAAACTCGTGATCGAGGGGGAAGGCTACCCATTTGAGGAGTACACGAAGGAATTCTTCCGGTTTATTATCCCGGCGATTGCAGCCGGTGATAGGGTCTGCCTGGAGGATATCTGGGAATTCCTCTCACCCTGATTGTTCCTGATCCTGCTGCTTTCTGATGCAGAAAATACCGATTATTCGGTCCTTTGGTCTGGATAGTCTTTCCGGATATTCTCAGTTGCCGTGATGGCATTGCAAATACGCGTTTGTCCGGGAATTCAGGCCCCCTCAAAAGGGTATTCCCCATCGGGCATTCCGGTACCAAATAATGTACTTTCGGTGGGGTTGGATACGTCTGACCGGGTCTCTTCCTTTTCAGAGGAATAACGCAATTCTATCCGGTCTGGTCTTCCATATTCAGTTCGTATCCGGTAAATGAGTTTTTTCTCTTCCGGTATCGGGTGTCATGTGCGATACACCTGTCCCGGGGAGGTTTCATTACGGTTCCGGCACATCTGACTGTACTGCATCGTGGGGAAGGCTGTACTCTGCTCGGGAGGGATATGAATGAACCGCTATATCTGCATTCACGGACACTTTTACCAGCCACCCCGGGAGAATCCATGGCTTGACGAGATAGAGATCGAGGACTCTGCATATCCATTCCATGACTGGAATGAGAAGATTACCGCGGAATGTTATGCTCCCAATGCCTCTTCCCGCATCCTCCAGTCAGGCAAGAAGATCATCAATATTGTAAACAATTATGCGAATATCAGTTTTAATTTCGGTCCGACTCTTATCTCCTGGATTGAACGGAAGAAACCCGAGCTCTACAAGATGATCCTTGATGCCGACCGGGAGAGCCAGAAGAAGTTCTCCGGTCATGGTTCAGCCATCGCCCAGCCATACAGCCATATCATACTCCCGCTTGCATCATCCAGGGATAAACAGACCGCGGTGATCTGGGGAATCAGGGATTTTGAACACCGTTTTCACAGGAAACCGGAAGGGATGTGGCTCCCGGAGACTGCCGTGGATTATGAGACGCTGGAAGTTCTTGCTGAACATGACATTCTCTTTACCATTCTCGCCCCGCATCAGGCTACAGCAGTAAAAAAGTGCAGCGAAACCGGATGGACCGACTGCACGGGAACGACCATCGATACCCGGATGCCGTACCGGTGCCGGCTCCCGTCGGGAAGAACAATATCCGTGTTTTTTTATGATGGTAAACTCTCAAATGAGATAGCCTTCAGTGACATTCTTCAAAACGGGGAGCGTTTTGCCGAAAGAATGATCTCCTCTTTTCCAGAAGGGATACAGCAGCCTTGTCTGCTCAATCTTGCAAATGACGGAGAGACCTACGGACATCACCACCGGTTTGCCGATATGGCGCTCGCGTATGCCCTCCATACTATCGAGGAGAAAAAACTCGCTATCATTACCAATTATGGAGAATACCGGGAAAAATTTCCTCCGACGCATGACGTCATCATCCGGGAGAATACATCATGGAGCTGCAGTCATGGCATTGAACGATGGAGGGATGACTGCGGGTGCCGGAGCCCGCGGGACCATCCGTTGTCAGATCAGGTGTTTTCACCGGATACCCATGTATTCCTGATTCCATCCGGTGAAACAACTTCCTGGAACCAGAAATGGAGAAAACCACTCCGAGGGGCTGTAACCTGGCTGAATGAGAGCCTGTCTGACCTGTATGAGCAGGAAGGCAGTACTGTTTTCTCTGATCCCCTGGCGGCTCTCCATGATTACAGTGATCTCATAAGAGACCGCCGTCCTGAATCAATCCAGGCCTTTTTTCTGACTCATGGAAGAGACGCCGTATCATCTGACAGCCCGGTTCAGGGACTGAAACTGCTCGAGATGATGAAAAATGCTCTCTTCATGCAGACCAGTTGCGGATGGTTTTTCGATGAAATTTCAGGCATAGAAACGATCCAGGTCCTCATGTATGCCTGCCGGGCAATGCAACTGGCACGGGATGTTTCAGGAGTGGATTTTGAACCCGAATTCATCGGAATGCTCAGGCAGGCCCACGGTAATATTGCAAAGATGCAGGATGGCGGGGTCATTTACACCACCGTTGTCAGGCCGTCAATCATTGACATCAGCCGGGTGGCATTTCATTATGCCATTACGTCTCTGATCGAACAATATCCTAAAGAACTGACTCTTTACTCGTATTCGGTACGGAATGAAGGATACCGGCAATGCATGGCTGGCCAGCTCAACCTCTGTTGCGGATATGCCTTATTCCGCTCAGAGATTACCCGTGCAAAATCACTTCTTATGTTTGCTGCCCTCCATATGGGAAACCATAATTTTCTCGGCGGGGTCAGTCCGTATACATCCCGGGAGTCGTTTGACGAGATGGAAACCGATCTCTGGAATGCCTTTTCCCGTAGCGATATTCCGGGATTGATCCATTGCATCGATGAACATTTTGTGGATCATTCCTACTCGGTATGGCAACTCTTCAAGGAAGGAAAACGAAAAGTATTCGACTCTATTCTGAACACCACGCTGTCCACGCTTGAAACCGGATACCGGCAGATTTATTCCCGGTATTTTACCCTTCTCGGGGCGATGCGGGAGATCCGGTTACAACCTCCACCTGCTCTTGAATTTCCAATGCAGTACGTCCTGAACCAGGACCTGGTATCATGCCTGAAATCTGATAACATTAATTATACGGCGTTAAAATCGTCTGTTGAGGCAATCGTCCAGGGCAATTTCAGGATTGACACGACCCTGTTCAGTTTCATCGCCCCATCTGCAATAACACGGAAGATGCAGGCGGTTGAACAGGATCCCCTGGACATAGCTCGTATCGAGGATCTAAATACCCTGTTTTCGATATTATCACCCCTGACCCTGGATCCTGATCTCCGGGACAGCCAGAACCGGTATTTTTTTATTGGGAAGCACATCTGCGACATGATGCGACTCCGAAAGAAGAACGGCGATTCCTCTGCAGAAGACTGGCTGATACAATTTGAGCGGCTCGGAGATTTTCTCGGGGTCATGTATCCCTGATTCAGTACCTGTCTGGTACCGGCTGCCATGAATCCGCCCGATCCTCCCAAGACAGCTACATCCGGAATGAAAACCGGGATAGAGAAGAGATGCAGTTTTTGTGGCGTGCCGGATGATTGTCCCTAGTTTACCCGTTATTATACAGACCTGTCCGTCCACAAATACCTTAATGAGGTATGGTATGAGATTGTTCACATCGGGGGTGACGTATGAAACAACGGGGAGCAGGAGTGCTGATTCATATATCGTCGCTGCCGTCAGGATTCGGAATTGGTGATCTTGGTCCGGGTGCCTATGCGTTTGTGGATTTTCTAGCCGAATCCGGCCTTCATTACTGGCAGGTTCTGCCTTTACATCCCACCTCTCCCCGGTATGACAACAATCCCTACCGATCGCTCTCTGCCTTCGGGTTGAATCCCCTGTTTATCAGTCCGGAACTCCTGGTGAGGGACGGATACCTTTCACCGGAGGAGATCGCCCCACCTCCCGGATTAGATCCGGTTGCCGTTGATTATCCGGCGATCATCGCGTATAAAAATCATCTGTTTGACCTGGCATATGACCGGTTTAAACGTGAACCCGATAGCCTGTTCAGAAAATTTTGTACCGATAATGCCTGGTGGCTTGAACCGTTTGCCCTGTTCTTTGCAATACGCGATTTTTGCGACGATACACCCTGGGAAACATGGCCTGATGGCATAAAAACACACGTTCCCGAAGAAACTAACCGGATGCAAAAGGAACTCTCCGGTCTGATAGAAAAAGAACAATTCCTCCAGTATATCCTGTCTTCCCAGTGGAATGCCCTCAGGGAGTACTGCAGGGAGAATGATGTTCTGATAATCGGTGATCTCCCGATTTATATCGATTACGACAGTGTCGATGTCTGGATGCATCCTGCGATGTTTCACCTGGATGCATCTCTGCAACCGGTTACCGTTTCCGGCGTTCCACCCGATTATTTCAGCAGTACCGGGCAGCTATGGGGAAACCCCGTGTACAACTGGGAGTATCTGCGGCAGACGAAGTATTCCTGGTGGATACGGCGGGTTGAGCGAAATCTTTCCCTGGTGGATATTCTGCGGATCGACCACTTCCGCGGTCTCGTGGCCTACTGGGCAATCCCGTACGGGGAGGAGAATGCGATAAACGGCGAGTGGAAGGATGTCCCGGTTGAGGATTTCCTGGATCATCTCATGTTCAGGATACCCTCCCTGCCGATCATCGCCGAAGACCTCGGGATTATCACGCCTGATGTGCGGGAGATAATGCGAAAGTACGAAATCCCGGGTATGAACGTGTTGCAGTTTGCATTCTCTGAAGATATCGGAAAAAACCCCTATATCTTCCATAACCTTGAGAAGAACGGTGTTCTCTATACCGGGACTCATGACAATCCCCCGATCATCGGCTGGTTCAGGGATAACCTGAATGAAGAAGAACGGGAGCGGATATTCTCCTATTTAGGGGGAGAAATTGCAGAGGCTGACCTTCCATGGACGCTTATCCGGTATGCCCTCATGTCGGTTGCAGACATGGTCATTCTTCCCATACAGGATATCCTTTGCCTTGGGTCAGAGTCACGGATGAACAATCCCGGGGTCGGGAAAAACAACTGGCGGTGGCGGGCACCGGCTGATTATGCGAGACCGGAGATAATAGAGCGGCTCCAAACCATGATCCGGCTCTACGGAAGAAGATAGGATCCCGGTACCGGCGGTATCATAACGTGATGTTCAGTATCATTCATGCTTCTTCCCGGGCCTGACGGGAGGTACCATCCCGGGATCAGCGTGATAAACCGGTTCCCGGGGCCGGTTGGGGGATACCTGCGGCAACTATCCTAGAACATGAAAAAAGACGGGCCGCCGGGAGAGGGAGTTAAGAAAGAGTGGGAGGAGTCTGAAGGTATTCCTAGGGGGAGATATGCGGACAATTGGCATGGCAGGGATATGCTGCGGTTCTCTCCTCCCCTTCGGAGGCCTTGCCGGTATTCATCTCCCCGTGAGGACAATCCCCCCATGGGCAGTAATCATGGCTGTATTCATCCGGTGTCTCCTCCTGCAATACCACGGTATGTTCTGGCAGGGCTGCAATACCCGCCTGGATGAGGAATACAAGGGCAGTGCAGACGATAATTGCTGATATGAAGATGACCCGCATGATGTTCTTCCACCTGATATGGATCGAGTGCGTTGTAATCTCATTTAATAAATTCTGAGGTCACTATCGATTAATTCTGTTCATCTTCCCGGTGAATATATGGTTTAAAAAAATTCATGACCTCCGCACTGATGATGGCATGACTCTATCCTGGCATCCATGGACACTTTTTTAAGAATCACTCTTGTGATTGCACTCATTCTTCTCTTCTGAAATCTGGTATCTGCGGAGGATATCCCGGAAACTGGCATTCCTCCCGAATCCCGCTCTGGTTTGTAGTCAGTCCTGATACCGGTTCAGACCGTCTCATTCACCGGTTGATCCATAACCCGGCCGGCGGCACAGCCACGGACCCCGCCATGGGCGGTGAGGGTGCAATGCGAAAGATCTCACGCCGGTTGTTCCCGGCAGACCCCCAGACAACCGGACTTTCAGCTGGTCAGTACCGAAACCGGGCCATCTCCCGGAATGCCTGAGGTTTTCACGAAAATTCCATCCCGTGATGCCGGATCAGGTATGCCCGGATCTTTTCAGATTCAACCCATCCCTTGTCCAGCTGGGTGACAAGATCGTTGATATTCTGGATTTCCCGCAAATAATGTTCCTTCTCCGGTTCATTCAGGTTGTCAGCGAGCATCAGCATCACCGTAAGCGGGTTTCTGATCTGGTCGTTCAGGATGGAGAGCGTCTCCATGATCTTGTTCATCCTGATAACCGCCTCGTGGTTTTTCTCTTCCATCGCCTTGTAATCGGTGATATCGGTTGTAAACAGGGCAACGCCGATGACAGACTCATCCATGTTCAGGATTGGGTTATACATGACGAGGTAATAATGCGAGGAAAGACCGATCCCTGGTGAGTATTCAACCTCTGAAAACCGCTCCCCGTGTAATGCCCGTTCGATGTTCTTTTTGATCGTCTCCCGTTCGTGATCTGAAAGCAGGGTTTCTAGGTTTATGCCATGCTGAATCGCGATATCATGTTGCTCCTTCATGATCCGTGCATGGGCGGCATTGAATGCGGTATACCGGAAATCCCGGTCGATTGAAAAGATACCGTTTTCAGTGCTGTTGAGGATTCCCTGGATAATGGCGTATTGGGTGTGTATCACCTCGCCAGACTGGTTCAATTCCTGTGTCCTGATTTCAACTTCCCGGTACACCTTCCGGTTAAACCGACGGAGAACAAGGGTGTAGGAAACAACAAGTAATAAGCAGGCAAGGGCGGCGATGAACAGGTACGATAAGTATTTCAGGTAGAGATTCGGGAAATAGTCCTGGCCGAACCAGGTATCCTGGATCCGTTGTATGGTTCCCTCCCGTTCGAGGTTCCTGATTGCCTGTGTCAGGACATGCTGGAGGTCGCGGTTCCCTTTTCTGACCGCCGGCCCGTACAGCCGTTCCTCAAACGGGGTGCCGATGATCTTTATCTTATCTTCCAGGTTGTCCCGCTGGGCATAGTACAGGCCGACGTAGTAATTCCCGGCAAAAATATCGACATCGCCGGCAACGAGAGCATGAAGTGCCTCCTCCTGGGAGGGAAATTCAACCATCGTGGCATGGGGAAATTCTATTCTCACAAGTTCGGCATTGGATCCCCCTGCCCTGACACTGATGGTTCCGGAAAACGTGGATGCCTCGGTGATGGGATTCTGAAACTGCTCCCGGTTAATAAAAAGGGCGGAATGCTGGGAGAGCGTATGCTCGGAAAAATCCAGGATTTTCTCCCGTTCTTCAGTCTGTGAGACCCCAATGAGGATATCTGCTTTCCCAGTGGTCACCGCGTTTAGTGCATCCGTCCACCGCATGAGGCGGATGGTGATATTGAGGCCTGACTTCTCTCCGATGGCGGTGATGAGATCGATGTCGTACCCTACCGGTTTTCCGTCTGCCATGAATGAGAACGGGAGAGCATTTTCATCGCCAACGGCAATCAGATCCCGGGGAAGTGATCCGGGGGCCGGAGAGAAGGACGGTTCAGAATACTGGTGAACGATGACGAATACTACAGATAGTACCACCAGGAGGGCGATCGCACTGATAATGAGATGGAATGGAGAAATTTCGGATATTTTTCTCATGATGTCTGCCATGCGGAGCCCTGAGAGGTATCTTATCATCCTGATCAATATCAATGTGTCCCCGTTGCGTACCGGTTTCCTGATACCACTCTTCTCTGTCATCCGTGAAATCAGGCGTGAAATAGGATAATCAATGAGAGAACACCATGGCTGGTTATGGCACCCGTCAGGCGGTCAGTTGCCGGGGGATTTCTCCGGAGGAGCGGAATCCCGGGAATTATCGCTCACCCCTCCTGCATGATGGGAGAACTCTCCCGGTTATCCGGATCGACAAGAATACCTATATTAATATCTGCCGGTATTGCTTACCAGTCCCCGTTCCCCTAAATCAGATCGGATCAAAAAGGTAACGTCTGTTTTGGTAACCGGGAGGTAATATGCAGTTTTTAGATGACATTTCAATCGGCAGGAAACTCATTGGGTCGTTTCTCATCCTTGTTCTCCTGCTGGTATTAATCGCCGTAACAGGGTATACCGGGGTGGTAACCACCAACTCGTACCTGGACCAGATGTATGATGATCAGCTCGTCCCGATCGATCTATTAGAGCGGATGCACACTAATCTCTGGCATCTCAGGGGAAATCCACCCGGAATTCTTCTCATTGCAGAGACCCGCGAAAGTTCCCGGACAGATAGTGCTGCCCTTATGAAGAGTATCGATGACGATCTCCTTGCGTACGAACCGTATATCACATCAGAGGAAGAACGTGCCACTTTTGACGAGGCAGTAACCGCATGGGGCAATTATAAACATGCTTATGCGGATTTCAACGCGATCGTCGACTCGGGAGATACGAAAGGTGCGACCGCCGCACTGACAACCGGTGCTCTTGTCGATGAGCGGAAGAAACTCACCGGGATCTTTGATACGCTCGTTGAACAGAACCGGAAAGATGCAGAGACTCTCAAGATTGAAGGCGCTGAAACTGTCTCCATGGTGATCCTCATGCTCCTTGGTGTCGGATTGATCGCCGTCATCCTCGCTCTGGGGCTTGGAACCCTCATCAGCAAAAGCATCACCGGCCCGCTTTCTAAAGGAGCCCGTATAATGCAGGAGATGAG
>CAZWTX010000001.1:166471-194150 GCA_964637135.1 uncultured Methanospirillum sp. | reverse complement strand
AGCCTCGGCCACCTCGATAACCGCTTAAAACTAACCCGGAAGGATGAGATCGGGATCCTTGCAACTGCCATGGATTCATTCTCCGATGATCTCCAGTTTGTCATCCTCGGCGGGATGAAGCAGATTGCCGCCGGCGATCTCTCCCTTTCGGTTCCTCCCCGGGATGACCGGGACGAGATTGCCCCGGCATTTAATCAGTTGATCACCGCGATCAACGGCATCATGGGGGAAGTCGGGGATCTCATCGCCCGGGCTGAAGAGGGACAACTGCAGCAACGCGGCGATGCAAGCCGGTTTACGGGGGCATATCACGAGATCATCGTCGGTATCAATAACATGCTCGACGCCATTACCACCCCGCTGAACGAGGCACTCAGGGTAGCCGGGCTCTATTCACATGCACAGTTCAGTGCCCGGTTTGATGAAACTGTCACCGTAAACGGCGATATGATCGCCCTGCGGGACGGCCTGAACACCATCGGTTCAGAACTCTCACAGGCCATCGCCGATATATCAGAACAGGTAAGTCAGCTCTCCGCTGCATCAGAGGAGGCTGCGGCAAGCGTTGAGGAAATTACCTCTGGTGCCGCATCCATTGCCCAGAGTTCATCGGTCGTGAGTACCAATGCAGAACGGAGCCTCGACGCCGTTGAACAGGTTCTAGTCGCCATGGAAGAACTCTCAACATCAGTCACCCACGTGGCGTCAAAGGTGGACGTGGTGAGCAGGCTCACCCAGGGAGCAAATGAAACCTCGTCCCGGGGAGTAACACAGGCAGCGGCTGCCGAAAGCGGGATCACCGCGATCAATGGTGCCGTGAACGATGTCGGCACGATCATCTCCGAGATCCGCGATCAGATGAACGAGATCAACAAGATCGTCGTCATCATCAGCGATATTGCCGACCAGACAAACCTTCTTGCATTAAATGCCGCCATTGAGGCGGCACGGGCAGGAGAGGCGGGCCTTGGATTTGCAGTGGTAGCCGACGAGGTCAAAACTCTTGCACAGGAGTCACAGGGTTCGGCCGAAAATATCGCAAAGATCATCTCCTCCCTCCAGCGACAGTCAGAGCGGGCTGCATCGGCGATGGGTCTTGCTACCGGAGAGGTAACAAAGGGTTCAGGTGCAATAACCGATACCATCGAACTCTTCCATGTCATTGCAGAACAGGTTGATGAGATATCGAAGAACATGATTGAAGTTGCCGGTCTTACCGAGGAAGAGGCCGCAGCGGTCGAGGAGATTACTGCGAGTATCACGGAAGTCAAGGAGATGTCAGCCGAGACAGCCAGCGAGGCAGTGGGATCGTCCGCTGCAACTGAGGAGACTTCGTCTGCACTCAACCAGGTATCCACCATAATCAGCGATCTATCGCTCGTGGCAACCAGGATCAACGAATCGGTATCCCGGTTGAACGGGTGATCATCTCAGTGCCTGGAGAAGATGCCGGGACCCGGCATATTTTTCCGGCCCTGTTTTTATATAACAACCAGGATCCAAGGTCGGCAAGCGGATTTTCCTGCCAGGGCTCTCGTAATTGATACCTGATTGGTACTCTGTCCGATCGCCGTACCCGTTGTACGGACCGGTCTCTCCGATAGAAATCCAGAGCCTTCTCATCAGGCGGCAGGGAATTCATTATACCGTACCGATGCAAGTGATCTGTTGAATGTTCCGGGATGCTCCGAACATTATCATCCAGGTACTTAAAAACCAGGATAAACCGTTGTCCATCTCGGAGATTGCCCGTCAGACCGGCATTTCCCGCAACACCCTCTCGCGGTATCTTGACCACATGAACCTGTCAGGCCAGGTACAGCTCTTTGAGATCGGGAATGCCAAAAAATACCTTCTTTCATCGGCATTACCCTCCCATTCCCTTTATGATATCACGTCGAACCTCATCATCATTCTTGACCAGAACTTCAGTATTCTTCACGTGAATCCGGCAGTCTGCCAGTTGTGCAGGGTTACCCGCGAGCAGGTGATCGGGAAACCGGTTACCGCATTGCACCTCGATCTGTTTCAGTCGATGAATATCAGAACCTTTCTGAAACAGGTCCAGAGCGAAGATCTGTACTGCCACGTGCTTGAGATCCGCGAGGGGCAGGAGCAGAAATTCCTTGAAATTACCCTTACACGAGGCCAGACCGTCCATAACCGGGTTGCCATCTCTCTCGTGATCAGGGATGTGACGGCACGAAAGAAGCGGGAAGATGAGATCCGGTTTCACTCCGCTATTGTGGACTCATCCGATGATGCAATCGTCGGGATTAACCGGGATCTCCTCATCAATGTATGGAACCGGGGAGCCGAGCGGTTATTCGGGTATACCGTCGGGGAAGCCCTCGGGAGGACGGTGAACCTTCTCTATCCTGACGGCTATGAGGAGATCATATCAATCCATGAACGGTTGTTGAAAGGCGAGATGGTTCCTCCTTTTCATGGCAGGAGAAGACGCAGGGACGGATCGCTTGTGGATGTCTCGATCAATGTCTCCCTCGTGCATAATGGTTCAGGGGAGGTTATCGGTTCTGCTGCAATATACCGGATTATCCCGGCAGGAACCCTGTGAGGCTGACAAAAACCGGTGGCATACCGGAGAGGCACATTGCGGATTTTTCTTCAATTGGAGGGTAGTACCCTGTCCCGGGAAGATCCGGAACTGCGGACCCTCCGGGAGACGAACCGGATACCGATCCGTCCATCAGATCCCGTATCCTGTCTTGTATCCCGGCTCTTCCCGGGAGATCGGCCGGATACAAGCAATCCATCTTTGAGATGGATAACCCGGTCAAAATAGGGAACATGCCACTCTTCATGGGTCACCATCACGATGGTCTGACCAAGTTCCCGGTTTACCTTTTTAAATAATTCCAAAATAATCCTGGAATTCTCAGAATCAAGGTTTGCACACGGTTCGTCGGCAAGAACGATATCAGGATCGTTGACAAGCGATCGGGCAATAGCGATCCGCTGCTGTTCACCGCCGGATAACTCCGTATAAAGATGCTCGGCCCGTTTGCCGAGGCCCACCCGGTCAAGAAGGTCCTGTGCCTTGCTGAGGCACTCGCCGATTTCCACCCTCCGGACGATACAGGGAAGATAGACATTCTCGATAGCAGTTAATTCGGAGACCAGGGCATAGTCCTGGAAGACGTAGCCGAGGCGCCGGAGCCGGAAATCGGTCCGCCCTTCGTCATCAAGGTGGGAGATGTCCTGTCCGTCGATGATAAGCGAACCACCGGTCTGCCGATCAAGCAGGCCGAGGGTATGGAGGAGGGTTGATTTCCCGCTTCCGGACGGACCCATGATTCCGACGAAATCTCCTTTTTCAATCGAGATGGTTATCCCTTTCAGGGCCGGTACCTCGATCTTTCCCCCGAGGGAATACGTCTTCGTGAGATCTCTTGTTTCGATAATGGCGGTCATAAAACCCTTACCCCTTCATTGCCTCAAGAATCTCAAGTTTCGTCGTCAGCCATGCAGGAACGTACCCGGCCAGGATTGATACCACAAACAGGGTTACTCCGGCCCTGAGAACCGTATCAGGATGGAGAATGGGGTATATTACTCCCTCGGGAATCTCAAGCGGATAGATGGTCATTATCGTGACAAGTACCTGATTCAGGATAACCCCAAAAATAATTCCACAGGTCGCAAAGATGATGACCTGGAGAACATAGGAGTTGAGGATAATCTTCCGGTTAATTCCGATTGCCTTGATAATTCCAATCTGTTTCCGCTTGTTGATGGTGTTGATGTAGACAACCACGAACATGATGATGATAGCAATGAGGATACCGGCGATGTTTGAGACCGAACCAAGTACGGCGAACGTGCCGCCTTCCCGTTCCAGAATCTTTGTATAATCCTCCTCGCAGGTCCGAATCCGTTCCTGTATCCCATATTTCATGAGGGTTACCTTGAAGTCATCCGGGGATATGGAAGGGGCAAGTTTGACGTTGATTGACGAGGCTTCATCTTCCGCTCCGGTCATCTCGGAGAGCTCACGGAAATTGATCCAGGCATTATAATTGACATTTTCCTGTTTTGCATCGATGATACCCTTTACCCGGTAACTCTTCGTAAACCCGTTGTTATAGGTCAGGCTGACACTGTCTCCGACATCAACGCCGCGAAGAGAGTAGAATGTCTCGTCCTCTTCGTTCTTGTTCTCATCCCCGGCGAGGAGGACCCCGAGGAGGATGGTGTCGGTGTCGGTTTCATCCAGAAACTCTCCCCGTAAAAGGTGATTGCCAAGTTCACTCACGGTCTTTTCATTCAGGGGATCGATGCCGGTCATGCTGAATGACAGTACCCGGTCATCGTGGGAAAGGATGACCGGCTGGCTGAGACGTTTGGTGACTCCGATGACTCCCGGAATGCCACCGATCTTCTGGGATACCTCGGTTGCGTCCATGATATACCGATCATCTATCCGGGGGTTTATCGTCATCTCTCCGTTGAACGCGATATTTACCCGTTTGAATGAATCAAAGGCCCCGGCGAAGAAAGCCGGAAGAAAGAGCATGTTTACAAAGACAACAGCCAGGATGATGATGATCATGGCTGTTGTGCCCTTGTTGCCCCGTCTGATCGCCCGTGATGCAAGGAACCACGAAGCCCCGAGATCCTCAAACATTACTCTCCTCCACGTCTTCTCCGGTATACGACGAAGGCCGCTCCGGCGGCAAGAATCACGAGCATGAAGATAATTATCCCGGTAGAATCGGCGGATGATACAACAAGATGCATCGTCTGGTTCAGGTTATGCTCTCCCCATTCATCCGAGTATTGTACCGAGAGATGGTACTCGTATGTTCCGGATTTCTCAGGGGTTATGGTGAAGATCGCAGGGGCATCGTTGTCTACCTTGATCTTGCCGATGAATGCCTGGCGGGATCCTTCCATCGGGAGATCAACAGAGGCCTCTACTGATTTTGCAGTGTCGGTTCCAGTGTTCTCAAGCCTGATGATGAGGTTTGCCGGTGTTTTCGGTTGAGGCATCTCCGGATTGATGGTTACTGATGCGATACTCAGTTCTGCTTTTCCTTTTATCGGAACCTGGATCTCTTCAATTTGATCTTTTTCAGTTCCGTCAGGAAGGAAATACGTGATATTCAGCGTGATATGCTGCAGTCCTGAGGCGATACTCCGGTCGGTGATAAACTCGACCGGAACATCCTTTGCCATACCCCCGTCCAGGTCGGAAAGGGTACGTGTTGTCGGACCTTTTACCCCGATAGCCGAAGATCCGGGAGTAAGTGTGAGCGATACCTGGTTTGCCCGGAGGACCCCGTCATTTTTAACGCTCAGGTTCACGAAAAAATTGTCCCCCGGATTGATGCTTTCAGGCATCGATTTTTCCACGACGATGGCAGGAGCCCGGAGAATCTGGTCTTTCGAATTCACGTTGACCGGGATCGGGTACCGGACATTCTTTCCGCCGTCGACGTTCACCCAGACTTCCGGATAATAGAGTCCCTCGTCATACGGGGCCCGGATACTGAACGTGACCGGAACTGACTGGCCGGGTCCGATAGCTCCGAATCGAAGGTAATTATCAGAGAGAATGGCTACTCCTTTCCCATCAATGCCGATGGAATCAATGACCGTCTTGATGTCGGTGTTCTGCTCGCTGGCAAATACCCCGTCGATCACCCCGGAGGATTCCCGTTTCGTTGCGGTGTTGGCGGTATTTTTCAGGTATACCGTGATGGTACCGGGATCTCCGGGAGCCAGGACCGACGGCGTAACGATGTACTTCTCGACGAATACTGCCGGTTGATCGGTTGTTTCTGCCATGACCGGTACTGCCGATATGAGCAGAATCATCCCGATGAGGATCATTCCGGAGATCGGAACGAAGGGTATCTTATTCCGGATGCGGGTTCCCTGTTCGATTCTTCTTTCCATAAAAGATCATTGTTACTCGCGATAATAAAAGTTACTAAGAGTAACCATGATTACTTATAGTAATAAACTCCCACGGTATCGTGCCATGCCGAAGCTGTTCCCCACGTACCGGGAAGAAATCAGGGAAAAAATAATTGCCGAGGCCATTGCCGTCTTTCTCGAGAAAGGATATGATAAGACCACCCTTGACGAGATCGCCGCCCGGCTTGACGTGACGAAACCGGCCCTTTACCGGTATTTCAAGGGCAAGGACGAACTCTTCCTGTCATCAATCGTCGAAACGGCGGTAACCGAGTACGAACAGATCCAGGAGGTATTGTTCGACGGAGATGATATCCTCGCGAATGCAGGTGCATACTTTGATGCAGCGGTTGAATTCAGCCTGAAATACAAGGTTCTTGTCCTGGATATCTTCCAGGTAACAAGACGAAATACATTATTCAGGGATATTCACCCCCGATATCATGAAGAGTTCATCGGGATGATGCAGGCCGGCTTTGAACGACAGATTGAGAACGGGATCATTCATCCGAATTTTGATACCCGGACTCTTGCTCTCCTCTGCAGTTCGCTTATCGCAGGCCTCCATCATTATATGAGTGAGCTCCCGGATACCGCCGAGGCAAAGGAGATCTGGTTGAAGGGGTATGCAAAACTGGTCGGAGTGGAGTATTCATTACCTCACAGGGTGAAAACACCTCTTCAGTGAAAACCGTCATGAAGACTGTCCTCTACTACTTCACCGGGACCGGAAATTCCCTTGCTGCAGCAAAAAAGATTGCCGCCGGCTTGGATGAGTGTGAATTGATCGCTATCCCTTCGATGAATGAGACTGCCGGGGATGTTGTCCCACCGGCAGAACGGGTCGGGATCATCTCCCCGGTCTACTTCTCCGGCCTTCCCGCTATGGTCGCGTCATTCGCCGCCCGGCTGGATCTTTCCGGGGTGAAATTCCCGTTTGCGGTCCTGACTCACGGGGGTGGCGGGGGCGGTGCAGCGCTTGCCCAGCTTGACGGCATCCTCAAAAACCGATCTGGTATGGGTCTTTCTGCCGGGTATACGGTCATAATGCCGGGCAACTATATCCTCATGTATGATTCCCCCTCCGTGGACAAATGCGAACATATCCTGGCTGCGGCAGACCGGGAAATTGAGAAGATAACCGGCGAGGTAGCCGGATGCCTGATCCATCCTCCTTCCCGTTCATTCATCACATCCTTCCTGTACCGGCTCCTCTATCCCCGGTTTATCAGGACTGTTCATGAGAAGGACCGGAAATTCACCGTTGGTCCACAGTGTACCTCGTGCGGGATCTGTGTAGCGGTTTGCCCGGCAGATAATATCAGGATTGTTGATACAACGCCGGTATGGAACCATCATTGTGAACTCTGCTGTGGCTGTATCCATCACTGTCCGGTCCAGGCCATCGAGGCAGGGAAGAAAACAGCCGGAAGGTCACGATACATCAATCCCGGGGTATCCCTCCGTGAATTGTTCCACCGGGACGTCTCCCCGGGAAAACCCCGCTGACCGGTTGATATCCGGACCGGTTGGGAGATCTTCCTGCCATCTGCAGGGATCACCCGGTATCAGGGAGCTTGGCGTGAACAGCCGGATCCAGAATCTGACCCTGAACAGGGGACGTCAAACCTCTTTCCCTGCGGACGGTGAAGATCTGAACCGGTGAGCGTTAAACCCGATGGAGGTACATGAACCATATGCATGCCAGGTATCTGTTTACCGGACTGTGGATCTATCTTATGATGGTACTCCCGGTCGCCGGCCAGGATTCTGATGTCCCCGATCCCGGAACCGTCATATTACAGACGGTTCCTGATGTCAGGCAGAGTACTGAATACAGCTGTGGTGCTTCTTCTCTTCAGGCAGTCCTGGCGTACTGGGGTAGAGACGTCAGGGAGGATACTCTTATCGGAGAGCTCAATTCAAGTCCGGAAGTCGGAACGCCTCCCGGGAACATCCTCGATATCGCATCTGCATATGGATTGTCTGCTTCCATGAAAGAGGATATGACCGTTGACGACCTGAGATCACTAACGCAGAATGGCACTCCGGTCATAGTCGCAGTCCAGGCCTGGAACGGATGGTATGATTCCGACGGGAACTGGGTGACCGATATACCGGACAACTGGGAGGATGTCTGGGAGGACGGACACTACATGGTGGTAATCGGGGTTGACAGCAGGAATGTGTATTTCGAAGATCCGTCCCTTATCGGGACGAGAGGATGTATCCCGATCGATGAGTTCGTATCCCGCTGGCATGATTATGAAACCAATCCCGGAGATGACGATTCAAAGGTAACCTACTCGCATCTCGGGATACTCATCACAGGTGATACCCCTGCACCGTTCCCGGCGTATACCCGGGTAACCTAGAATCACTCCCCGTTCGATATCCGGGTATGAGTGCCGGTCAGTCTGTACCATCGGGTGACGGTCTCAGACCTGATGTCGTGCCTGATTGTCGTCCGGTTCTTATCTTTTTGGAAATTTCTGAAAATGCCATAATTCTGCCGGGAGTACCTGATATGGAACCAGAGCTGATGCATCTGAGAGCATGCATTATACCTTCGCTGACCGGATGGCAAAAACTCCCCGGTCCTTTATCCGTGAAATACTCAAAGTAACCGAAAAACCGGAGATCATCTCGTTTGCCGGCGGGCTTCCGAATCCCGTCCTCTTCCCGGTCGGGGAACTCGCAGAGACGGCAAAAAACGTGATCATGAAGAACGGGGCATCGGCCCTCCAGTACTCGACCACCGAGGGGTATCTCCCCCTTCGGGAATGGATTGCTGAACGGTACAGGAAACGGCACAACCTGAACGTCACGCCTGAAGAGATCCTGATCACGAACGGATCCCAGCAGTGCCTTGACCTGATCGGGAAGGTATTCATCAACCAGGGAAGCTGTGTCGGGATGGAACGGCCCGGGTACCTCGGGGCAATCCAGGCCTTTTCCATGTACGAACCGGAGTTCACCGCGGTCACCCTTGACATGAACGGCCCGGATCCACAGCAGTTTTCCCGGATGGCCGCAGAGAAAAAACCGGTCTTCTTCTACGGAGTCCCGAACTCGCAGAATCCGAGCGGGGTTACCTGGAGCGGGGAGCGGAGGAAAGAGATCGCAGGCATTGCACAGGATCAGGATCTGGTCCTCGTCGAAGACGACGCGTACGGGGAAATTCGCTTCACCGGCACGTCCCTTCCGATGATGCGGTCGTATCTTCCTGACCAGGCGGTCATGACCGGTTCATTCTCGAAAGTCATCGCTCCCGGCATGCGGATGGGCTGGCTGTGCGGACCGGAAGAGATCATCAACCAGGCAGTCACCGTCAAGCAGGGAACCGATCTTCACTCAAACTTCCTCACCCAGCGGATCATCAGCGATTACCTCGAAAACTACCCGCTTGATGCGTACATCGGGAAGATCACGGCAACCTACCGGGACCAGTGTGCCTGCATGAGAGCAGCCATCAGGGAGTCATTCCCCGAATCAGTCACCTGCACTGACCCTGACGGAGGCATGTTCCTCTGGGTCACCCTTCCGGAGGATTATTCCTCGATGGAAGTCTTCAACCGGGCGATTGCCCGGAATGTGGCCATCCTGCCGGGCATTCCGTTCTACACGGATGGCGGAGGAGACAGCACAATCCGGCTGAATTTCTCGAATTCAAGCAAGGAGAAGATCCGGGACGGCATTGCAACGCTTGGTGATATCCTTCATGACTACCTGAAGGAATCCTGATCTTTTTTACCGGCAGGTCGTCTGCCCGGCCGGTGTGCAAATCCTGCCTGGTACGGGTCATTGTCCGGTCAGTTCCCTGACCATACGTTCGGTCGGGACGAGCCGGGCAAAGAGGCTGGATAACGCAGCCATGAAGGCAGTCTGAACCGCTGCTGCCGAAATTGTGCTTCCTTCAAAGGAGAGATCCCGGGTTGCACAGGCATCGTTGACGAGCGTGCAGGAAAACCCGAGATCGGCAGCGGCCCGGCAGGTGGAGTCAATGCACATGTGGGTCATCATGCCGGCAATGATGAGATCGGTGATCGCTTCCCGCCTGAGATGATCAAGGAGATCCGTGTTTTTGAAACTGTTTGGAAGTTCTTTCTGAATGACGACTTCGCCTTCCTTCGGTCTGACCGGCCCGGCGATTTCAGAGCCGGGTGTTCCCGGCAGGAAAAACGTCGCTCCCGGCCGGTTCGAGATATGCCTGATGTGAAAGACCGGGATGTCCGCCTTCCGGGCAGCCGAGAGGAGGAGTCCTGCATTTTTACCGGCGTCAACGCTTCCGACAAGTTCCATTGCGCCGCCCGGGAAGTAATCGTTCTGGATATCGACAAGGATAAGAGCTGTTTTTTTCATGGTATCTCCTTTTTTTGAATCAGGTGATGAAACCGTGGGTAAAATCCGAACTGACGGTAGAACGGAATAACGTTCTCATTTCCGTCACCAACCAGTACCCGGCATCCGTCACATCCGCAGGAATCCATCCAGGTAAGGGACATCTTCATCAATTCAGTTCCGATTCCGGATCCCCGTAATGCAGGAAGGACGTAGATCGATTCTATCTCACCGCTCTCTCCCCTTGCGCCGGAAGAGATCGCAAACCCGACAGGTTCCTGGTTCTCCGTGTTCCTGGCAAGAATGAGATACAGGGACCGGTCTTTGTTGTGGGAGAGGATCTCGGCTTTCCGATCTTCAAAGGAACGGGATTGGATCTCTTCTCCGAAGAACCGGGAGGTTGCAGCATGATGATCCCGCTGCCTGAGCCAGAGCCGGGCAATCTCATCGAACATCCCGGTTCCGCCGGTCTCGTAGGTGACCGTCTCCGTTGTGCCGGCCAGTGAGACCGGGCCTCCTGTATCATGTTGGTTCTCCCGCATGACCCGGTTTTCGGTGAACGCAGGATGACACACGGCAATATACTCGGCCCCGTCAGGGGTGCTGTATCTCACCCGGGTATGTGCCGGGACAATGACTGCCTGGCCGGCGGTTACGATAACCTCTTTTTCCGGGGTGGTAAGATACAGTGATCCCCTGAGCACAACCGTGTATTCGTCGAATGCCGGTGCCTGTCCGGGCTCGCTCCATCCGGGAGGGGAGATCATACGGGCAATGCTGAGAGCATCGGTCCCGGTAACCGCCGCCCCGATATACTCCTCGATCTGCTTGGGAGGCTGACCTGCTGCTGCGATAATGTTCGGTGATTCGATCAGCCGTATCATGCGTACCTGTCTCCCGGGAACGCAATATGCATTCTGATATCGGCCGGAATCCATGCCGGTATCAGGGCTTCTTCTGATCGGGATCCGGTTCGGAGACCCTGATGTTGTAATATTTACGCAGGTATGTGAGGATCTTTTCAGATTCGTTCCACCGGTTGTCCAGGGTGTTGATCACCTCGTCGATCCGGTCAATCTGTTTGGAAATGGCGGCAAATCCATCCGGGCAGAGATTTTCAGCGATGCTCAGGATGATTGTCAGGGGATTGCGGATCCCATCGTTCAGGAGGGACAGTTCGGTGAGGTTCTTCTGAATCTGCCTGATCGCAGCTTCCCGTTGGATCTCGTGTGCCTTGCGTTCGGTGATATCCCTGATGAGGGCAAACCCGAATTCATCCGCATCCTGCTGGTAGAAATGGAGACGGACTTCGACCGGGATCTCCCTCCCCGCAGATGACACCAGGGTCCATTCAAAGGTACAACTGGTATCAATACATGCCTGCAGGGCAGTGGCCAGGGAAATTTCGTTCTTCCCGTCGAGATCAGTGAATCGCCTGGTGAGAAGTTCTTCCCGGGTATACCCGAGAAGGGTCTCTGCCGGGTCGTTCACTTCGATGATCTGCCCGGGCTGCCGGTCTGAACCGAGATCAAAGACGATGATGACATCGTTCACGTTTCTGAACAGGTCCCGGTATTTCTGTTCGCTCTCCTCTATACGGTGTTCAGCCAGTTTCCAGTTGCTGAGATCATTCAGTTCGGCACAGAACCATTCTTCCCCTTCAAAGGTGAAGGAGTAGAGGTAGAGATGAACGGGAAGGGTTCCATCACGGATTCTGAGTTCTCCTTCCATACTGATCGGTTCACGGGAAGGAATCCGGGTCATGATCGTCCTGATGGTTTCCGGATCCATGGGGGTATCCGGTCCCAGGACGTTGAGTGTGAGGAGGTCTTCCCGGGTATACCCGGTTATCCGGATGGCCGTAGCGTTCATGTCCCTGATCCTGCCATCCTGATCAATCCAGAAGATCATGGCATGGTTCTGGTCAACACTGAACCGGGTGAGTTTCAGTTGTCCGGCGGTTTGATTAAGTTCTTCCATTTTGGAGGTGATCTCGCGGGTCTTCTCTTCAATGGCACGGTTCAGTGTCCGGTTCCAGAGAATGACGATAAGAAGGATGAAAACCAGGATACCGGTCGAACCGGCGATGAGGATGGTTAATGTCCCGGTGAGATCCGGCCTCGTCAGGGTCGGTGAGATCCAGGAACGGAAGATCTCGTTTCGTCTCTCTTTTGGAATCGCCTGAAGTCCCTTGTTCAGGATGGAGACCAGTTCAGGGTAATCTTTGCGGACGCCGAACGCGTAACTGTAGGCATTTTTTTCTTCTTCGGGAGGGATGTATCGGCCTGCTACCCTGAGATTGCTGAGTCCTTCGGCTCCGACATAGTAGGTCGAGGCCGCCAGGTCACCGAAGAAGGCGTCAACCGAGCCAAAAGATACTTTTTCAAGCCCGGTCTTCGTGTCGGGAACTTCCACGAGGTTTATCTGGGGATATTTCTCCCTGATGAGGAGCGTTGTCGTATACCCGGTCACTGAAGCGACGCTCTTTCCGGTGAGATCATCGAGGGTGATCTCTCCTTGTACCGAATCACGGGTGATGATCGGAAGGGTGGAGTGGTAGTACGGGAGCGAGTAACTGAGGTACTCATCCCTGAGATCTGATATGTAGACGGCACCGAGAATATCTGCATCGCCTGAAGCGACATTCTGAACGCATCTGCCCCAGTCGTTCTCATGCACGACCACGAGGGTGAACCCAGTGATGTCTGCAATCTCACGAAGCAGTTCTGCGGATATTCCCTCGTATCCCCCGGTCTTTGTATATACTTCAAACGGGGGGTAATTCACATCCGGACAGACCCGGATCACCGGGTGGCTCCCGATCCAGGCACGCTCGGTAGTGGTAAGGGAGAGTGGGGTATACTCACCCGGAATACCCGGTACCGGGGAGATGTGCGGGGTGAGGATCAGAACCTGGTAGACCGGGATGGCAACTATGGCGAATACCAGGAGGAAAAGGAGAATATAGGGTCCGTATATCCGGAGATAGTGCCGGTACTGCCGATTGTTTTCCGGTATTTCTGTCCCCCCGGTCATGACTCTGGTCAGATCGAGAACCGATCGATCTCTTTCTGGAGAATGGTTACCACCTGGTTGACCTCCTCGATCACCCGGCGGATCTGGTCCACGGCACTCGATGATTCCTCCGAGATTGCCGCACTGGAGACCGCGTTTTCAGCCGTTTTGCGGATCATATCGTTCACTTCATTGATACTTGCCGTTATCTCCTCGACTGACGCTGCCTGTTCTTCGGTGGCTGCCGCGACTTCACTGACATTCTTCGTGATTTCATAGAGCATCGTCACGATCCGGTTGAATATCTCGAGTGTCTGCTGGACAGCCGCATATCCGTTCAGAACCTGTTCCTGTGCTTTTTCCATGACATTTGTTGCATTGGCAGATTCCCGGCTGAGATTGCGAATCATCTCCTCGATCTTTTCTGCCGACTGGTGACTCTCGGTTGCCAGTTGTTTCACCTCGTCAGCGACCACGGCGAATCCTTTGCCTGCATCTCCGGCCCGGGCAGCCTCGATGGCGGCATTGAGGGCAAGGAGATTGGTTTCGTCAGAAATCGAGCTGATAATGGTGACGGCACTGGTTATCTGCTCCATCTGTTCCTTGATGGTATGGATCATCCGGGCAATATCCTCGGTTGCATCCCGGATACCCTCCATACCTGTACCGGCAGTCTTTGCAAGGGCTTCACCCTCGTTGCTGAGCTGGTTTCCTTCCTCTGCAAGCCGGGAGACCCCTTCTGTCTTTACCGATATATCTGAAACGGCCATGGAGAGGTCTTCCATTGCCTTGAGGATCTGGGAGATCTCTTCACTGCCCTGGTCGGTGTTCTCCGAGACGGCCCCGGCAAACCGGGCGACCTCTGAAGAACCGTTTGCCACCTCATCAGCAGATACCTGTGCCCGTTCGGCTCCTGTCTGCAGGTCTGCCATCTTGCTGATGATCACCCTGATGGTATCAGAGACCTGGATTCCGATCCCGTTCATGGCATCCCTGAACGGAATAAAGTCGCCGGCAACCGGAACAGTGGGATTAAACCGGGCACTGAAATTATCCGTTGCATATTTGCCGGCCAGGTTCATGGCTTCATTGAGCGGGGCGATGAGGTTGTCAAGCGTCCGGTTGAACCCGGTGACGATTGCAGCGAATTCACCGGAAAATTTCGTTACATCGCCCCGGATTGAAAGATTCCCTGCAGCGGCATTTTCGGCAAGATCTTTAGTCGCCTGCGTCACTGCTGAAACGGCGTCACGCATCATGATCATCGAGTGACCGAGCTGGTCACGTTCACTTGCTACCGGGACATCTATCGCGAGGTTTCCGATGGCGATCTGTTCTGCTGCATCTGCCTTGCCCCTGAGGGACCCGAGCATCTGCCGGAATGCATCAGCAAGTCTGCCGACCTCATCCTGTTGCTCAATGGCGATGCTGGTATTGAGATCACCTTCTGCGATCAGGAGTGAAACCGCGGTAATATCGGCAATCGGCCGGGCAATCGAGCGGGCAACGATGTATAACAGACCCATACCGATGCATGAGATGAGAATGCCGATCAGGATCAGCGCAACCGTCTGCATCATTGCTTCATGGGTGACCTCGCTTGTCGGGGCGAAGACCACAACTCCCCAGGGTGTTTCAGTATCGCCAATCGTAACCGGAACAATAGCCCCGAGATGGGAACTATCCTCAAACGAGATCGGCTTTCCGGCGCTGACTGCTTCCTTGATCATCCCCGCATCAAGATCAAAGAGCGGTGCGACCTCTTCTATCGGTTTTCCCATGACATCGAGGTCTCCCGTGGCACCGGCCACGATACCCCCGTTGCTGAGGATGATCATCTTTCCCGTCCCCTGGTAGATATCAAGTGAATCCGCGATAGTCTCGATATCCTGCAGGGCAACATCAACCCCTACAATTCCGTTGAAGGTGCCATCCCTGATGATCGGGATAACCAGGGAAGCGAGAAGGACCGGGGCACCCTGCATCGTCTCGATGTATGGCTCGATGATGGCTCCTTTCAGGTTTGCCCGGGGAAGATCGTAATAACTGCCGGGATCGCCGGTGGTAGCATCATACATCTTCCTGACGAGGTTTCCTGATCCGTCACGGTACCAGTAATACCGGAGCCTTCCGGTTTTATCAAATCCATCTTTCAGTTTGTACTCGGAATCCTTTGAATCAAAGACGCCGGGTTCCCATATCGTGTATATCCCGTTATAGAGGGGCCGGTCCCTGAGAATGCCATATACCATCGAGTTGACATCGTCCCGGGGAAAATTGCTGTTCTTGTCCCGGATGCCTGCCATTTGGGCCGCCGCTGCGGAAGACGTGGTAAAGGGCTCTACCAGAACCGCCTGAACCCGGCCGCTCTCCCGGTCGGCAATGCTGGAGAGATCTTCCCGTGCCGAAAGGACCGCCGTCTGGTTTAAGGTAACCGCTGCGTATCCGATTATTCCAACTGCGACAAGAAGAAGTGCAATGCCTCCGAAGAACAGGATCTTCTTTTGTATTGAATTAAAATCAAGGAACGAGGTTTTCATCAGTATCCCCCCGAATCGTCCTGAAGCATAGGTCAATAGGTGATGATACCTTGAAAAAGATTCCGTCAATCCTGAATAAAAAAAAGGGTTCCCGGTAATGGATTGAAAAGAGCTTACCCCTCTTCAATCATTTTGCCGTTTGAAATTTCTAGAATTCTATCGGCGAGTCCGGTTATCTCGGTATCGTGGTGAGATACGAGGATGCAGGGGATCTTCCTTTCACGGACATATTTCTGAACACAGATCCGTACGATTTCCCGGGTCTCCTGGTCAAGTCCCGAGAATGGCTCATCCATCAGAAGAAGGTCAGGCCGGGTAACAAGAGCTCTGGCAAGTGCTACACGCTGTTTCTGTCCTCCTGACAGGTTTTTCGCTTTAATCCCGGCAAAACTCGTGATACGCAGCAGTGAAAGCCATAACTCTGCTTTATTTTTCATATCAGATACAGAAAGACCCGATCCCTGGAGCCCATACACCACATTTCCCATGACGGTCATATGGGGAAAAACCATTGAGTCCTGAAGGATGTAACCGATCTTTCGGTTCTGAACCGGGACACAGATCTCTCTTTTGGTATCGAGTATTTCCCGATCCCGGATCCTGATATATCCGGCATCAGGTTCCATGAGGCCTGAGATTAATCTGAGAATGGTGGTTTTCCCCGAACCGTTCTCACCTTTGAGGATCGTGATCTCCCCTTCACGTGCGGTTATTGAGATATCAAGGATAAAATCCCGCAGTTCTCTTTGGAGTCTGGCTTCAAGCATCTGCATCATCCCTGGAGAACACTCTGACCATGAGCATCACAATGAGTGAAATACCTATCAGAAGTATTGAAATCGTCACTGCTGCATCGAAATCACGTTGCATCGCGGTGTAAATTGCGAGGGGCATCGTCTGGGTCACTCCCGGGAGATTACCGGCAAACATGATTGTCGCCCCAAACTCACCGAGTGCCCGGGCAAATGAAATGATTGCTCCTGATATTAACCCGAATCCACATAATGGGAGGGTTATCGTCAGAAATACCCGGAATGGTCCGGCCCCGAGCGTGGAGGCTACTTCCTCATAGGCAGGATCGAGGTGGGTAAAGAGGGACCGGGCCTGTCTGATGTAGAGAGGAGCAGCAACAAAGAACTGGGCCATAATAACCGCCAGGGTCGTAAAAGGGATTGAAAATCCGGTTACTGCGATCATCTTTCCGAGAAGGCCCATCCGTCCCCACAGAAGGAGCATGGCAAAACCGGCAACAGCGGGAGGAAGAACGAGAGGGAGATCAATGAGGGTGTCGATTACCTGTCTCCCCGGGTAGGAGTATCTGCTCTGGATGTATCCCACCGGGGTTCCGATCAGGAGAATGAGGATTGTTGAAATAGTGGTTGTAATCAGGCTGAGAACCAGTGACTGGATAACGATCGGTTCCTGTAGGGAGATGATAAGGTGTTCCGGTGTGGTTCGGAGAAACAGGGCAATGAGCGGGAGAACAAGGTACAGGAGAAGGACAACAAGGCAGACAAAGGCCAGGAGATAGAAGAGACCTTTTTTCCTGTTCTCTCTCCTGTCCCGTGAATGCATAAAAAAAGTTCAGGCTACCGGGGTAAAGCCATATTCTTCAAGAATCGCCTGGCCACCGGTACTGTTCAGCATGAATTCTTCAAATGCTGTTGCTCCATCTGCGTTCGGCGCTTCTGTGAGGACTGCGATGCTGTATTTCTGGATTTCGTTGAACGATTCAGGAATAACAACGGCGTTCAGTTCATCTGCAGAAGCCATGTATGAGGATTCGTAAACAAATCCTGCATCAACTTCGCCCAGTTTCGTTTTCTCGACAACACTTGGTTCAGCGGTCTCAAGGGTGACCGTGTTCTTCATAACAGCATCCTTCCATTCCTGGCCGAATCCGGTATCATTAGCGATCTTGTCGATCACTTTCCGGGTATTCATGCCGACCGGCACATCCTCTGTTCCCATTGCAATCTTTATACCGTCTTTTGCCAGATCAGCAAGTTCAGATATTTCACCGGGATTTTCTTTCGGGGTAATGACAATGATCCAGTTAGTACAGAGATCCTTAACCGTCTCATTGACAAAGAATCCTTTATCTTTTAATTCCTTGGTATATTTGGCGCTGGCAGAGATGAATACATCCGACTTTGCACCATTTTCTACCTGTGTCTTCAGATCCTGGGTTCCCGCGAGGTTAAAGATTACCTTTGCATCCGGATTGATACCGGTGAAGGCTTCGTTGAGTTCTTCCGAAGCACCGGTAAGGGATGCAGCGGTAAATGCAGTGATGTCACCAGATACGGTCTTTTCTGCACTTACTCCGGCTACGCAGAGCATAAGACAGAACGCCAGAGCAATAAGAAACACATTCAGATACAATCGGTGTGCAATTTTCATGTGAAGAACGTAGTAAACCCAAATATATGAACACTTCGGTGTGATAAATTTAATTTAATAAATAATATCCAATTCCTTTCAGGAGAGCGGCCAGATGCTGCCGATCAGAAGGTACCCTATCCAGGAACAGACCGCCGTCAGCGGGATGGTGATGATCCAGGCCGTGACGATCCGGCGGACAACAGACCACTGGACGGCGGAACTACCCTGGGTTGCCCCGACCCCCATGATGCATCCGCTGATGGCATGGGTACTGGATACCGGCACCCCAAAGAAGGTCACGAAGAGGAGGACGAGACCGCCCCCGCTCTCGGCACAGAATCCCTGGTATGGCCGCAGGTGGGTGATCCGTTTCGCCATCGTCTGGACGATCCGCCAGCCGCCGGTGAGGGTCCCGAGGGATATCGCGGCACTGGAGAGGAGAATGACCCATACCGGGACATGAAAATCGGAGAGCACCCCGGCAGTCACGAGCATCGCGGTGATAATACCCATTGCATGCTGTGCATCATTGCTTCCGTGGCCGATACTGTAAAAGGAAGCAGAGACGATCTGCAGCCGGTTAAAGATCCGGTTCATCCGTTTCTGTTCTGCATTCCTGCAGAAGCGGATGACGAGACATCCGATGAGAAACGCACCGGCAAATCCGAGGGAGGGGGATATAACAATGAAGAGAATGATCCCGAGAAGCCCGCTGATCGGCAGAATCTGGGTGATGATCCCGATCGGGATTGCAAATACAAATCCGAAGAATGCCCCTATTCCGGCATATCCGCTGATCTCTGGTTCGTGTTTATACTTTGCAATCCCCGCAAGCAACACCGCACCACAAACACTTCCCAAAAGCCCGAAGAGGATGAGTTTTCCGATGAGGTCTACCTGGGGAAGAATGACCACCCCGATTCCCCCGTACGCAACCGCGGCACCGATCAGCCCCCCGACCATCGCATGGGTGGAAGAGATCGGAATGCCGATGTATGCCGTCAGGTAGATCCAGAGCGATGCCATCAGGATCCCGATGATGATAACATCCAGGGTGAGCCAGCCGGGAGCGATGATCCCCTTTCCGATCGTTTTTGCAATCGCTGTCGTGAGAAAGAGGGGTCCGATCAGGTTGAAGAACGCGGCAAGGATGACTGCCTGAAGGGGAGTCAGCACGCGGGTCGCAACAATCGTGGAGATCGAATTTGCGGCATCGTGAAGGCCGTTCAGAAAATTAAAAAGAAGAGCAACGATAATACCAAAAATAAGGACCGGTTCCATCTGAATCACGTGTGGCGAATCCCGATATCTGAAAGGACATTCGCCACGTCCTCACATTTGTCTGTCGCCGTCTCCATGCACTCGTAGATATCCTTGAGCTTGATGATGGTCGTGGCATCCTGCGTCTGGAAAAGCGTATAGATAGCTTTCGTGAGGACATCATCGGCAACATTTTCCAGCCGGTTAATCTCGATTGCACAGGTGATAATCTGGTTACCTGAGCGGATATTCCTGATATACCTGACCATCCCTTCAATCTGGACCGCGCTCAGGCGGATGAGCTGTGCCATATCCTGCATCGGGCGGTCGAATTCAGTGACCGAGTAATTGACGATCTTTTCCGCGGAGTCATCGATGTAGTCGAGGATATCATCAAGAGATGAACCGAGCCGTGAGATTTCCATCGGGTCGAGCGGGGTGATGAAGGTGCGATTCAGGTATTCATAGAGTTCATGGGTGATGAGATCACCCTGGTGTTCAAGATCACGGATTTTCCGGTACGAGGTTTGGGAATCTGTCTCACCGTGCACAAGTTGTTCGAGTTCCTGTGCCGCAGATACAATTAAACCGGCCTGTTTTTCAAAAAGGTCGTAAAAAATCCGATCCTGAGGAATCAGCCATTCCTTAATCCCCACAATAATCCCTGATCCATATGATCTCACCAGTAATAAAAGGTGAAAAGCTGTTCCTCTCCCGGTACCTGATCGCCCATTTTCTGACCCGGCGATGAATATCTGGGGGTTTCAAAAAAAGAAGGAAATCCTGCCGGCAAGACATCAGGAGTACTGATGTGGGTGGAAGTGTTTCCAGATCAGGAGGAGAAGCAGGATAGCGAGGATGGTGGAGAACAGGATACCTGCGTCGTCGGTTATGGGCTGGTGGAATGCTGCGACAATGGCCGGGTCGGGAATGTATGCATGGGTAGTCATCAGATCACCCCTGCGTGATGATTGGCGCCTGATCCCATTAACCTGATCATGTAGCCCCGGCTCTCTCCAATACAGGCCTGAACAACCCCGGCGCATGGCAAAGCGGGAGGGAAGGTTTTCTCCAGCCGGACGATCACCGGTACCACAGCCGTTTCTGCATACCTTGCATCATGAGGAAGGGAGAGGGGTGGAATCTTCCGGTTACCCTCTGTGTACCGGTCAGGGGTGGGCGCTTTTGATCCGATCGAGATCGATATGACCATTGAACGGATCGGTTTTCATCAGCCGGACCATGATCTTCTCGCCTACCTTCAGTCCGCGTTCATGAAGGGTGATCCGGCCTTCAACCGGGATGGGGAGGAGGCGGGCATAGACCCCCTTTTCAGATGCACCGGTAACGATTGCCTCAAATTCCTCTCCGATCCGATCCATGAGGAGCATCGCGGCAGACGACTTCAGCATGAACCGTTCGACTTTTTTCGCATCTTTCTCCCGCTCTGATATCCATTCAGCCAGTTCTTCAAGTTCCCGCATGTGGTACGGGCTCTTCTTCCCGGTTAGAACCGCCTTGAGAATCCGCTGGATGATGAGGTCCGGGTACCGCCGGTTCGGAGCGGTTGAATGAGTATAATCAGTCACGGCAAGGGCAAAATGACCGATGGGAATTTTCCCCGGCATGTATGCAACGTATTCTCCCGATCCCATCAGTTTGACGACGGTAAGGGAGAGATCGGTGAACCGTTCGGGATCTGCCTGTCGCCGTGTCGTGAGAAATGCCGAGAGAGCCCGGGCATCGGGATCTGCGGGGAGAGTTTCTCCGTACCGTGCAGCGACGAGCCGGATCTCCTCCCAGTACTTCGGGAGCCGGACCACCCGATGGATCATGGGTACGTGTGCTTCATTGAGGGCATGGACAACGGTCTGATTGGCAGCGACCATGAACTCCTCGATGATGAACCGGGCAGGGTTCGGACGCTGGACCACGATGTCCACGACGACATCTCCATCCCTGATAACCTCGGCCTCAAGGGTCTCAAGATCGAGGGCCCCTTGCTGCCGCCGTCTGGTACGGAGGCGTGACGCCGCTTCGTTCTGCAGCTGTACCTGTTCCCGGAGCCCGGGGGTGCGGGTGATATACGCCGGTTCAGGGCTGGTTCCGAGAAGCCATTCGCCGACTTCCTCGTAGACCATTTTGGCCTTGTTCAGGACAAGAGCCTGGCTAATTCCATCAAACCGAATAGTTCCGTCCGTAAGGACGGTGTATCCGATGACGATGGCAGGACAGGTGTTCCCGGGAAGAAGGGATGAAATCCCCTTGGAGAGGTGATCGGGGAGCATCGGAAAGGTCACGATGCCGGTATAGACTGAAGTTGTATTATGGGATGCATGGCGGTCGGTTACCGTACCCCGCGGCACGTAGAGATCGACATCAGCAATTGCCACCTTGACATGGATCTCGCCGTTTGGACCCTTCTCGCAGTACTCAATCTGGTCCAGGTCTTCCGAGTCTGCATTGTCAATCGAAGACCAGAGGAGATGGGTGAGATTGGTAACTCCTCTCATGCTTCGTGAGATATCGGGAGGAGTTTTCCGGTCGGTTTCCCTGAGCACCGATTTTGGAAACCGGGGGGAGAACCCGTATCGCTGCATGGCGTCCCAGGCGATACTTCTCAGGTCTATCTTCTGTTTTCTTGGCATGATCCCCTGATAGGAATCGGGCATGATGTGTGATATGTATTCGTATCCCCGGAATGCCAGGTATTATCGCAGATGGGGTTCAAAGGAGGTGGATACCTGCCTATTTCCCATGCATCCGGTCTCGCTGCCGATCAGGGGAGACATCATGGCTGCAGGGTTCGTGACCTCTATGATTGAAACGGAGAGATGCCAGGCACTGCTGGACCGGTTCAGGGAGCATCTGCCTGAGAACCGCGATGACTGTCTCGCGTACCTTGCGGGGTGGTACGATGACTACCGGCACAGCCGGTGTTTTCAGCAGATTCTTGCAGAGATGGGAACGGTCCTTCTCTCGAAGACCACAACCGGGGATGTGACGGCGTTTATTGACCGGCTGAGGGATCCGTTTCCCATCATGGCGTTCCTCCTTGAGGAGGCCGGAGACACCCTCCATGCCCGCGACATCCCCCGGACGGCACAAATCCTTGCAGGAATCCTTCCCGCAGCCGAACAGGTTCTTGCTGCGGCAGAGCCGCATCATCCCCTTGCCTTCAGGGACTTCATCGAATATGCCCTCTATTCACGTTCTGTTCCGGACACCGGCCGACCGGTTATTCCCTATCTTCCGGTGGATATCCTGCTTCATCATGCACTCCTGCTCAGGAAGATGGGCGATGTGAGTGAGGCATACCGGATCATCTCCCGGCTGACTGACATTTCACCGGTAAATGCATCCCTGTACCATGAGCAGGCCGGTCTTGAGCTGATCCTGAACCGGGATGCGGAGATGCGGGTTCATCTCAGGGAGGCGTTCCGGTGTTCCTGGACCGAGGGCGATCTCGCGGCGTCGTACCGGGATTATGCCGCTCTCCTCGCCCGTGACGGGGATATGGAAGGGGCTGTTGCCTGCTTTCTCATGGGAGAGACCTGGGATCCGGATCCTGCCGGACGGCACGATCTTGAGATCCTGGTACAGGAGACCGGGATCACGGTCGATCGTGACTGGTATAATGCCAACGGGGAGCGAATCCTCGCTGAACGGGGCATTCCCTTCGGACCGGACAGGGAGATTGTCGAATTGATGATCGCGTATGCCGATGAATGCCTTGAGGAAAACGATCTCAACGAGGCACGGAAATACCTCGTTCTTGCCAAGGCACTTACCTACGATGAGCGGCTGGAACAGCGGCTCTCTCTCGTTGAAGGGATGCTCGAAGAGAGGACGATGTTCTGAAAAATTGAGAAAAAACCTATCAGATCGCCCGGTCTTCGGCTTTCGCCCCCTGAAGGATGGCAGCCTGGGCGGCAGCAAGCCGGGCAACCGGAACACGGGGACCTGAACAGGATACGTATGTCAGCCCGATCTGGTGACAGAACCCGATAGACTCCGGGTGACCGCCATGTTCCCCGCAGATCCCGACTTTCATTGACGGACGTTTCTCCCGTCCCCATTTCACGGCCAGTTCCATGATCCTTCCGACCCCTTTCACATCGAGGACCTCGAACGGGTTGTCCTGGAGAATATGGCTCATGTTATACATCGGGAGGAATTTGTTCTCTGCATCCTCGCGGGAGAAGGAGAATACTGCCTGGGTGAGATCGTTTGTTCCGAAAGAGAAGAATTCGGCCTCCTCGGCGAGGTTTTCTGCCCGCATGCAGGCACGGACGACCTCAAGCATGGACCCGAAGGAAAATGCCAGGGTCACCCCGTATGACGCCTCGACCTCTGCCCTGATCTCTTCGACCCATTCCTTGACCCGCCTCAGTTCCTGGGCCGTGCAGACTTGCGGGACCATGATCTCGGGATGAACCTCGATTCCGTTCTTCTGGCATTCTGCGGCTGCTTCAAGGATGGCCCGGATCTGCATCATGTAGATCTCGGGGAAGGTCAGGCCGAGTCTCACACCCCGGTGTCCAAGCATCGGGTTGATCTCGTGGAGTGACCTGACTTTTTTCAGCATCGCCTCCTTCTTCTCAATCGCTGCATCCACGATCTCCGGATCGGCAGCCCGGGGAATCAATGGAGGGTTGTCCCTGCCGCGGTACATGAAATCGACCGTCGATGCAAGAGTGTGCATCCCGGCGATCTGGTCACGGAGACTCTTCAGTTGCCTGATCTCATCGACCAGCTGGTTTTCAGTCGGAAGGAACTCGTGAATGGGTGGATCGAGCAGCCGGATGGTAACCGGCCGTGGGGCCATGACCGAAAAGAGCCCTGAAAAATCCTCCCGCTGCATTGGAAGAAGCGTTTTAAGGGCGGCTTTGCGGTCTTCCGCCGTCTCGGAGACGATCATCTCGACGACTACCGGGAGCCGGGCCGGATCGTTGAACATCCGTTCTGTCCGGCAGAGCCCGATCCCCTTCGCCCCGAACGCAAGTGCTTTCCTGGCATCCTCGGGGGTATCCGCGTTTGCCATCACGAGCAGGCGTGCTTCTTCATCTGCCCATGAAAGAAGGGTGGTCAGTTCCTGGCTGAATTCCGGTTCGATCATCGGGACATTCCCCAGATACACATCCCCGGTGGAGCCGTCGATGGTGATGAATGCTCCTTCACTGAAGGTGAGATCCCCTACATGAGCGGTTTTCATGGCACCATCAACATGGATCCCTTCTGCTCCGGCAACACAGGGTTTTCCCATTCCCCGTGCCACTACGGCTGCATGGGATGTTTTTCCTCCCCTGCTCGTCAGGATACCCTGTGACGCAAAAAATCCGTGTATGTCCTCAGGCTTTGTCTCCTCCCTGACGAGGATAACTTTTTCTCCGCTCCGTCCAAGCATCTCGGCCCGGTCGGCATCGAATACGGCAATACCGTTTGCAGCACCCGGTGAGGCGGGAAGACCCCGGGCCACCGGTTTCATCCCTGAATTCGTATCTATCCGCGGGAACAGGAGCTGTTCAAGTAAGCCGGGTTTTATCCTGAGCAATGCCTCCGGTTTTCTGATGATCCCTTCTGTTACCATCTCGACAGAGGTGCGGACCAGTGCAACTGCATTCATCTTCCCGTTCCGGGTCTGGAGACAGTACAGGGTCCCCTGTTCTATGGTGAACTCGAAATCCTGAACTTCCCGGTAATGCGATTCGAGGCGATTCCTGAGTGCGACCAGTTGCCGGTACATGTCAGGCATCTCCTTTTCCATGGCGCTGAGCGGTTTAGGTGTCCGGATACCGGCGACCACATCTTCTCCCTGGGCATTGACGAGATATTCTCCGAAAAGGACGTTTTCGCCGGTACCGGGATCCCGCGTGAACCCGACACCGGTTCCCGAGTCATTACCCATGTTGCCGAAGACCATTGCGACGATGTTTACCGCAGTTCCATCTGCCTGGTCGGGTGTTATCCTGAATTCACGCCGGTAATCGACGGCCCGTTTTCCCATCCATGAGTTGAACACTGCACAGATCGCTATCTCAAGCTGTTCATAGGGATCCATCGGGAACGGCTTGTGTGTATACTTCTCAACGACCTCAAGGAAGCGATCTGCTATCCCGGCAAGATCCTGTGCCGTAAGATCCACGTCATGCCGTGCCCCGGCTCTCTCCTTGATCTCTTCGAACTCGGCATCGAACAGATTCTCAGGGACATTCAGGGCGACTTTTCCGAAGAGCTGAATGAACCGGCGGTATGCATCGTAACAGAACCGTTCGTTCCCGGTCTGCGATATGAGGCCGGCCAGGGTATCCCGGTTCAGACCGAGGTTGAGGATGGTATCCATCATACCGGGCATTGACATGGCAGATCCTGACCTGACCGAGACCAGAAGTGGTTTTTCCCGTCCTCCGAAGGTCTTCCCGGTCTTTGCTTCCACGTCGGCGAGATGCCGGCGTGCCTGTTCCATCAGCCCTTCGGGAAGATGCCGCATGGGATCGGCAAGGTAGGCCAGGCATGCCTGGGTGGTGATAACAAACCCCGGGGGAACGTTCAGCCCGATCCGGGTCATTTCACAGAGATTCGCTCCTTTCCCGCCGAGCAGCTGCTTGTCCTTGCCGTTGCCTTCGGAAAACCCGTATACCCATTTTATCTGATTCATCCCGTCACCCCTGAATCCGGAAATAAGAGGGAGGTATTCATGATCAGGAATCCGGTCGTGTGCAGTCATGGGACTTTATCCTCACGACGGATTGTTCCCTGATATCCCAGGTAATTCCCGGTACCAGAATATAAGACACGACCGGATGTTAATAAAGGTACCCCGGACCGGCTATGATTGACGGTGACCGGCTGCCGTTCCCCCGGGATGATGAATGAGCACGGGTGAGTATTACTTGCGGGGAGTGCATCAGTAACCGTGCAATCTATTTTGTGAGTGGCAGAGGGGATGAATAGTTCTGTAGGGTCAGGGGATACATTTCAACCGTGAAAAACAATGAAGTGCCTGTGTTTGGATCTCTTCGCAAGGTGTTCGAAGGGGATCCTTTCATCCCCTCTATTGCGAACAAAACTGGTTGAACCGTTACAAAAAGATAATCCCTTGATTTGTTTAGATATGTTTAAACAAGGAGCGTTAAGACCTAGATTATTTGTTTCTTCTTGAGGCTCTCAACAGAGCCAGGAAATGATACTATTTTCAATATATATCTGACAAAACTCCCTCAATTATTCAACCCTTACCTCAATTTTAATAATTTCCGCTATCTTTTCCAGAGGTTCCCACACTCGACGTAATATGAGGACAATCTGCTGTATCCCTCGCGACTTTACTCTAAAATGCAGAATTCGCGTCCCGGGCCGACCTAATGCCGTTCCTTGCGAGTCAACATACGATGAATTCACCATTTCAAGAATTGATAGATCCCCTTCTTCAAGTATCCAGCTATAACCGGTACTAATATTTTCATCAAGCTGGATTTCAATATCATCACCGAGATTGGCTTCAACTGGATTTTTAAAATCTTTATTAACTACCAATCTTTTTACCAATCATACCCCTCCGTATAATCATTGGCAAAAAAATGATAGGGATCATATACTATGCTTCCAGATTAGGCCACCATAGACACCGCGGGATAAGATTTCAGCATGGCCATCCCCGTCTATGTCAATACTCTGGATTGTTTTATAATACTGCTGTTTATCCCAGATATTATCCTTCATTTCATCAATAGGACATACCTCTCTCCAGTTTTTGCCCTGAACATTGTACTTCCAGATTCGGATACCATCGAAACCCCGGGCTAAGATTTCAGCATGGCCATCCCCGTCAATGTCAGCACTTTGGATTGTTTCATAATACTGCGGTTTGTCCCATCCTGCTTGATCCGATAACGCACCAATAGGAGATAATTCGCTCCAGTTTTTGCCCTGAACATTGTACTTCCAGATTCCGACACCATTGACGCCCCGGGCTAAGATTTCAGCATGGCCATCCCCGTCAATGTCAGCACTCTGGATTGTTTCATAATACTGCGGTTTGTCCCATCCTGCTTGATCCGATAACGCACCAATAGGAGATAATTCACTCCAGTTATTGCCCTGAACATTGTACTTCCAGATTCCGACACCGTTGACGCCCCGTGCGAATATTTCAGCATGGCCATCCCCGTCAATGTCAGCACTCTGGATTGTTT
>CAZWTX010000001.1:29997-166371 GCA_964637135.1 uncultured Methanospirillum sp. | reverse complement strand
ATTTCAGCATGGCCATCCCCGTCAATGTCAGCACTCTGGATTGTTTCATAATACTGCGGTTTGTCCCATCCTGTTTGATCCGATAACGCACCAATATTTGAGACCTTTGTGTTTGTGACAGCCTGAATCCATTGTGCTGCAGTCCCAACTTTGTTTGCTCCATATCTAATCCACATGAAACCAGACATTCCCCAACCGGTACCCCATGAATTTTTTATTTTCCATGCCTGTTTTGCATCATCCCATCCAACCAAGGTGACTGCATGATTTACTGGTTCTTTGGAATTCTCATTGAAGATATCACTTGTATATGCTCTGAATGCAGGGGTTACTCTGACGCAAACCGCAAGCGGTCCATACATGCAGAGAGCTTGCTTGATTTTATCTACTGATGGAACCTTATCAGAGTCATCAACATACCCATACACCACTGCTTTGTATGGTCTTGGGATCGTTGTATTACAGGGATTCTTCTTTGCCACATATGGATAGGCAGACTCCCTGGCGACCCCATTATCTCTGATATAATCCAAACTGATAGGCCCACCGTCACAGGATCCTCCAGTACAATCAAGCAGATTCTGTTCTGAGCACTCGGTATGAACTTGGTTCAGGACAGAGTAACTTCCTTCGAAGGCACCGATTGTACCAAAAGCCCAACAGCTACCACATGATCCTTGATCTCGTACCGATCTGACTCCATTGTGATCGCACCAGTCGAACTTTTGTTGAGTTGGATCACATATACTTTGGAACACGTTTCGAATCCATTCAACAGGTTTTATACTCTCGTTGTGCTTTTTTGCTGTATTCAGCCAGTCTTTATCGAGTACTAATCCAGTGATCTTTTCGATCTCAAAGTCCATCGCAGCCGTGTAGCCAACTTCAAATGTCCACCCATACTGCTCTTTCATTTTGCGAAGATCCGCAAGTGCTAACTTAATATTATCTGGTGCAGTCTTCTCGCGTTCATTATAGTCCATTGAGTCAGTATGAGTGATTTTCATTCTGTTTTTGTTTACCATGTTCAACACGCTCCATTTTGTAACTTATATAATTGGCAAATACCCCTTTTCATATAATAATATTTTTATTTGTGGGGTATAGTACACGATATCATTAATTCGTTACTAATCACTACCGTTCTCTGCGATACGGGTTTTCAGTTGAGCGTAATTTCTAACAAATTAGAGATGATGCGATTTGGTTATTATATGGTGGAAAGAAGAGATTGATATTTAAAGATGGATCTAGGCCTTGGGTTTTATGATTCAGCGGAATTTAAACTCTACTTGGTACCTTAAGTCATAGTATTAGAATATAGCGATTGATACTAAAAATTTTATGCGCGGTATTCGTCCGTGTTCCTGGCCAGTTCGAACCGGATACTTCCTTCTTGTTCTCCGGTTCCGTTCCGGGTAAACCCTGTTTTAGTCAGAACCTTAATTGACGGAATGAAATCAGGAAAGGTTGTTGCCTGGACATGCTCAGCACCGGTCTCCGAGAAGAGCCAACTGAGCATCCCCCTGACCGCTTCTGATGCATATCCCCTGTTTTGGAACGATTCGAGAACAGAGTAGCCAATTTCAGGGATCCCATCCCCGGGAACAAAAAAGCCCCCGCTTCCGATAAGGATCCGTCCGGGTGATTCAGGATCTGATTTTTTTATCCAGTAAAATGAATGAAAATCAGGAGAACCGGGAACTGAGATCATCGCCATGAACTGCTCGAGAGCATCCTTATCCAGCAGGTCAGGAGGCCATGAGGGGGGAACGGTTGCATCAAGCCAGGATGCAAGGGAACGATAATCCTTTCCGAGTTCCCACCGGCAGGTATCAGCCGTCATGGGGATGAGTTCGAGACGGGTTGTATGAACCGGATGCTGTCCGCAGGTCAGGAAAAGATGCATAACAGATAATACGGGTATTATTGTTAATCCCGGCGGAAGAAGGTCCGGATTCCGAATATATATCCCCTTATTTTATATTATTAATTAAATATTCCTCTCATTATTTTTTTCCTCCACTCGCAACGCCCCTTATCACCTGGTCAGTCCAATAAATACTACGATGCGGGAGCCGGCACAAAAAAAAGTCCTCTATTGGTGCGATACCTGTAATGTCCCCCTGATTGGGCAGCGATGCGGCTGCGGGGCAACAGGACGGAGCCTCCCGCTGCTCCAGCCGTACGATCTCAGGCCTGCCCTTACTGCCGATCGCGAGATCCTCTCCGGTCTGCTTGATGATCAGTTCGGAAAGATCCCGCTTCCTGATGTTATTCTCCTGAACAAGTCGGGGGGAACGGACCGGGCTGATCTGGTCATCATGCATGGCCGGCGGTTTGGCTGGCTTACCTTCAGTCCGGCATCACGGAAATACTCCCTTGATATCGCCCCGGAAGGACTGGCATTCATCCTCCCGCATGCACAGAAGGGGATCCTTCCCCTCGAAGAGATCGCTGATCTTGGTGAAGGAAAGGTCAGGATCGGCGGGAAACGGTTTCCCTTGAAAAAAGATCATCCTGACGGGGCAGTCGTTGTCAGGTACAAGGGAAAGACCGGCAGTGCTGTCATCAGGGACGGGTCTATCAGGATCAGGGAGATACAGGCTGTTCTGCCGGAGACCCCGCGAAATCCCGGGTGGGATGAGGTTATCGGGAAAAACCGGTACCACCTGAAGAACCTTGAACGCAATGCCATCCGGACGATAAAGCAGCATATGCATGATCGTCCCACTGCGAATGTCTCATTTTCCGGCGGAAAGGACAGTACCGCCGTTCTCCGCCTGGCACAGAAGGCAGGGGTCACCGATGCCTTCTTCATCGACACCGGTCTTGAGTTTCCGGAGACGCTTGATTTTATCCGGAAACAGGGCGTCGAGATCATCCCGAAGGGAGGAGATTTCTGGCAGGCAGTGGAGAAGGCCGGCCCGCCCGGCAAGGACAACCGGTGGTGCTGCAAGCTCCTCAAGCTCAATCCATTAAAGCTCTATCTTGCAAAGACCGGACCGTGTGTCACCATCCAGGGAAACCGGTGGTATGAGTCCTGGAACCGGGCAGGTCTTGACGAAACGAGCCAGAACCCGGCTAATCCACTCCAGCTGAACATCTCCCCGATCCGCAGCTGGCGGGCGTTTGAAGTATACCTCTACCTCTGGTGGCAGGATATCGCGATTAATCCGCTGTACGAAAAAGGACTGGAACGTATCGGCTGTTATCTCTGCCCCGCGATGCTTGAGAGTGAGTACGAACTGATCAGGAAGACGCATCCTGATATAACGGCCAGATGGGATGCATTCATCGACCGGTGGGCAGCAGAGAAGGGATACCCGGAAGTATTCTATTCCTGGGGGCTCTGGCGGTGGAAGGCACTCCCGCCAAAGATGCGTGAACTCTGTCGTGAACACCATATTCCGGTCAATGCAGACTTTACCCTCCGGAAAGGATCTCCCCGGTCTCCTTCCCGAAAGCCGTCTGCCGTCACGACCGTTTCAGCCGGTCCGGAGAGTGGTTTTCAGGAAGAAATGACCACTCCTGAAGGATTTAATCCCGACACGATCCGCCCAGATTTCCCCATCATCGGGGATGTCATCTACCTGGACAATGCGGCAACCAGTTTTTCTCCTGAACCGGTCATCAGTGCCCAGGTTGAGTATGAGCACCGGTACCGGGCAAATATCGGGCGGGGGGTACACCGGTACACGAGGATTGCATCCCAGCGGTACTGGCATGCACACGAAAAAATTGCTTCGTTCATCGGCGGTTCAGAGGGAACAACGGTCTTTCTCCGAAACACCACCGAAGCGGTGAACATGGTGGCTGCAGGGCTTGAGTTCAGCCCGGGAGACCGGATACTCACCAGCATCCTTGAACACCATTCTAACCTCCTTCCCTGGAAGGCGCTCTCCCGGAATGGTGTACAAACTGATATCGTCGGCATAACCCCGGAGTACCTCTTTGATATCGACGCATTCAGATCGCTGATGGATGAATCGGTCAGGCTGGTCTCTGTCACCCATGCATCCAATGCCATCGGTGTCATCACCCCGGTGCGTGAGATTGCCAACATCTGCCGGGAATATGGTGCATTGCTTCTCATTGACGGAGCCCAGTCCGTTCCCCACATGCCGGTGGATGTCAGGGAGATCGGTTGTGATTTCTTCTGCTTTTCCGGGCACAAGATGCTTGGTCCGACCGGAACCGGGGTTCTGTGGATGAAAGAGGCGATTCTTCCTCCGGTCCTGCTCGGGGGAGGGATGGTCGATGTGGTTTCCGGTGATGATGTCCGGTTCCACGAAGGGTATGAACGATACGAGGCTGGAACACCGAGTATCGGCGGGGGAATCGGGCTTGGAGCTGCCGCAGATTACCTCCGGTCAATCGGGATGGAAAAGGTCCGTGCACATGATTCCGCTCTTTCGGGTCGGCTGATTACCGGATTATCAGGTATCCCCGGAGTAACCGTGTATGCAACCCCGAAACCGGAAGACCGGATCGGAGTGGTCTCCTTCACGCTCGCCGGGATGCACCCGCATGAGGCTGCCCAGCATCTTGATGACGAGGCTGATATCCTGGTCAGGTCAGGTCATCACTGCTGCCAGCCGCTAATGGAGTACCTTGGTCTTCACGAAGGAACGATCCGGGCAAGTCTTGCCCCGTATTCGACCGCAACCGAAGTGGATCTCCTGGTTGCCGCGGTGGAAGAGATGAGCCGTGCCCTTGGCCATTCCTGATACCAATCCCGGACTACCGGATTCGTCCGTGATGGGAGAGGAGGTACATGCCCTCCGGCGAGGCATGCACCCCGATGGTCAGCCCGTTTTTCTGAGCAAGATCAACCGCAAGATCAGTCGATCCTTCAACCGATACCAGCACCGGTATGGACGCTACCAGGCATTTCCTGACGATCTCGCCTGATATCGCACCGGTTGTCACGAGAACAGACCCTGGCATCGATTGGTTATCCCGAAGAGCAGCACCGATCAGCCGGTCAACGAGGTTGTGTTTCCCGATATCAGATGCCTCAAGGACATCCCCTGAGTCAGGGATGAGCCTGCCGTGTATCAGCCCGGTTCCGGCGTTTTTTGCAGCACCGGCGATCAGTTCCCGTACCTGAACGGCAATCATGTCCCGGGAAAAGACCGTATCTCCTTCGATGCGGGGGAGTGTCTGTGGGTTGATATACGACGTGCTTCCGCCACACCCGGACAGGATTGTCTTTTTCGGGAGGGTTCCGCTGAAGAGGTTGGTGGTGAGGACACTGACCCTGTTCTGTTCTATCCTGATGGATTCGATATCCCCGGATTTCGTAATAATCTGCTCGGTGAAGAGGTACCCGGTGACGAGCCCGGCGGGATCATCCGGGCTTGCGGAGAGGGTTATCAGGTGACGTCCGTTCAGGAAAAGGGCGATTGGAAGTTCTTTTGAAAGGGCTGGTCCGGAATCCGTCCGACCTGGTTTTCCGTCTCCGGTGAAGGTGATATAGTCGGTCATAGCGATAGTCATCCGGATGATTTGCCTGAACGGGAATGATTCCCTGATTTCTCCAGATTCTCCTGATACTATCGTGCCGGAAAGACAATAATACGATTGTCCGTTATCCCGGGACCGGGCGGTTTACCAGTAGACGTCCTGCACGCACCTGGCTACCGGATATCCCGCAGGTTCGAAGAGATCGGGAGAGACTGTGGGACAAAACCGGTCAGGGATATCTTTGACCGGGATGCAGACTTTCCGTCCGGCTTTCCTGACATATTCAACCCGTATATCGGTCTGGTAGGTCTCTTTCAGACTTTCACCGGTGATAACCTCCTCTGCCGGACCCACCCGGGCAAAGGTTCCGTTACGAAGGATTGCTACCTGGTGAGACGTGATGAAGGCATGATCCGGAAAATGCGAGGTCATGATGATGCTGATCCCCTGTTTCGAGAGCTGTTCCACCAGTTCCATGACCTGCATCTGGTTTCCGAAATCGAGGTGTGATGTCGGTTCGTCAAGGAGGAGAATGTCCGGCTGCTGGGCAAGGGCCCGGGCAATGGTGATCATCTGGTGTTCTCCTCCGCTTACCTGGTTGATGGGTTTATCGATGAGATGCCTGACCCCGGCCGCGGCAATGGCATCCATGGCAATCCTGAGATCTGCATCAGAGGGATGAGAAAAGGGAGAAATGTACGGTGCCCGTCCCATGAGTACGTATTCGAGCACGGTGTACGGGAAGGCAATCTCGTATCCCTGGGGGACATATGCGATCTTTTCGGCAAGAGATCGCCGGTCTATCTCCCTGATATCTTCGCCGTTCATCCTGACGGCCCCGGACGTGATATCCAGGAGATTCATGAGACATCGCAGAAGCGTGGATTTGCCGGTCCCGTTCGGTCCAAGGATACAGAATATTTCTCCGGGGTGAAGTGTGAAGGATATTCCGGTAAATACCGGTTTTTTCCCATCCCAGCTGAAGGAGAGATTATCAACCGAGAATATCATCTCCATCCGGGTGAGCTCCCCGTATGCATGAACAGAGCCGGGTGAGGGGTGCGGTTTTACCTGTGCCATGGTGGTATCCTTCTTTCCGAGAGTATCATTCAGGGCATTTACTTTTACTAAAATTAATTCCCTGTTCATGCAATTTATTTCTCTACCCAATTAACAGTTTTTATTAATCATCTTTATCAGAAATCAGGGCCAATACTGGTATATCAGCCATCCCTGCGATGGAAACCCTCACGGGATTCACCGGATGGTCTGGGCTGTTTCTGTCACCTCGTCTGATAAACCGGGACATATCGGCAGGATATCCGGAAATACCACGGTAGATGATTCCCCCCATGGCAGGTCATCTGATCCGTCGGTTTCAGTGAGGAGCGGAAGAGAGCCAGGATTCATACATGGACGATATTGGTATACTTCTCGAAAAAGCACGGGCATTTCATGGTGAAGTCTGCCCGGGGATAGTTATGGGTACCCGGATGACCATCGCCGCCATGCGGGAACTCGGTATGGACCCCCTCGTTCATAACCGGGATCTCATCGTGTACGTTGAGATCGACCGGTGTGCCACCGATGCGATCCAGGCGATAACCGGGGTGACCCTCGGGCATCGGACACTGAAATTTCTGGATTATGGAAAATTTGCCGCGACATTCGCCGACGCATCAACCGGGAGAGCCTTCAGGGTGGCAGCCCTTCCGAAGAAGAACAACGGCGAGCAGGATTTCAAGGAGATATCGAGGCAGCTCATGACCATTCCGGAGTCAGAAATCTTCACGATTGAAGCAGTGGAGATTACCATCCCTCCGCAGGATCTTCCCGGGTTCCCGACCCATAAGGATGTCTGCAGCCAGTGTGGGGAACAGATCCTCGACCGGAGAGAGATTATCAGGGATGGCAGGGTTCTCTGTAAAAACTGCCTGAACGGATCATACTATTCCCGCAAGAAAGACCATGGAGAATCCTGATCTTCCCGTGCCGGTACATGGTGGATGAGCGATATGGACCCTCAATCAAGGAGTACAGAGAGAATCCCTGAAGAGCCGGATACCATTCTCCGTGAGACGATTGAGATCATCTCCTCCGGTGCCGGTGATCTCCTGGACTCTGTCACCATTGAACGGCTCGTTGTCGGGGTGTTCTTTACCGGGGTCAAGCTGAGTAACGGGTATGGCGGCATCTGTTACACCCCGGTCGACCTCATCCCCGAGACGGTCTGTTGTTCCATGGCTGCCAGTGCGATGCCGAATAACGGAAACCTGATCGGCCTGCCGGTTACCGACGTCCTGACCCATGTGACCTCGCCCGGTCCCCTGGTCAGGGCGGTGATCATCAGTCTCATCAATGCCCTCTCTGCCTGGTACATGGATCTGCATCCAGACCGGAGATACCGGATTGAAGACGATACGGATGCCTTCTCCCTCATCAGCTCTATACCCCCCGACCGGCCGGTTGTCGTCATCGGGGCACTCTGGCCGGCAGTTCACCGGATAAAAAGCCAGGGCAATCCGTATTATATCTTCGAACTGAACCCTGATGCCCTTCGGGACGATGAACGGTCCCATTATGTCCCGCCTGACCGGCAGAAGGAGGTTCTCAAGGGTGCAGGGGGGATTGTCATCACCGGTTCCACCCTTGTGACCAGTACCCTTGAAGGGATCCTGGCAGGATGCCCGCCGTCAGTTCCGGTTATCATTGGCGGACCGACCGTGAGTATGTTGCCTGACGCCTTTTTTTCACGGGGGGTCACCGCTATCGGCGGAGACATCGTGACGAAACCGGATGAACTGCTCGATGCGATCATGCAGGGAGGATCCGGGTTTCATTTCTTTGGAACGTCAGCCCGGAAGATCCTGATCCGAAAGCCGGAGTGACATTCTGCACCATACTACAGAAGGAATCTCAGATTTCTCTGATTTTTACCCCTATCTCTCCGGAGATTACACCTGTTCATCCCGGCTCGCTGCCCTCCGGGAGAGAGCAGCGGAGATGCTTCCATTTATTCCCCGGGGCCTTCCGGTCTACCAGTCACACGGAATCGTTCACTCACAGACCATTGTCAGAAACATCAATTCCATCCTTCGGTCATGGCGTATCCCGGTCAGTTCCCGGGAAGCGTACTTTCTGTATCTTGCCGCATGGGTTCATGATCTCGGGTACCTGCATCCCGAGACGATTCATACCCGTGCCGTTCACCCGGAATTATCCTGCCGTATCCTTGCTGATGCGGAAATTTTCCCGCTCACTCCTGACGAATACCCGGTTCTGGAAGAGATCATCAGGTTCAGGGAGTATGCCGACGGGAAGAGCGGTACCAGTGGAGAGAACAACCGGACCGATCTTCTTGGAGCCCTCTTCCACCTGGCTGACAGCCTTGATATCGGGAAGGATAGGTGTCCCCCCACGGTATTTACCCTGATCCGGGAGGCTCTTGATGAACAGGCCTCCCTGCACTGGCTTGCCCATGCTCATGTTTCAGGCTATTCCTTTGCCTGCCCGGATGTTATCATCCGGCTGAGTGAGAAGGGATCCGTGCCGGTTGCTACCCGGATTAAACCCCATCTTGAAGAGGATTGCAGATATACCGGAGAGGTTTTCAAAACATACGGATATCTGCCCCCCCGGATCATCTACCTGGAACCGGATGGGTGACCGTGCTGAACGAATGCATGTGTGCATTCTGTATAGGTGACGAGATTCTTCAACGCATCATCCCGGGAGGATTCTCCCGCGGACGAGCGGCACCGGACTGCCTCTCCGACAATAAATGACGGGATCCTGAAATGCGGGTTCCATTCCGGATCATCTGTGGCTCCCGAATCACTGGGAACCGGTTCTTCCAGAGCACGGATCCAGAGGCCGGCAGAACCGAAGGCTGAGATGTACCGGGAGAGGGGACGGTGATAATGCATTGTTTTTCCCCAGAACTCAAGGCACTCGCTTTTTTCCGGGAGATATGCAGAAACTGCCTTGTATTTCCGTGTTCCATCTTCTCCATACACCCATTCTGCCGTAAAGAAACACGGATGGGTCAGGGAGAAGATGACCCTGCCACCGGTCCGGAGAACCCGTGCCCATTCCCTGATGCAGAGATCAATATCTTCAAGATCCATCAGAACCATGTTCGAGACCACGATATCGAACGATTTATCCGGGAATGGAAGGTTCCCGGTGCAATCGAGAATCTTGTATGTCACGCGGGGATGAGCGTTTTTCCGGGTGGCTATCCGGATCATCTCTGCTGAACCGTCAATCCCTGATACCCGTGCTCCCCGATCCGCAAGTTCAGTTGAAAACCACCCGGTGCCACATCCGGCATCGAGAATCGCGGCACCTGTTACATTCCCGATGAGCCGGTTCATGATCGGGAGGATGATCGGATTGTGCAGGGTTTTTCCCTCTTCCGCTGCATACCGGGTTGCCGCCGCATCCCAGAGCTCAAGCGGGGTTTCACCGGGTATCCGGGCCCCGGGATCCTGGTTACCAGTCATGGTGTTCCTTCTTCATACCATGTGGGGACGACGTTTTGAAATCCGTCATGGTCTTCATAAACCTGCCGTGTCCTGATCATTGCTTTATGCAATTCTCCCTTCTTCCCGGATATCCGTTCATACCTGGCCGACCATACCAGGTCTGATATCATACTCATGGCCGTATAGAGTGCATACCGCTGCCAGAATCCCGGTGGAACCTTCCCGGAAAAATACCCTGCAACCTGGCCGCAGGCGAATACCGTGCTCACCTCACGGGTAAAGAAGGCCATCTTGCAGAAATCATGGATCGGATCTCCCCACTCGTACCTCCCGAAATCGATAATGCCGGTGAGGGATCCCTCTGAAAAGATCAGGTTAGCGGGATGAAAATCATCGTGGAGAAAGGTTTCCTCCACGGCATCCATGAGATGGAGGTTTTTTCCGATGAATTCGTGTACCGGCCGGAGATCGTATCCCGGGTTGCAGGGATCTTTGGTGAAGGCCGAGCAATACCGTGCATGCTTCTCCCGTTTCCGATCAGACCAGCTCACCAGGTCGTTTGGGGCAGGGAGGAGATGCAGGCGGAAAAGTTCCTGTCCGGCCTGATACCCTGCCCGGGATACGTGATCTGGGGTCATTTGAGGCAGAATATCTTCTCCATCAGCACCCTCGATATATTCGAGGATCATGACACTGGATCGATTGCCGGGACCCCTGAAAACAGCGATTGGTGCGGGTACGAGGGGTGAGAGGGCATGGAGCCGTTCAATCACCCTGAACTCTTCCTCCCTCGCGGCAACCGATACAGCATCCCCATCCGGGGAAATACGGACGAGATAGCGTCTCCCATGACCACCGGAAAAGATCCATTTCTGATCCGATGAATACCCGGCCTGAAGCGGGATATACTCCGAACACCCGGTAATCGTTTGTATTCGCGTTACTATTGCCGGGTCCATGATCTAATCTTTTCCACGGTGTTTCATCAGTTTATCAAAACCTCATATCTTCGGGGGAGGTTTCAGTATACCCCGTTCAGGAACCATCTTCCTTTCTCCACCAGATCTTTGCCCGTGGGGATCTCCCTTTCAGGTACCAGGCATCCTGTTCATGGACAAGCCTGGATGAGAGGTATTCCCGTAAGACAGCAATCTGTTCTGGGGTGGAAAGGTTCAGACCGGCTCCCTGATCGGTAACGGCTTCTTCCAGGTCTTTAAACCGGATCGACGTATCCTCCCAGGTAACCTGGACATTCGGATAGATCCCCATCTGGTGGAGCAGGTTATAGATGATATTCGGTCTGGTTCCCGGGTGACGGGGATAGCCATACAACTGTTCCCAGATCTCACCGTAATTCCGTTGCCATGGCGAATTCATATCGGCAAACCAGAATATATACACATAATCACGCGAGGAATCATGCATCTTTTGGAGTCCCTCCCTGAGATCAGGAAAACCAAGGGAGTATGACGCGACGACAACATCGTAGGGAGCGGTGAGATCGCGTTCGATATCAACGTCCTCCCATTTTTTTCCGACAATCGTGATGTTATGGAGATTTGCTTCAGCGATATTTTCCTTCATACAGGAGATCATAGCGCCGGAAGGTTCAACCGCGGTAACCTCCCGGGCAATGCGGGCAAGCGGAATGACAAGGGTTCCCGGACCGGCCCCGACATCAAGAACCCGGGCTTCCCGTGATATATCCATTCCCATGATCCGGGATTGTGATCCGGCGTAATTATTCTCCTTCATTGATTCACTGAATTTCCTGCACCGGTCAGGATCACTCCATCGTTTTCCGCAGCTCATACACCCCTGCCTGCCTTCTTCCTCTTCCCCCGGCTTTTTCCAGGCAGCATTCCAGTCAATGGAGTTTACATCTATCATGAATTAATACATTTCAGTTACGGGATTACATACCTGTTGATATACGAAGGAGAACCGGGCGGTCGATACCTGCAATTGCGATGACATATGGCATATCCATTCGCTCTGTCAGTACGGCGGAATGGTTTGCCGGTATCAGGTGAGTACCGATCATTCACGCCTCTAATCGGGTCCCGGAAAGAAAACCGGTTCTATTATATGGATCAAGAAACGTCTATTGTATGGAAAAAGGTGTTGACAAATGGTTAAAGTAAATGAAGTCTACGAGATTCCCGTCTTTCCGGCGGTGTGGAATACCATTGTCAGAGATGTCCAGACGAATTACCACCAGGGAAAAGACACGATTATTGAACGTGATATCGCCGGGGAAAAAGTCAGATGCATGGTCACGGGATATACCTGGGATGGAACACGGAAACCAAACCAGCCACTAAAACAGAGAATAAAGGTACAGGTGACTGAACTCGTAAAAAAGGAACCTGAAACACCCGAAAACTCCTGATTTTCTCTCTTTTCATCACCCGGCTCCCGGCAGGAGCGATTGGATAATCCTGATATCTTCTTCTGGATCAGGGAGAGGAAGTCCCGGGTGGAAGATCCGTGCTGCCCATTCGAGGGCAAGGATCCAGGATGGCCCGGATGAACGGTACTTCTTTGGAAACTGGTAAACCGCACCGGTTGCCACTGCCGGAATCATAAGATCTGCTTCCTGGCAATGGGTGATAAAGTTCTCCGTTCCGTCATCATCCGGGGCTGAAACGAGGATGATATCAGGATTCATTGCAAGGAATGCTTCCCTCGTGAGCGGTGCAGGGTTTTTTTCAGAATATTCAAGCGTCGTGTTGAGGAGATTCCCCCCGGCAATGGGAATAATGGCACACTCCATCTTGTCAGGATACATCGCAAGAAACGGGTGAGATAATGCCACGTATACCCGGGGGTGTTCTCTCCCGCCGGTCAGGGTTTGTATGGTCCTGATTCTTTTGGAAAGAAAGGAGATCAGGGGATCCCATGCCGTCGTACCGGTCCATTCCGAGAGAAGAGAGAGAAATTGCAGGTATCCGTCCGGTGATGAGAGAAAAACCTGGAGATCTTCAAGGGTATCACCCTCAAGGACCCGGACAAGAGCCCTGCTGACCGTTTCATGGTCAGTAATCCCGGCACGCCGGAGGGTTCCGGCGACAAGGTCAAGCGCGATTGATGTCCGGTATCCTCCTCTGAACCGGGGTTCACAGGTATACGTCCCCTGAATCCTGCCGGATACGGGAATGCCTGCTCCACAGGTGCAGACCGTCAGAGATCTGTTCCCGGTCAGTTTCGCACCCATGGGTCCGTTAAAACTCCTGTCAATCAGGAGCGAGCCGCATTCAGGGCACCATGATGAGAGGTGTTTCGTTCCCGGCGTGTTGAAGAGATATACCCATCGGAGGATGCTGCTACATTTCGCATGCATCTCCTCAGCCTGCCGTATCGATGGTTCTTCATCCTCATCTGCCTCTTCAAAAGCAATAAATCGCATGATATGGAACGGGATATCCGGTGAGATATCACGAACCCGCCCTGCAACTCCGGTCACCTCTTCCTCGTACCCACGCCGGTATACCACCGAGACCTCAAGATGCACCCCTGCTGCGTGGAAGAGGTGCATATTCTCAAAAACACTGTCCGGCGGACAGGGAGACCCGCAGGCTGCATACACGTCGTCAGAACATCCTTTCATCCCGAAATTGATGAAATCAATTTTTTCACTCAGAATCTCTGCCGTTTCCCGGCTCATACATCCGTTCGTCGCACACCCGGTGGGTAATCCTTTATTCCGGAGTGCTCCTGCCACCCGGGAGAGGGTTTTGAGTGAGATGGTTGGTTCATTCAGGCAGAATACCGCACCGAGACAGGAATGCTCCCTGACCATTCTGACCACGTCACCGGGTAAGACCTTCTGTAATGCATCTGATACGAGATCAGGATGTTTGGCAAGGATGTGTGATACACATCCCGTACAGGAGAGATTGCATCCGATCGTCGAAAGGAGAAGATATCGCCCTCCGGGATGGTAATGAAGAAAAGGAATGGTTTCAATGGCTCCCGGCCAGAGGGCAAGGTAGTGATCAGGGAATCGTTCCCTTATCACCCCGCTCTCCATGGTGTTCATCCGGCATCTGCCGGTTCGGCCTTCCGGGATGAAACACCGGTGATCACAGACCTGGCATTCCATCTCGGTGGTCATTGACTATCCTTATGCCGACGGCTTGTTCAGGATAACCGGCGTATCATCTGCAAGCATTGCATCAACATCTGCTGATGTGAGGTCAAGACCATAGTACTGCTTGTAGAACGAGATTATCTCATCCTTCAGATCGTAGGATACCGCATCCGGGTACAGCGTCCCCTGCATCCAGATCGCTCCAAGGACTGATTCCGGTACTGGAAGTTCCCAGCTCATGAGGTACTTCGGCATCCTGAAGACCTGTTTCTCCTCGACTGCGGGTAATGCCTTCCAGGCATCGTCTGCCATCAGTTCGTCAACGCTCACCGGGCAGTACGGCAGCAGGATAACCGCATCCGGGTTCCAGTTGTATACCTGGTCAATAGAGACCTTGTTATCTCCTCCAAGCAGATCGACTGCCGCATTCTCTGCCCCGACGGTCGTGAGCATTTCGGCTTCGTACCAATCATTACCAAGGGTCTGCAGGGGATCCCGCTGGCCGAAATAGACATTCTTCTTATCGGTATCAGAGATGTTCGCAGCGTTGTCTGATACCATCGTCATCTTTTCATCGAAGTACGTGACAAACTCGCCGGCTTCCTTCTCTTTTCCAAATACTTCGCCGAGGATCGTGTAGCTCTTCTTCAGGTTCTCAAACGATTCGAGATCCAACTGAACGACCGGAATATTGGCATTCAGGAGATCCTCGTTCGTCTGGGTGTACTTCTGGTCAGTGATTACCACTTCAGGATCATAGGCAAGAATCTGTTCGATATTCACATTCGTCTTGCATCCTGCATTGGGAAGAGCACCGAGTTCCGGCTGGGTGACATTTATCAGGTCCCGGTTTGCCGGACCGATGCAGGTAGCCACCAGCTGGTCGTCGGCACCGATAACATACAGGAACTGGCTGGAAAACGGATCAATAGTTATTGCCCGGGTGATATCGACCGGAAGTTCGACATCGGTTCCGGTGATATCAGTGATGGTATGAGTCTCTGCTGCAATGACTCCGGCTGGAATACCCACGAGGGCAAGCAACATCAGAGTTAATAAATATCTGGTTACAGTGTGCATGAATTCACCTGTCAAGAACTGATCTTGATCCTATACACATGGTTACTATCCGTTTAAAGGGTGACCGGAATATCTTCAACAGTAAAACAATTTACTTTAATCAGGTTAACCTAATTCCCCCGGTTCTCTTCCCTGAGTGCATGGAGATCACACCTCCGTCATATCCGGAGAATGCTTTTACCCAGGTCCGGGCAGATGAATGAAGGATTGTCCAGTTGCAAGACACCCGAAAAAAGAAGGGGATGTAATTTTTTCCATTAGAATCAATATCTATTATCTAATCGCGAATCAACGAGAAGAACGAGTTTGTATTTGAGTTACACATTACTCTTCGCCAATAGTCACACCATTACTCGTGCCCTTCATTAATCCCGGAATACCTGATATCACTTATTTTGCGATTCTTCCAGTCTGCATGATTAATACGATTGAGCGCTTCTTTTACCAATTTAAACGTTGTTTATCGGTATAGAGAGAATTGCAATTGCATCAATACAATAGTATTTCGCCATAATGTCAAAAATCTGATATTAATCAAAGGAACGAGAGAGGCGGTGAATTCAACGTTCCAATGGGTGACGTGTACGAACAAAGTCAGCGGTAAATGTCTACAATAGGGGGGAATACCCGGAGCGATATTCCAGGAATTTTCGAGGACTAAATCAAATCAGTCCTCTGTGTCTCCCATGCCTATAACGGCACATATGTGTTATCTTCTGAAGGTTGTCATAACCAGTGTGCTCCGATAAGAAGTGAATATCCCGACGGGATCTGTATCAATTCAGAGACTAATGTATGGATACCCAGAATTAGTCTTCAATATTTTCTGACTGTATGTAATGAGTAAACGACAATCATATTATCTCAATACAACAGATTGAACCTCTCATTAAGAGGCTTATTATCGATGATTGAAAAGATTCGGTCATACATCCGTTCAGATCAATACCTTATTACTGCCCATGCCAGGCTCAGGATGGCAGAACGTGGCATAACAACAGGTGCTATAGAACTGGCGATATTAACCGGAGAGATAATTGAAATATATTCGGATGATGAGCCCTGCCCATCAGTTCTAATGGGTATTGAGACAACCGATATAATGTTGCATGTTGTAATTGGTGTATGTGATGATCACCTTCGAATAATCACCTGTTACTATCCAGATGATACCCATTGGATTACCTATAATGAGAGGAGAAGAGAATGAAACCTGAAAGATGTTCCTTTTGCAAAGGGACACTGAAAGAAGGTCACACTGAATTCATGGCACGAGTTGACGATGAAATTGTAGTTATCAAGGATATTCCAGCATATGTGTGTGAGCGGTGTAATGAGGCATATTTTACTCCGGAAATTTCCCGAAAAATGGATATTATCATAGAAGAAGCACGAAAGGGAAGTTTATGCATGAAACCTCTTGCTGCAGGCGAAGTAAGTATGCAGATATAATCGAAATCTGTGGAAATAGAATTTTTTCTTTCTTTGTTGTCAGATCATCCAGATATAACAGAGTGGTACCGATACCTCCTATGGGATTACTTCCCCGTTTCCATCAGGATATGCCCTCAGATGACCAATCACATCACCGGCAAATGCCCGTGAGGAATCAGCAAGACAGATATCTTCACCACATAATGATAAGCCCGACTCCATTCAGAACTGCAGCCCCTGCAGAACCGATGGCAATCGCCAATTCATATTCAAGCATCAGTATCTCCTCCGAAAAGTACCTCTTCACTCAGTTCCATTGGTCCGGCTGCAAAGGTCTTTTCATTCGTGCTGGTCCATCATCTCCCCTTGAGTCAGGACCGTCTCTGTTCCATGTATGGCCGTCCTGGACATGGTACTATCATCTCCTATCTTTTTGGGAGCATCAGGATACACCGTGAGAAACGGGTGAGATCCTGCTCCCGGCTTTCCATCTGTAGAAATCCCGAATTATCGGGGTGCTTCACCCCTGCTTCTCTCCCCGGGTATCCTTTCAATAAAGGTTAGAAAAAAGAGATGAACCGGCCATTACCGGTTCCGAACCTGGCGGACGAGAAATACTGCGATAATGAGTCCTGCAGCGAGTATTGGAAGAGACACCGGGGCACGGGTCGGTTCGGCCGCCACCGGTGTTTCTGCCGGCGGGATATTCTCCGGGAGAATGGCTGATATGAGGGCCAGTTGTCCTGCCACGATGGAGACATCGGTTTCGTAATCCATGTACCCGGCTTTTCTCAGTATTACTCCGTGTATTCCCGGACCAATATTCTGCAGGGTAAGCGGGGTCACTCCCATGTACCGGTTGTCAAGGTAGATCTCCGCTCCTGCCGGCTCGGATTTCAGGCTGAGGAATCCGGTCTTTACCGGTGTAGTAGTCCGGTCTTTGGTCAGGTCAGCATCCACGACCAGTACTTCGTTCCTGCTCACGATGACCGACTCTGAATACTCTGCATATCCAGAGTGTTCCACCCGGATCGTGTAGGAACCGGGAGCAAGATCAGAGATCTCAAGGTATCCGTGGGAAGGTGTCTTTCCCTTGTACGAGCCTCTCAGGTATACGTTCGCACCGGAAGGTGAACTGGTTACCAGGATGGCTGCATTATGATACCTGAAATATGACGAATCAGATGACCGCCACCACCGGTCTGCCGGATATTTTTCCCAGGGGAAGTAGGCCTCACGGGGTGGATCATCTCCTCCGTCATGGAATCCTGGCGGGTATTGATGAGAACTTCCTCCTCCCGAACCCGGGTCACATCCTGGTGACGGATATCCGCCGGGAGGATTGAATATCCCTCCGGGATCCGGAGTGACCACCGGGGTACAGGGAACCCCTGTAACCGGGGGTTGTTCCGGAATCCGCCAGATCCCGGGATCCTGTATCGGCATAATCTGGCAGCCCGGATTTCCGGCAACCGGCTGTTGTACTGGCTGTGTCCATGGTTGAGCCGGGTTCTCCTGTTGTGGCGGAATTCTCCATACTCCCTCTTCATCTCCTGAAATGATCTCCGGATTTTCGGAGACTGGTTCAGGTACTGACTGTGTCCATGGTTGAGATGGGTTTTCCTGTTGTGGCGGAATCCTCCATACTCCCTCTTCATCTCCTGAAATGATCTCCGGATTTTCGGAGACTGGTTCAGTGGCTGGTTGTATGCCTGCCTGTGGTGTGGTATCCGGCTGTGCCGGGATCCTCCACACTCCCTGTTCATCTCCTGAAATGATCTCCGGGTTTTCGGAGAGTGGTTCAGATACTGGTTGTATTCCTGTCTGTGGTGTGGTATCCTGTTGTGGTGGAATTCTCCACACTCCCTGTTCGTCCCCTGAAATAATCTCGGGGTTTCCTGGAGCAGGTTCGTTGGCTGGTTGTATTCCTGTCTGTGGTGTGGTATCCGGCTGTGCCGGGATCCTCCATACTCCCTGTTCGTCCCCTGAAATGATCTCCGGATTTGTGGAGACTGGTTCAGATACTGGTTGTATATCTGTCTGGGATGTGGTATCCTGTTGTGGCGGAATCCTCCACACTCCCTGTTCGTCCCCTGAGATGATCTCCGGATTTCCTGTAACGGGCTGTTGTACTGGCTCTGTCCAGGTTCCGGCCGGGTTATCCTGCTGCGGTGGAATTCCCATTACTCCCTGATCTTCCCCGGTAACGGGGGCTATAGAGGGAGTTACCCATGTCGATATCCCTCCGTCTGAATATCCTGAGCTTCCCTGATACACCGGTGCAGGATCACCGGCAAATCCGGGTGTGGTACCGGTATCAATCCCGCCTGCCCCTCCGGTGGGATTAAAAATGCCATCCTGCGGATCACTATTCATGCCGGGATTACCATCCATAATCCCGGGATCCTGTCCCGGAAAGCGCGATTTCTCCCACGTCGGTGACATCCCCCCATCAGACCCGTATGAAGATGTCAGGTATGTCGGTTGTACGGATTCCTGCCCGAATGGCGATGCGCATCCTGTTCCGGCTGATATGAGAAGAATCAGAAAGATTCCAATAATTACTATGAGATAATTTGTCATATGTCCCCCCTGAAGAGGAACGTTGCATTCATAATACGGATACGTTGAAGCAGTACATATCAGGTTCCCTTCCGGGGAGGTATTCATCACACCACCATACACCCGGCACCGGCAGCAACGCACTCTTCGTCCTCTTTCAGTCGTGCCGGTGCTCTTCGCAAACCCGGGATTATCCTGATTTCCTGTCGTCCAATGGTGAACCGGGACGGCCCTGTTGGTGACGGATATGAGAGTTACAGGAACCGGAATGCTGATATCCGGCAGAATCGCCGGATATCCCCGGTATCACGGACCGGTACAAATCAGGCCATGAAAAGGTATATTAAACTGTCAATCCCAGGTAGTTTCGTAACGGCTGACCTCTGATACCTTCCGGTGACAGACCCTTTTTCCGGCACCAGATGGCTGATATCGGTATCTATATCATGAAAAATGATGATGAATCTTCACCCATGGGCCCTGCTGTGAGACCTGAGATCGGTTCTCACCACCAGTCTTCCCTCATTCAACGATTCATCGGCAGGTTCAGATTACGTACCGTACTGACGATGTCCATTGTTCTCGTGGTCCTCTGTGTAACCGGTATCACCTGGTACCTCTCCTTCCAGAACAGCCAGTACGCGGTTAATGACCTCGCAAACCAGCTCATGGACGAGGTATCCGGGGAGATTGCCGGTCACCTGGACAGATACCTGACAACCCCCCACCTTGTGAACCAGATCTGCCTTGATTCCATCCGCCTCGGTGAAGTGGATACCCGTGATAACGAGGCCCTTCAGAGACATTTCCAGGAACTCACCTACCGGTTTGGCACGATTGAATCAATCTGTTACGCAAACCATGCGGATGGCAATTATACGATCATCTCTGCAGTCGGTGCACCCGGCGTTGCAGATGGAAATAACCGTTTCCTGGGAATTTCCGGCAAAGAGACGAATAATTCCTTTTTCGAATACCTGATTGACCGGAACGGGGTGATCCTTGAGAAGACGCTCACCATCCCGGATTATGATCCGCGAACAAGGCCATGGTACCAATCTGCCCAGAAAGAAGACCGGCCGGTTTGGACCCCGGTGTACATGTGGATGGAGGGAATTGTCGGTCTTGACGCCGTGGTTCCGGTCAAATCCAAAGATTCTCCGTTTCTCGGAGTTATGGACACCTCGCTCACCCTGGGGGGTATCGGTGAGTACCTGCAGGCAATGAACATTTCAAAGAACGGAGAAGCCTTCATTATCGATCCATCCGGAAACCTCATTGCATCCTCAAAGATCCGGGAACCATACAAACGGGTAAACGATGAACTTGTCCGTATGTCCTCGGGAGACTGTGGGGATCCGGTGATCGAATCTGCCTACCGGCACTTCAGTGAAAGCGGTCATGATACGCCGGATGCTCATCTGAACCGGCAGGAGACCTTTTTACACAATGGAACCCGTCATTATGTCACGGTATCCCCATACCGGGATGAATACGGTCTTTCATGGAATATCTTCGTCGTAATCCCGGAATCTGACTTTATGGAGGATATCACCCGGAACAATACGAACACATTTTACCTGTTCCTCATCGCGGTGTCGGGAGCAGTTCTCCTGAGTATCGTCCTTGCCCGGTGGATTACCGATCCCATCCTTTCCATGAACCGGTCAGCGAAAGCTCTTGCCGACGGAGACTGGACCCGGTGGAAGGAACTGGATCGGAAAGATGAACTGGGTGAACTCTCCCACTCGTTCTCGGTCATGGCCGATCAGCTCTGGAAGATGTTCTCTTCATTGAAAGAAAGCAGGGAACAGTACATCAGTCTCTTCCAGTCATCTGCAGATGCGTTATTTCTCTTCGAAGGACTCCGCCTGGTCAACATCAACCGGGCAGGGGAAGATCTTCTCCCGGTTTCCCGGGAGGCCGCCATTGGCAGGGAACCCGATGAACTCTTCGGGGAGATTGGACCGGATATTGCTGCCATGATCCAGGAGTATCTCACCTGTTCCGGCCAGGAGTTCAGTGAACACCTTGTTTCCCGGAGCCATGAAGGAACTGAACAACAATTCAATATCCGTCTCTCACGGATACCAGAGGAGAACAAACCGTTGGTGCTCGTCCAGATACGGGATATCTCCGTTCAAAACCGCGCCATCAAACTGCATGCAGAACAGGAAGCACTCCGTGATTCATACTCCCGCATCCGGACAATTCTGGAATTTCTCCCCGATCCAACCTTTGTCATTGATAAGAACGGAAAGGTTCTCTTCTGGAACCGGGCCCTTGAACATATGACCGGAATTACGGCAGACCAGGCCATCGGTAAAACGAACGGAGAATACTGGCACTGGTTCTACGACACTGAACGGCCTCTTCTCATCGACATTGCCCTCCACCCTGAGATTCCCCATGCTGACCTGTACCCCCATCTTGAGAAAGACGGAGACCTGTTCAGAACAAATAACTGGCTCGGAATTTCTGGTGAGAAGCGATACATATCGCATATTGCATCGCGGATTTATGGGAAGACGGGTGAGATTATCGGTGCAATTGAATCGATGCGTGATATTACTTCACATAAGATTGCAGAAGAAGCAATTCTCGCCGCAAACAAGAAACTCAACCTCCTCTCCAGCATCACGAGGCATGATATCCTCAACAAACTGATGATCGCGAAGGCACATATCTATCTGCTCGAAGAATCCGGATTAACCCCGGAGCAGAATGAATCGATCCGACTCATGCGCCGGTCACTTGAGGAGACCGAACATTTTGTCAATTTCACCCGGACATACCAGGAGATTGGGGTGAACCTTCCCGCCTGGCAGGACCTGGAGAAGACATGTACCAATGCTGCTTCAAAGGTTCCCCTCGGAGCTGTTGCATTATCAATTAACACTCCCCATGTCTCAATCCTGGCAGATCCCCTGTTTGAGAAGACCTGCTATAACCTGATTGATAATTCCCTCCGCCATGGTGACGGACTGACCCGGATCAATATCAGTACCCGGGAGACCGATACCGGCCTTGTCATCCTTTTTGAAGACAATGGTTGCGGTGTTCAGGATGATCTCAAGGAGATTATATTCGAGCGGGGATTTGGGAAAAATACCGGGTATGGATTATTCCTTACCCGGGAGATCCTTTCCATGTCAGGAATTACCATTAAGGAGACCGGCATCTTCGGAGAAGGGTGCCGGTTCGAGATATTCGTCCCGAAGGGGAAGTATCTCCGGGAGTCCTGATTCCGGTTCCGGAGGGATGCCGGGCCACAGACCGGTCATTGTTCCCGGTAAACCAGTCCCCTGCACCCGGTGATCTCTGCACTGTCCGGACAATGGCACTATTCTTTCCTGGCGGGGAATGCCGATCAGGTAGGTTCTCCCCGGCGGTGAACCCGGTAGATCAGCAGAGCAGGGGTTGATCGGACGGATAAAAGAGAAGGATGGATTTTCGATTCCGAAGAATCAGACATTCTGCAGATTCCCGATAAACCAGTCCCACCCCTTCCAGTAGAATGTAAGGTTGTTCTCTTCTGCTTCGCGGGGGACGGGAATGGAAGGATTGACCGGGACCATGCAACCGATATCAGAGAGGTACTGTTGTGCCTCCTCAGAAAGGAGGTACCGGCAGACCGGGAGTACCTGTTCCTCTACCCCTTTCTTTTGGATCATCACCTGGGGCAGGGCAAGTGCTCCTTCGCGGGGCCAGCAGATCGTGACGTTTCCCGCCCGGGATGCCCGGGCGAAGGGAAGCGAGACAACCCCGATATCATAGATTCCTGCATTCACTTTCTGGTTCACATCGATAGGAAGTCCGTCAAAGACCACGTTCCGGAAGAGACGTTCTGCCCGGTCCTGGAAGAGACTCAGGCCATACATCGTCAACAGTTTTTTCAGGATCACCGGCGACGGCACGTGAATTTTTCCTTCCCAGCGGGGATCCAGGAGATCTTCCCAGGAAACGGGGGGGTTTTGAACCTCCCGGTGATAGATGAGGACTACCGGTACGACACAGACCGTGGTAAAGAGGCCGGATGGATCCTCAAATCCCCGAGTAACCAGCTCTTCACGCATCCCGGAGACTCTCCCGGGATTAGTCTCATACAATCCGGATGCTGCCATCCGGTCCCGGTTTCGCAGGATCGAGATCTGGTGCGTCGTGGTCAGGTCTGGTATCTCGTCCGGATTGCCGGAATGTGGCTCGACTTCTTCTTCCTGGACTCTCCTTGTGATGATTGTCGCATCTGGCACGATAGGCCCGATCTTCTGGATTAACATCCGTGCAATAGAGACCGGCAGTCCGATATCAATGGTGGTCATTTTTACCTTTTCTTCAAAGTTCATTAGGTTTCTTCCAGGGTTCCATTCGTCCGGAGCGATTCCCGCAGGCCGAACATCCGGATATCGAACGAGACGATTTCTTCAAGCACTTTCCGTTCTTTCTGTGTCGTCTCCATTATCCGGGTCATTCCCCCGTTCTGCATCACGATCCGTCGTCCGGTCATGAGCATGATCACGGGATCATGGCTTGCCACGATGACGATCTTTCCTGAATCGGAGAGGAGTTCCAATGCCCGGAACTTGTCTATTCCTGCATTCTCTATCTCGTCCACGAGTACGATTGGCGAATTGCTTATCATGGCAATATCGGCTATCATGAGCGATCGGGACTGGCCGCCACTGAGTGCGGTGACAAAATCTTCCGGATTGATCGGTTCGCCGGCGAGACTGTTTGCGAGTTGAATCACTTCCCTGACAACGGATGGATCGCTGATATTCCTGCTGGATGCATGCAGCCCGAGGAACTCCCCAACGGTTGTGTCCATGACAAAGTTCATCGTCTGCGATAACTGGGCGATGATCTCACTCCGGGATCCCGCAAAGGCCCCATCGTTGACAAAAACGGTTCTTTTGGAAGGAGTATCCCCCTGGGCCAGAAGTTCGATATCGGCCAGGAGCATACTTTTTCCCGAACCGGTCGGTCCGACCAGTACCAGGATCTCCCCTTTCAGGATCTCAAGGGATTGAATGTTCTCCCGTTCACCGTTCTTGGTAAACCCGCCGGTTATGGTAATCTTTTCAATAGCTCTTTTGACTGACATGGTACCCCGCCTCAGGAGATGATCTTCAGCACATTTCCGAGCTGAAATGAGTTCCCGATCCTGGTCTCACCGGTGCAGTACGAACAGATCGCAGCAGGCATGGAACTTCGCAGGGTGCTATCGACGAGCGTGCTTATATCGGGCGATCCGGCAAGGATCTTCCGTAGGGAAACGGATCCCTTCCCGGTCAGCCCGTTGAACTCAACGATTTCTGCGTTCGGGTTGACCAGGCTGACCTTCTGGCGGAAGACCTCCCGCTCTGCCTGTGAGACGATCTCTCCCTTGGTGATCACAACGACATCGGCGGTGGTCAGAACGGGGCCGATTTTCCGGGGTGTCTCGATCCCGCTCAGGGTATCGATCACCACAACCGAGAGACAGCCATCGATTGCCGGGGCACACCGGTGACAGAGCCCCGCAGTTTCAAGGATTGTCATCTCTGCCTCCTGTTCTTTGGCCCAGTCGAGAATCTCCTCGAGATTAGAGACATAGTAATGGTCAGGGCAGAGATCCCCGCTCAGGCCAATAATTACTGGTATCCCGAGTTTTTTCAGCCGTTCCCCGTCATCGGTTTCGATGCAGTCAATTTTCCCGACTGCAACCCGGGTTCCTTCGTCAAGAAGTCGCTGGATGGTGTGCATGAGTATCGCGGTCTTCCCTGAGGAAGGCGGTCCGGCAACCGTGATAAATTTCATCGCGGTACCGCCGTATGTCCTGAAAGGGTTCTGAACTCGCCATAAGATATCGGGGGATATCGTATCGGCAGGGAGGGAACGTCGGGCAGTGTGTCAAGGTCACCTGGCCGGATCTCCTCCAGGGAGGAACCGGGATGAAGCCGTAAGATCGTATCAGAGAGCCGGACAGCCTCGGAAAGATCGTGGGTGACATACACAACTGTCATCCGGTACTGCCGGAGTATTCCTTCTAGAATTTCGAGAAGGGAATCCCTGAGTTCACGGTTCAGGTTACTGAACGGTTCGTCCATGAGGAGGAGATCAGGCCTGATGGCCAATGCCCGTCCAATGGAGACCCGCTGCATCATTCCTCCGCTGAGCTGGGATGGATAATAGGATTCGAACCCGGCCATTCCGAGTCTCTCCATCCACTCCCTCGCCACATCCTCGGCGGCCTTTTTGTTCATTCCTTCTGCCCGGAGTCCAAGGGAAATGTTTCCGGCCGCCGTCCGCCAGGGGAGGAGACGGGGCTCCTGAAAGATATATCCAATCTTCGCTGCCCGGACCGTGAGTTCCCCCGCATCCGGCCGGATTGCCCCGGCTATCATCCGGAGGATAGACGTCTTTCCGATCCCGGAAGGACCGAGAATACTTACAACCGAGTTCTGACGAACGGTAAACGTCAGGTCATGGAGGACCAGTCGTTCGCCGAGTGACTTAGAAACGTTTTGAAAGGTGATCATTGGTTTTTCTCCAAGGGTTTCCACCCCATCAGGTGTTTTTTCAGGGGTTTCATGATACAGAATTCCAAAATACCCATCAGGGCGAGCGATATCAGGATCCATGCAAACAATTCCGGGGTATCGAGATAATTCCATGCCCGGGAAAGACCGTACCCGATCCCGTCATGGGCCCCGGTGAACTCAGCCAGAACCACTACCCTGACCCCCATTCCGGCTGTCAGAGTCAGCCCGGCGATCACCGATGCAGTTATTCCCGGAAAGAAGATCTCGGAGAAGAACATGCGGAACGGAAGCCGGAAACTCCGGCCCATCTCAACTAGTCGCTCATCGATGGAATATCTCCCTTCCATGGCATTTACGTAGGTGATCGGTGCAACGATGAGCATCACGACAAAGACGACCTGGACACTTCCCATTCCAAACCAGAGCATGGCGATAATGGCGATGACGATCGCCGGGATGGTCATGGTCACCCATCGGAGGGGTTCGAGGATCATCCGGATCCTCCGGCTGATTCCTGCTGCAAGACCACATCCGAGGCCAAGAATACTTCCGAGGAATAACCCCAGAAGGAGGCGTTCCAGGGTCAGGAAGATATATTCCCAGGTTTTTTGTTCCTGTAGAAGATCAGAGAGGGCAGCACCGGTTTCCCCGGGGGAAGCGATGATCATTCCTCCAAAGGTCAGGGAGAGTGCTTCCCATCCAATTATCAGGAGGAGAGTTCCAAACAGGCCGAAGAGGATTTTTTCTCCAGTTCCGGAGGAGGGGAACGAGGAGGGAAATCCTTTCAGCATGTTTTCTCGTAACCGGGAGCGATCTGTCTGCATATTGATTCAGGTTTTAGCAATTACTGCCCGGTTCCGTAGTAAAATTCGCCATCGGGGAGGGAACCCCCGATGATCTTTGGATTTTTCTCGGAGAGAGCAGTAAGGAAGGCTTCAATCTCGCTCCGGCATGACGAAGCCGGGGTGAATTGCCAGCGGGTGTTCTTGATGGATTCTGCAACCGGTTTTGCTTCGAATCCTAACTGCGGGATTGAAGCACCCAGTTCTCCTGCCTCTTCAGGGTTATTTTTCAACCAGTCTACTGCGAGTGCATATTCTTCCATGAACCGGTTGACAACTTCCGGTTTATTCTCTATCCCGCCTAGTGCTATCGTACCGGCAATAGGAGCTTTATCGCCTGAACCGGTCACCTTGTCCCATTCTTCCTGAAGGTCGATGCATCGATGGAATTCCAGTCCGGCCTCTTTCCCTTTCATCATGACCTGGGTTACCAGGGGCTCGGTGAGGACAGCACAATCCTTCTCCCTGGAGAGGAGGAGCTGGGCGGTCTGCTGGGGAGAACCTGCATAGTAGAGGGTCAGGTCATTGGCAGTGTCGATTCCGCTCTTTTCAGCGAGATAGGTGAACAGGAGATCAGGCATATCGCCCTGGAAGGGAATGACTACTTCCCGGCCTTTGAGATCATCGATGGTTGTGATCGTGGGATCCGTGCTGACGATATAGAGGATCCCCCAAATCGAGATGTCGAGAAGTTTTACGTCAGTTCCCTTGTTGTAGAAGGTTGCTGCAGCATTCGAGGGCATGGTGATGAAGTCTGCCATGTTATCGCCCGCGATCATGGCACGAAGCTGGTCCTGGTTCTCCCAGATCTGGAAGGTGGTGTTCCCTGCAATATCGTCGAGTTTGTGATTCTCGGCCAGGTACGCCATGGGGATGGCCATCGGTCCCGGAGGTCCTACCAGTACTAGTTCGGGAATTTTTTCCGTTGATATATCGGCCATGGTGAATGGGCATCCCATGAGCAGGAAAGCAAGTCCTGCTGCCAGGAACCATGAAATTTTCATCAGGGTGGTATCTTTCAGATTCATACCTATCCTGATTAGATTGCCCGTTCGGGAGGCAAATAGTCCATCCGAATTCTCTTCGTTTTGGAGGGAAATACCAAAAACCGAATGATGGTAGGAGGAAAGTGGGTGGTTCAGGGGAGAATCCCCTGATCATCGTGGGATATCGGTGTATTACATCATGCCGGTATCCAGCGAACCCAAGCGAACCCGGTGCCTGAAAAGAAGAGGGTGCTGTCTGTTCAACCGATACAACCCGGACTCATGGTGGATACACCGATTATCCTGTATCACACCCGATTCCCTGAGGCAATACCCCTGCCCGGGGAAATGGCCGGTTTTATTTCCCGTTAAGGCCGGGAGAGTGGTAATCCCAGCCGTTGGCATCGAGTTTTTGCAGTTCTGATACGATGGTATCGATCAGCACTTCCTTCATCTTCAGGCCTTTTTCCCGGTTGCCCTTTGTCGGATCCCCGGTTGCTCCCGTATTCGTCAGTTCGTTGAAGAGCCATTTCACGTTCAGGTGCATGGGCAGATCAGGAACCACTCCTGCTGCTTTATCCGGGATGCAGAGTTCGGGAAAGAGGGCAAGGCCCATTGACATCTCCCCCTCTCCCCCGTGACCGAGTCCCTGCCAGACCTCGAAGAACCCGGGAGGAAGGAGCGGTGTCAGCGTCTCCCACCAGGCATCAAGGGAGACGATCTTCATATCCGGGTGCCTGACCTTCACGGTCCGGGCGGCAATATCGATGCAGGGAATATTCCCGTCATGCCCGTTCATGATGAAGCATCTCCGGGTGCCTTCGCGATAGACAGATTCAAGGATATCCTCAAGGATTGCAGTTTCCGTCGCCGGTCGCAGGGAGATGGTGAACGGGAAGTCCCGGTAATGTTCACTCACCCCGTAATTGATCAGGGGGAGTACGATGGCCCCCGGAACCCGGCCTGCAATCTCAAGCGAAAGATGGTATGCGGTCAGGGCATCGGTTCCGTACGGAAGATGCGGCCCGTGGCTCTCGAGGGATCCGAGAGGGAGAATGACCTTGTCAAATGATCTGTTCTCTTCATCTGCAGCAGTCAGATGTTGTAATTCCCTGATATCCTTATTCATGCGGGTTCAGTCTCCCAATGCCCTGCCAGGTCTGATCCGGGAGTATTCAGATCGTGGGTCTGGTGGCATGATGAGATAGTTGCATGAGGGGTAATCTAATCCTTTTCTTTCACCCTTGAAAAATCACCCCAGGGTGCATCCATCCCGATGTACAGAAACATTTTCCTCCCTGTTCATGGAAATCCAGTTCCATCTGAAAAAGCGGAAAATAACTCTCTATCCTCAGGTCAGGAGACCGTATCTTCTCTTTTCATCCGGATGATAATCCGGGCTGCCTGAAGGTTTCCCGCGTTTCGTCACCCCAGCGAAGGAGTAACTCCGTTCAACCGTGTTCCCGGAGTATGCTTCTGGATAAAGAGGTCCCGGGTAGCACCATTCATTACATGCCCCGGAGACTCTGTCGAAGCAGATCTGGTCCGAGGAGGGGAGGTAACCCGATGGTTTCGTCCCCTCATACACGGCACATGCACCGGTTTGAGGAATCCGGGAACGAAGGTTTCATCTGTTCCGTTCCGGGCTTTTTTCCTGATATACGTGATCAGTATTAAGTCATGTGAAAAAAATGTTCATCCGAGGGAAGGGGATGAACCAGCTTCCAATGGACATTCTTGGTCCACGGGAAATGACTCCGGGTACAATCCACTTCGGGTTGTTGCTTCCCGGAATATCATCGGATGAAAACTACGGGGTATCCTTGCGGATCATTCATGAACATGACCAGTTTCTGCAGGGCATTCAGCCGGAAGAAGTTGCCCTCGGGCACTCCGTGCTTCCCGGGTACGGGGATTTCTGGTCTGTCGAATTGAAGATCACCCCGGAAGATCGCGTAATACCTTCTTCTGCCTGGGGACAGACCGGGCGGTATGTCTACCGGTTCTGTCTCACGTATCCGAATCCGGATAAACCGGAAACCGACTGGATCATCGATCCCTTTGCCCGTGAATTTGGTATCGGCAAGCTCTCCGCCTTCACGATGGGGTACCGGGATCATCCCTGGGATAAGGGAGAAGAGACCTGGAAAACCCCGTCATTGTCTGATCTTGTCGTCTATGAGATGATGATCAGCGAATTTGCCGGAACGATTGAAAATACCCTGAAACGGCTTGATTACCTGGCTGATCTCGGTATCACCTGCCTTGAGATCATGCCGGTTTCAAACTGCCTGGAGACGATTAACTGGGGATTTTCACCGGTAGGATATTTCGGAGTTGATGAACGGTTCGGAAACCGGAAGAATTTTCAGCAGCTGGTAAACGAGGCACATAACCGGGGGATGGCAGTCATTCTTGACTCGGTGTATGCCCATACGGATTTCTGTTTTCCCTACCTGTATCTGTATAATAGTATCGGCACTATTCCGTATCCGATGACCGGCCCGTTTGCCGAGGATAAATATGGGAACAGTACTGACTTCAATAAGAGCCTTACCCGGGACTTTTTCTACACGGTGAATCTGTTCTGGCTGGAAAAGTTCCATATCGATGGATTCAGGTATGATTATGTGCCCGGGTACTATCTTGGCCCGGATAAGGAGGGATATGCTTCCCTCGTTTCACACACCTACAAGGCAGTCGAGGCTCACCGGGATACTCCCGGCCATTGGCAGCGGTTCTTTGACGGAGACAAATGCAACCTGATCCAGTGTGCTGAACACCTCGATGATCCGTGTGGGATCCTGGAGCAGACATACAGCACCTGTACCTGGCAGAATAAGACGCTTGATGCGGCAACAAGCGTTGTCAGGGGAGACTGGAACCAGCTCCGGTGGCTTGGTTTCTGCCTTGGTCTGCAGGGGTTCTGTGAAAAATCGACAGTAAACGGGGATTGTCTGGATAAGTCTGCGTTTCAGTATGTGGAAACCCATGATAACCCCCGGTTTATTACCCGTATAAAAATCCGCAATCCAAACGAAAACGTTGTTATCCAGGAGGGAGATCGTGAGCTCTGGTACCGGCTCCAGCCATACCTGATTGCCCTTTTTACGGCAAAGGGGATTCCGTTTCTCTGGCAGGGCCAGGAATTCGGAGAGAATTATTACCTCCCGGAGGGGGGATATGAACGGGTAAAACTGTTCCGCCCGATGCGATGGGATTATTTTTACACGGAACCGGGGAAAAAACTCGTATCGCTCGTACGAAAGCTGACTACAATCCGGAGAGATGCGATTCAGTTCAGGAAAGGAGCGTATTATTTTTATGATCACCACGATCACTACCAGTCTCAGGGGGTCCTCCTCTTCTCCCGGAATTACGGGAAGAGATTCAGCCTGGTTGCCCTGAATTTTGGAAATGCTGAACGAACCGTTCCGTTCTGGTTCCCGACAAGTGGATCATATGTCGAGGAACTCTGGGGAAATGAAAATCTTACCGGCGTTGTGGCAGGCGAACAGACCAACCTGGTTATCCCTGGGAATTATGGGAGAATATGGACGTTAGAATCACAGGATGCATGAAAAACGATGGAATGACAGCTGATTATCCTGTCACGTTACGCCCCGGCTGGGATGCGTGACGAGAGAGTTAAGGCTCTGACATGGCATCTTATATACAAGGTCAGGCAGGCAGTCAATTTTCACTTTGGAAAAAAATACACTAAATCTTCCTTTGAAAAAGCCATGCAAAAGGGCCAAATATCCGCGCAAGATTCTGAAATCATTCAGAACTATATCTCGGAAATGATCGCTCTTCACCAGTTAAGTGAGAACCGGGAAATGAAAATATCCACCACCCTTCTCGGATGGAGAAAAAAATAATCTGATTTCCGTCGAGTACCAATCGATGAAAATGGCAGATCTTTTTTCCGGCATAAATCACTCAATTCATCGAAGAATCAGAAGGGTCAGGAGTTTGCACAGAACACCAAATATGATTATGTCGTTATTCTTCGCCGATTTTTACTCTGGATGATCGAGAATGGGATCAATCCCCACCTGAATAAAGAGAAAATCAAAGATATCAAGCCTCCCGCACAAAATCAGGATGTAACTCACCCGGACGAGATTCTCAATCCTGAGGAGATCATCTCCATGTTGGTTGCCTGTGAAGGTAGAACTGCTATCCGAGATAGGGCCCTGATTGCCGTCCATTATGAGGCTGCAACAAGAATTGGGGAAATCGGAAGGCTTCGCTGGAGGGATGCTATCTGGGATGAATATGGGGCCAGGCTCCGAATCACCGATACGAAAACGAACAAGATCCGGATGGCTAGTCTTACTCCATCCGCTTCCTCACAATATCTTGCAATGTGGCGGGACAACTTTCCAGGAACTCCGGAGGGTGAGACCTATGTTTTCCTCTCCGAACGGAGTGATGTCCTGACCTATGCAGCCGTTCTGAAGATCTTCAAAAAAGCAGCTCAAAGAGCAGGAATTAAGAAAAAAATTACAACCCATCTCTTTCGGAAGTCTCGGGGAACTCACCTTATCGAACAGGGTCTTCCGATTGCTTCAGTCGTTGAACTTTTATGGGGGAATCAGAATACGAAACAGATCCGGACATATATTCGGATGTCTCCGACCCAGCAGGATCGGATCCTCTTGAAACATGCTGGGATAATCACCGATGAGGAGAACCGGAAACAGGAGAGGAGAATTACTGGGCGGATGTGTCCGAAATGTCACAATCACAATTCCCCTACATCCCGGTATTGTAATCTGTGTGGAACAGAATTAACAGAAAAAACAAAGAACATTCGGCAATTGATTAAAGAATGCTCTCATGACCCCGGATTTCTGGATGATATCATTGAGGATTTAAAGGAGATAAAGATGGGAGGAATTAATTAATTTTACCTTATTTCGTGAGAGAGCGGGTTTTTTCCCTAAATGTCTAACAATTACAATTTCGTCAACTTTTTAGTTGATTAAGGTAATTTTCCTTTGTGGTAAATGATGATCAGAGTATCCAATTGAACAGGATTTCTGATTTTGGGTTTAAATGTTAAAGGTAATAGAAAAGTGGCTTGATATCTATGAAATTTTCTGAAGAATCAATCGGGGCCCGAATTATTCAAGCTATAACAGAGGGTTTGTATGACGGGAATTTAAACTGCATTCGAGAATACATTCAAAATGGTGTCGATGCTGGGGCAAAAAATATATCTGTGGTATTTGAAAATGAAAAAACCCTAGTTATTGAAGATGATGGCAATGGGATGGATAAAGAGGAATTGATTAATGCTCTTAGTATAGGTAAATCAAGTAAAAATGAATCAAATATCGGATGGAGGGGAATCGGTATTTGGAGTGGAGTTGCCGTATCAAAAAAACTACAAATAATCACTAAAAAGCGTAATTCTCCTAAGTTTTTAATTTCAATTGACTGTGATAATTTACGTAATATATATTTAGGAGATTTCAGTGCAATTGAGGTATTGTCTCAAACAACTTCTGAAATTTCTGAATTAGATCTGTCTAATGATGAATCATATGAGGAATCTCATTATACAATTATTAGATTAGAATCAATACTTCGAACATTAATTAACGTGTACAATAATCAGAAGATTAAAGATTATCTAATTGAAACTGTTCCAGCTTCAATTAACGAGTCTAAATTTTCAAATGCTCATAAAATTAATGAGTGGCTAAAAAATAATCAGGTAACAATTCCAGATGTTTCAATAACATATAATAAAGAAAAAATTTTTAGACCACCTACAGATGAAAGTCTTTTCTTTAAAGATGCGATTATTTGCCGCAAATTTTATTATCCGCAAGATAATGAGACTGGAGAATTATTAGCTGTTGCTTGGTTTATTTCCTCAAAGGATTCAGTAGCTCTTCCAAAACCTAATGGAGGGATATATTTTAGAAAAAAAGGATTTACAATCGGGGATCGCGATTTTGTAAAGAATCTTGCAAACGGTAGTTATCATTTTTGGCAATATGGAGAAATTCATATTGTATCTTCACAAATTAAAGAAAATACTGCCAGAAATAACTTTGAATATAATTATCCTCATATTGAGGATTTTTTAAATCAAATTGGGCAATTCATCCTTAAATTAGAAAATATTAATCGATATAATTCAACAAAAAACCAGTATAAAAAGGCAATAAAACTAAAATCTGATTATGAAAAAGGATTGATTGATTCAGATAAATATGATTCCGAAAAAAGAAAGATTATCAGAAAAATGGATAGTACTCGTCATTTTCCAGAAGGACTAAATGCTGAAGCACTGAAAAACAAAATTGATGGCAACCAACAAAAGGCTCAAGATCTGTTGCTTGATCAAAATATTCATCGACAGGAAACAATCACATCCTCTTCATCTGATGAAAAACAATCGGGTCATGATGTTGGAAAAAAAGAGGAAGCAGATATTAGGGAGGAAAAAGAAGGAAATAATGGGGTTTTTTCTCCAAATGAAGAACCTGAAACTTACCTATCAGATATAGAATATATTAGGCTTTTGCGTTCAACTATTAATCCTGAAACCCGAGCATCTTTTCAAAGGTTCAATAAAAAGAGTCAGAGAGAATGGGCTATTTCCATTACGGATATTTTGAAAGCAGAATTACAAAAAAGAACTAATCTCACTGAAGATTCAATGAATGAGTTGTCGAAAGCTGCATTTGGCTGGAAAAAAATTGAAAATTCTGAAAAGCCACCAATTTTGATTCTTGATCCGGAGAATATTGGGAAAAAAAATCACAATCCTCCCTCTAATACCTATCGAAATCAGCGGTTAGGTTTGGCTATATATACTTGTGAGGACATGGTAAGGAATTTATACATACACGAACAAGGACAACAGTCGTTCAAGTGGTATGAATCTTTAACGTTGAAAGAAAAGGAGAGAATAACTGTTCAAGTTCAGGCAACAATAGATCTTCTTCTCCATATCCTATCTCATACACAAAAATATGAAGACATTCAATAATGCTAATCACCGGATCCTTGATTTGTATGTATGAAGAAACTATAATATGAATATCTTACTTGTTGAACCAGAATACTATACTCAATACCCACCTCTGGGGCTCTTGAAAATAGCTTCTTTTCACCGTTCTTATGGGGATAGAGTTCAATTAGTTAGGGGATTTCAAGAAACGTTAGATTTCATACCCGATATTATAAAAATAACATCTCTATTTACATATGCTTGGAAACCAGTTCATAAGATCATAGAACAATACCATTCTGTATTCCCGAATGCAAGAATGATTGTGGGAGGTCTATACGCCTCCATAATGCCTGATAGATTACGAAAAGTATATCCATTTATTGAAGTTCATGTTGGTCTCTTTGAAGAATCAGAACAGTACATACCTTCATATGATCTGCTTAAGAATGTGGATAAATGGAAAGACTGGAAAAAAACTATACTTTTCACATCAAGGGGTTGTATTCGAAAATGCCCCTTTTGTATTGTTCCTCAACTAGAAGGACAGATTCGACAAGCGGTTGATGACATTAGAGATTTTATCCATCCTTCTCATAAAGAAGTAATAATATGGGATAATAATTTCTTGGCATCTCCTGATTGGGAAAAAAACCTTCTCATATTAGCAGAAAGCGGTTTAAAGATCGATTTTAATCAAGGATTAGATGCAAGACTAATCAATGAGGAAAATGCCAATTTAATATCAGAACTTCGGACTCCATTAATTAGGATGGCTTACGACTTTAAAGATGAATATCCATTTGTCGAAAAAGCAGTAAATTTATTTGAATCAGCGGGATTAAGAAAGAAAAACATGCTATTTTATTCTCTTTACAACTTTTACAATCCGGTGAGTTGTTCTGGAGATACACCTGAAGACTTTTTTGATATCATCACCGATATTGCAAAATTAGGCTGTGTATCATATCCGATGAGATATGAACCATCAACAGCTCTTGAGAAAAACAAATTTATCTCACCCTTTTGGACTCAAAATGAGTTAGAGATGGTTGCTGATGCTCGAAGAGTAATCGGACGTGGTGGTGCATTTCCTCCATATGAAGGCTTGGTGAATAAATTCACTTCAGCAAAAGGATTTGATGAAGCGTTTAAATTGTGGCCCGAAAAGTGTGTAGTGTAACCAAAATCCTTTTTTTTGAATTTCTCTCTCATTTTTTGAATAACTCTGACTTTCCTTATATAATGATCAATTCTTTCCGTAACTATTATTCATTTTTAAGAACTAACACAGAATAATGGTCCGGACGTTAATTGGGGGATTTTTTGAATCAATGCACTGTTCAGAGATGCTATGAATATTGTCTGTCGAAGGGATTAGGGGATATATTCGGGTTGGATAAGGATAAAGATGGGATTGCTTGCGAGGACAATAAAGCCTGTTAATTTTTTTCGAGGTTGAATCTCCATGTACTGGTCCGGAATATACAGAGGAAATCAGCCCCTATTTTTACTAGAATACGAAAATGGTCGGATTAGGGGATATTATGAAGGTAAAGGAACACTTCTCATAGCTATCTCTCAGGGAACTCAACTTTCAGGATTCTGGGAAGAAACAGAATCACCCTTCAATTATGGTGATTTTACGATGGATCTTATAGATGAGAAGGATAAAAAATATGAATTTAAATACACGTTTACAAAGCCTATAGAATTGCAAGGACAAGGGGGAACATATGAATTTACAAAAACCGATGAGAAGGGATTTGATTTCTTTGAACAAAAATATGCTGAAGCAAAAAAGAAACTTCCACCAAAAGATCCTAAAAGAATTTCAGATTGAGATTAATTCTAAATCATTTGTAACTGTTCAGGATCAACCGCAAGATCCTAGTACTATGACGTCATAATTACAATTAGTGACTGGAAATCAGCAGAATCACACTACCCCCGAATTAGATCCTGCATCATATATTCAATCTCTTCTAACCATCATTGAAAATCAAAATCGAATCATCTCCGAGTTGCGAGAAGAAAACGCCCAACTGAAAGCCCGTATAGCAGAGCTATCAACCTGAACCAGTACCGGGCATTTTCATATCAGTTTGGACATTCGATCTCAGATGCCTGTCATAGTTATCAGATGGAGGTTGATGGGGATTCCGAGATCCCTGATAAATGGGAAGATGTATACCTGGAGAGGGATGGGAACTGCCTGTTTCTCGGTGAGACCGTCAAATCCGAGCATGTGATGTCAGATAATGCAGAAGACTGTGTTGTAGTGTCCGGCTATTCTCACGGCATGTACCTTCAGCGACCTCTGACGAAACTGGAGGACCGGGCACTAAAGAACACCTCCGGACAACAGTTTGAGGATCCGATCACGTACCTGAACCGTCTGATATGGCCCGGCGGGGTGGCTGTCTGTGGACTTGAGAAGGGGTTTTGGGAGGAGTCAGTTGAGAACTGGGGGAAAGATGAGTGCCCGTATCAGCCATTTGAACAGGTTTCATGTACAGCCACGATCCAGACCCAAATCGACAATATCTGTGCTGAACTGGATCTGTTCCATTATGACGACTGGGTACTGGAAGAGGGGATCTGGAAACCAAAGAGTTACCTGGCTACCATCGATCACCTGAATACCTCCTGTAACCTCCCCCCGACGTTAGTACTAACGTGTTCTGACCGAATGATCGATTTTGTTAACCCCCATGGGCGTACGTTCCGGAAACAGGACGATCAGTCCCAATACTATAACCGAATATATGTAGAGGGAATACTTACTGCAAGCGACGGTTCAGAGACACGGTAAGGGGCATATTTCCCGGAGACCTATACTGGTACCACTGTTGAACGAATTTATCCCTACGAGTATCAGTTGCCGGAGGGTACCACTGAGGCAAAAGCAAAAGAATCAGTGAAGGCAAAAACTGAAAAAATATTTGGTTTGGTAGGGATTCCGTCAACGACCTATGAATATGTCTTTTTTGACCACTGGGATCTGAAATACATACAGAAAAAACAATTTGTCGGGTTCCCAGGTATCCCAGAAGATGAACTTCGTATTATTGAGATCCAATACTCGTTTACGGACCGGGATGGATGGATCTGCATGGTGTCCTGTGCTACTGACAAAAACTGGTCTGCAGCCCAGAAACTGGGATATGTATTTAATCGGACTGGCGGGCGATAAAATCCAACATTCAGAACATGATCGATCGGGCGATCGCTGCGAAATCATCACGGAAACAAATAATTGTGATCTGAAAAAGGAGAAGAGCGTTAAACTCTGTCGCCTCACGCCCCGGCTGGGACTTGAACCCAGGTCAAAAGCTCCGGAGGCTTCTAGGATATCCTCTACCCTACCGGGGCAACCCTAGTATATTGTATCTGGTATCTGATAAATGAAGGGGGTTCACCTATCCGATTTATCCTCATTGTTGCCGTTCTGACCGGATAGGGAACCGAACAGATGATCTGATTGCCGGTCAGCACTCCTGCATCATCTGTCTGATGTCATCCAATCCCGATGATTCCGGCGGGACGGCCAGCAATGCCCGAAAAGCCATTTCCCGGTTCCTCGCAGCAGCTTTCTGCGCGACTTCTGTTTCCTGCGATCCTAAGCTGACACCCAGAAAGGCCCCGACAAGCGTGCCAAGGATGCTGGTAAATAATCCTACAATCGCTACAATGTCTGATGCTTCATGAAATCCTGACATTACCAGGAAAAGAGTAATCACGCCGGCAATAAACAGCCCAATGAGAGAGAGGTTGTAGCCCTGGGTGATTTTTAGTTTCTTAATCTCATTCTCACCATTTTGATCCGTCATGGGATCACCAGAAGGTGATCCTGTCCGGCGAGATGATAATTGCTTGCAGACCCGTTCTGTACCTTTTCTCAAGAAATGAAGCCGAAAATGCGAACGCACTCTAATTATTTCTTAATTTGGTAGTGGTGCCATATTTTACACGCTCCTTCGTGGCTGACCATGCATGGTCCGACCGGGGTCCGGGGCGTGCAGACTTTCCCGAAGAGCTTGCAGTCTGACGGAGAGGCGATACCCCGGAGGACCCGGTCACAGATACACGCGGCATGCTTCTTCGTCGGTTTGAACACGATACCGAACTTCTTCTGTGCGTCGTATACCTCGAATTCCTTCCTGACTTTCAGTCCGGAACCGGGGATGACTGGAAAACCCCGCCATTCCACGTCACAGGGTTCGAAGACCTCGTTCATCACCGCAATGGCTTTCGGGTTTCCTTCCTCCTTCACTGCCCGCGGGTAGGCGTTATCGACCCGTGCCGTGCCTTCTTTTACCTGGGTCACCAGCATGAGGAGGCCGAGCAGGATGTCATCGGCCTCAAACCCGGCAACGACCTGGGGGACCGGGAACTGCCGGTAATCTGCAAGACCGGCGACCACGAGGACATGCCCGGGGAGCATGAACCCGTCGAGGGCTGCTTCTCCCTGACCAAGGAGCCAGGTCATTGCCGGGGGAATCAGCCGGTGGCAGGAGAGGATGGAGAAGTTCTCCGGGGGATGCGTCAGGAGGGTGGCGGCAACCGTCGGGGCGGTCGTCTCAAACCCGACCGAGATGAAGACGACTTCCTGATCGGTCTCACGGGCAATCTCGACTGCCTTGTGGATCCCCTGCACGACCCTGATATCCCCGCCGGAGGTCTCAAGAGAACCATCAGAACCGGGGACCCTGAGAAGATCGCCATAGGTTGCGATGATGCACCCTTTCCTGGCCAGTTCAAGGGCGGCATCGATCTCTCCCTGGGGGGTGATACAGACCGGGCACCCCGGGCCCATGACGATCTTGAGATTGGCCGGAAGCATGCTCCGGATGCCGTTCTTCGCAATTGCTGCCTCATGCGTTCCGCAAACATGCATGAAGGTCATGGGGCGGTCACATTGTTCATGCAGTTTTTCAGCGATAACGTTCTTTGGAGGCATAAATCAAATAATATTGACGAGAAAGGGTAAAAACAAACCGATTCATATGTATGTCCAGTTTCTCATTATTCTGCTAACCGGCTTTTTTATCGCCGCATTTGTACATGCAATAGGAAAATGGCTCAGGCGATATACCCGGAACACCGGTCTCAAGATCGACGATATCGTACTTGATGCTATAGGCAAACCGCTTCTCATCCTGATTACCGGGTCGACGATCTGGTCAGCGGTGTTCTATGGCACTCCGCTTCCCGGGATGTACCCCGATGTATTCAATCCAGGATACCTGACGGCATTCTACGTGATCATCGGGGCATGGGTAACTGCCTCGTTTATCACCGGTATTTTCAGGAATTACGGACGGGATGTTGCGATCCGGACCGGGCAGGAGAACGGGGAGAACATGGTGCATTTCCTCCAGATGGGCTCGAAATATCTTATCTGGATCGTTGCGTTCCTCCTCATCCTCTCCATCCTCAAGATCGATGTCACCCCACTGCTCGCAACCGGTGGCCTGATCGGGATCATCATCAGTCTTGGTGGCCAGGATATCATCGGGAATTTCCTTTCCGGTGCGGTAATCGCGGCTGATCAGCCGTTCCGAATCGGTGACCGGATACGGGTGGGAGACGATATCGGTGATATCCTGACCATCGGACCGAGGAGTACCCGGATCCAGACGCTCGACAACCAGATCATCACCGTTCCGAATATGATGCTGACTAACGATGTCGTGGTGAATTATGCGATGCCTGATACCAAGGTGAAGGTCAGGATCACTATCGGAGTCGCTTATGGGAGCGATATTGCCCGCGTGAAGGCGATTCTCCATGATATCGGGCAGGAGTCACAGCAGGCCGGTCTCTGCGTTGAGGATACCGAGCCGGAGGTCTATTTTCTTGAATTCGGACCCTCGAGCCTTAATTTCCAGCTCATTGTCTCCATACAGGAGTACGATAAGACCTTCGAGGTGAAGGATTTCATCAACTGCCGGATAGACGAGGAATTCAAAAAAGCAAATATCACCATTCCGTTCCCCCAGATGGATGTCCACATGGTATAAGCGATGGGTTTATTCCGGCATTCACAATTTTTATAAGTCCGACTTTCCTACATGTATAGGCGCAAGGCATAACGCCTGACGCAGAATCAGTGCCTCAGTGGCTCAGCCGGTAGAGCGCGTCCTTGGTAAGGACGAGGTCGCGAGTTCAAATCTCGCCTGAGGCTTTAAGGCCTGAATCTAAAGCTATACATACTATTTTCAGAGCCGCTTTTTCCTATTCTCTGTTGAGAGTTTAGATATTGTCTAGAAGATACGGATTCATTGAATTATGCGGCAATCAGTGTTTTTGTCCATTAACGTTTAGATATTCGATCCTTCTTATAGTATGCGGAAATTGTCGATAATTCAACGGCACTTATCTACCTAAAAAAACCACATGACCGTTTGAATTTACAGTACTTTCTTTTACCATCATCTTCCTTTTTTTAAAACATTCAGCACTATTAAAATTTTTATATATCATTAATTTTGAAATCAGAACCCCTGCACGAACAAATATTCAAAGGTATTAAAAAAAGCTTCAAAAAGCCAATTTTTGTCAAAATGTTATGCATTGGATCAATCAACCCAGATTTTTTCTTTTCCCCAGCCTTTACATGTATTACACGTTTTAAATCCTTTTCCCTCACAATAAGGGCATATACGAGTGATTGATTCTCCCCCAATTATTTCAATCCACGAACCTTTCCCTTGGCAATCAGAACAGGAGACATTCCCTGATCCGGAGCATGTTCTGCAGGTAATCTCCTCATATGACATAATTGTCAATTCAGGTCATACTATTAAAATATGGTGTAGTTATTGGATCATCAGATTTTCCCTGTTCATCATCTCCCTTTATTCAATAAACAGGGATATAACACCCTTAAAAGTTCCACTCTCCGGGCAATCTGCACCCAGGCTGGTATAACTCGTGAAGATTTCATCCAGGCATACGAAACGGCCGGATAACGTATCGACTCCCCTCACTCCCCTCACTCCGGTGGAACCGCAGTCAGCCACGGACGAACCGCATCAGGGTCCGGAGACCAGTGGGGAACAAACCAGAGCGAATAGAACCGCGATGCCGGGAACCGGTAATACCCGTCCTGGTTATGATCGGTCATATCATAGGAATCTGAAAAGATGATCACGTCATCGATCTCATTCTCGGTGCCCATCGTGTCATATCCGGTCACGACCATCCAGTGTCCTCCCCAGTCTGCCCATGCAACCATGGTCGGAATTCCGGCTGCAAGATGCTCACGAAGCATCTCCAGGCTGCCGTCCTCGTCCCGGGTACTTGAGTGAACAGTCCATCCCCGGTTCTCGAACCATTCTGCCATAGTCTCAACGTTCACCCCGTACACCGGGACCGTGCCCATCTCGGCGGCGATGGTCATTTCATCTCCGTCCTCGCCCCAGTACCGGAGATTATTGATAGCAGCACAGGCACCACAGGAGATCTCGGAATGCTGCTGCATCGTAGGAACCGGGATCACAATACAGGTATCAGGTGTATCGTTCAGGGAAAACGGCGTGTACCAGGGAGAGTCAGGATGATCACCGATCCCCTGCCAGGCAGCCGCCCCGCCCATCTCGTCTGATATATTGATGCAATACGCGGCAGCCGCCGGTGAACAGAGGACACAGAGACTGAAGATCAGGAGAGCAGTGAGGATATGCGACATGACTACCTGTGGGTATTCCCCCGGGAGATGATAAAGCCACCAGAACCCTGGGTCCTGAGCGGCTCCTCCCCGGCCATAGTCCATCCCGTTGCTCGTGGATTCCGGGAGTCCTGGTGGAGGAACTCCGGTGTATCCCGGCACCCATGACGGATACCACGGTATGGGATGGATGGAAGGGATCTGATCGGGGAGCGGAGATAGGTCTTCATCCCGGATAGCAGCGGTATCAGCGGGCAATCCTCCCCCGGTTATTAGATCGTTCCGGTAATGGTGATGGTAACATCATGCACCGGGATATGCTTCCCTGACCGGGCGAGTGCCTGGTTCACCACGTGGGTTATCCCACTGCAACAGGGAACCTCCATGTGAACCATAGTCACCGAACGGACAGCATGGTTTGTGAATATCGCCGTCATTTTCTCGATATAATCGGTGATATCGGCATCAAGTTTCGGACAGAAGATGATGACGATCTTCCCTTTCAGAAAATCCTCGTGAAAACCGGCATACGCGAAGGGAACACAATCCGCAGCCACCAGGATATCGGCATTATCGAAATACGATGCCCCGGGATTGAGGAGCCGGAGCTGAACGGGCCATTGCTTCAGTTCTGAGACTCTCGGTGCTCCTGACGGAGCGGAAGACTGCTCCGGGCGGGAAATAGTTCGTGCAGCAGCACCCGGACATCCTGCAAACGGATGATGCCCGTGGGAATCACCGCAACTTCCGGGCTGTTTTCCGGGAACCGGGATCTGGTGTTCATGAAGGAATTCAATCGCCTGGGTATAGAGATTCTGTTCTCCGTGGGAGAGCAGGTGTTCAAGATGGGCAGCGATCACTGCCGGGCCCTGCCTCACGATATTCTCCATTACTGCCGCCTCATCATAGGCTTCTGCCTCCCGTTCTATTACCGTGATCGCTCCTTCCGGGCAGGTACCGATGCAGGCACCAAGGCCATCACAGAAGAGATCATTGATGAGACGAGCCTTTCCTTCGATCATCCGGATGGCTCCCTCCGGACAATCCGGGATACATTGTCCGCACCCGGTACATTTTTCATCGTCAATTGAGATGATCTTCCGTTTCATTGATACCGCCCTCATCAATTCCATAGCGGCCGGGAATCGTTCCGGCTCCTGCGTGATATATATTCCATACTAACACAAAAAGGAAAACGTATCCATAAGGATAGCAAAGGAGATATCCTTCAGATCTGCCGAAGATGCATGATATCCCGGACTCCGGGTCCATTGAAGATTGGTATCTCTCTCCACCCGGGTTATCGGGTTGCTCCTCTGGCAGAAGCAGTCGGGTCTGGATCGTCAGAGCGGGAGAGCGGTGAAAAGAGGCATTTTTTAGCAGAAGAGCGGAACCTTCCGCTCTGAATCCGGAAGAGTAGAGGGTAGGAATAAAAAAATAATGTGATTATTAATGAGATCTTTTTATGCGGGCGGTAAAAAGGGAACACACGGGGCCCCATCAGATTGTTTGATGGCCTGAGTATATTCTCTTCTGTGATCCTGAATCTGCCGCCCAAAATAGTTTCTCCGGATTAAATGTTTCCATTTTAAAATCCGTTAGCACATCTCTACTATTTTTTCGTTCATGCTCCCCGACCGCTGCAGAATCTTTGCCGGATTCCCGCTCTCCTCAGTCACTCTCCGCAGGGCTACCAGGTGGATCTATCAGTCATGCCTGGTGTCATCCTGACATGCAGCCTGATCACAGGGTCATGCCATCAGGAATCAGTAAATGATCGAAGGGAAAGGAGGCGGTTCCATTCGGGGATACGCGGTATTAATTCCTCTGATCTTCACCACCTGTCCGGAATGGATTTCTCCTGATTACCGGTGAACCGGTTTAGGTATTCCGATTCGTCCGGGTTCAGGGTCGGATTGTCTCCATAGCCGTTCTCCGTCTGAAACAGGAACCGGGCTGCCCTGCAGAAAGCAATATGAAACACCCGGGTGATTCACTGGTATGGAAAAGGGAGCCTGACCCGGATGATCCGATTCCGGGTACCCTCCTGAAACCGTCCTCTGCTCTGGGGTTCTCATGTAGAAAGGATATTCAGATGTATTGCCACAGACCCTCCTCTGATGTTCCGGGCAGAAAACCGGTATGCTTCTGGTTATTCCGCTCCCAAAAAACCGGATGCGGGGTATGGCACTCCTTCAGGCCTTTCCTGCCAGTATCAGGTTCCAACAGTCAGGTTTACCGTGTAGGTACCGGGGTCATCATACGTGTGAACGGGATTTTGTTCGGTTGAATTCTCCCCGTCACCAAAGTCCCAGTACCATGAAGCCGCGGTGCCGACCGACGCATCGTAAAACTGGATGGTCAGGGGTCTGACCGTCACTCCCGGGACTCCGTAAAACCGTGCCTCGATGGGGATTGGTCCCAGGTGAAGAACCCCGACCCCGTAATGCTGTCTCCCGGAATAGGATCCACCCCAGGTCATTGTATGTTTTGAGTAATCCCAGGTATTGTGAAGAATCACCTGGTTTGTTCCCGAGTAGCCGACCCCGAGCATCGTATGCCCGTTCACCTGGATGAGTACGGGATAGCCGGCATCAATTTCAGCCTTGTACTGGGCATACGTGAACCCGTACGTGAGACCCATGGCATCGATATACTGGTTATAATTGGTGGTCACGGTATAGCCCCTTGATTCGGCAAATAGTCTCATCCCGTGCATTCCGTCACGGCTGGTGCTGTCATACAGGGTAAAATCGTAGGTCGGTGCACCGTTGTTATAATACCAGAATCTCGTGCTCCCGTCGATATTCGTATATTTCTGGTACATATTGGTGCCCATGAAATCACCAATACAGTCAGGGGGGATATGCTCGGTCCAGGATCCATAATATGGATCGACCGAGGATTCAGAGAGGTAATAGTAGTCATCCTTATGTCCTTTCGTGCTTCGTCCGTCAAGTCCCTGTTGGGAGGCGGTGAGCGGACACTGCCCGTTTCCCTCGGATGAGGACCCCCAGGCCGCATTCGTCAGGGGAAACACTCCTCCGCCGGTCGGGCCGGTGTACATATTTGAATACCCGCTCCGGTCATAGTACCCGAACATCATGGTGGCTGAAGTCGGGGAACAGCCATATGACCAGGTCATTGCCGGAACCTCATCTGACGGGAGCGTGCTGACCGAGACATCGGAGAGATCGACGACATCGCTTGTTTCAACCCATCCTTCCGGGGGGAGACCGGGGCCGGTGATCCGCTCGTCGATCACCAGGCCGTTGATCGTCTCCTGTGATACCAGGTTGATATCAGCCTCGGTGAAGAACCTGTCAGAACCGGTCCCGGTTCCTGATGATCCCGTCATAAGGCTGGTATTATTCAATCCGGGAGTGGTACCCCCGGTTCCGGTTACCGGTACCGGGATGGCGGCGGGAAAAAGCAGGGGGAACGGCTGAATACCGGTACCTGTCTGGGCAAGAACCGTCTCAGGCATGACCTGCAGACCGGCTGCTGCTGCGGTGATGATCCCGATACTACAGAGAATACCGGTAATGAACGGGACAATACTGTTTTTCATGCCGTTTTTCCTGGCTGGATCCGGTCATCATATGTCTACCGGGTACCCCGGCAGCGGAGGCTGATGAACCAGTCTGCGATAGTATACCAATCAGGGTTTATCATGAAAAAGATTACAGGTCGTCTTCCCCGCCGCTTCCACCCGACCGGTGAACAGGATCAGGCAATGGTATTGGTGCCTGATTCGGGACTGTTCTCACCGAACACGATGGCCCGGTCGTAGGCTTCCAGTGCTTCCTCGTATCGTCCCAGGCAGTTCAGGATATTGCCCTTGTTTGTCCAGGCATCGGCATATTCAGGATCAATCCTGATGGCCTCTTCGAACGAAGCAAGTGCATCGTCCATTTTCCCGAGATGTACAAGGGCAGTCCCCTTGTTATTCCAGGCATCGGCATATTCAGGCGAGAATCCGGTTGCTATCACAAACGTATCGACTGCTTCCTCGTATCGTTCCAGGGCGGTGAGGATTAATCCTTTCGTGTTCAGTGCCGTGACATTCTGCGAGTCGAGAGCGATGGCTGCCGTGCAGGCCGCCATGGCTTCGTCGTACTGTCCGAGAAGATAGAGTGCAATCCCCTTGTTTGTCCAGGCGTCCTGGTTTTCCGGGTCCCCGGCGATAACATCGGTACAGGACTGCACTGCCTCCTCGAGTTTTGCCCGGTATTCATTGATCCCGGTGATATTGGAGGAGAGTTCATCACCTGATGAAAAAAATGAAAACTCCATACTGGTTTGTACGAACCGGAACGGTTAAAGGTGTCTCTTTGCCCTGGCAACGGTCCGGATCAGCGGGCATCACTGGAAACCCGCGGGTATGAAACAACCGGATTGCAATTTCCCCCTGGCCGGGTCCGGTTCTCATTCGATCATCATAAGTCAGAGTAACCCGGATATTTCACGATACCTCTGGAGCAAATCGTGTCACGTTCCCTCTCTTCCATACCGCTGCTCTCTCCGCCAGGCCCCCGGGATCTTCTCATCCTTCCAACCGCAGTCCTCGTTGACGAGGTATGCTCCACGCTGACCGGGCGTTCCATCCCGTTCAACCCTGATCGGATAACCACGCTGCATGGATTCTGCCGGTCATTTCATACCGAATACGGGATGGATACCCGGAGTATCCCGGACAGCCAGGCACCGGTTCTCCTTGCAGTGGTCCTGGAACAGATCAGGGAGGAGATCCCGTTATTTTTCGCTGCCGGCCCCCCGTCAGCAGGAACGGTTGCAGATCTGTCAACTCTCCTCGGTGTCATCTCCCAGCGGGAGATGGAGGCCGCCCTCCATGCCTGCTCTGAAGAATCCCTGACCTTTCGTCAGCTCTCGATAATTCGTGATGCGTACCGGCAATACCTGTCATCCCGTCATTTCCTTGACACCCCTGCCCTGATCGAGTGGACCATCACTGCTCTTGGGTCAGGTATCGGCCCCGCGTATGAGACCGTCAGGATGATCCATATCCCGGAGCCGGCCCCCCGGGAGAGACGGCTTATCAGGGCAATAACATCCCGGTCGGCAACGTTCCGGTGGGAATCTCCACCGGGAGGAGATCGCGATCTCTTCTCCCTGCCGGATGGTATCCCTCCCGGTGACCGGGTCATCCTCCCCGGACTCCCGGAATCCGCCGGAAGGGCAGCCCTGTTTACCTCTGCTCCGGTCAATCCTGATGATCGCATCAGGACAGCGATCTTCTCGACCCCCCTCGATGAATACGAAGCTATTGCCGAGGAGATCTATCACCTGGTTTCCGAGGGCCACAATCCCGGGGAGATCGTTATCGCATATCCGGATATCACCACGGTCCTCTCCCCGATCACCGAAGTGCTCGATGACTTCGGGATACCCTGGCAGGCCGATGCCGGTGAACCCCTCGCTCGGGAACCGGTGATCACCTTTCTTCTCCTCTTTTTGTCCCTGGTCATCGACCAGTGGCCACGGGAAGGGGTTATCGCCCTTCTCGGAAGTCCGTATTTTAAAATCCGGCAGCCAGACCTTCCGGCCTGTCCGCTCTCCCGGTTTGATCTCATCTGCCGGGAGGCGGGAATTGAAGGAGGTTTTGGCTGGGAGGAACAGCTATCCCGTCTGCAGGCATTCTCCGGTGGTGATGCAGGAGAGACCCCCCGGTTTTCCGATGATGAAATCTCCCGGGTGATGACCTGGATCCGGGAACTCCAGGAAGATATCGGGCGGCTCTCCGGGAATCACGTACCATCCGATCTCGCCGGGATCGTAAACCAGGTGATCGAACGGTGGACCATTCCTGAGATCAGGCACCCGGCTGGATCAGATCCCCTCCACGGTCGTGAATACCAGGCAGTCCGCCTGTTTCTTGCTGCCCTGGGTGAGATCACGTCTATCCTCCCTCCCGGAGAACCAGTCTCTCCTGCCCGGTACCGGCGTATCCTCTCCGGGCTCCTTGAAGAACCGGTCAGGCTGTCGCATGTCGGCGGAGGAGTCCGGCTCATGGGTCTTCGGCAAACCGTCGGACTGGACATCCCGGTTCTCTTCCTCGCCGGCCTCGTTGAAGGCGACATTCCCCATCCCTCAACCCGGCTCCCCCTCCTCACCTCCCGCGAATCTGAACTGCTCGGCAGCCGGAGCCTGGACGAGGTGCTCAGGGAGGAGAAGTACTACTTCCTCTCTGCCCTGCTCGCCGGAAGGGACCTTTTCCTCTCTGCACCGGCAAGCCGCGATGAACGTACCTGTCTTTCCTCCTCGTTTTTTGAACGGGCCAGGACCCGGCTGTGTGCGACCGGCTTTGAACGGACCATCACCCGGTCTTCCCGAGAGGCTGCAATCAGAGCCGGACGGCTCCTTGCCGGGAGAAACCGTCCCGGGGATGAAAGAGATCCTCTGGACTGGCTTTCGGCATCGCAGGAGTATACTCATGTTGCGACCCGCATCCTTGTTGAGGAATGGTACCGGACCGGCGATCCAGAGACCGCATATGACGGCATTCTCGCCGGTGACGACGGGATTATTTCCTGGCTGAACCAGCCCGGGCAGTTCGGGGCGGACACGATCTGGTCGCCGACGAACCTTGAAATGTATGCAACCTGTCCGTTCAGGTTCTTCATGGAACGGGTTTGCCGCATATCTCCCCTCCCCGAAGTCGATCCGACCCTTTCGCCGGCCAGGAAAGGAACCCTGGTGCATGATACCCTCTGTTCGTTCTACCAGTCCTGGACAGCCACCGGACCACGCCGGATACAGATGCCGGATATCGAAGAGGCAACGGCGCTCCTCACCGCAATCGGGGAGGAGAACAGCGGACGATACCCGTACGACAGTCCTGCCTGGCATGCGACTCTTGCCTCACTACAGGGATTGCCTTCTCTCCCCGGGCTGTATGAGCGGTTTATCCGGTACGAAGCAGGAAAGAACGGCCCGTTGGTCCCGTCTCTCTTTGAAGTCCCGATCGGGGAGCCGGACGGAATCACCCTCGACACCGGGGAGGATGAACCGATCCGGATCCGGGGACGAATTGACCGGGTCGATATCGCACCGGGAGGCGGATTCGCGATCATTGATTACAAGACAGGAAGTACATACCCGAACTGGCAGCGGATCATCGAGGGAAAAGCCCTCCAGCTCCCCCTCTACCTGCTCGCCCTTGAGCAGGAACATGCCGGAGATAGCCAGCCTCTTACCGGGATCGGCGGTTCATACCTGCAGGTTCGCCAGGAGATTAAACAGGCATGGTCCCTTCTTGATCCTGAACGGAAGGAGATCGCCGGGGTGTCTTCACGAACCCAGGGAACGGACGGGTTTCGGGAGGTGACGTCCGGGGCACTTGCTGCAGCAGGCAGGTATATCTCCGGGATCAGGGGAGGAATATTCCCGGTTACCCGCGATCCCTGTAAAGAGACATTCTGTCCGTATGCCGGTATCTGCCGGTATGACCGGTTCAGACAGGGAGAAGCCGGCGGGGAGGAAGAGGCATGACCGTGAACCGGCAGGAAGAAGCGATCACAACCTGCGATGTATCGCTCGTGGTCTCTGCAGGGGCCGGAACCGGGAAAACGTATGTGCTTGTCAACCGGTACCTCCACCTTCTTGAGACCTTCGGGGCAGGTGTACCCTCAGCCGGTCAGGTATCCGTTCCGAACATCCTTGCCCTGACATTCACTGACAAGGCCGCAGCCGAGATGAAAGAGCGGATCAGGGCTGCCCTTGAAGGAAAAGAAGGACCGTTCTGGGAGAAGGCACGGGTAGAGTTTCTCGCTGCCCCGGTGCAGACCTTTCATTCGTTCTGTTCAGGGGTACTCAGGGAATATGCACTGATAGCCGGTCTTGACCCGTCGTTTACCGTGCTCGATGAACGGGAAGCATCCCGTATCCTCTCCCGTTCGTTCCAGGATCTGATCCACACCCCGGTGACCGGTTCGGCGGCCGGGTCACTTGTCCGGGTTCTTGCCGTGGCCGGTCAGTTCACCCTGGAGAAGATGCTTCATTATCTGTATGCCCGCCGGGAAGAGAGTGAACGGTTTTTCTCCCGTCTTGCCGGTGATCCCACGGCGATCATCTCGTGCTGGCAGGAAGAGATCTCGCGGTTCAGGAACGAGCAGGTCAGGAGGATCAGGGAAGACCCCCGGTTCAGCCGATCGGTTCTGGCATTAATCGGGTATGCCGGACATGATGTCCCGGCCACGGATAAAGCGATGGCCTGGTTGCAGGAAGTTATCCCGTTCCTGTATGGCATGCGGGATGAAACCGCACCTGACCCCTTCCTCCAGATAGCCACCTCGTTTCTCGGGGTAAAATCCGTGGGAAGTTCAGGTTCTGGCAAACTCTGGGGAGAAGACACCATCAAGGATCTCAGGGCTGATAACAAGGTTCTTCGTGAGGTGCTCAGGAATGCCGGAAGATGGGCACAGCTCTCGTTCACCCCCGGAGATCCGTTCAGCGACTCTTCTCTCCGGTTTCTCTCTGATCTCGGGGAGACCTTTACCCTCTTTTGTTCCATCGTCGATGCTGAAAAGGCATCGGCTGGCGGAATGGATTTTTCCGATCTCATCAGGCATACCCGGCGGCTCTTCAGAACCCGGCCTGACCTCGTTGAAACGGCGTTTAGGGAACGGTACCGGTTTATCCTCATCGATGAATTCCAGGACACGGATCCGGCACAGTTTGAGATCGTCACCGCGATCATCGGGGATCCGTCACCTGCCGTGAAGGGATTATTCATCGTCGGTGATCCAAAGCAGTCCATCTATCTCTTCCGTGATGCCGACGTAACCCGGTTCAGGCAGGCGAGTGATATGATCACCGGTCCGTGCCGGGGGAAGGAAATACCGCTGGATGTCTGTTTCCGCAGTTCTCCGGCAGTTATCGCCCTGGTAAACCATCTCTTCTCAGATCTCTTTGCAGAGGCCGTCCATCCGTGGGAGTTCACGTATGACCGCATCAGGGTCAGCAGCGAGAGGGCCGGGCATACCGGTTCTGTCTCCGTGATACTTGTTGATCCGGAAGGTACTCTTACCGAACCGGAAGCCGTCGCAGACGCGATTGTAAAGAACATCAGTGATGGCATTCCGGTATACGAGGAGGGTCCACGGGATTCCAGTGGTCTGCGGACCTTCACAACCCGGCCGGCAGCATATCGCGATATCGCAATTCTCCTGGAGCGGCGGACAAAACTCGGACAGTATCTCCATGCTCTTGCGGCACGGAATATTCCCTACTATGTGCATAAGGGATCCGGCCTGTACCAGCGGCAGGAGATTCTCGACCTCATCAGTCTGCTAAGTGTCCTCTACCGGCCGTACGACGATCTCCATCTTACCGGGCTGCTCCGGTCACCGTATTTCGGACTATCAGACTGCGATCTCACAAACCTCACCCGGTATCCCGGCTCCACCCTCTATGACCGGCTTTCACGGGCAGCAGATGACGGGCCGGCGTTTGCCCGCGTGTATGCCCTCCTCTCCGGATGGCTTGCAGCATCCGGGCGCAAACGGCTTGTTCCTCTCATCCGGTCAATCCTTGATGAATCCGGGATCCTTGCCGTGTACGGGGGTATGACTGAAGGAGACCAGATCCTCTCAAACATTGAAAAACTCCTTGACCTGATCAGGAAACGGGAGGAGAGCAGACAGTACCGTCTCCCCGACCTCGTCGCTGATCTTCATGATGCCCTTGATCGGGAAGAACCGGAAGGGGAAGCCATGATTGACGATCCCGGGCATGATGCCGTGACGATCATGACTATCCATGCAGCGAAGGGACTTGAGTTTCCGATTGTCTATGTCCCCGAGATGGCACATAATCCCCCGTCACGACCTGATCCAATCCTCATGGACGGACCGCGGGATCTCCTCGGGGTACGAATCCCGGATCCTGAAGATGCGTATAAAACCGGGCCGACCCCGGTGTATACCATCCTGTACGAGGAAGGCGAGGAGAAACGTGCAGCTGAGAAGAAACGGCTTCTCTACGTTGCACTGACCCGGGCAGCCGACCACCTGATCATGAGCGGAACCACGGCAACCCCCCTCCCCGATGGTGCGGGGTCGTCACGGTTTGACTGGATTCTGCCGGCTCTTGGTATCCGGGATCATACCATCAGGACGGGGCAGGTCATCATCCCGGGAGAGAACGGCCCATCGCAGGAGATCGCCATTATCTGCCCGGAACCGGATGCCGCAGCCGTTTCGCAAAAAATCCCCCCGCTGGTAGTAGACCCCTCTCTTGCCGGGGTTACGGGACGGTTTATCAGGATCCCCCTCCCCCGCGGATCGCGGGACGGGATCCCGTTTCTGGTCACCGATCTCGCCGGGAGCATCCCCTGTCCCGGGTTCGCGGAGACCCGGGGCGAAGGGGCGGTCTTCGGATCTGCGGTACACGAAGCACTCAGGGGAAAAGACCCTGATCTGGTCATCGGCGAGTACGGGATCACTGATCCGGGACAGGGTGCCCTCATCAGATCAGTATTCCGGGAATTCTCTTCGGATCCGGTTATTTCCGGGATGACCGGGGTAGAACGGGAGTTGGCCTTCACCGTGGTTATGGACGGGATTGCCCTCACCGGAAGGATGGATTACATCGGTCTTCTCCCTGATGGAACCTGGCTGGTCCTCGATTATAAAACCGGGCCGGTTGAGGTACCTGGTTTTGGTGTGCATCCCGCGTACCGGTTCCAGGTCGAGGTCTACCGGCGGGCGGCCGGGATCCTCGGGATGACACCGGTGAACGGTGCCCTCTATGGCGTGTTGGATCGGAACATCATCGATCTCCCCCCATGGGACGATACCACGTTCCTTATGATGCTCCACTCACTCGTGGATGGGCAGAATCGCCGTGAATAACCGGGTATCCCCGGCCAGGAGAGAGATTGGAGATTCACCCCCGTCAGGGATGTACGATAGAACCTTCATAGGGATACACGGCGAACCTTTTTTTCATGACATCCCGTTTTCATTCGTTCCGTGCGTACCGGGGGATACCGCTCCTCCTGGTATGTGCCCTGATCCTTCTCGTTCCGGGGAATTCTGTCTTCGCTGATAAGACCGGAACAACCCTGAATCTCACGATCACTCCGGAAGAGCCGGGTATCGATGAATCATTTACCCTGACCGGTGTCCTCTCAGCCACTGATGGTAGTCCGCTTGGCAATAAGCGGGTAATCCTGGAGTTTTCAAAATCAGGCCCTGCGGATGAGGAATCTTTTGAAGTGATGGCTAACAAGGCCACCGACCGTGAGGGATTCTTTTCATTTTTCCGTCCAAACGAATCTGAACCGGCATATCTCAGGGTGACGTACGGCGGCAATGATCAGTTCAGCCCTGCAACAAGTGAGGCAATCGCGGTGAAAGGCATTGAAGCCGGAGCCACAGAGATCGATGCAAACCGCACCGGGTCGGTGGTAATCTATTCAAAACCCTCCGGTGCACGGGTTGTCATCGATGATATCGAACGGGGCGTAACCCCCCTGACCGTACCAAAACTCAGCGAAGGGGATCACATCCTGACCGTCTCTCTCGCCGGGTTTGAGGACCAGACCATGGAGATCTTTGCAACCCACAAGTTTGACAATAACATCGAAATCACGATGAAATAAGGCATACGGTATCTGAAAGGGACGCTCCTGGTTCCTGATATGAGAATCATGGGTTACTTCTCTTTGAAAAGAGATTGAACCCATCTCTCTGTTCTTCAGATGAATGTGTCCACCCGATGGCCAGGGGTCATATCCCTGCTGCTCCAGGCAGCGATAGCACATTTTTTGGATGATCGGTTCCCGCTCACCCGGTCTGTGATTCAAACCGGTAGTTCCCGTCCGGAATCAGCATTTCAAATCGTGCTCCGGTTCCCTCAACTCCCGTCTCTGTGATCGAGATCCCGGTCAGGGAGAGGATCTCACGTATCAGGAAGAGACCGATACCCGTATTGCTTCCATACCCGTGGGTGAATATCTGTTCCTTTACCCCGTCCGGAATCCCGGTCCCGTTGTCTTCCCAGCTAAGGATGAGATCCGGTCCGGATATCCGTGCAGTGAGATGGATTTGGGAAACTCCGTTTCCATGCCTGATGGAATTATCAAGGAGGTTGAAAAAAACAGCCGGAAGCATCGGATCTGCATACACACAAACCCCTTCTGTTTCGGTGACCTGGGAGATTGAATCAGGGAGTGAAGACCAGGGAAGAATATCATCCAGGACAAACCACTGTGGTTCATGGGATCCGAGATCCTGGTATACCCGGGTGAATTCTATCTGAAAGTGAATATTTTCAAGGGCATGCTGGATATTCTCCAGGTTTGCCGATATACGAGGATCTGAGCATTCCGGAATCGCCGAATCGAGATGGAGAAGACCGAGGGAGAGACTGTTCAGGATATCATGCCTGGCGATGCTTGTCAGGAGGTTTAACTGGCGGTTGGCTTTCTTTATCGCTTCCTCTGCCGCTTTCCGTTCGGTGATATCCTGGTTCACCCCGTATGTCTTTACAACCGTGCCGTCTGCGGCTCTGATTACCCGGATTCGGACGAGCATATGGCGGATCTGCCCGTCCCGTCTGATGATCCGGTGTTCGAGTTCGGGAACATCCCCGGGATGGGCGGTAGATAGGATATTCCTGACTTCTGATACCATAGCCGGGATATCTGCCGGGTACACAAATTCTTTGACATATTGTTCCGGAGACATCCGGGTTCCTCCCTCCCGCTCGGCTGTTGTGCCATAAAGGGCATAAAACGGGTTATCGAAAATAAATTGCCCGTCCTCACCGTATTCCCAGGAACAGAGCCTGGCCATGTCCATCGCATCCATAAGGAGTGACCGGCTCTGGATGAGATCTTTCTCGATCTGGTTTCGTTCGATTTCAGCTGCCGCTTTTACCGCGATGATATCCATGATCTCCCGGACCGAAGAGGAAGGATTGATCGGGTTTCTAAAAAGGATACAGAGTATTCCGATGATCTCTCCCTGGGAATTTTTGAGAGGAGTGCCGATATATCCCCTGATATGAAACTGAATAAGATCCTGACTATCCGGAAAGAGGGCTGCGACATCATCCGGGTAGATGCAAAATCCCTTCGTAGTTACATCATTGCATGGGGTTCCGGCGAGGGAATACCGGTAATCATCGATCATCTCCCCGTCCAGGATCATGGAAAGAACCCGTACATTCTTTTTATCTGGTTCAATCTCCCCGATCATCATGACATCTGCTTTCAGCCAGGAACTGATGTTCCTACAGATCTCCTCGAGGGAATTCATGCCGGTAGAGCCCGCCATGCTTCTGACTAACGTGGCAAATGCCTCGGTATCGGCTACCCGTTTCGAGATGTTTTCCACAATCACACAGATGCGATCAGGCGATTCATTCGGACGGTAGACATTGCAATGGTACCACAGACCGGTTGGTTCATGGAACCTTTCAAATTCCTCCGGAATGCCGGTAATTGCAACTTGTTCATACGTATCCACCCAGTCCTGGCCGAGATCCGGCCAGACCTCAAAGATATCCTTTCCCCGTATATCCTTCAGGAGAAGCCCGGTTGTCGCGGAATACGCCTCGTTAATATACCCGAACCGGACACTGACCCATTTGCCGGTGTCATCAAAGACAGATTCAAAGATGACGAATGCATTACTCATGTTCCGGACGATCTGGTGAAGCTCGGCCGAGGTCTTTTTAAGCACCTCCTCAGATCGTTTCCGTTCGGTGACATCCCTGATTGAGATGAGAATTGCAGGAGAATTACCATACGAGATCGTTTTACCGATACTCTCAATCCACCGTTCCCTTCTGTCGAGGGTGATAATCTTGTACTGGGCGATGTAACCGTCCACTCCCTGTGCAACGGTTACGAAATCACGGATCACGTCTTTCTGTGATTCGGGGGAGACAAATTCCATGACATTCCCTTTTTCAAGAACTGCTTTTGGATCTGGCGCTCCGAGGATTTTTGCCGAACCATTCGAAGCAAAAAGGATATTCCCGACCGGATCAAGAATGAAGAATCCGTCAAGGGAATACTCGACCAGTGCACGAAACTTCTGTTCACTCTCCCGGAGTGCAATTTCTGCCCGTTTTCTGTCGGTGATATCCCGGATGGAGATCTGCATCCCGGTAACGTTCCCGCTTGAAAACGCCGGCACGATGTTCAGACTGACATATCCGTCTGAACGGTCTTTCTTCAGGATCCTCACCACCTGATTATCGACCTGTGCCCCATCCATGACGAGCGGATACTTCATGAGCAGGTCTGTCTCATCAAACGGGAATACCATTTTTACTGCTGCATCATAAGACAATCCGAGCAGTTCTTCAGGGCTGTACCCGGTGATCATCCGGGAAGAGGGGGAGGCATAGAGGATGCCCCTGGTATCGTCAAGCATGATGATCAGGTCAGAAGACCGTTCAGCCATGCTTCTGAATTGTTCTTCGCTCTCCCGAAGTGCTTTTTCCCGGGTTTCAAGGTTTTCGTATTTTTTCCGGAGATCACGCTCACGGGCAGCCAGTTTCTCGTTTGCTGCCGATAGATCTGCAGATATTTTCTGGATCTCCATCTCGGCCTGTTTTCTTTCCTGTATCGGATAAGCGGTCAGAAGTATGCCGTCAATGCCCGGAATACCTATCAGATTCAGACCGATGGAATCCACGCATATCCAGGTTCCGTCAACACATCGTATCCTGAATTCAAAGGGAATGTGATTCCTCTTCCGGCTGAGAAGGTTCTCAAAACCGGTGATGATGTCCGGCTGGTCTTCGGGGTGGATGAGATCGAAGGCAGGCGTGCCGATAAGAGTGCCCCCGGGGTACCCGAGTATCAGGAATGATGACGGCGAATCATATATGATTCTGCCTTCTGTATCGAGAATAAGGATGATATTCGTAGAGTTCTGGATCAGGGATCTGAACCTGAGTTCATTCTCCTTTAGGATCTGGTTCTCCCTCCGCCGCTCGACCGCCACCCTGATCCGCTGGATCAGTTCCGTATACTGGTGGGAGGGGCGGCCTCCTTTCTGGAGGTAGAAATCGGCACCATGTTCGATCGCTTCGATAACCACTTCCTCTCTCCCCCGGCCGGTGAAGAGGATAAACGGGAGGTGAGGATACCGGTTCCTGATCTCTTTCAACAGTTCAATGCCGTTCATTCCCGGCATCTGGTAATCTGAAACGACCACATCATACTGGCTTTGTGCCAGTTTTTCAAGTGCTTCAGTTCCTGAAGAAGCCGTATCAGTATCCAGGTTGTACAGCCGGAGAAATTCAGTTGATGCAGCACGAAGGAGCGGTTCGTCATCAACATACAGAACGGAAAGAATGGGTTCGGACATAGACCGATACAGAGTAATCTGCAGGTGAGAAATTAAGAAGTTGGTTCATTTATAAGTTCCCGGGGAGATCAGGAGAGATCAGTATGATGAGCATCCTGTATCTGATAAAAAATTGTAACATACCTGGGGGGGGAATCAGACCGGGATACACCCCCGGAGGAGTATCCCGGGATGGTAATCCGTCACAATCCCTACCTGATGAAACAGAAGGGATCCACAGCCGTGAAGTCATTCGCCTCATGATATGCCCTCACCCGGCATCCGCCCCCGCAGAGATCATGGTATGAACAGGTCCGGCATCTCCCGGTAAGTACCTCTTTTTTCTTTCTGAACTGATTAAGAACAATATTGTCAGGATCATTCCAGATCTCAGAGAATTTTCTCTCCCGAACAGACCCGATCCGGAAGGGAGGAATCTGGGCAAACTGGCAGGGGTATACCTCTCCTGACGGGGTGACATTTGCAACCCTGACCCCGGCACTGCAGCCCCCGTTCATCGAAGCAATCAGGGAACCAGCCTCAGTAAGGTCGTCGGACTGGTCCCGCTCCATCATCGCAAGGAGGTGGATGGCATCCTGGGGGCCGTCAACCGTGAGAAATTCCATGGTGGCGGGATCAATCTCTGATGCAGAGCGATACAGGAGATCAAGGGCTCCAAAGACCTCTTCCTGGTTCAGTTGAAGCCGTCCGTAGGATGCGCTCCCCCTCCCTGACGGGACGAGCCAGTACAGGCAGAACCGGCAGGCTCCAACCCGGAGGGCAAGATCGATCACCGCTCCGAGTTCAGGGTAATTCTCTTTTGTCAGGGTCATCCTGACCCCGCATCGTATTCCCGCCGATCTGCACTGTGAAAAGGCTTCCACAGTCCGGTCAAAAGCACCGGGTGAATTACGGAACCGGTCATGGGTCGCTGCCGTAGCCCCGTCAAGCGAGATCCCGACATACCCGATCCCTGATGAGGAGATATTTCTGGCAACTGCATCGGTGATGAGTGTCCCGTTCGTGCTCAGTGAAGTGGCTATTCCCCTGGACCGGGCATGCGATGCCAGTTCCCAGATATCCTGACGCATAAGGGGTTCTCCACCGGTAAAGAGAAGCACGGGAACGCTCATTCCGGCACAATCCTCGATGAACGCATGTGCTTCCTCTGTCGTCAGTTCATCTGTTGTGGGATTTTCCGGGCCTGATGCATTGTAACAATGGTCACAGGAGAGATTGCACCGGCTGGTCAGGTTCCAGAAGATGACCGGACGGGGATTCTGTTGATATGCAAGAAACGCATTATTCTCCCGTTTCCTTGCAGATCCCGGTATCATTGAACTGACGGTTCCTTTTCCATGAATACACTGTGTTATCCGGTTCATACATGCTCCATTATATCTTCAGGGCGGGTGTGGGGTATCCGTTTGAATTCCTCTGTACTGAAAAGAATGAGATAGTCACAAAGCCCGGTTTGTTCGGCAATTGCTGAGACTTCCCGGATTACATCATCACGTGACCAGCCGTGGTGGACGGTGTAGAGGGTATACTCCCACCGGCCGGGGACGGGTCGTCGCTCATAACAGTGGGTCACCCCGGAAAATGATGCGAGAGTCGTTCCATACCGCTCCGGATCTCTCCCCGCCATCCAGGCAACAAGAGCATTTGCCCCGATACCCACCAGGCGCTGGTTTACCCGTGAGCGGATTCTTCTGATGATGCCTGCAGCTTTCATGTCACGGATCCGGCTGATAACCTCATCTTCAGATATCCCGATCCTCGATCCGATCTCGCGATACGGCCGGGGAACAAGGGGGATGCCCAGAGCAAGCACCTGAAGAAGGCGTTGATCGGCTGGGTCCATCACTCACTCCCCTGTCTGATGAACGGAAATGTCACGTCTATCTTGTACCTTCTGATTGTTACCAGGTTAAGCAGATCTTCGGGAGGGATGGCCGAAACCTGCAGAATTTCAGAGATAATCTCCTCCACCCGGTCCGGGGTCGCTGCTGCCAGGGTAAACCAGAGGTTGTACGGGTGTTCACGGAGGAAATTATGGGACACTTCCGGGTACCTGTTCACCTGTGCAACAACTGCCCTGAGATCTTCTTCCGGCACCTTCAGGGCGACGAGGGTGGAAATTCCCCCGCTCCGTCTTCTCGATTCAAGGATGGGGGAAATCCCACGGAGGATACCGGCATCAGCCAGTTCCTGCAACCGGGAGAGGACGTCCTCACCTGATAATCCGATATCCTTTCCGATAGCCGTCCAGGGATCGGGAACCAGCGGGAGTTCTCCCTGGATGGCATCAAGAAGCAGGAGATCTTCCCGTTCGGACCAGGTCAGGAGGATCCCCCCGGCTGATAGGGACAGAGGGGATCGTCGGCACATAGTTCGCTGATCGGTTCTTCGGGTGGTACCAGTTTCCCACAGGACCCGGTAATGTTCTGGTACACCGAGAAGGCACGGGCACGACATCCCCCGCATATCTCCTGGTATTCACAGATACCGCATTTTCCTGACAGGGATCCTGCATCCCGGAGTGCGGTGAATACCGGGGAATCGTTCCAGATATCGGAAAAGCAGGTTTCCCTGAGATCTCCGGCTATTACCGGCAGGTAGGGACAGGGGGTCACGGTACCGTCTGCATAGATCCGGCAGTACGAACGCCCGGCGATACATCCCCGCCCCCAGGATTTATTTTCCACCCCTGTTTCGCTGGCAATCCGGCGGAACTGGGGGAAGCAGGTCGGACGAAGTGATATCCCCTCACCAGTCCAGGTCTTCAGGATATGCCTGATGAGGGGTTCGTATGTCCCGTACCGTTCGTAGTTCTCCTTCGCTGACCTCCCGGTCGGCACCGGAATAAACACCTGGAAATCACGGACACCGAGATCCTGTCCGAGCCTGATCACCTGGTCAAGAGCATCCTGGTCAGGGGTTATTACCGTTGTATTGATCTGGACGCGAATTCCCTCTTTGAGACAGAGCCTGATGGCTGCAACGGCACGTTCCCAGGATCCGCGGCATCCCCTGAAGGTGTCATGTGATGCCGGGTCTGCAGCATCCAGGCTGATGGCAACACTCCTGATTCCGGCGGCAGACATCAGGGACGGGGTTTCCCTGGTGATGAGGTACCCGCTCGTTCCCATCGCCATCGGAAGGCCGATAGTGGTTCCGTACCGGGCAATTTCAAAGATATCGCTGCGCATCATCGGTTCTCCCCCGCTCAGGATCACCACCGGGGTTCCCGCTGCACGGACCTGGTCAAGGATCCGGTATGCTTCAGGGGTGGATAGGGAATCAGGAGTGTCTCCGTCCCTGGCATCGGAGTAGCAGTGCGGGCATTTGAGCGGGCAGCGAAGGGTGATATTCCAGGAGATCAACCGTACCGGGGGGACAGCCGGGGTATCCATTCGTATTATCTCTCAAACCCCGGCTGATTAATGTCTTATGATCCCGGGATGGGAACCGGGCCCTGGCATGATGAACAATCCGGATGTTCCTGCCCGGATGACGTTTTCCCGATGAACGGGCCGGATCCTTCCGGTATGACAGCCCGGTGCACGAAGCATAACTATGATGATATCAGATCCTGATACATGGTCTTTGCCGGGCAACCGCGTTCGATGAACATCGCCATGTACCTTGATTTTGAAAACCTGGCGATATCGGCGGATCAGGCATTTTCCCATATCGACCGCCCGCTTGAACTCGGACCGATCCTTGATTACGCGCTCAGCAAGGGGATTCTCTGCATTAAACGTGCCTTTGCCGACTGGAATAAACCGGACTGCCTCCGGTATGTCCGCAACCTGAACCGGTACGGGTTTGATCTCCGGTATCTTCCCTCGACCTCCCTGTCCGGGAAGAACGGGGCAGATATCCAGATGGTGATCGATATTCTTGAAGATCTCCAGTTCTTTCCCATTATCGATGCGATTATCATCGGGTCAGGGGATACGGACTTTTTACCGGTCATAAAACGGGTCCTGGCCAGGGGAAAACTGGTCTATATCATCGGGTTTGATGACTCGGTCGGGGATGTTATCCGGGAAAACTGCTCTGAGTACTACTCACTGAACCATCTCCTCGGTGAGATCCACGCCAGTGATACCGACGAGGAACCGATCCTGGACCGTGATGATCAGGCCGATCTCACGGCGGGGGGAAGAAACCTCCTGATCCGGTACATCAGATCAAATCATCCGGAAGAACCAGTCCTCCTCTCGAAATTAAAACTTGACCTGCTCAGGCTGGATCCATCGTTCTCGGAGAATAATTACGGGTTCAAGAGTTTCACAAAGTTTCTTGAGTCATACCAGGATGATGTCATAGAAGAGATCGCCCACTCTGCGACCGGGCATCCGCAGGTTGCGTTCCGTTCAATTGACGAGATTGCAAACCCTGACCGGGTGTCAGATCTCTCACCGATTGAATCCTTCATCACGCAGACGCTTAAACTACAGACCGATAGGAAGGCACGGCTTGTTCTTGCACGAAACCTGCTCCACTGTTTCAATGAGACCCCCCAGGTTTCCATGAAAGACATGGTCTCCTGGCTGGCTGAACGATCCCCGGGGGTCTCCCGGATAGCGATACGGAAATATGTCTTCACCCTTGGCCAGGGCCGGGTTTTCCATTATGCAAACCGGGAATACCAGGGTTCGCTTCTCCGCCGGCCCCAGGAATTGAATCGGGATATACGGAGTGAGGAACAGATAGAAGAGATATACCGCCGGCGGATCAAGGAGATCATTCGGAACCGGTACTCTGACGTGGACCTGAACACGATTGAGCCGTTCAAGGCTGCATTCTCATAGTGGATATGCCGGTCCCCGTCATGACCTGCAACAGACCATTCGCAGGGCCCGGGATCGCCCGGCTCTCAAAAAAAGCCATCATATCCACTGATCCCGGGTTGAGGGATGGTGAAAAGGGGAACATCCCCGTGACCCGGATTCATCACCCCATCCCTTCAGGCAGTATGGGCCTCTTCTTCAGCGAGGTAGGCCAGGGCCTTCTCGTACTGTGAGCTGATGAGTTGCTTTATCTCTTCATATGACTGGTCGAAATCAGAATCCCTGGTGAGATAGGTATATCCGTCCTGTTCCCCGTCAGGACCGGTCACCGAAGATTCTATGAGATCATGGTAGAGATCCAGCTGTTCATAAATTTTCTCGGGAATGAAACTCTCGTGTACCACCCTTCCGAGCGTCTCCACGTATTGCTCATGGTATACGGGATCATCCATGAGGTACCGGATGAGCGGCCAGCGATCGGTTACATTCTCCATGCTGAAGGAGACCTGACTTCCCATACCACCCGGACCGGCTCCCCGGTCCATCTGACCAGGTCTTCCTTCAGGTCCTGTGATGGTGATGTTTCCCTCCCCTGGTGGCATGTTCATCCATGATCCGGGTGTGTTGTTTCCGGCCATTCCTCCCGGCCTTCCCATGCCTTCAGGTCCTGTGATGGTGATGTTTCCCTCTCCTGGTGGCATGTTCATCCATGATCCGGGTGTGTTGTTTCCGGCCATTCCTCCCGGCCTTCCCATTCCTTCCATGAGGGCATAGTTGTTATCCCAGGGGATCCAGCTGAAGGTTCCGGTATCCGGATTATTATACAGATAATAATTGCGGGAATTGCCACCATAGGTATCCCAATTTTTAATCAGGGTGTTGGTGGCCAGCCAGGTAAGAAATCCGTCAACATCAAAGATCTCCTCGAGGTTCCCTCTCCAGGTCTCTGGATCTGATGTCCTTGTACCGGCATGAAGGGCTTCATAGAGGGTTTCTACATCAGAATAATCCGCTTCATCTTCGTTTGATTTCTTTTCAAATGACGAGAGATTAAATTTCCCGGCAGCAAAGGTAGCCCCTTCCCCTTCAGGTTTGTACAGGTTCCCATCTCCGTTTGAATACTGAGTCTGTATGACGGTATCATCTACGCTTTCCACGAGGGTATACAGGCCGAAGTAGGAAAACCCGTCACCATGATCAAGATATACCCGGTAAAAGGCGGTCTCAGGTGCCGTGACCTGTGCATCCTGGAAAATCTCGGGGACGATCTTCTCGCGGATGACGGAGGCATCTGACATTCCGGACTGGAGGTTCAGCTCTTTAAATCCATAGAATTTCTGGTTTTTCGTATCAGGAAATTCATCTTCATACCGGTCCATATCGATCTTGAACGAGATCTTTCCAATCCCCTGGCTCCAGGCAGTCATGAGCGAGTTGACGCCCTTGTACCTGAGCCCGACATGGTCCCAGGTTTCTCCGTTATATGAGATCGTCGCAGGAACGTAGACCGGATCCTCCTGCCCGGACATCCCCGGCAGGTGTTCTCCCGGTTCCATCAGGGAGGATCGGTTCCCAGGCATCATGCCGGGGTTTTCTCCGGGGGTACCCGGACCGGCCTGACCGGATCCAAATTCCCCGTATGTTTCTGTCATGTCTTCCTGCATCTCGTTCCAGGATTCAGGCGTGACCGAGATGAAGATGTCCTGGATTTTCGCATCAGGGAAGACCTGTTCGTAGTCGGGAACAGCATCAGGATCATGGCTGCTATCCGTATCCTCCGCAAAGACGGATCCGGATACTGCCATGAGCAGGTATATGATTACGAGGAGGATACCTCCTCCGCGAATTATTCGGTTATGAGAATGCATGGTATCATCTGCCTGCCTGAAGATCATCGGGAAGGGGGTTATGATTCATGGTATCCCGATGATCGTTCACGGCAGAACCCGGGGAGAATATACCGGCAGATAAGAAAAAGAACCGGGATTAAAATAGTTGTCAGATACAACCGGAAGATACGATATTCCTCTCAGATGTATCTGCCGGGACTGGAAACCGGATCTGTCCGTACAGGAACAGCCAGGGTCCGGATATTCCCCGGTTCCGGTGCCGGATGGCAGTAATGCAGCGTTCCGGCAGTCAGGTTTCATGGAAAGCGGTGACACGATCTGCAGATCTCCCTGGTGAAAACCGGATCAAACGGTGCTGATCTCCCGGGTACCGGGTAAAAGAAGAGAACAAAAAGAAATGATTATCCCTCATACTTTCCATGTTTCAGTATGGATACCGATAGGCTTCTTGAGATCATCCTGAGTGTTATTGTCATTCTCTTCGGGATGGTAGCGATATCTGCACCTGGTGCGGTATTTGATTTTCTTGTAATGGTCGTTGGAATCATCCTTCTTCTGGTTGGTATCCTGACGGCAGGCATCAGCCTGTCAGCGGAGAGTGGTACCTCGAAGATGACGCTTCTCGGTTCCGGTCTTGTCAGTATCATACTCGGGTTACTTGCCATAATCTCCCCGTATGTGGCAACGATCGCTATCGGGTACCTCATTGCTATCTGGCTGGTCATCAACGGGCTGCTGACCATTGCGTACGCGGTCTCAATTTCCTGGGAGCGGCACCGGATCCTGACCGGACTGGCCGGCGTGATCAGTCTCCTCATCGGATTATATCTCTTTATCAATCCGGATGCGGGAACGGCCTTTATTGTCATGATCCTTGGTATTTTCTTCATCATCACCGGGATCATATCATTGATCATGTGTCTCCTGTACTGGAAGAAATAATAAAACCGGAAAAGGGTCAGAACCCTTTTTCATATCTGCCTGATACCAGTCGTCAGGCTTCTTGTCAATCCCGATGAAAAGAGGTCATGGATGAGGCCGGGCCATAAACCGGGAACGGGTGAATGGTATCAGGGAACAGCCTGTCCGGGAACGCTCCAGGCGATGCCGGGGAGAAACTGGATTAATTTCCGGTCAGTTCACCCTGTTCAGGGTTTTTTTCATATAGCACCGGAATGAATTATCATACTTCAGGATCCGGTTTTTCCTGTTGTTCTTCCACCATCTCCCGAATCCGGAATCTCCGCCATTCGAGGTATGCTGCCGTGTCATGGTCCTCCGGGATATGATATATTTCGACCGCCTTCTGGTAACATTCCCGCATGTCATCATGGAACGGGAACGGATGATCCCCGGGATTATCGGAGAATGCCAGGTACTTCCTGCATTCGTACCGGTACCCGGTTCTTACATCGAGAGCACGGACGGTAAACCGGTCGAGGAAGACGAGATACTGGTTCTCCGAAGAACAGGTCATGACGAGGGGATCTGACCCGACCATCCCTCCATCATACTCCTGAGGTATTGAATATTCAGGAAACTCCTGGGCCTCCTCCCCGTAATAGTAGAGACAGTACATCTGCATGCAGTCCCCCATGTCGTCAAGGAACGTGATTGTCGGCAGATATTCCAGTTCTCCGCAGGTTTTACAGAGATAGACTTCCATGGTCTCCGGCACTGCGGCACAGATCTCGGTTCCTACCCGGAACGTGAGATATTTCTGACCGCTTTCACAGGTCACCATGATAGTGTCACCTGGGAGCTGGTCGGGAGAATCGAACCGGAGCGGGGAAGATGGTTGATCAGGGGAGCTGGTGTTCACCAGTATTACTGCATCACCCGGGGAGAAGAACCATCCGTCGGGAAAAACCCTTTTCAGGAGGATGATCTGATCCTAAATAACTAGCCTTTTACCTCCAGGTATGAAAAATACTAAATAGGAACATTCATGGTCACCGGGATGGGAACGTGCCTGCTTAACGGATTGCCGATGAGGCTGTTCATGATTACGTGTATTTGTACCCTCATCTGCTGCATTTTCCCGGTTGCCGCGACCGGCCCTGAAATCCCCGTGCTACAGACAATGCACGCCGGGGACAGCGGACCGGCACGTATCGTGCCGGAAACCGGAACAGACCCGGAACCCTCTCTCACGCCCGTAGAGACGCCCGGTCCGAATCTATTCCCCGGGCAGACCGGAAATAGCCATCCGGCAGCCAACCAGTACCTTGCCTCGTCCCGGTATTATCGCACCCCGTTTATCGGGTACCAGGAGGGAGCGTCTCCATACGGGCCACCACCCGGTACCCGATCTATTGACCTCTCCTCGTGCCCGACCGTTCCCGCTGGTCCGGTTAATATCCTTACTCCTGCTGCATCAGAGCAGAATTATTTCTGGGCAGTCGGCAGTGACCGTGTCAGTTATGTAAACGCTACCGGCAATGGCTGGAACGCAGAGGCAGTCTTTCAAGCACTTGCCCTGGCAACGAATGACTCCCTGCCCGCGATCCCGGATGAAAACCTCCGGGAATTCGGACAGTCAACGGCAACAGGACTGAATGTTTCAACGATGGATGCCTCTCTCTCCGGCCTCTTTGGTGATACCTATGCCCGGCGGTACGGAAATGGGAGGTATGCTGTGGTTGATTCAGACAACATCCTGTACACGGCTTACGGTGGTAATCTCTATGCCTTCGGACTTGTCGATCCCTCGAATCCATCAGCAGGGATCGTCATCCGGCATATGCTTGCTGACCCCGTCACCGTGATCCAGGGAGCAGACCATCCCCAGAATGTCGAAATATGTGGTCTCATGATGACGTATGACGGGCATCTCCTCGTTACCTTCACGAACGGGGTAGCTATCATGAACCGCTGGTTTGACATCGCAACAGCGGTGTTTTACCCGGTTCCGGAGACCGGTTTCATCAGGCATCCGGCAATCATGGATGAACAAAATGGCATTTACATGGCAAGCGACACGGTCATGTATAAACTGGTCTGGACCGGGCTTGCAATCTCTGATGCCGAATCAGACGGGGCCTGGTCATGCCCGTATGCAGGCGGGGATCTGCCGCCAGTGAACAAGGACGGTCCGGGAACCGGTTCATCCCCGGCACTCATGGGATTTGGCCCTGGTGAAGACCAGCTCGTTGTGATCACGGATGGTCAACAGCAGATGCATCTTCTGGCATTCTGGAGAAACGCGATCCCAAAAGGATCCCGGCGGCTGGCTGATTACATCCCGGTCACCTGCGGCTTTGATCCCCTTCCCGAATGGGTTCAGTCAGAGCAACCGGTCGTGATCCATGGAACCGGGGCATTTGTTGTGAATTCAATTCCCGGTGAGATTGGTTCCGATCTCCTGGGAGTAAACCGGATCCTTCAGGTTTCTGTGATCGGGCCAGCATACCCGGCCCCTCTCGGGGTTGAACGGTTTGAGTGGGACCCGGTCAGGCATTGCTGGTCACCGGTCTGGTCACGGAGCGATATCTCATGCACCAGTATGAATCCTCTCTGTTATGAACCGGGGAACATGGTACTGGTGGGCGGCTGGTCCGGGAATGGCTGGGGGGTTACCGGACTTGACTGGGATACCGGGGAAACGGTCCACGAGACATCGTTCGGGGATCAGAATTACGGGAACGGCGCCTATGCATCGCTCCAGTACCTCCCGGACCAGGATCTCATCTACAACGCGATCGCCGGGCCGGTACGGGCTGACTATGGTGTTTGAAGGGATATTCTCCTTATCCGAACAATCCTGACCTGTTTCCGGGTGGGATGAGAAATGGATACATCGTTGACGTCATCCCGGGTACCGGGTCTCCTGATCTGCTGAATCCGTTCCGGTCCCACTGTCCTCTCCCGTACCGGACGATATTTCTCCATTGATTTTCCCAGGTTTAACACGATCCTGTTCGATCCCCGGAAAACGAGACGAAAAAAACATCTCATCCCCGTTCTCATTTACCGGCATGAATACGATGTATCTGTGTGCCTGTTCTTCTATCACCTCCGGCACGATATCCCCGTCCTGTGCGAGAAGAAGGATGGATCCCGTTTTCATCGCCTGTTCATGGCAGTGAGCGGCAAAAGCTGCGGTAAGATCCGGGTCATTAGAGAACCATGACGACGAAAACTCGATCACCCGGATTCCCGGATGCGAAAATTCGATGACTGCGAAGAGATCGGTCAGTGATTCCACCACCCTGTACTCAAACCGGTTCCCGGGGTTATCCGAAAGTCCCGTAAACAGGGAGGGGGTATTTGCAGTAATACCGGATATTCGATGTTTTTTCATTCGGCCGGGAAGATCCCGGCATATCCTGAGCAGTTCATCTCCGGGAGCCATGTAGAGGATGAACTGGTTCCGCGGAAAAAATCCGGATAATGGAGATACCACCAGCATGCTATGACCTTGGCAGACCGGAATATAAGGTTCCGGCAAACCGGGTGAAAGTGAAGAACTGCCATGAACGGATGCTCCGGCCGGATGAGGAGGATTATTACTCATTCAGGCAATTCCTGCCGGAGTGCTCATACAAGAGGGGCAGACACGGCAGGATCCCCCTGGGTATACCGGCAGACCTGTTGATTCCTTATCCTGATAATGAACCGCCGGTCAGAATATGAGGTGAAGAAGAGGATCAGAGGCTATTCCCGGGTATCGACACCCGGGGACTCACGCCCGTTCCGTTCATGGATACCGGATAGCGAAGATCGCAGTGATGACAGAAAAAATCCGGTGAGCGGGGTACCGCTCACCATCCGGTCTTCCCCGCCGGTTTTCCCGGCAGGTATTGTTAAATGGTTGTTCAGAACGTGGAGCGTTTCTTACAGGAGTTTTGTCTCTTCCCGGGGTTTTGGAACCTTGACCACGAGCACTCTGAAGGGGGTTGTGCTCTCGTTCATCCACCGGTGTGGTATCCTGGCCGGGCTCTCAATGAGTATGTCCTTTGTACAGGTTGCCTTCTCATCACCGATCTCAACGATTCCCGTTCCCTCGAGTACATAAAAGAAGACATCAACCGGAGTGATATGTTTCTTCAGTGATTCTCCTGGTTGCAAGGTGATGACCACCGCGAGGGCGTGATCGGTGTCATAGATCTTCCGAGCGTCGACATGATGGGGATTTGGGGCTGAAACAACATCTGAAACCACAGTAATTTTCATCATTCACCTCGACAGGTATTACCGGTTCAGTTCTCACCAGTACCTGAAAATCTTTTGGGTGAAAGCGATCCTGGAACGAGGGAAAGATTTTGCCGGGTTTTGGAATACCGACTGAATAAGTCTGATCATCACCCGGAGGGCAGATAGGGATACGGTGTCCGCTCCACCGCTGGGTATGCGGATGATCACCGGAAAAATATGTACCTGTATGTCAGGAGATCGGATACCCCTGGTCCATCTGGCCGGTGATCGGAAAAACCATCTCCCTGAAATGAATAATAGAGTGCATGGAACCAGAAAAGATAGCAGCAATGATACAACAGGAAGGGATTACCACGCAGATCACCTGTTCTCAGGCATGGTCAATCGCTGAAAAACTCGGGATCTCAAAACAGGAGATTGGTGCGTACTGTGAAGCGAATAAGATCAAGATCCGTGAGTGTCATACGGTCTCCTGGATGTGGGAGTTAAAAAACGGTGACCTGGCAATGGCCCGGAAAAGGATACCCGATGATGCCGATACGGGAAATATTCCCGGTATTATCTGCCCGGCTTTGAGGAACCTGATTCTCCTTTCCGATATCCCTCTCTTGGGATGGTTATTTCGAACCGTACACCGGTTCCCGGAGTTCCGGTCTCATGGATGGAAATTCCGGTCAGGGAGAGGATCTCTCTGATCAGAAACATCCCATAGCCGGTATTTCTTCCAAATCCCCGCTCGAAGATCAATTCCTTCTCCTCTGGAAGGATACCTACCCCGTTGTCCTCCCATACGATGACCTGTTCTCCTCCCCTGATCTCGGAGTAAACCCTGACCTGGGTGACATGCTCACCATGCCGGAGAGAATTATCCAGGAGATTGAAAAAGACCTTCTCCAGCATAGGATCGGCATAAACCGACAAATCCCCGCATTCTACGGTTAGTTGTACCGATGGGGGGAGTGCATCGTATGGCATGACTGCGTTGATGGTCTGCCATATCGGTTTTTCAGATCCAATATTCTCATAAACCCGGGTAAACTCAATTTGTGACTGTATATCGCCGGTTGCTTTTCGGATCAGCTGGAAATAATTATCAACGACAGGATCAACAGGTTCATCCTCGCTGAGAGCGAGCGCTCCCTTGATGATGGAGAGCTTGTTGAGGATATCATGCCGGGTGATACTGGTCAGCAGGTTGAGCTGGCGGTGTGCTCTTCTGATGGCTTCTTCTGCCTGTTTTAACTCGGTGATATCCTGGTTTGCCCCATACGTTTTGATGGTCTTTCCGGCAGCGTCCTTGACAATCCCGATTTTCGTGAGAACACGCCGGATATCCCCATCTCTCCGGATAATCCGGTGGTCCAGTGAGGAGACAAACGAAGGATCCTGAGTATTAACTGACTTTTCAATTTCTTCATAAACCAGGTGCCGATCTTCCGGGTGGATAAATTCCTGTGCATAGGTGCCCGATGACATCCGGTACCCGCCTTCAGCTTCTGCTGTGGTTCCATACAGGGAATAAAACCGGTCGTTGAAGATGAAACGGTCGGATATCACGTCATACTCCCAGTTGACAAGATTGGCGAGATTCATCGCCTCTCTAAGGAGAAACTGGCTTTTACTGAGATCCTGCTCGATCTGGGTTCGTTCTATTTCTGCGGCAGCTTTCACTGCTATGATATCCAGTATCTCACGAATTGATGATGTCGGTTGAATCGGATACCGAAACAGAATGCACATAACTCCGAAGACAGAACCCTGAGAATTTCGCAGGGGTGTGCCGATATATCCCCGTATCTTCATTGCGATGAGATCAGGGCTATCCGGAAAGAGTTCTGAAACATTATCAGAATACGTACAGTATCCCTTTTGTCTCACATTCTCACAGGGGGTTCCTTTCAGGGTATACCTGAAATCCGGTACCTCTTTCCCGTCAAGCATCATGGAAAGAACTCTGACGGTTGTATGATCCGGTTCAATTTCTCCCACCATGACACAATCCGCCTTTAGCCATGAACTGATATTTGACGTTATCTTCTGAAGAGCATTGAGCCCGGTCGTCCCGACCATCATCCTTACCAGAGCATCAAAGGATTCCCGGGCAACTTTGCGTTCAGTGATGTCCTCGATGGATGAGAGGATATATGGTTTTCCCTTCATCATGGTGATGTTTGAAAAAAACCGGATGACCCGTGATTTCCCGGAAGCAATCCGGCAGGTGATCTCAAATCCGTTGAGGTGCTTTTTATCTCTGAGAAGGGTCAGCATCTCCTGGTATGTGGCATGATCAGGAAATAATCCGAGTTTTTCTGCCGTGGATCCGATGATCTCCTCGCGGGAATACCCGATCCCACGGACAAACGCCGTATTGATATCTATGAAAACACCCGTCTCTGCTGATACAACCGTGAGGGCAACCGGATTATCCCTGAATATCGTGCTAAGTCTCTCTTCAGAAGTACGGAGGGCATCTTCTGTCTGTTTACGTTCGGTGATATCATGGATCGAGAGGAGTATGGCCGGAGCGCCGGCATAGAGGATTAGTTTTCCGATACATTCAACCCAGATTTCATTTCCGTCAACGGTATTGACCGGGTACTGGACCAGATACCCGTCTTTTCCTGCCTGTACCTCGGTAAAATCCGCGACGACGCGGTGGTGATGCTCCGGACTGATGAATGAAAAAATATTTGCCGTTCCCGCAAGTTCGGTGACTGCCGGGTGCCGGATGATCTCGCCGATCCGCGGGTTGAGAAAGAGGAGATTACCGGAAAAATCCGCAATGATGATGCCGTCAAGGGATTGTTCAATAAGAACCCGGAATTTTTGTTCACTCTCCATCAGGCGGGTTTCTATCGCCTTTTGCTCTGAAATATCGATGATGACCCCGCGGAACCCGTCATATCTGCCATCCCGGTATTTTGGAGAGGAATAAATTGTGATAGGGAATGTACTGCCGTCCTTTCTGACCGCAGTATATTCATCAGTACCGACCCTGAGTCCGCTCAGTTGTTTCTGGATATTCTCCCTGATCCGGTGATGACAGGAGGGATGGATGAGTGAAAGGGCAAAAATATCCTGACCGATTTCTTCCGGGTCTGTTCCGGTCAGTGCAAGGCCGAACCGGTTCGTATAGGTAACCCTGAGATCCCGGTTCACCTCAAAAATCATCAGAGGAAGAAGTTCTGCCAGGGATCGGTATTTCTCCTCGCTCTCCCGAAGGGCGTCTTCTGCCTGTTTCCGTATCGTGACCTCCCGCATGGAAACGAGAATCGCCTCCGAGTACTGGTATGGGATCTTCCTAACCTGGCTCTCAACCCAGAATTCCCGACTTGTTGCTGAAATAAGTTTATAACGGGAAGGATATCCGTCAGATTCCAGGACCGCCTGGTGCATATCCCCGATTGCCTTTTCGAGAAAATCATGATGAACGTAATCAAGGAGACTTTTTTTCCCATAAATTGTACCGGGATCTGGTTCTTCAATGAGAAGATGACCTGATTGGTTGATGAAGAGGATAGTGCCGGTGATATCAAGCAGGAGAATGCTTTCAGGAATAAGATCCACGATATTGCGGCATGTCCCGGTGGTACCATGGTGAACATACCCTGACCGTGGAATCCGGGTGATATCATGAACAATCTCGATGGCCCCGATGGTCTCGCCGCTCCCGTCTTTAAGGAGAGCAGCTTTGATAAATGCGATGCGGTTTTCTTTCGGGGAGAGGATATACGTGATCGCCGTAATTACCGAGTCTGTCCGGATAAAACCGGGATAGTATTGACTGATGGTGTCATCCGTTTCGGTCAACAGGTCGACGAGGAGAGGTCTGCGAAACCCGTATAACGGAATTGCATATTCATATTCTCCTTTTCCCATGATGTCAGGGGACCGGACCCCGGTCAATTCTTCCATGGCCTGGTTCCATGCAATAACATGGCCTTTTTTGTCGATGGCAAATACGGGGTCAGGAACCCCGATCAGGATATCGGATGACTTTGAACAGGAAACCGGTTCATAGGTCACGTTTCTTTTCGCAATCACGGATCGTATCGCATCTGTGAGATGAGAGAATTGTTCTCGGGGATTCCCGGTTTTTTTGACAAACCAGTCAGCACCCTGGTGATATGCGGTATTCATCACCGTTTCATCATCTCCCCCGGTGAACAATATCACCGGGATATTCCCAAAGCGCTCCCGGATCGCTGTCAGAAAGGCAATCCCATCCATCCCAGGTAGGTGGTATCCTGATACGATAAGATCGTACGAGGATAGATTTTCAACAGAGAGGGCATCTTCTGCTGATTCCAGTATGGTCAGGGTGACAGATCTGTCACCGGTTACCTGTTCTAATTCGTCCTGATGGATATCTTCTGATTCCCTGATATACAGGACGGCTATTGGCTGCTCCGGGGGGGATGATAATGAAGTATCGGTCATATCTCGAATTCGTGGGGAATAATTCCACCGAAACGGGAGAATGGGTTATACTGGCAGGTTAGTTTCGACTCTGTTCCTGAACATGTAATAGATATCGTCCAGGGTATTCAATTGCTTCCTGCTGTCAGTGTCCATGGTCTGGCATGAACGGAAATCTCCAAAGGTGATTCTCTCATAAAACAGTGAAAACGGACCGGAGAGATGAGACGGATTGTCGTCAGATATGATACGGGGTTCTCCTCCATCTGCAGGAAACCTGAACATAAAGGTGATCTGATCGGACAGGATTGAGAACGGGCCTGAAAGAATTGATCCGGTTCTTTGGTACTCTGTACCCGTTTGAACCCATCTGAAATCCGGCAAATTTGACCGGTTCTCCCTGTCCACTCCCGGTGTTCCACAGGATCGGGTATGGGATATTCCCGGCAGGATATCCGGATATTTCATTTAATAGGGGGATTCAGAAATTCTGGTATAATCGCCTGTGAAAGATCAGTGATTGGCATCCTGTACGGCAGGACTATTTCGTTACCTATAAATGATGTACCCGCTCAGCACATATCATCCTGTAAAAAACAAGGGTTCTATCAGGAGCCATGGGCAGAAATGACTATCCCTCTCATATGCACCAGATTCAGGGGGAATGAGGCAGGTTCGTCTCCGGAATACCTGATGGGGACTGTAGGTGTGAGAAGCGGGGATGATCTCCAGTATATTCATCCCCGGCAGGAAGAATGATGGCAATAATGGTTTTTCTGGATGATCACAGGGGGTTTCTGCAGGGCATGAAGATCAGGTACCGGAAAGAGAACCCTGAATGCCGATTGATACGTGTCACCGGTGATAATGATGGCGTGGGTGATGTCCGTGCCCCGCAGAAAAGAGCGGGGACCGGCCTGTATCATCCGAAAACGGCGGTTTTATCCGGAGAGAGAACCGGTAAGACTGGTCATATTCCGTTCACGAACCGGCTCCTGCCTGGGGGAATACCATGAGTGAGGTGCAGTTTCCTGCAGATATCCCACGAGGGTATGTGAAAAACCTGCTTTCCGGAATGAGCGTCACCATCACCTTGCCTGCTCCTTTTGGTACAGCGGGAGATGAAGTGGTCATCTCAGATACCCGGTTCAGGATTATTGACGTGCTTTCAATGCCCCTGTACTATGTTCTCACCGATTTTTACCGGCTGGAAGGGTTTCTCACAGCCGGTGGGTTCTCTGCATCGTGGGAGAGAGATCACCGGGGATACTGGATCGGAACCGAGAATGTTTCTGTCCATTTCTTCGCGATGATACCCGAAATCTGAAGAACCGGGATTCTCGGAGCAAATCATACCGGTAGCAGATTTTTCCGGTCTTCACTCCTGTCCTGGTATCAGTTTTTTTGAAAAAGCATGGTATAATTAAACCGGGTACCATCGAACATCCGTTCAATAAAACCGGCCTTTACAGAGAGTTCACGAACGGTTCCCGCTCTCTGGAAATGGGGATCCCGTATCGTTTCCTCGATAAGGAGCATTCCACCTGGTCTGAGGGCAGCATAGATCTCCTGTAACGCACTGTCCCGGTCCGGAATCTCGCCAAGAACCGTGATGAGAAGAACCCGGTCGTACCGGTTATGATCCAGTTTTCCTTCACCGATACCGCCCTGGAGAAGCGAAATGGTGAGGATGCCTTCTTCCTCTGCCCGCCTGCGGACGATCGCAAGCATTCCCTCCTGGATATCCATGGCGGTTACCCTTCCGGTATCACCGAGCATCCGTGCGATTGGAAGGGAAAGCCTCCCTGGTCCGCAACCGGCATCCAGGACATCCATTCCCGGAGTGATATCAAGCAGTTCTATGGTCTTTCTGGTTCTCCGGCTGGGTTTTTCTGAAAACCGGGGATCTAGAAGCCATCTCATCCAGACCGGACAGGGCAGTGAGCGCTGTCGTGACCAGTACCGCCAGGCAAGGGAACAGAGAACAATCGCTCCGATTATCAGCAGGGCGCAGAGGAGAAGGAAGATCATCATAAAAATAATTCGGATTCCTCCGCATTAAATCCGGTTATTCTCTTTTGTCAGATGAACGTCCGGTACATCCGGTCTGACTCTGTTCAGGCCGTATCGGATGAACGCGAGGAGGTATGGTACCGAGAATGGGATTGTCCGGATAAGGATGTCACGGAACATACTATCCGGTGATGAAGCAGCATTTGTCCGGTCGTGAACCGTCCCTGACCGTGCATACCGGGGTGCAGCCCTGAATAATCCGTACAGGATTCCTCCGGCAATAACGAGCATGACGACACTGCCGGCCGGGTACCGGCGGATGGTCCGCTCAGTCGAGCAAAGAACCTGTGACGGGAGTGACAGTGCTGATTGTTTCAGGGTTCCGTATGAACCGGCGATCAGGCTGCGCGTGAAATTGAGATCTTCTTCGGTAATCCGTTTACGATACGTCATGACGCTCCTGTTCTTCAGCATGGGGTGTCTTGAGGATGATCGGAGAAGCGAAGAGATGGTACGCGATACCTCCCCCGATAATACATGCCATTCCTCCGACAGCCAGGAGGGATGCCCAGAGTGGGATCACTTCGGCAAGAAGGAGGATAAACCCGGTTACAAGAACAAGAATGCCAAAAACCAGGAAGGTAATAATGACGGAGACGATCATGAGCCTCCTGAAGAGGGCGTCGGCAGGGTCAAGCAGGTAATGCTGAAGGAGCAGATCGATCTTCTGCTCAATGTACATGCCGATGAATCCCATCATTCGGGTTATCTCACTATCCGCCTCTCCTTCCTGTTCTGTGACCGCTCCCATTGTTCTACCGTCGGCCTGAAAGAAGCATTCCCATCAGGATTCCCGCACCGGCAGCAATGAGTACGGAGGGGAGGGGATGATCTGCGATAACCTGTTCGACCGATTCCACCTGTCCCCGGTATTCGGATTCAATCTTCTGTACCTCTGCATCAGCTGCTGTTTTGAGTTCTGTAATCAGGATTTCAGCATCATTGAGAAGACGGGCGATCTCTTCCTCTCCGGGAGATGCGTCAGCACTACGAAGGGTTCGTGCAATCGCTTCAAGCGCCCCGGCTGCTTCTGTTTTCAGATGCCCGAGATCACTCGCATGGTCATTCTGCTCATTATCCATTGATCTACATCTTGCCATGGCGATCTGTTCAAGGTATCCATCTGCCGGTTCATCTATGAGGCATAATCCGGGCCCCCCTATTTTCGGCAATCGTCAGGAGAACACGGGTCCCGGTTTTTTTCTTCGGATGGATCCTGCCGGAAGATAGTGCCGGGAAAAGTACCGGGAGATTACCAATGGACATATATATCGGGATGAGCACCAGATATCCCTGAAGGTACCGGATCATGACTGCACCAATACGAAACATCCTGATCATTGACGACGAGGCCGTGTTCAGAGAGGCGATTCATAGTGCCCTCGCGACATGTGGATATGCCAGTATCATGGTTGACAGTCCGGCTGAAGGGTTAATCAAATTAAAATCAAAGCAGTTTGATCTCATTCTTCTCGATATCATGATGGATCCCCTTGACGGATGGGATACCCTTGAACATTTCAAGGTCCTTCCCGGGGATCTGAAAACCCCGATCCTCCTTGCGTCAGCAAAAAAACTTCTCGTTGACGAAGTGATGCGGTACGGGGAGCAGGTTTGGGGTTTCATCCCGAAACCGTTCATGGAGGCAGAATTCTGTGAGACGATAACTGAGTTCTTCTCCTGGTATAACCAGATAGTTGCATTTGCCCGGTCGTCACAGGATAACGGTGTTCCCTGTGAAATCAGCGATCAATGGATGACCCTTACCCGCCAGATCAAGGCAATGGAACAGATGAAGCAGGTCATCAGCTCGTGGACCATACCTGATGAGACCTCACCTGGAGGAGAGAACCTTGCAGGGAATATCAGCCAGATTGATGAATTCATCGGAGAAAAAAGAGCCAGGCGCGAAGAGTTGATCGCGGCGTATCCGTACCTGCAGACCGGTCCGGTATCAGGATGACCCCGAACCGGCATCTGCCGTTCATCCCGCCGCTTCAGGATTACTCCAACCGGTCAATCCCGGTTCACCCGGTTTTACACTGCCGGTTTATCTTCTTCGTTTCATCGTGAAGACAGAACCACACATTCATCCGCTCCCTCCGGCCGGATTAGAGACCCCGGATGATGGGGAGTATCATGCACCATCCTGATATTCCGGTAATTCACGGATATCATGAATCCGGAGAACCAGTATGAGAAACCGGATGTACAACACCATCCTCTTTAATACTCCCCCCAACAGATGAGGATATAAGAAAACCCGACCGGTAATACCGAAATACTAACCAGGCTGATGATATGACAGGTACAAACGAACCTTTTTTTCAAACTGAAAAGAGTTCCCCGCTCAAGGCAATCATCGATGCTATCCCGGATGCCATTCTCATCATCGGGCAATCAGGTCTCATTGTTGATTGTAACAACGCAACCCTCCGCATCTTCGGAGCAGCAAGTCGGGAGGAGATTATCGGATGCGAACCGGCCCGGTTGTATCCCGTGAACCAGACAAACGGGAATGATTCCCGGAGAGAAAGTAACCGGTTCTTTCAAACCCTTCAGGATCAGGGATCCCTCTCGTTCTTCTTCGATCATGCGACTCTTTCCGGTCATTCCTTCCATGCGAAGGTAACCCTTGACACGATCCGGTCAGATGATGGGCAGTACATCCTGTACATGATCACCGATTACACCGGTTTTGTCAGGGTTGAAGAGATTGATGCCATGACACGGCACAATCCATACGCTATCCTTACCCTCAACCCGGATCATACCATCGCCGATGTTAATTCTGCATTTTTAGGATTGTCCGGGTATCAGCGGGAAGAATGGATCGGGAGAGCATTAAAGGAATTTACGGTGGTTGAGCGGAACGGACCCACGATTGGCGAAGCAATACGGAAAAAAGAGACGGTTACCGGAAATATTGTAGTAGATTTTCCAACCGGCATAAAGAACCTGGAATATTCATATATTCCGGTTTTTGACGCTGACGGGAACCTGGTTCATATCTATGATATCTTTCTTGATCTCACCCGCCTGTTCGAGAAGATACATGAATCTGATTCACTTATCGCGCAAAACCCGGCTTCCATTCTCACGATGGATCCCCAGGGAAAAATCCTCTCGGTCAATCCCTCATTCCTTGATATCTCGCATATTCCTGAAGATAAACTCCTCTCCATGAACATACAGGAATTCAATATCCTTAAAAGGGAAGGAACACCCCTGAAAGAAATTCTTGTGTCGAAGAAAACTGCAAAAGGTAAACTGGTTGTTGACTTCGGATGGGCCGTGAAGACCCTTGATTTTACCTACATCCCGGTTACCAATGCAAACGGGGATGTTGTTAGCCTTGTTGCGATGTATATCGATGTTTCAGACCAGATTGCCTACATCGAAGAGATAGAAACCCTGATCCAGGAGAACCCGCATGCCATCCTGAAGATGAATCCTGATATGCGGTTTACGGATATAAATCCCGCATTTACGAAGATCCTTGGATACAGCAAGGAAGAAACCCTGAAGATGAAACTGACTGATATCACTGTTCTTGAGCGGAGCGGAGAATCGTTTCAGGATGCCATAAAGAACAAAAAGCCTGCCCGGGCACGGATCAAGATCGATTGTCCGGCCGGGATCCGGCATCTTGAAGTCGTGTATATTCCCGTGCTGGATCAAAAGGGAGAGATCATCAGATTCATGGAAGTGTTTTCTGATATGACCGCAGTAACCGCGATGGTCAGGTATCTTGAACAGTCCGTGGAGATCGTACAGAAGAGTATTGCTTCACTTTCCAGGGGTGATACTACGTTCAAAATGGCTGTTCTCGATGCAGATGAGAATTCTGAATCGGCACGCGAACAGTTTGTAAAAATCAGCACTGCTCTTGATGAGGCCCGCGGTGCCATTGCACGGGTGGTAGACGAATCTGAGGCCCTGGCACGGGCTGCGATCGCAGGGGATCTCACTTTTCGTTCTGACGCATCGCTTCACGAGGGAGATTACCGGAAAGTCATCTCAGGAATGAACCAGACGCTTGATTCGATAATGATCCCGATCCGGGAGTCCATGCGAATTGCAGGAGAATATGCGGATTATAATTTTGCAGAACAGTTTGACGACCGGATTGACGCGACGGGAGACTGGATCCGGTTTAAGGATGCACTCAACAACATCGGGATCCGGATTTCTGCTGCAATATCCCTGATTAATACAAATATTACGAGCCTTGCAACGAGTGCTGAGGAAGCAAATGCGAGTATCGAGGAAGTCATCGCCGGATCCCAGCAGATAACCCGTAATGCCGGAAAGGTCAGCCAGAATGCCGAGCAGGGGGGTGACGGGATGGCACAGGTTCTCCGGGCGATGGAAGACCTGAATGAGACCGTGGCATCTGTATCACGAAAAGCCGAATCGGTTTCAGTTGCTTCAAATGAAGCAAATGATCTTGCAAAGGGAGGTATCGGGCTTTCCCGTCAGTCTGAAAAGGCAATGCATGACATCACCGGTTCCACGAACGAAGTAGGTACTATCGTGAGCGGCATTAACTCCCGCATGGATGAGATCGGCAAGATCGTCAGGCTCATCACAGATATTGCGAACCAGACAAATCTGCTTGCATTAAATGCTGCCATTGAAGCAGCCCGGGCAGGTGAAGCAGGGAGGGGATTTGCCGTTGTTGCAGCCGAGGTGAAATCACTTGCCCAGGATTCCCGGAAATCGGCCGAGGATATTGCTGAAATGATTGCCGCATTACAGCAACAGGCAAAACAGGCAACTGATGCCATGAGCCGGTCCACCATCGCGGTCACCGATGGGAGCAGGGCCCTTGAACAGACCGTGGCTGCATTCAACCAGATCGCCGGGACGATAGAGATGATCAACAATAACACGATGGATGTGGCATCGGCATCTGAAGAACAGGCAGCTTCGGTTGAGGAAGTTACTGCCAGCATCCAGGAGGTGTCAAACCTGATCCTCAGCACGTCAACCGAGGCTGGTGACGCGGTAGCCGCAACCGAGGAAGCAAGTGCATCCGTTGATGAAATAGGGAAGATCATGGGAGGCATCATCGAAATTGTAGAGAAGATATCAAGCGAAATGGGCAAATTCAAAACCACCTGAATAATCGTCTGTACCGGCTATGAGTTACCCCTTTTTTCGGCCGGGTGAGTAATCTCCCCGGTTACCGGTTCGTTCCTTACTGAAGGGAGGTATCCTGTCTCCTATTAATCCACACCGGTTCAGATACTATCATGAACTTCATCCCCTGCCGGAGGCTCCCGGGAACCGATGACGAACTTCCTATCCTTGGATTCGGGGCGATGCGTCTTCCAGAACGGGACGGGAAGATCGATCGGGAAAACGCAATCAGGATCATCAGGCATGCGATTGATCAGGGGATTGTCTATATTGACACCTCGTGGACATACCATGACGGCGAGAGTGAGATAGTTGTCGGAGAAGCGTTACGGGACGGATACCGCGAAAAAGTCAGGATTGCTACCAAGATGCCCCAGTGGCTGGTAACCTGCCGCGAGGACATGGACCGGTTTCTCGCTCTCCAGATGGAGAAACTGGGGACTCGTCATATCGATTTCTATCTTGTCCATGCCCTCACCGGCGGGCACTGGGAACGATTGGTTCGTCTAGGAATCGGCGATTTTCTCGAGACTGCAAAAGCTGACGGCAGGATTTCCTACGCGGGATTTTCATTTCATGATACATTTCATTCATTCCGGGAGATTATCGACGGATATTCCTGGGATTTTTGTCAGATTCAGTACAACTATCTTGACGAGAATACTCAGGCCGGAACTGGTGGCCTGAAGTATGCAGCTGAACGGGGTATCGGGGTCTTCGTAATGGAACCGCTCAGGGGAGGCAGCCTGGTAAAAAGAATTCCTCCTGCGGTTACAGCGATATTTGCGAAATCTGATCTCACACGAACCCCTGCGGCATGGGCACTCCGGTGGATATGGGATCATCCGGAGGTCACCATGGTCCTTTCAGGAATGAATGAAATCGTGCAGATCGATGAAAACCGACAGACCGCATCAGAGGGATATCCGTGCTCCCTGACCGGGGAGGAGCACGATGTTATCAGACAGGTGAGTGAGACGTACAAAAATCTCATGATCATTCCCTGTACTTCCTGCCGGTATTGTATGCCCTGTCCGTATGGAGTGAACATACCCGAATGTTTTGATCTCTACAATAGTGCCCATATCTTTGATATCACCGGTCGGTACACATACCGGCATATTTACGAGACGCATCATGTCTTCCTGAACCAGTCCGGTGCTTCCCTATGTAAAAAATGCGGAGGATGTGAGAAGAAATGTCCTCAGAAGATTCCGATCCGGGATTATCTTGAACAGGTCAGGCTGGAGTTTGAGGGTCCGGATATCGGGCTTATCGGAAGGATAATGGAATTCATCAGAAGTATCATGACCCGGTGATCAGGACGGGGGACGGTTGTTTTGTCTTCTTTTCGTTTTCCGGTACCGCCAGGATCCCTCTGGAACAGAAATCTCGAACCGTGCACCCGTTCCATATATCCCGGTTTCATTGATGGAAAGACCGGTGATATCCAGAATTTCCCGTGCAATATACAGGCCGTACCCGGTATTCTTTCCAAATTTTCGGGAGAATATCAATTCCTTTTCATCGTCGGGAATACCCCCGCCATTATCCTCGCAGATGATCTTCAGGCTGGTTCCTTCATTCGTACCATAAAACCGGATCATTGAGACCGGACCCCCGTGACGGATGGCATTATCCACAAGGTTGAAAAAGACCTTCGTGATAAGTGGATCGGCAAAAATCTCCAGATGCATCGGGATTTCATTAAGATAATGGATTTTTTTCGGGATCCCCCGCTCTTTTGCCCCGTTCACCAGTACCTGGACATCCTGCCAGAGAGGAGCATTCACCCCAATCAGCTCGTACTCACGGGTAAAGCGGATCATGTCAGTGATACGGGTGATTACGTCTGTGATGCCGGGAGCGTATTTCATGACCGCAGGGTCTGAAGTCGACTGGGAGAGTACATCGATATACCCGTTCAGGGTGGTGAGCTGGTTATTGATGTCATGGCGGGTGATTCCGGACAGGAGATTGAGTTTTTTGTTAGCCATCCGGAGGGCATCTTCATTCTGACGCTGTTCGGTGATATCCTCAAACATGACACAGATCTTCTCCGGCGAATTATTCGGGCGGTACGCATTGCAATGGTACCATCCCCGGGTCGGTCCGTGATACATGTCAAAGACCTCCGGCATGCCGGTAATGGCAACACGGCCAAACACTTCAATCCAGTTCTGTTCGGTATCCGGCCAGATCTCTAAGACATCTTTTCCTTTCACATCTTCACAGTTCAGTCCGGAGATACGGGCATATGCATCATTAAAGAATCCAAACCGAAAACTGATGCATTTCCCTTCTGTATCAAAGACAGACTCCCATATGACAAACCCGTTGATCATGTTCCTGATGATCTGCTCGAGGTCAGTCGTGGTCTTTTTCAGTCTCTCTTCGTACTGCTGCCGGTCAGTGACATCACGAAGTGAGATGAGGATCGCAGGATTATTCTGGAAGAGGATCGTTTTTCCAATACTCTCAACGCACCGCTCTTCCCCGGTCAGGGTCAGAATCCGGTATCTCGCCAGATAACCGTCAGTGCCGCCTGCGACGTTTGCAAAATCGCGCATTACAGCATCCCGTGATGAAGGGCTGATAAATTCAATCACGTTTCTGCTACGAACTACCGGTCCGGGATCTTCTATTCCAATGATCTTCGCTGCTGCACGGTTTCCAAAAAGAATGGTCCCGGTCGGATCAAGGATCAGGATACCATCCTGGGAATGATCAACCAGAGTCCGGAATTTCTCCTCGTTTTCCCGGATGGTCTGTTCAAGTTTCTTCTGGGTGGTGATATCCATTACAATTCCCCGGAATCCGGAGATCCTGCCATCTATATATATCGGAGCCGAATCGATGATCACCGGGAACGCTCTCCCGTCACGGGTTAATGCTGTGTATTCATGGGGTTCGAAGGATTCTTTTCTGATAATCCGGTTCACGTTCTCTCTCATCAGTTCATGCCCGGAGGGATGGATCAGGGAAAGAACGTCAATCCCCTGGACATCGTCATCATGAGAATATCCGAACCGTGCGAGGGCAGCGGGATTTGCATAGGTAATCCGGAGATGTGTGTCGGTCTCAAACGCCATCTGCGGTATAAAACCGGCAAGTTCCCTGAATTTTGATTCTTCGAGCTCTATTACATTTCCTGCTGTTCTTCCCGATACTACCTGGCGAACCTTCCCGGCCAGCCTCAAGATCGCTGCCGGGAGGTCAGGTTCCTTACGGACATAAAAGTCAGCCTTTTCATCCAGCGCCCTGATAGCAATCTCTTCATTACCGCTGCCGGTTAGAAACCCGAATGGGATGTTCCCAAACCGGTTTCGGATCTCTCTCAGAAAAGCGATCCCATTCATTCCCGGAAGGGCGTATTCTGATACAATAACCGAGTATTCCGAAAGGGAGGGATCTGTAAGTGCCTCCTCGGCAGAAGGGCATACATCTATCCTGAAATCTTTCAGACATTCTCGAAACAGACCGGCTATTTCCGTTTTACCGGTTTCGATATCCACGCAGAGAAGAGAGGGCACTCTGTTCATTACATCCTATGTTCCCGTTTTTGCCTGATTCAGAACCATGAAAGGTACGTCCGGATGCCGGATCCATATGTCAGGAAAAACTGCTCGTATTCACCATCAGTTTCCACTGTATTGAAGATTCCGATTGTTCATTCTCTGTCGGTTTTTAGCCTGAAATCCTATGAATCTATGGGTAACCAGATATGTACATCTCTGTACATCTCTAGGCTGGAGCCCAGTCCAATACCAGTTCATGATCGCATTCAGGATAGGAACCTGCACGTGTCACGGTACCTGCTCGTCCGAAGATTTCGAACCTGCCGGTGTGACTGACTGGTGGGAGTACTCCCGGTATCCGTATCGGTATTCCTATCGTCCACTACAGCAGAGAAACGATACGGTGAAGATCCGGGTTCACCTCCGGAATCCTGTCACCGGGAAAAGGTATCCGGCAATGGAAAACAGATCAGTACTACGTGGGATAGCTACGATCACCCTGTACGTGGCAGACCTTCCTGCCGCCAGGCAATGGTACATGGAATGCACGGGAATCACCCCCTATTTTGAACGCCCGGGCTATGTGGAATTTCGTCTCGGTGACTTCCAGCAGGAACTCGGCCTGATTGATCGGGCATATGCTCCTCCCGGATTGGGATCCGGACCAGCCGGGGCCGTTGTCTACTGGCAGGTTGATGATGTTGCAGGTACCCGTGACCGTCTCCTCGCCATGGGAGCCCGGGAATGGGAACCGATCATGGATCGGGGAAACGGCTTCATCACTGCATCGGTGATCGATCCCTTCGGAAACATCCTTGGATTAATGGAGAATCCCCATTACCGGGAGGTACGGGAGAATCATTCAGGTACCGGTTAAAAACAGCGATTCTTCGTCTGCATGGAACTATCGGATGATACCGGAGAAATGTCCGAATGAATGTCTGATGATACCAATGAACCGGAATATCCGGACAGATATCCCCGGAAGAGGAGCAGTGAGAACCGGCTGCAGGCCTCATCCGGTAGCCTGAGATCCTTCTTTCCTGAGAAAAACGGGAAGAACGGGATGATAATGAGGGATCAGAGCCTGAACCCGGATCCGTACTCAAAGGTCTTTGAGAACTGGCGGATACTTCCTGTTACCTCAGTCTCGTCCTTAAAGGTGTTATCTGCAGCGGTCTGGTTCCAGGTTCCTGCACCGGCATCACGTGCCTCCAGGACATGTCCGGAGAACGCAGTGCTCACACTTCCGATTGCGAATTCATGATCTGATGCCGGTGTGACTGCTATCTGGTATGAAAGCCCGGCGGGTGCAGCGGAATCGCTGACCATGCGTGCTTTCGCTGAGGTGGATACCTGGGCACTGTTGATATTCACGAGTGAACTCTTCGCAGTGACCGTGTTACAGAAGGCAGGTATCACTGATGAGGAGGAACTGGAGAATACACACCGGAGATAATCGCCTGTATTGGTATAATTCCCGGTGGTCTGTATGGTCAGGGCCTCGTCTGCCACGAGATGGCTGCCGTCGATGCTCTCGTACGTGTATACCTTCTCCCGGTCCAGGTTGTTCAGGCCGTCCGCCTTGTTGCCTGAAGAGAAATCGAAATTACTGTTCAGCATCAGATGACCGCCGTTTGTCATCATCGAATCGGTGTACACCAGCGAACCTGCTGATTCTCCCGGGTTTACCACGCCGTTATGGAGATGATCAGAGGAGAGATCCCAGCTCATCCAGGTATCTGTATCAACCATTCCAATGACATCGATGATCGTGGAGATGGAGATCACCTGGTTTTCCATGGTGGCGTTCGGGAGCCGGTCCGCATGCACACCGGCAATGGGAACGGAGGCAATGAGCAGAATTATTGATATATATCGAAGAATATTCATTCGCGACCAACCAGAGAGAATGGTACTTTTTTCGCCCGGTCCTTCAAGTAGTTGCTTCTTTCACCGGCTATCCATCAGGCGCCCGGTCTGATGAAAAAAGAATACCTCGATACCTCTGGAGATCATACCGGTAGTATGGATGTTGCTTCTTCATTCCTTGCATCCGATTCATTCTCCCGGGAGCTCGGAATTACCCTCGTATCCGCATCTCCAGGGACCGCCACCCTGAAACTTTCCATTACGGAGAAACATCTCAACAGTCACGGAACGGTACACGGGGGGGTCATCTTCTCGCTTGCCGATGTTGCATTTGCCATCGCGAGTAACAGTGACGGTATTCCGTCCGTTGCGATTAATACCTCCATTACGTATATGAAAGCAGCAACCGGCGGAGATCTGATTGCAGAGGCCACCGAGTTTTCCAAGAATCCGAAACTTGGCTCGTACGTGGTCGAGATCTTTAACCAGGACCGGGAGAAGATTGCCCTGTTCCAGGGTCTTGCGTACCGGAAGAAACCGCGGATATCCTGAAAAAATCTGCAGGATCCTTCATTTTTTTCTATCCGAATCCGCCCGTACGATCACTGGAAACGATCTCCCATACCATCAGGCGGGATCATTAATACGACGGTATATCATGACTTCCTGTCATTATCACCAATGGTCATTGATTATGAGCGATCATACCAAAAAAGAGAAGAAATGATGAGAACCGAAAGAGAATCCTGAAGGCAGGATTATTGCTTTTTTACGAAAGGGGTTTATGCGGGAACCAATGGATCAGATTGTCATGACCGTTGACCTGCGATAAGAGTTCTCTGATCGAAATACCTCTGAAATTTCATGAATTTTTGGGGCATCCTTCCAAAAAGGAATATCAGGATCAGAGAGGATTATCGGTCAGTGTGCCCTGAGATCGGTTTTCAGCAATTTTCGGTCAAACTGAAACAGAATGCAACCACGTGAATTCCAATGATTGCATTCTGTGCACCCGGATGGTTCCCGCCTGCATTTTCTTGTATTTTCATACGGGCATCCGTCACGTTTCACGCAGATGAAACAACAGGTCCCGGTTGATCGTCCGGCAAGGTAATCGGCATTCAGGTAGGAGTCAGTGTTCACGCACGCTCACCTCCGCAAACAGGAGAATGTCACAGATCTGCCTATCAGCTGCCTTTCCCTTGAAATATGTATTCCTGATTGACTCGCTGTCCATGATGCAGATATTTGAAAAGCCACATTTTTCAAGCCATTCTTCTGCCGTTTCATCAGGGATCCCGAATTTCAGGGGTTCCCCATACATCATGGTTAAAAGAAGCATGTTCTTTACCATTTCATTTGGATGAGTACCATCAACGACAGATTGAGGAAAAAAGTCAAAAATAATTTTGCTACCCTTCATGCAATGAAACCGAACTCCTTTGAAGAGTGCATCAACAGCCTCCGGCTCCAGATACATGCTCAACCCTTCCATCAGGAATATTGTTTTTTTCTCCGACGAATATCCGTTGGATTGAAGGTTTTTCCAGAGATCACCGGATGTGACATCAACAGAAATGTACCTGGTATTCGATGGGAGAGTGCCAAGAACGGTTTGCAGGATTCGGCATTTATGAGACTGGGTATCCGGATGATCAACTTCGAATATTGTCACCCCGTTTTGTAAAGCATCGATTCGAAGGGAACGGGTGTCATACCCTGCTCCTAGAATAACCACCTGGCTGAATCCTTCAGTGACAGCATCAATGACCTCATCATCGAAGTATCTTACCCTGACCCGGATTGAATTTGACAGACCGGGAAAGAGACGTTCCATTTCTTCAAGGTTCCTTTTCGCTTCTTCAGGATGAACCTGTGCAAACTGCAGGATTTCAGGCCTGATAAAATGAACTGCATAGGGGTCAAAACATATCCGTTCATCTTCAGGGAGCTGTGACTCGGCTGCACGGTGCATAGCCATTCCCTCTGCCATGGAACTCGGGCCATTTCTGGTGACAGATGATGTATTCTGGGAATCTCCAGTTAATTTCTCATGGTCTCTCATCTGTTCACCTGCAATTTTGTTGAATCATTTTTTCTCTTGATGTGCTTACTGACCGAATACCAGGGTGTTCTTGGGTATCTGGTCTACATTGTTTACATACAATATGTTCAGATAACATTCGTGATCGTATGTTTCAATATAGTATAAAGGTGATCAAATCCTGGTTTCCTAGGAAGACTCAAAAGATATCCTGATTAAAAAAAAGGCCCCGAAGGATCTTTTCCATGGAAAAGAAATCCAGTATGGGGATATATCAATTGATTTGCCCGGTGTTATTAATTATTCTAGATTATCGGAGTCCGCTTTGCGGGTTAGTAACCGGGATTCAAATTCCTTCCAGATAGCATCCATCTTATCCTGAGGAAGCCACATCATCGATAGAAGATGAATTCCAAAATAATGACTGACAAGCAGGAATGCAAAAATTTCCGGATCGATATCGTCATCCAGCTTTCCATTCTTCTGTTCAACGGCAATTATCTCAGAGATACTTTGCACGAAACCGGTAAGAAAACCGGTTAGGCTATTCTTTTCAAGAGCACTCCGCTGGGAGAGGGATACCATCTCAAAGAAGACATTACGAACCTTGTAATCATTGTGAGTAAATCTATCAAAGAGATGATGTAAAAATTGCCCGAGAGACTGGTTGTAATATTTATTGAAATGAATCCGCTTGAAATCATCCTGGATGTAGGCGAAGACTTCCCGGTTTAATGCTTCACGATTCGGAAAGTACCAGTATACTGCTCCCTTACTAACACCAAGCCGGTGAGCAATCTCATCGATGGTAGTCATCGCAAACCCCCGTTCTGATATCACATCAACAGCTGTCTGGATGATCTTCCGTTTTGCCTCATCTTTGTAACCAGGAACAACCTTGGGCATTCAGTAGATCATTCGATGAAAGAAATTATATAACCCTTTCACGAGAATTTTCACTTCTCATTATGAAATTTAAACCGGTATCGGGATAATATCCGAACGAACAACCCCGATACAGATAATGGGGTATTCCTATTCGAACCGTACGGGAGAGAGCATCCCATGGACATGTCATCATATAATTTTCTGGTATCTTGAAGATCCAGAAAAAAACCCGATTCAAAAGACAAGCGATATCCGGATATAGGGCTTTTTGGTGCGGTTTCCTCTCCATCAATCAGGAATTAACCGGTGATAATATCGTCTACTGAACCCGGAATATCTCTATTTAAACCGATGGTCTGGTTACCCGGAAAAAAACTGTGAGATGGGGATATCGAGATCACCGGGATCTGCCGCGATGATCCGTGCATGCGACCCGGATAACCGATCTGACGTCATCTCGTAGACCTGCCGGAGTGTCAGGTCAGGCTGCTCCTCTATGATGTCTGTCAGGGTCATAGTGAAGTCATCAGATAACCACTGACGGATTGAAACATCGTATTCTGTCCCTTTCGCAGGTTCGTCGGCGGCGGAACCGGTCAGGTAGACAACTCCCGGGATGTCAAGGCCGGTTCCCATGCTCTCCCCGAAACAGGTATCGGCGACGATGAGCATGCGTGAAAACCGGTTCTTCTCTGCCATTTTCCGGATGGTCTCCTGGAACTGCTCACGAGGGAGGTCTTCACCGGGAAATTCGTAGTATCCCGGTCCCCCATGACCGATGATGTAGAGGAGGAGGGTGCTGTTTTCATCGGTGTTCAGTGGTGAGGGAATATCAGGAGTGGCATTACCGAGAAGGAACGATACCAGGCTTTCCGTGGTGATGGAACCGCTGACCGGGTGCCCGGGGATGGCAATACCCGGGCGGTAAATATTCTCACCCCCGATGGTATGGTGGAGATTTCCCGGCAGGGGATTATCGCCTGATACCGGAATATCCTCCTGACTGATGAGCGTGATATGGTCAGGTTCAATCCCCTGATCGGTAAGAAGCCGGTATACCCAGAGGGCGTCAGCCTGGTGGCGGTAATTCTCCCAGTCTGTCGACGTGGTAACGATCACCGCATATTTTTCCCCGGAAGGTTCATCAGATTCCGGGCGAATCCGGTTCCTGGTTTCAAGAACCTGATCCTGTTTCTGTTCTACGGCAGAACAGGGAATATATTCACTGGAGACAAAGGTTCCGTTCTCAACCCGCCAGTGTACATACCACGTCATTTCCGGATCGACTATCCCGCCGGACGGGTAATCGAGGGGACCTGAGGCACCAATCAGGTCCGGAGACCGGCCGCTTCGGATCATCCTGATGGCAGTAGCAGCTCCCTCTGCATCCCATATTTGTATCCGATCCCGGCCTGAGAGAACGGCACGGATGGCGGTTGCTGGAGATTCCCCGGGATTATAATCCATCCGTGCGAGCGTGGAAACGGCGAGGATGAGGGCGTCATGAGTCGGGGCGGCATAATCAGTCGGAACCGAACCGGTATCCCTGAGGTATTCTGCGAGGAATCCGGTCGTCGGATCCCCCGTCGGGCTGACCCCTTCCATTCCTTCGGCATCCGGTCCGGCATACGCGGGAAACGTTGCGGTCCGGGCAGCATCAGTAAAGAACGGCCGGGGGGTGAGGTTCAGATTCCCCATGATCTCCAGGATTGCCGCCGCATCGGAACCCCTGGCAACGACGATAACCGAGTCCGGGTCATCAGCACAGGCTGCCATCACCGCCGGGGTATATTCTGTACCCGGGGTAAAGGGGACGAGATTGGTGATCGTGATACCGGTCTCGATTGCGTAATAGCCGGCCCATTCATAGAATGTCGTTCCGTACGTACTGTTTTCATAGAGGAGTGATACGTTCCGGGATCCCTGTCCGGAGAGGATATCCATGATGAGCCTCGTCTGGATCCGGTCACCCTGGGCGGTCCGCCAGATATACCCGTACTTCCCGAACATCCGTGAGAGATCCCCGGCAGTCGCAGACGGGGTGATAAGCAGTTTTTTTGCCCTGATGAAATCCGGGGCCAGGGAAAAGATCTCATCGCTCGTTGCGGGTCCAATCACGACCCTGATATCCGGATTTACAATGAGTTCGTCAGCTGCCTGACGGAGTGGTATCATGCTCGTGTCATAGGAGAACAGTTCTACCGGCCGGCCGATCCCTTCACGGTTCAGTTCATCCACGGTCCGGTGCAGGGTGAGATAAAAATCCATGTTGCTGTCCCCGGAAGCCGGCAGGAGGACTCCCACCCGATACGGCTGAGAACCCTCCCAGATACCGTATCCGCATATCCCCATGAAAAGGAGAAGAATAAAAAGGATTACTGCGACAAGACGTATTGAGAGCGGGGAACGAGAAAAAACCATGGATATCCATAGTTTCTCCTGACGGGATAAAAATATGCAGGGATAGTTCCCGATCCACAGCCGGTATCCCGGTGGGTGAGCGATCTTCGGTCAGATAAGCATCATGACTCCGGCGGGGTACCTCCCGGACCGCCTGCCATGAATGCCACCGGTACCGGTCGCCCACAGAACAATACGCTGTGTGATTTTGTTTCGGAAACCCGGGTCCCCCCGGGATTGCCATCATCAGGAAATGAATTTCATGGTTCTTTGATCGGCGAATAGTTCTTACTATTCCTGGTACCATGTATCTTCACAATGGTTCAGGAATCCCCTGATGATGAACTCCTCCAGGCAGATCCAATCACCGAGGAATTTATTCATACTCCCGTTGAATTTGACCGGATCCATCCGGAGGATCTTGACGGTGCTGAAGTCGGGGGAGCAGCAGAAGAACCTGTCAGGATTCCATGCCCGACTGATACCGATTTTCCCTGCTGCCCGGAAGCTGATCTCACCCTCCATACCGCTAAACTGCTCATTCAGGAACACGAATGGGAGAAGGCACGCCCGTTTGTTCGCATGAGTCTGAACCAGAACCCTGACAATCCGATTGCCTGGTTTTACAAGGGAATTGTTGAGCAGAATACCGATCAGGTTCATGAATCTGAAACCAGTTTTCAGAACGCTGAATCCGGTGATGCCATCAGGACCGTTGCACGGTTTTTCCGTGCATACGGGAGGTATATCCGGAAGGATTACACCGGTGCAATATCAATCCTTGACGAGATCCTGAAAGAGGATCCCGGCCATCTCCGTTCGCGATACATGAGCGGGCTATGCAAATCACGTCTCAAACAGTATGGGGCTGCAATATATGATCTTGAGCAGGTGATCCAGGCTGATCCTGGTAATACCAATGCCCTCTTCTTACTGAGTCACTGCATGATCCAGGCCGGCCGGTATGAACCGGCAATTCATTCCCTGAACCATCTCCTCGAGTCTGATGACAGAAATCCCCTGGTGTGGGAGATGAAGACCCGTGCCCTCCTGAAGGAAGGACGTTTTCCGGAGGCATACTCCTCGTCACGGAAACTGCTCTCACTTTGTCCACAGAACCGGACCGGATATTTCTGCAGGACCCTTTCCCTCATCAAGATGCGTCGGTTTGATGATGCACTCGTCTCTGCACGGGAGATGATCCGGAGTGATCCTGGAACCGGTTCCGGGTGGGGACTGATGGGCCTTGCCTACATGGGGCTTGAACAGTACCAGGATGCCCTGCCCCCGTTAGAACGGGCACTGCGTATCACCCCTGACAATGCAATCATACAATCGTACCGGCTTTTATCGCTCAAAAAACTGAAACGGTACGGGGATCTTCTCCAGTATTACCAGTTTGCCACCGAGAAGAACCCTGAAGACCGCCGTGCCTGGTATAACATGGGCATTCTCCTCAATAATGCCGGGGAATATGAGAAGGCCATCAGCAGTTTTAAACAGATCCTCTCCCGTCACCCGAACGACGAACGTGCCCATATCAAAACCGGGAAAGCGTTTCTTTCACTTGGCCACACAGGAGATGCCATCCGGTCCTTTAAAGAAGGCATCAGGATCAACCCGGAAAATTCAGAGGCCTGGTTCTTCCTCGGAATCCTGTACCGCGAGCTGATACGGCTGCAGGAAGCTCTTTCCTGTTTCAACCAGGCACTTCGGATAAAGCCCTCAGATGTTCGCTATCTCGTGCAGAAAGCCCTCGTTCTCGAAGATCTCGGCCTGAAACAGGAAGCTTTCAGGACCATGAGCAGGGCACGAAAACTCGATCCCACCATATCGGAAACGATCAGGAGCGATCTCATCCACGAATGAACGGGCTTTTATGCCATCGCGACGGGGATTTCTCCTGCTTCCTAAAACCTCGCGGTTTGACTCATTCTATTCATTGAGAGTCTTTTCCCGCGGGGGATGTCCGGGAAGATACCCCATTCGGGATAATATCAGGAACTGATCAGCTCTCGGCATCCAGTACCGTCATCGAGCAGGGTCATTCAGCCGGAAAAACGATTATGAGGGTATTCTGCAGACGGGTGGAGTCTGTAATCGAGTGTCAGTTTTTTGGGTGGGTCGGATCGGGATCCCCCATATCGCCAGATAACCAAATTGGTGTTTTACCCCGGATAATCCTGACCACCGACTAAAACCATGCTGATCAGGGTGGAGCCATATCGGTTTATCACGTCCCGGGCTGGCAGATATATCAATGAGGAAGGAAGTTCTATGTTATCTCTGGAACCGGAGCCCAGTTTATGAGACTCTCCCTTCTAATTGGCGGCGCAGGAATCTGTTTTATTCTTATCCTGTTCTTCACTGGTCTTTTGGACCCGGGAGAGATGAGTGGTGAAGCTCCAGGGGATGAATCCCCTGAAATACTTCTGGTCTATGCCTCTGCAGGGATAATGCCGCAACTGCTCAATACCAGCCAGGTGGATGCGTTTCTCATATGGGAACCGGTTGTTGCCACCGCCGAACTCGGTGGGATTGGAAAGCAGATTGCCTCCCCGGCAGATATGCCCCCGCCGGGAGCATGGAATACCTCTGCGTGTTGTGTCGTTGTCATGCGAAATGCATTCATCGAAGAGTACCCGGATATTGCCGCATTGATCTCTGCTATAACGAAGGCCGGTATCGCCAGGACAAACGAGGACCGCGACCATGCGATCACCGTCACGGCATCCTGGGTCTTCGGGTCAGGACCGATTCGATCAGCCGGCCTCTCTCTCAATCCCCGTGACGTGGAAGAACTGGCATTCCAGAGTATCAACTTCACCGGGGTATCGGACCTTCCCGGTTTCATCTCCGGTCTCAACACCACTGAGGATACTGAAACCGATCCGGAATCGTTCATGAACCGATCGGTATCGCTTCGGGCAGATGAACTGCTTGCCGGTTCACCGCCGAATCTCTCCGATGACTGTCCGGTGATAGAGATCGGATATCTTCCGTCAAGTGATCACAATGCCCCGTTTTATCTTGCAATAACTGATCATGAGCTTATATACAGCACATACGGATTTGCACTGGTTCCGGAGGCTGGCCAGCAGCTCCGTCCTGACTGGTGTGATCTGGTCGTTGAAAACCGGACCATTGCACGGGTCCATCTCCTCCCCGGGCAGGTTGGCGGGGGGATCATGACCGGGATCGGACAGGAGGCGATCGATGTCGGGTACCTGGGAAGTGTCCCGGCAGAGATGCAGATTGCCCTCGGAAACAATGCCTCCATCATTCATTCAATAAATGACGGTGGCACCGGTCTTGTCGTGGACGAGGAGGCACCCTGTGAGAACTGGGATGAATTTATCACCTGGACACGGAACCGTTCCGCCCAGAACAGGCCGGTCATTCTGGCCATTCCGCAGAGTTCCATCCAGGAAGAGATCATCCGCGAGGCACTTATGTACGAAGGAATACACGCATCACTATACGGCCTTCCTGACCGGGTGGTACAATGATTCTTCCCCGGAGGATCATCAAGGGACTGGCTCTGCCGGTACTGGTTCTCATCATCTGGCAGATAGTCTCGATTCAGGTGAACAACAGTTTCATCCTCCCCGGGTGGGAAGAGATTCTCCCGGTGCTCCTTCACCCGGAGGTATCACTCTTCGGGGGAGCATCACTCACCGAAAATGCGGTTATCAGCCTGGAGCGGGTACTCACCGGGTTCGTCCTGGCGGTAATCATCGCCGTACCGGCAGGGCTGCTGTGCGGTTGGTCGAAGAATGCCGAGGAGTATGTGAACCCGCTTATCCAGATCCTGAGACCCGTCCCACCGATTGCATGGATGCCGCTCGCCATCGCCTGGTTCAAGATCGGGTTCGGTTCGATCATCTTTATCATCCTGATCGGTTCGTTCTTCCCGATCCTGATCAGTACGATCGAGGGTGTCAGGAGTGTCAGGGCCAGCTGGCTGGATGTTGCCCGGTCGCTCGGGGCAACAACCGGGGAGACGTTCCAGACGGTGGTCATCCCCGGGGCTCTTCCGGCAGTATGGACCGGGTTCCGCCTGGCATTCGGGGTTGCATGGATGTGTGTCGTGGCTGCCGAGATGCTCCCCGGAACAAGTGCCGGACTTGGGTACCTGATCATGTTTGCCTACAATCTCGGGCAGATCCAGGTGATCGTTGCAGGGATGATTATGATCGGGATCATCGGAATAGTGTCAGATTATCTCTTCAGGCTCGGCCAGGCCAGACTCTTCTCCTGGCAGGGAAAGGAATGACCGGAGGTTCACGATGAGCATGGATGCAGCACTCGTCCTTGAGGGTATCTCAAAGGAGTTCACCAGCGAGCAGGGTTCGGTGAAAGCCATCAGGGATATCTCCTGTACGATCGGGAAGCGGGAGATCGTCTGCCTGATGGGTCCGTCAGGATGTGGGAAATCGACCGTTCTGCGAATTCTTGCCGGGCTTGAATCTGCGGACTGTGGTATCGTCTCCGGGGGTGGAACACGTTCGTTACCCATCAGTACTGCAATGGTTTTCCAGGAACACGGGCTTTTTCCCTGGCTCACGGTTGCAGAGAATATTGCATATGGCCTGAACATGAAGATCAGGAGAAAACCGGTTGATAGAACGGCGGAGAAGATAACCGGACTGCTCTCTCTTGTGCATATGGAAGAATTTGCACACGCCTATCCCCACCAGCTCTCCGGAGGGATGAAACAACGGGTTGCGGTTGCCCGGGCGCTTGCCATCGAACCTGACGTGCTTTTGATGGATGAACCGTTCAGTGCCCTTGATCCTGTGGCCCGGCGGGAACTCCAGGATGAGGTACTCCGAATTCGTGATCATCTGGATACCACGTTCCTTGTTGTCACCCATAACCCCGAGGAAGCAGTATACCTCGCCGATAGGATACTCATCCTCTCCCCGAGACCGGCGATCATCAGGGCAGAAATCCAGGTTAAGGAGAGCCACCCGAGGCACCTGGCCGGTGAAGCCTGTTCAAACAGAATCAGTGAAATTTCAGACCTGCTCAGAACAGACATCGGTGAGCGGGCAGGCGAACAGGATATACCTGGCGGGGAATATCCTGATTAAAAATTTGCGATAAAGCGCTGCATGAGGATAACCCCGGTAAGCCAGACCAGATATGATAGTCCGATGGCAGGGAGAAGGGAGAGTCTGCCCATCAGGAGAAAGAGTGCCAGGAGGAAGACAAGCGATGGCAGGGCAAAATAAAAAGATCCCATGACCAGCTGCCGTGTTCCTTCGTGTCCAATCTCGACAGATGTAAAGAGAATGGCAAGTGTGGTTGTTATCGGGGCAGCGGCAAGGATCCCACCGTACTTTGGATCAACATACCGGGCGATGTAGGTAACTCCCACAATGATACCGCCGGCGACGATGAATTTCAGAAGGGTGTACAGGTGATCCATCATAGTTGAATTTCATGTGCGGGGATAACCCAAATATCATTTTTCTCGGAAAAATCCCATATTGTTCCCGGTTCATGATGAATAGGATCTCCATTGTGGTATACCGGAGAGGAAGGGAGGAGGATCATTTGTATTCGATGATCTTCTCCAGCCTTATCAGACCGGGTCTTCATACAACTGATAGATCTTAAAACCAGAAAGGAGTGTCGTCTTTTACCTATACAAATTCTTCAACACCCGATTGATCCTATCTTTCTGAGATCATTGCATGAGATCATTTCCCACCCTTTCATCTCTTTCAGGCAGAAACATCCAGTAATGGAATATGAAATCTTCCCCGGAATAACCAGAAATAGGAGATATTCCCTGATTATCATACCAATACTGATTCTTTGCATCCTGGTTTCCTCCGGAGCAGCCGGAATTGCCCGGGAGCCGGTACCGGTCCATATTCTTGCAGTAAATGATTTCCAGGGACAGATCACTTCCGGGCAGACCCTGAACGGGATCCCTGCCGGCAGTGCCCCGGTCCTGGGTGCCTGCCTTCGGGATACGATCAACCGGTACGGAGCCGAAAACACGTTTATCGCTCTGCCGGGGGATATAACCGGTGGATCTCCTCCTGAATCGGCCCTGCTCCTTGACGAACCGACCATCCTCTTCTGGAACGGATTTGTCAGGTCTGACTGGGCAAGTCCTGAAAATGCAAAACCGACCGGTGTCCGGGTTATCGCCACCCTCGGAAACCACGAGTTTGACCGCAACCTCATCGAATTATCCCGGCTTCTTTCCGGCGGAAACGAAGGTACCACGATCACCCGTCCTGTTGATCCCTACCCGGGAGCGTTCTGGCCTGTAACAGCGGCGAATGTGTACCTGAATGGTTCTGATACGTTATATCTCACTCCGTATGAGATCGGGTATGTCAACGGAATCCCGATTGCATTCATCGGAGCAATTACCACCGAGACGATGGAGATTTCAAAATATGAGAATGTTGCCGGTATCAGGATTCGGGACGAAGCCGGTTCCATCAACCGGCAGATCGCGGAGCTACAGCACAGCGGTATCCATGCATTTGTCGTTCTCCTTCACGAAGGCGGGAACCAGACGCCGTATGACGGGCAGACCAGATCGGACGGGGATTTCTCCGGAAAAGCGGCCGATATTGTTGCCCGCCTGGATGGGGATGTCGACGTGGTCCTTTCAGCCCACTCGAAAGAATTTACAAATCAGTTTGTCCCGAATGCCGGTGGAAACCGGACCCTGGTAACCCAGGCGTACTCAGCGGGAAAGGCATATGCAGATATCAGTCTCTCCCTGGATCCTGAAACACGGGATATCATCGCTTCTTCAGCCACGATTGTCCCGGCATATGCCGACCGGCCACCCGGTTCTGATCCGTATCCCGGGGAAGAGAGGCTCCTTGATAGGGTTACTTCCACGGTGGGTCCCCTCATGAACGGGAGTATTACGATCTCGGATGTACCTCAGACCCGGGATCTGGATCAATCCGGTGAATCTTCCCTCTACAATCTCGTGACTGATGCCTTCCGATGGTCAATGAAGAGCGATATCGCTATAACGAATATCGGTTCTGTCCGGGCAGATATCCCGTCAGGAAATATCACGACCAGTATGGCATATGCTGCCCTCCCCTTCCATGACCAGGTGCTGATCGTCAGCCTCACCGGCAGGCAAATCCGCGATCTTCTGATCCAGCAGTGGACCCGGACCGTAAAACCTGACCACTATCTCCAGATTTCAGGGTTCTCGTATCGGTACAATCCATCCCTGAATCCGGCAGATCGGATCCTGAATATTACCATCAATGGGAATGAAATCGGCATGGATACCCGGTATACCGTGGCAGTACAGGATTTCCTCGCATACGGGGGTGACGGATACACCGTGATGCAGGAAGGAGAGATCATTGAATATGGCCCTCTTGATGTCGATGCCTTCATCGGATATCTAAAGGTACTGCCCACACCGGTTCACCCTGAAACGGGAGGGAGGATTATCCCGGGGAACGGGAGCTGAAAGATCCCGTTTTTTTCGTATCCTCACGGGTTCAATACATGAAATTTCCAGGAATCAAATCCCCGGAAAAAACATATTCAGTATGTATGAAGAGAGCACCGGTTCCCTGTCAGGAACAACCAGGCTTTTCTGCAAGCCGGCAGTTTTTACCGCTATCTCACGCTTTTTCCCCTGTCAGAGCGACCTCTGTTTCCGCAGCAGATTATCCTGCGATGCCAGCGTGGCAGATAGGCTATGCGGCTGACTGCAGATCAGCGAAGCCCGGTTCGATTCCGGGCGCTGGCTTCTCTTCTGTATGACTCATATGACACCGGATCTCTGGCTGGTCAGATATTCAGAGATCTTCTTAAAAAGTGAACCCGTCCGCCGGTCATGGGAGAAGATGCTCCAGACCGCTCTTGCGAAGCGGATGCCGGATGCCATGGTCACCCGGGAGCGTGGCCGTATATGGATTACCGGAGCGGTGGAGAAGGATGTTCTGGAACACACCTTCGGGATAGCCTCGTACTCCCCGTGCAGAAAAACAACTGTCAAGACCCTCATCCCTGATGCGGTCAGGTATGCAGAGGAGGCAGGATGCGGGAATGTCCGGACCTTTGCCGTCCGGGTCCACCGGGTGGGGACGCATCCCTTTACCTCCCAGGAGATTGCTGGGGAGATCGGGGCAGCTGTCTGCGCAAGGTGGCCGGATCTCAGGGTTAACCTGAAAGAGCCGGACTTCACCCTCCGGATCGAGATCAGGGAGAATAATGCGTATCTCTTTCATGAGGAGTTTGTCGGCCCCGGGGGACTTCCGGGCGGATCTGCCGGAACGATGGTCAGCCTCCTCTCCGGGGGCATCGACTCCCCGGTTGCGACCTACCTGATGATGAAACGGGGGGTCTTTATCATTCCGGTATATATCCGGATCCATCCGTTCCATGACGACCGTTCCGAAGAACGGGTCAGGATCCTCGTGGACGTGCTGAAAGTATACCAGCCGGAGATAAATCTTATCGTCATCGAAGACAGCACCGTCTACGAGAACCGGATGCTCCTCAGAAAGATGGACCTGGAACGGTATTCCTGCGTCCTCTGCAAAAGGCATCTCTACCGGACGGCTGAAACCATCGCCAGGGAACGGAAGGCGAACGGTATCATCACCGGGGAATCCCTGGCGCAGGTCGCATCCCAGACCGCAGACAACCTCGCTGCGATAGACCGGTCGGTCTCCCTGCCGGTATACCGACCCCTGATCGGGTTTGACAAGGAGGAGACGATCCTGATCGCCCGCAGGATAGGCACCTTTGAACCATCTATCCTTCCCGTCCCGTCCTGCTGCTGCACGATTCCGTTCAGACCGGCGACCACCTGCACGGCTGAGAAGGCAGAAGCACTTGAAGCAGCGGTTACAGATCTGAAAGGCAGGGAGCGATGATGACAACCACTGGAACGGCGATCGAAGAGAAACTGAATATACTCAGGGGAATTATCCGGGGCCATGCCCCGGTGGTCGTCGCATTCTCCGGCGGTGTGGACAGCAGCCTTCTTGCGATCCTTGCAGAACAGGAGATCGGATCTGACCGGGTTGTCTGCCTTTTCCTCGATGGTCCGGAAGTACCCCGGACTGAAGCAGCAGCAGCCAGGCAGATCGCAGAGACCTATCATCTACCTCTCAGGGTCCTGACCACAATGCCCCTCTCCCCGGAGATTATGGCCGAGAACCCCCATGACCGGTGCCGGCACTGCAAACTCGGGATCTTCCCAGCGTTACAGAACGTAGCCACCGAGATCGGGGCAGAAGGGATTTTTGACGGGGCAAATGCATCCGATCTTTCCGAGCACCGACCGGGGATTGATGCCTTCACCTCCTGTGGAGTTCTTCATCCGTTCATCATGGCCGGGATCACCAAGCAGGATATCAGGGAGATCGCAAAAAGCCTGGATATTCCATTCTGGAACAAGCCATCGGCTGCATGCCTCTTTTCCCGGATTCCATACGGAACTGCCATCACCGAAGAGAAACTCCGGATGATCGAGACTGCCGAAGAGTACCTGAAACAGATCGGTTTCAGCCAGGTCAGGGTTCGCCATCACGGAGATATCGCCCGGATAGAGGTTCTCCCAGCAGAATTTGCGAACGTGATCGCTCATCGGGAGAAGATCCTAAGCGCACTCAAAGCAGCCGGATTTGTCTATGTCAGTATGGATCTCACCGGGTACCGCCCCGGAAGCATGGACGAAGCCATCGGAGAGTAGGGATCTGAATGGAGGGGTCGGACGGGGTTAGAATCATCAGCCGGACCGGTTCCCTCCGATGCTGGATAGATTCCGAAAACACCGGGCACATCAGGATCATCCGGCGGGTGACCCTCCCGATTCTGATAGGAGAGATCCGGGATCTGGTCATCCTTCAGCGGAGAGAAAATCTACCGCTCCTCCTGATCCGCATTTACCTCCCTCCATCCTTAAAAGCCGAGATCTCAACAAATCTTCTGAGTTTCATCGACTTTTCTGATCACTGCTGCAATCTTTCCATCCTGATATGTGACAGTGCCGAACTGATCTGACGGGAGGCAGGTATTGCCGCATCTTTTCTGTTTTTAGAAAGTATCGCCATTTTTTGCTCATTTACCGCTCTATAACCCATACCGGGCTGACAAATGTATGGTAAGACCCTGGAGGGTTTATGACAAAACAGAGGAACATCGCTATCTACGGAAAAGGCGGAATCGGAAAGTCGACTACGACATCCAATATCAGTGCAGCCCTTGCAGATATGGGCCTGACCGTGATGCAGATCGGCTGTGACCCGAAGAGTGATTCCACAAATAACCTCCGTGGCGGTGCATCCATCCCCTCCGTACTCGATGCTATACGAAGTGGCAAAAAAGTAGAGGTGGAGGACATCGTCCATGAAGGATTTGGCGGCGTCCTCTGTATCGAGGCAGGCGGTCCGGAGCCCGGAGTCGGCTGTGCCGGCCGGGGGATCATCGCGGCTATCGAACTGCTCAGGCAAAAGAAGGTCTTCGAGCTGTTTAAGCCGGATGTCGTCCTGTACGACGTCCTCGGGGATGTTGTCTGTGGCGGATTCTCGGTTCCGATCCGTGAAGGGGTTGCCGAGCAGGTTTATACGGTCACCTCAGCAGACTTCATGGCAGTATATGCGGCAAACAATCTCTTCAAGGGGATTCGCAAGTATGCAAACAGCGGCGGGGCACTCTTCTCAGGAGTGATCGCGAACTCTGTCGTCCTCGATGTCCAGAGGGAGATCATCGATGACTTTGCCGCAAAGACCTCAACCACCATAGCCGGATACATCCCGCGGTCTCCCACGATCACGAGGAGCGAACTGCGTGGACAGACGGCGGTAGAATACGATCCTGATTCCGAACAGGCAGAGAAATACCGGATCCTGGCGAGAACCATTCTCGGCAATGAGGAGCGGTATGTACCAAAACCACTCGAGGCTGATGAATTGAAGGCATGGGCAGAGTCCTGGTCTGACCGGCTGCTCGAGACGAAGACAGATAATGAACTGACCGTGCAGCCGGGCAATGCCCGGTCTGCCGAGTCGGTCAGGGCCAGATAGGAGCAAACATGTACAAAAATACTGAAGAGGCGGAGAAGGAGTACTTCGAGCGCAAGATCGATCTTTCCCAGCCGACCTGTCCAAACCGGGAGCAACGTGCCGGAGGAGTCAACATCTTCTACGGAAAGGCAAGCGAGCTCGTGGAGCAGGCCAAAGGCGGCTGCCTGAAGAACCATGAACGGGGATTTCAGCAGACGTCCGGCTGTTCCCTCAACTTCTACCTCTCGGTCCGGATCTCGACCATCCGTGATGCGGCAACGATCTTCCATGCACCGGTTGGATGTTCCTCTTCCGCCCTTGGATACCGGGAACTCTACCGGGGGGTTCCAGTCGAGTTTGGCAGACCAGCCAATTACGAAATGCACTGGATGACCACCAACCTGCGGGAGCAGGACGTGGTCTACGGGGCCGGAGACAAGCTCAAGAAGGCGATCCTTGAGGCCGAGCGGAGATATGACCCGAAGGCAATCTTCATCCTGACCTCCTGTACGACCGGGATCATCGGGGAGGATATTGAAGGAGTGGTTGCCGATGTGCAGCCCCACATCAAATCAACCCTGGTTCCGGTTCATTGTGAGGGAGTCAGATCCCGGCTTGTCCAGACCGGATACGATGCCTTCTGGCATGCCATCCTGAAGTACCTGGTCAAGAAGCCCACGGAGAAACAGCCCGACCTGGTCAACGTCGCGAGCATGCTCTCCTATACCTGGCAGGACCGGATGGAAGTGCAGCGCCTGCTCGGAAAAGTAGGTCTCCGGGCAAACCTGGTTCCGGAGTTTGCAACCGTCGAGCAGTTCCAGCAGCTCTCATCTGCTGCCGTAACGGCACCGCTCTGCCCGACCTATACCGACTATATCTCTCGCGGCCTTGAACAGGAGCACGGGGTTCCGTTCTTCCTCTACCCGTCCCCGATGGGATTTGCCAACACCGACGGATGGCTTCGTGAGATCGGAAAATACACTGGAAAGGAAGTAGAGATTGAGAACCTCATCACCGAGGAGCATGCGACCTGGAAGCCGAAACTTCATGCCATCAGGGCAGAGTTCGACCGGATTGCCGAGGAAAAGGGGAGAAAACTCTCGGTTCTTGGATCCCTCGGACAGGGGCGGCTCCTTGCCCAGCTCCCGTACTTCGACGAACTCGGGATCGCATCGCCGGCTGCCATGTCCCAGGACTATGACAACCTGATCCTTGAGGAGCTTGAGGATCTCGTGAAACGGATCGGTGACTTCGATCTCCTGATCAATACCTTCCAGGCTGCCGAACAGGCACATATCACTCGGAAGGTTGACCCCGACCTGACCCTCTCCTGCCCGTTCCAGGGAGGAGCGTACAAGCGTGAGAAGGGAATGACCAGGATTCATGCACTGAGAGGAGATCCGCACCCGTGGAGCACCCAGAGCGGGTACACGGGAGCAGTCGCCTACGGTAACTTCCTGCTCCAGTCCCTGAAGAGTTCGGCATTCCAGAAGACTCTCAAGGAGAAGACCGCCGACAGTTACAAGGAGTGGTTCTATGCCCAGCCTGACCCGCTCTACTACCTGATAAAAGAGGCAGAATAATGACACCCCCTATAGAAGCAGAAGCACCATCCACGGAAAATGGTCTTGGAGCAATCGAGGCCCCGCGGTATAGTTGTGCCCTTGGTGGAGCCTATGCAACCGCGGTCGGCATCTTCGGTGTGGTGCCGATCCTCCATTCAGGAGCCGGCTGTGGTATCGGACAGCTCTTTGGACAACTCTATGCCGGTGGTCAGAATGCCGGAGGTCCCCAGGGAGGAACCAGTTCCCCCTGTTCAGGACTCGTGGAGCATCATGTGGTCTTCGGTGGAGAAGACAAACTCCGCCATCTGATCAGTTCTACAATCGAGGTCATGGATGGGGATATCTATGCCGTGATCACCGGTTGTGTCCCGTCCCTGATCGGCGATGATGTCAACGCAGTCGTCCGGGAGTTTAAGGACACGGCAGATGTCATCCACGTGAAGACCTCGGGGTTCAACGGTACCTCCTATGACGGGTACGAGCTCTTCTTCGATGCCGTCATCGAAGATCTTCTCGTTCCCCTGCCGAAAGAAGACAAGACGGTGAACATCTTCGGAGTCGTGCCATATCAGCATATCTTCTGGAAAGGAGATACAAGAGCAATCAAACAGCTCCTGGCACGGATCGGCGTCAAGGCCAGGGTCTTTGCCGCGGAGTTTGACGGAGCAGCCCAGCTCAAGCAGATCCCATCTGCATCGCTAAACGTCGTTCTCTCGACCTGGAACGGGATCAAGACCGCTGGGAAACTGAAAGAGAAGTTCGATCAGCCGTACCTTGCGTTCCCCTCGGTGCCGATCGGCCCCAAGCAGACCGCAGCGTTCCTCCGGACCATCGGGAAACACTTCAAGGTTCCCTCCGATCTGGTAGAGTCGGTGATCAAAGAGGAAGAACAGCGGGCATACCGGTTCATCGAGTACGGGGGAGATGCCCTTGTCCTTGTCAGACCACATGCCTACTTCTCGGTGGTGGCAGACTCAGGGACCGCGATCGGCGTGAGCAGGTTCCTGATCAATGAACTTGGGTACCTCCCGGACCTTATCCAGGTAACGGACAACCCGCCTGAAGAGGTCAGGGACGATATCGTCAGGGCACTGTCCACCGGTCTTGAAACCCCGGTGGTTCCCGAGATCCGGTTTGAGAGCGATTCACACCTGATCAAGGAGAATCTAAAAGGACGATCAGCCCTCTTCCTCTTCGCCAGTTCCCTTGAGGCACCGACCGCCCTTGCCGACTTCGGCCTCGGGGCAAACCCGGTCACGATCTCGTTCCCGGCATACAACCGGCTCATCCTGAACCGGAGTCTTGCCGGATATGAGGGGGGACTCTCCCTTATGGAAGAACTGATCAGTTCCTTTGTCGGCCCGCTCTGATTCATTCCAAAATCCTATTTTTTTTTCAAGCCTTCAAAGTCACTTCCTTGCCGATACAGTTCGTGGGAATTCGTCCTGAATCCGTCGCTGTCCATCACGGCAATACTGACATAAAAATCCTGATCTTCTGTTCATGGGATGATTCGATGAAAACTCATCACAGTGATAGACCAGATGGGGGTTTTTCGATCAAGAGGCCGTCAGGTCTGAAACTCATTGATTGGATGAATACGATGAATAGAACGGTGAAGATATCGTGAATGTAACTCTCGGGCTTGCAGGATGATAAAAAGAAAAGGGTCAAAGACCCGGGAGACCAAGGAATCAGGCAGCCTGTGAAAGTGGTACCACCTCATTTAAGATGTAGAAACTCTGACGAGCGTCCTTGTAACTCATTCTCTCCCTGACAATCTCAGTCTCTTTCAGACGCTGGATAGCGTACCGGACTGTCCGTGGAGGGAGCCGGGTCTTTCCAATGAGATCTTTCTGAGTCAGTTGCTCTCCATTTTCGAGCGCCAGATAGACCAGTTTGGCCGATGGTGGCAGATGCCCGATTACTCTGGTGTACTGAATTTCGGCCTCAGTAGAGGCAAAAACGATCCCTTCTTGTCATGTATAATACATGTCTGTCTCATACCTATATGAATGTTCACGATTGTGAAGTGAGTCGGGGAGCAAAAAAAGAGGGAGGTACAGGAGATCTCTCCCCGGTTTAATTGCATAGATACCGGCTATATTTACCCGGATACATCTTATCTACGTTTTGAGAGGATCTTAGATCGAACTTTTTCACGAATCCGGCTGACCTCCTCCGGATCGCTGATGCGCAGGAGGAAGGTGCCATGGCAGGGTTTCACATAGGGGAAGAAAACAGCGTCACCATCGATCCCGATCACAATCGGCGGCGGGCCGATGATCGGTTCACCGAAGAGCTTGGATCCCGGTTCTATCTGGTGGGTTTCATCACACCGGTTCTCTATGAGTTTTCTGGATTCGGCAAAACTCAGGTTTTTTGCGATCACATCATAGGTCAGGTCTTCGATGCAGCCCATCCCATCACCTCCTGAAGTTTTCTCCGGAGTGGAATCGGATTATGCACCGCCTTCTCGATAATGACCTCACCTTCGTACTCGATCCTCGTGGCAAGATCCTCTGCCTCCCGACCGAAGACCACCGTCACCAGCCGGGTCTCCGGAAGGAGATACCGGAAGGTTGCCGCATATGCAATCCCTGAATCGTTGTGTGCAAAACAGAGACAGAGATCGTAGGTGGTTTGTCCTCCGGTGATCCCCTCGATAGATCGTTCAAGTGATGTAAACTGGTCAAGGTAGTGACCGGCCGGATCCGAGGTCCTGATCAGTTTCATCACCGCCGGATTCCCTGCAGAAATTACCTGGTACCCCTTTGCTTTCAGATGGTATCCGGCAAAAAGGGCAAGGGCCATCTGGATGGGCACTTCAGGGCATCCAAGTACCAATAGTGCTGTTTTCCCTGGCTCTGACATATTTTGTCCTGGTTGAGCAGAATGTAACAGAACTGATTCCAGCCGGTACCTGTTCAGTCCCGTACTGATCAGATAAGGTTCCTGAAGGATATCAATCTTCACAATTGTTAATATAGTATGAACCCCGACGTTCCTACAGGCAATATCTAAAAAATAGCCTAATGAGAAGAATTCGCGGGGCTATCCTGATGTTGGTATTCTCAATGTTCAATGCTGTATTGAAGCGGACGCACCAACATCTGTTTCCGGATATCTTCCGGATAGCTGATTATGCCCCGTGGTACCAGGAGCTCTATCTCCCCGTCAGGCAGACAAACGGGAGGGTTTCATGAAAAAAATCAGTAATTTCTTTATCTTCCTTATTGTGGTCATGCTTAGTGTCGTATGCATTGCTGAGGAAATTTCGAACGATTCAGAACCATTACACGTGACCATCGGAGAGATCCTTGAACAGCCGGATACCTACGCCGGCCAGAACGTGACCTTCACCGGGACAATCTCCTCGGAGTGCGGGTCAGGATGCTGGTTTATCATTGGAGATGATACCGGCGAGATCTACGTAAATATCCGGCCGAACAACTTCACCATCCCGCCGGCCATGGGAAAAGAAGCAACGGTCACGGGGAAAGTTCAGAAGAAGGATGACACCTACCTGGTCGGCAGTCAGGTCGTGATCGGGGATACTGTCTATCCATGAATATCCCAACCCTCGCGGTCAGGAACCTGAAACGGAGAAAGATCCGGACCATCCTCACCGTGGCCGGAGTAGCCATCGCCGTAGCGGTCCTCTTCTCCCTGCTTGCATTCCAGGCAGGGTATGAAGCAGAACTCACCAGGGAAGTTGATAGTCTCGGCATTCACATGCTCGCAGTCCCCAAGGGCTGCCCGTATGAGGCAGCGAGCCTCATCATGCATGGCGGGGTCTTTCCGAAGTACCTGAATATGACTGATCTTGCATCTATCCAGCAGATCCCGGGGGTTGCTATAGCCTCTCCGGTTCTCCTGCACCAGTTCATGGTGAACGGATCACCGCATATCGTCTACGGGATCGAGAGCTCGAAGATGCAGGAACTCAGGCCACAGTGGTCGGTCGAGGGACGGTTCTTCACTGATGACGAACAGAAGGTCATGGTCGTCGGCCGGTCGATCGCCGACCGGGAAGGTCTCAAGGTCGGCCAGATGCTTCCCTTCGGAGCGAAGAAGGAACCTTTCGAGATCGTCGGGATACTGAATCCCACCGGCGGACAGGATGATGAGTTCCACTTTACCTCGATCAGCGAGGCACAGCGGATTTTCGGCAAGGAGGGGAAGATCACGACGATCATGATCCGGGCCGATTCCATTGAAAAATCGGGAGAACTGGCAGATACGATCGAGGAGATCCCTGATGTCCAGGTCGTCACGATGTCCCAGATAACCGGGACGATCATGAACATCGTCGGTTCAGCACGGACCCTCCTGTTCTCCCTCATCGCGGTTTCCCTCGTCATCACCGCGGTCGGGATAAGTAATACCCTCCTGATGTCCGTCCACGAGCGAACCCGTGAGTTCGGGATGCTCCGGGCTATCGGGGCATCTTCAGGAGATATCGCCCGGATGGTGGTGACCGAGACGATTATCGTCACCCTCGCCGGCGGGATAGCCGGAGTGATAGCTGCTCTCATCGGGTCAGGGATCATCGAGGCCTTCATCAGGGCAAATGTCCCCTATGCCCCGGCCGGAAGCCTTATTGCAGCCAATCCGATGATGGCCTTCTCGTGTATCGGGCTCTCAGTCGTGCTCGGTCTGATCTGCAGTATCTACCCGGCCATCCGGTCGGCACGACAGTCTCCGATGGAAGCGATGCGGAGCGAGGTTTCATGAACGTCATCGAAGCATCCGGTCTTACGAAGATCTACAGCCGCGGTGCCGAAGAGGTACATGCCCTCCGGGGAGTCAGCCTCACCGTCCAGGCCGGAGAGTATATCTCCATCGTCGGTCCGTCCGGATCCGGAAAGACTGCTCTCCTCAACCTGCTCGGCTGCCTGGACACTGCCTCCGGCGGGAAGCTCCTCATCAATGGGACAGACGTCACCGGACGTGCCGAGTCAGAGCGGGTGGTTATCAGACGGGAGGCGATAGGATTCATCTTCCAGCAGTTCTCCCTGATCCCGACATTATCTGCACGCGAGAACATTCTCCTTCCCCTGACATTCAGCAAAAAGAGCGTCAGTTCCGGCCGGGCCGAGGAGATCCTCGGGATGGTCGGGCTCTCCCACCGGGCCGATCATCTCCCGCACGAACTCTCCGGCGGCGAGATGCAGCGGGTTGCCATCGGCCGGGCCCTGATCAATGATCCGAAGATCATCCTTGCCGATGAGCCGACCGGAAACCTCGACTCGGCTACCGCAGAACAGGTGTACGAGGTCTTTGAACAACTTATCGCGAACGGGTATACGATGATCATCGTCACCCACAATACCGAACTCGCCGGACGGGCTCACCGGGTTATTCGGCTCAGGGATGGGGAGATCCAGGGCTGACTTTTTATCCGGATAGTATTGCGATACTATCCGGTTCTATTTTTCCCCTACCGTTCGAGGAAAAAAGCCGCTATCAGCACAAGATACAGGGCGATTGATACCGTGGGGATCAGCCGCAATGACCAGGTTTGGATCAGCTCAGCCTTTTTTGTATCCTCTGACTCGATGGAATTGAGGGCGAATATCCCGCTGATCAAGACCATCCCCAGCGTTCCGTATGTGATGATCATGAACAGGTCGAGAAACATTGCATATGTAACAACCGGAATGGTCCCGGCAATCCGCCAGTGAATCATTACTACCGACAGGAACATGGAGGCATTCAAAGCCAGCCGGGAAGAAAATTTCAGGAAAAGCGATGAAAGTGAGATGATGACGATAAGGATCACCGGCAGGAAAAACTTCAGGATCGTTGATGTGGTATCCCGCCTGACTTCATAGTTAAAGATGATCCGAGAAAACGGGATTTCTCCGGGCCTATATGTCATTGAAGTAGTTTCACTCCAGGATCTCGTTATCTCCCATCCGGGAAGATCTGCATCAGGGCCGATTCCGTTCGCTGATTCATTTGTTACTATGAGCATCTCCCGTGAATCCTTCAGTTTCGGTTCCAGTTTAATCGGGATTATATGCGAATCAAACGGATACCGGATGAGATTTGGTACAACCGCAAGAGTGGCTTTGATCCGGTACTCTTTTTCAGTTGGTGAATCCTGAAACTGGATGGAGGAAGTAATCATACCATTCATCAATTCCAGGTTATTCAGGGAGATATTTTCACTGGATTTGAGTACCAGGTAACAATCAACCTCAACAGTTCCGGTAACAATATCCAAATTGTTAAAATCAATGAGATATATTGTAATTTCAGCATATTCCGGGGCTGGTTGTTCTCCTGTTCCTGATACCGGATTGATAAGAAGAAGGATCAGGATAACAATCGGAAGATAATACAGCAGTCCGGCCATATTCCGGTGGAATGTCCTGAATGTCCCGGATGGGAGTGTATTCTCCCGAAAAACCTGAATAGTAATGATATCTCCCAATCAGAATATTGTCCCGGGGGGTAAGAATTGTTTCGGAGATTTGAGATAGTTTCGCTGGCTGATGATATCCCCGTCGATGCAGTCAGAACAAGACAGATGTCTGTTGTCTTTTTCTGGTCAGATCATCAGATCAACCAGAACACGGTGTTGTCTGAATGGTACACATTCAATGGAACGGTATAGACAGACAAGAGCATGATGAACAGATGTTATTTTTTTAATGGGGGATCCGTGATGGTGATTCCGGCAGAAACCATCCGGTCACGGATGGTATCAGCGAGATCGAAGGCTCGCCGTGCACGAAGTTCTGCCCGGATATCCTGGAGGATCGTGATCGGAACCGATTCCTCACGCAGGAAGGTGATCCCGAGGATCTCGCCGTACATCCTGAGTGCTTCGATATCCCCGCTGGATGCCAGCTTCTGAATGGCAGCCAGGGCCATCGGGGTGTTCAGGTCAGCCTCCATGGCCTCGATGAATGCTCTCCTCCCCTCCGGGTTCTCCCCGTTGTCTTTCGTGGCAATGGCCCGGATATGTTCAAGGGCCTGCCGTGCACGTTCAATCCCCTCATCCGAAGCCTGCAGGGGAGAGCGGTAATGGGAGAGAAGGATAAAAAAGCGGAGAACATCTTTGTTCCAGGTGGAGAGTGCCTTTCTGATGGTAATAAAGTTTCCGAGAGATTTTGACATCTTCTCGCCTTCCATGGTAAGGAATCCGGTATGCACCCAGTACCGCACCATCGGGTACTTTCCTTCAAGCGATTCCATCTGGGCGATCTCGGCTTCATGATGAGGGAAGATGAGATCAAGTCCGCCTCCGTGGAGATCGTACTGCTGCCCGAAGTACTTCTCCGTGATCGCGGTATCTTCGATATGCCAGCCAGGACGGCCCCGGCCCCAGGGTGAGTCCCAGGTATACTCACCAAACTCCCCGAACTTCCAGAGGGCAAAATCCTGGGGATTATGTTTGGTCGTATCAGTCACCCGGCTGACTCTTTTATCACGCTTCTGCCCGGAGAGTTCCCCGTTCCGGGGATAGGTATCAAGATCAAAGTAGACCCCTGATTCCGTGACATACGCAGATTTTTTGGCAACGAGCCGCTCGATCTGGTTGACAATCTCAGGGATATGCGTCGTGGCCCGTGCATAGTAACTCACGGCATCAATCCCGAGAGACTGCATATCTGCCAGGTACGCTAATTCAAACGTCCGTGCCAGGACCGGCTGGGATACCCCGTCAGCCTCTGCCCGGTTGATGATCTTATCATCGACGTCGGTAATGTTCTGGAGGTAGAACACCTCAAGTCCGGTGAACCGGAGGAATTTGGCAAGAACATCAAAGACAACATACGTCCGTGCATGGCCAAGATGAGCGTAGTCATACACCGTGGGACCACAGACAAACATTGAGATACGACCGGGGGATACCGTAACCACAGGCTGAACCGTCCGTGACAATGTACTGTATAGTTCCACCAAAAAAACTCCTTATCGTGGGTTACGCCGGCGGAGGGAGTTGAACCCCCAGAAATTCGCTTTGCAGGCGAACGCATTAGCCGCTCTGCCACACCGGCACGATTCATATCGGATAAAAATCCGGATATCCCGTCATGCAGACTCATTCCCTCAATAAGGGATGAATGCCGGTCTGGATATATGATCTATTTTTCGCAGAATTCCAGACATTCAGGACCAGGGTATACCGAAGTGATACACACGTATGATCTTCCTCTACATAATGAGTGAGAATGAGGATATAGATGCCTCAAGATTTCTCTTTGGATCGGGATATCCTGCCATAATTGCCTCTACCTGCAGTCCTATTAGATAGGGTATCCAATAATCACCACTATCACAATTGTGAAAAAAAGGTGCTGACAGATATGCCACGTATTTACAATGACATTACCAAGACGATCGGGAATACTCCCCTTATCAGACTGAACAGGATTACCAGTGGGCTGCAGACCCAGACCTTTCCGCCGACCATTGTGGTGAAACAGGAGTCGAGAAATCCCCTTGGGAGTGTAAAAGACCGGATAGGAGTTGCCCTGATAGAAGCTGCCGAACGCGATGGACTCATCAGGCAGGGAACGACCATCATCGAACCCACGAGCGGGAACACCGGAATTGCACTTGCATTTGTTTCCGCTGCAAAAGGGTACCGGCTGGTTCTGACCATGCCGGAGTCATTCAGCATTGAACGGAGGCAACTCCTTTCAGCCCTTGGTGCTGAGCTCATCCTCACCCCTGCATCAGAAGGAATGTCAGGAGCGCTAAGAAAGGCAGAGGAGATCCACCGGGAAAATCCGGATACTTTTCTGATTCCCCAACAGTTCAAGAACCCGGCAAATCCTGAGATCCATATGCATACCACTGCCGAGGAGATATGGCATGATACCGACGGACTCGCGGATATCGTCGTCGCCGGAGCCGGTACCGGAGGAACGATCACCGGGATCGCCACGGTTCTCAAGAAGAGACGACCATCTTTTAAGGCAATAGCTGTCGAAGCGGCCGATTCTCCGGTAATCTCGGGGGGAAAGCCGGGACCTCATAAGATCCAGGGGATCAGTCCGGGTTTTATCCCTGATGTCCTCCGGACCGATCTGCTCGATGAAGTGATCCGGATAACAAATGAGGAGGCGTTTGATATGGCCCGCAGGCTCGCCCGGGAGGAAGGAATCCTGGCGGGAATTTCTTCGGGTGCAGCGGTTGCTGCAGCTCTTCAGGTTGCATCACGTCCGGAGAATGCCGGAAAGCTGATCATTGCCATCCTTCCTGACACCGGGGAGCGATACCTCTCGACCGGTGTCTTTGATCAGATTTCATAATTCCTTTTTTTTATCCTTGCAACCGGCCCGGAATACGTCGCTGGAAAAGAGGATATGATCCTCTCCGGGAACAGAATCAGAGATCCCGGAATGGAACGATGTCGCATCCGGTGCAGGGCAGGCACATTGTCCGGGCATTGCGGGGATCAAGCCCGTAATCAGAGAGGATATCCTTAAGTGCGAGACCAAGGGTCACCAGTCTCTCTGCAGAAGGCCGGACCGCTCCCGGAAGGGAGACCCGGGGGCTGAGCACCACCGGACGGAAGTTCGGAATAACTCCGAGAACTGCCAGGTCTTCTGCCCCGGAGAGGACATTCCCGTCCGTCTCCCCAAGACCGATGATGATGTTGGAGCTGACATGATCCGGCCCGAAGATATCCACGGCCCCGGAGAGGGCCTCACGGATCTCATCCTGGTTCAGTTCAGGACAGACCCTTGCAAAGATCTCAGGGTCCGTCGTCTCCAGGTTGTACTTGACCTCGACTGCTCCTGCCTCGTGGAGCACGTCAGAACTATCCGGTGTCGGATAGACTGAGACACCGACCGGAACCCGGTACTCCGGGCGCAGTTCCCTGACAAGACCGGCCATCCGAGCACATTCTGCTTCGGGGGAGATCTCAACCCCGCTCGTGAGCGAGATCGCGTGAAGATCCCCGGTGACCAGCACCTGATCGATAAGAGCGGTAATCTCCTGCTTGCTCTTCACCGGTCCCTGCAGGCTATGAACCGGGCAGAAGGCACAGTGGAAACAACATCGCTCTGAAACGGTGATGTATGCCTGCCGGGGACAATGGGCCGGTGCCGATTCGATAACGCCCCTGGCAATCCCGATACCGTCCTTCTCAAGGATCACCTGATCTCCGTCCGTCTTCATATGAAGACGGCTTTCATCCCGGATAGAGAGCCTGACCCTCCGGTTGTCTGCAGCGAAGAAGACCGACTGTCCTCCGGCGCCGGGGCCGGCGGTCGAGCGGGCGATATACTCAGGGAGTTTCAGATCCTTGTCAACGGTTACGGTGCCGATGCTGATGAGCTCAGCTTTTCGTTCTGCGGTTAGATTTCCGGTCATGGTATCATATCTGGATTCCGGCAGGGTCCCAAAAGATTCGGATGACCTGCCGGGTGATACGTGCAGATAGGAGAGCCGAGTTCATCAGAGACCGGATACCGGCAATGAATGCCGGATCCAATACATCAACGCAGAATGGAATGAGGAAGATCGTACCGGATTCTTCTCTATTATCGTCTCCGGAGGTGACAACTGGTTCAGCATAGACAGTGCCATGCCAGCTTTTCAGAGAAACTGTGTGGCTGACTGCAGATCAGCGAAGCCCGGTTCGACTTCAGATGCTGGCTAAACTCCTTTCAGATTGCAGGTTTTTCCTTCATACGTGCCAAATAAAATAAGAATTTTTTTTTACCTGTACACTAATTCCATTTCATGCAGAATACTTTCCGACGCCTTTTTTTTGCAATCTGTTTTATATCTGCCATCTTTGTCTGTTTTGGGTATGCAGATATCCACCAGGAGGCTGACAAACTTGATGGATTTGATACTTTTTTCAGTCAGAAGATGGTTGATTATGAGGTCCCGGGTGCTGTAGTAGGTATCGTAGAGAACGATTCAGTCGTATTTCTGAAGGGGTTCGGTGTTCGGGAACTGGGGAACCCTGAGAAAGTTGATCCGGATACCCGGTTTCAGATCGCATCGGTGACCAAGTATTTCACCGGGGCTGCTATCGGTACTTTGGTGGATGAAGGAAAACTGAACTGGGACACACCGGTTTCCACCTATCTGCCAGGTTTTACATTGAAAGATTCATACGTCGGTAACCATTCGAATCTTCGTGATATGCTTGCTCATCGGACCGGCCTCAGACGTGACGGTGAGTTACTTGGAAGAATCGGGTATTCCCCTGAGGAAATATTGTACCGCATGAGATACCTTGAATCTGATGCAGGTTTCCGGGAACGGTATCTCTATTCAAATGCGGGATATTTCATTGCAGGAGAAGTAGCGGCAAAAGCCGACAACCAGAGCTGGGAAAACCTAACCGATGCACGAATTATCAAACCACTTGGGATGACCAGATCAGGAGCCAATCCTGAAACACTGTATCTAGACCAGAACCATATCGCCGGCCATGGAGGGACTTCCGGAAGTGTTCATATTATCCCGTTAGAGGAGGCTTCACTCCCCGCTGCTGGTCAGATCGTATCAACCGGCAGGGATATGACGCAATTTTTGCGAATGATGTTGAACGGGGGGACAATAGATGGTACACAGATCCTCACACAAAAAACGGTAAATGATATTCATGCAGCAAGTTTTGTCGCCGGACCGAGTGGACCACTGAAAGATCCAAACGGGGCGGTCGGCCTTGGTTGCGACTCGTATTATTTCCTCGGTGAACGTGTCATTGAGAAGAACGGAGCACTAGACGGTGTTCGTTCGATTGTTATCCTCATACCTGGAAAGAACAGTGGTCTTGTGGTCATTGCCAACAAACAGCTGACTGCGTTCCCGGAGGCTGTCAGGGATGAGTTTCTTGAACGGTACATCGGGAAAAGTGAAGTGGATCTTCAGGCTCAGGAAATAGCATCACAAGCAGGATGGAATTCCCTTATTAAAAATCCTGACCGCCCTGAAAATCCTGAACCTGCGACAATCAAACCATCTGCCATTGCAGGATCATTCAAGAGCGATCTGTATGGCAGCATGGAGATAGAAGATGGATTGGATGCAGAAAATATGATCATCAGACTTGGTCCGAATGGCTACGAAGGGAATCTGACGCATTGGACGAATAATACCTGGTATCTCTCTTTCCCGAATCCGGATGATCTCGTCGGATATCTTACCTTTACTGCGACTCCTTTGGGTTCTGTAAATGGTTTTACATCCGATGAGTTCGGCACCTTTACACGGATTTAAACAGATCAAGCGGAGATGACTTTTGGGTGAGAACCGGATCCCCCATAACCTCCCCACCATCTCAGATTCTACATATATCTGGATGATATGCGGATGCCTGGCTCGATCAGCGTGGCCGAGAGGCTATGTGGCTGACTGCAGATCAGCGAATCCTGGTTCGATTCCGGGCTGGGGTACTCTTATTTTCCTGAAATTATTCGTATTCGACGGTACGTGTTCCTTATCAGTTCAGTCTTTCCGGGGTCGGCCGCTCAGAATCAGAGCAGCCGAATCCGTCTCAATGTAAATCACGGGCAGGTGAGCATTCACGATGACCGGTGATCCTGTTCGTCGCGTAGCCTCCTCCTCATTCCCCCCGTTTTCTGTTCCTCGCGATAATCAGCTCCTCTGCAACGTAATTCCGTGTGAATAGGGAAATGGCTACTCATGGCTTCCATCTTCATAATCCGAAAAATTAAATTTCAGTTTTTTCTGAAATGGACATCCCCCCTTCATATGATAATCTGCGTAAACTTTGATCAGAGAAGTACTCCAGGAAGAGTCTATCACGATTTCTGGACCTGGTCTCATAATGACTCTCCGATGTAAGGAGCGAGAAAATGCAAAAACCTACCAATAACATGAACATTACCTATGATGGTAATACCTTCGTTGCCGAAAATAATGCCGGATGGAAGATCCCCATGGGCGGAAATAATCAACAGCCCGGATGCAGCTCCTGTTGCTCCCAGACAACTCTCAACCCAATTGAGATCTTTCTCTCTTCCTTAGGAGGGTGCATTAGTATGAATCTCGTTTCATTACTCTCAAAACAGGGAATCGAGCCTGAATCACTTTCAGTATCCGTGGATGCAACCCGGTCGCTCACACCTCCAAGTTTATTTGAACAGATTCACCTGATATTCTCAATAAAAGGAACGATTGAAGATACAATGCTCGCAGCTGCAATCGAAAAGTCAGTAACAATCCTCTGTCCAATCTCAGGATCATTCATGAAAGTTGCAGATATCACCTGGGAACACCGGATAGAGAACTGAATCTGCCATTCTTCTATTTTTCCTCATCACGCTCTGATGCAACCGAACATCGGATACGCTCGATATCACTGCTTCTCCTCTCCCACAGATCCGGATTAATCCTCTTCATTGCAACAAGTAGTTCTTCCAGGTGGATGATTCCGGCCTTCTCCTTATCACAGGTTCTTCCGAACCGGGGAGCCCGGCAATTGTGACAGATTGAGAGAGCAAACCGATTCATTGCTTCCTGGTTGAAATTCTGCCCATTCAGCTCACGGGCTGCTGCTTTTGTTGAACCGCACGGAGACCCACGGAGTGGGTGACACCAGACCACCCGGTCTCCGTCCAGAATCACATAGAAAACCGGCCTGCCGAAAACTTTTGCATACTCGTTGATCTGCCAGAAAGGGGTATTCGGGAGGAGGGAACACATCGTCTCCGGACCTATCACCGCTGGGTTGTACTCACGAGCCTGGGCAAGAAATCCCGGCCCGAGATTCACCCCGAGAAGAACCGGGACACCGGTTTTTACTAGTTCCATCGCGATATCAGGATGCCGGAGATAAGATAGGTAAAGATCACAGGAGGGAATGGTGAGATCGATATCGTCTACGACCGGAGAAGAGGGAAACGGGAGAAGAATCCACTCAGTTGGGAACCGTTTCCGGATCTGTTCAAATGCACGCTCGCCATATTGCCCGTCGCTCACGATCCCGATCTTCATCTGTTGTTCGTGAGTTACGTATATACTCAATTTCAATAAATATTGAGGTCATACTCCATGATGATTTCAGGAGATTGTCATGACCATGATGAAAAAACTCTCATTTCTTGATACATATCTGACCCTCTGGATATTTCTCGCTATGATCATCGGCATCGCGATCGGGTATTTCGCTCCCTCTGCCCCAGCGTTCATCACCGGTCTCTCCGTCGGGACAACCTCCATTCCGATTGCGATCGGCCTGATTCTCATGATGTATCCCCCCCTTGCCAAAGTCAGGTACGAAGAACTCTCCCGGGTATTCAGGGATAAGAAAGTCCTCGGCGTCTCGCTTGTCCAGAACTGGATCATCGGGCCGGTGCTCATGTTCATCCTTGCAATCATATTCCTCCAGGACCAGCCACTCCTCATGTACGGGCTTATCCTGGTCGGCCTTGCCCGGTGTATCGCCATGGTTATCGTCTGGAATGATCTGGCCGGAGGAGACGGGGAGTATTGTGCCGCTATCGTAGGACTCAACTCCATTTTCCAGGTTCTTTTCTTCTCCCTGTATGCCTGGATATTCATCACTATGCTCCCCCGGTTCTTTGGTATCAGAGGAACAGCGGTCACCGTAACGATAGCAGAAATCGCGGTCAGTGTCTTTATCTACCTGGGGATCCCGTTCCTTGCCGGCCTGTTAAGCAGAATCATCCTCATCAAAGCGAAAGGAAAGACCTGGTATGAGACGACCTATATCCCCCGGATATCCCCGATAACACTCATCGCCCTGCTCTTTACGATCATCGTCATGTTTTCCCTGAAAGGCGAGTACATCATCGAAGTACCATTTGATGTAATTCGGGTCGCCATTCCTCTGGTCTGTTACTTCCTGATCATGTTCTTTGCAACATTCTGGATGAGCTGGAAGGCAGGAGTAGATTACCAGAAATCGGCAACCCTCTCCTTTACAGCAGCATCGAACAACTTCGAACTCGCTATCGCGGTTGCAATCGCCGTATTCGGAATTGCATCTCCGGTCGCATTCGCAACGGTCATCGGACCACTGGTAGAAGTGCCGGTCCTGATAAGCCTGGTGAATGTCGCTTTCTGGCTGAAGAAAAAGTGGTATGGAGAAAATTCAGGAGGAACGTGTTCCTCTTGTTAATAAAATAATTAATTCCGGATGTACTTTGCAATCACTTTTTCAGCTACCTGCCTGGCATAGGCATCGAACTTCTCATCTGACACCTCATCTATCCCGAACGGAAGAGACTCATTATACAGGGTATCGGCAAGGATAATCTCCGGTTTCCAGTCCGGCAGCACACCCTGCATCATCCGGGTAGCACAGGAGACAAAACAGCCCTCAATAGCAAGACTCTTTTCAGATCTCCTGACCAGGCTCCGTTGGCCAGTGTTCTTCGTAAACGCCCCGCCAAGACAGATCCGGACCGTTTTATCTTTTACTAACGTGTGAGCAATAAGATTTGCCGCCCTTCGCGAGACTTCTCCCCGTGCACACGCCCCTTCGCAGGAGAGGATTGCAATCTTCGGGGGAGTGGTGCTGTTCTTTTCTGAATATTCTTCACACAGGCCACAGGCCCCTTCTATCTTACTGATCTGAATGGTTTCATACTCCATCTGATTCACCAGTATGACATCAACGAAAGAATGGGAAAAGGGATGATCTACAATTCAGTTTTTTATGAAATGAAGGAATACGATTATCTATGGCTTCTGGCAGGTATCTTATGCCACCGCTTTGGGAGGTCCAGGTATGGTAACCGGGAAGTGTTGTCCCGCTGATTGTGCCCTGCGGGAAGACTGGGAAGATGAACTCAACCAGGTGAAAAATGCACTTGAAGATCCGTATGTAGACGAGATGGAGCGGATTCTAAAAGCAGTCAGCCATCCTCTTCGGCTTAAGATCCTTCTCATGCTCTGTAACCGGGACCAGTGTGTCTGTGAGTTTAATTGGATATTCACAGAATCCCCAACACAAATCTCAAACCACCTGAAGATTCTCAAGGATGCCGATATCATCGATACTTACTATCGCTCGAATCACAAGATCTATCGGCTCAAGGAAGATACCGATAAAACAATTATCACCTTTCTTCATCAGCTGTGGAAGAAAAAATACCGGGCAAAATAAGGGATAAAGATGAAACTGAAGATTCTCTTTATCTGTACCCATAATTCAGCCCGATCCCAGATGGCAGAAGGGTATCTCAACGCAAAATACAACTATCGATATCAAGGCCTGAGTGCCGGGACCGAAGTGACCCGGGTCCATCCCCTCGCAATCAAGGCCATGAAGGAGATTGGAATAGATATTTGTCACCACCGTTCAAAGGAACTGAAAGAATTTTTTAATCAAGAGATCGATCAAGTAGTCACGGTCTGTGATAGTGCCAATGCTGTCTGTCCTATGTTTCCTGGAGCAAAAGAGACTATCCATGTCAGTTTTCCTGATCCATCCACGGCCACCGGACCCGAGGATGAGCAGATGAAGACGTTCAGACAAGTAAGGGATATTCTCTGTGCCTGGATTGACGATCAATTCGGAAAATAGTGACATTAAAAAGAAAATCAGGAACAGGGTTTTCTATCTTAATTTTTAATCTTTAACAATCCGGTATTCCCATGTAATTGGTACGGCCTTACCAATCATAACCGCTACCGGACAACTCAAAGTTATCACATCAGATATTGTTTCAGACACCTTATGGTCGTCTAGGTTCCCTTTTAGAGTGAATGAAAGGTGTATGCTCTCAAAGATCTGTGGTGGTTCTTCCTTTTGTTTTGCTTTGATATCAACAGAGAGAGACTCACAAGGTTCTCCTCTTTTTTTAAGTCCGAGTTTGGTTTTGATAGATGTACATCCACCCAATGCTGCGAGGAAATGTGCTAGTGGACTCGGATTTGTCCCACTTCCTCCAAGCCCTGGTGATGCTTCAACAAAAAAATCGACACCTGATCCGGTAGTAGCCTTAAAACATAACGCATCCACCTGTGCCATCGTTACCTGAACTTCATTCCCACTCATTATACCCTCTATTTTAGTTTCCACGCTAATTTATACAAAAATATTGTAAGATACGATCTACAAATACGTATGTATAGATTCAATATTTGCATCGATATCAAAAAAAAGAGCAATCAGTTTTTTCTGAAACGGTTTAGATATTGTGCAATTTCTCTTTTTTGCACATCTACATTACCCGGTGAAGGGTCGTATGATGAAGTACAGCCCAATCAGGATAAACACAACCGCGACGATTCTCCTGAACCAGACCTCAGCTGCCTGAACTTTTCCCAGGAAGGAACTGCACCGTTTCACCCCGGTGACCAGCAGCACCGAGAAGAGAATCACGGGCAGCCCGGTCGCAAACCCAAATGCCAAAGGAACTCCAATCGGATCCTGGGTACTCAGAGCGAGAGGCACGAGCATCCCGAAGAAGAGGACTGCACTGAACGGGCAGAAACTCAGGGCAAAGAGGATTCCGAGAAAAAAACTGCCAATTAGTCCCTGGTCTGATAACTTCTGACTCATCCGCTCTTTTAGTTCCTGCAGCCCTGCATGCTCAAACCCAAGGGATAGCGGGATGATCTCCAGCATAAGGATACCACAGATCAGGAGAATCGGACCGAGAAGGAGATCCCCGTATTCCTGCAGGAATAGGGCGATAGACTGTACATTCAGACCACAGAGCACGATGAGGGCAGCGATGGCAACATACACAAACATCCGGCCCAGACTATACAATAATCCGACGAGGATGGTGTATCGGCTATCCCCGATCTTCCGGGACACATATGCGATCGCGGTGACGTTGGTTGCCATCGGGCAGGGGCTGATCGCCATCATCAGCCCGATAAAGAAGGCGGCGACAAGGGGGATATCACTCGATCCCATCGCCTCCATAAAACTCATAAGATCTGTCATTCAAAAAATCAGACGAAAGGGAGCGATTTTTATAGATTATTCCAGGTTCCCGGCAAGCCGTTTGTCAAGCAGGTCTTTGAGATAGGTCATGAAATCATCTTTGTTTCCCACTTTATACCAGACCTTGATATCTTCTTCCTTATGGAACCCCGAGGCATCGGTCACTCCAATCATCAAAGAGGAGCCAGTCACCTCAAATTTCTTGACAAGGTCAGCATTTTTTGGATCCTGGAAATTAATGTGGTCAAAGACCATCTTCCTGTTTTCAAGTTCGGTAGGATAGGATGTATTCACGAGTTCTTCTGCATAATCCCCGATTGTGGTACAGGTCTTGCATCCCTGGTTCGGATGAAAATGATACACCTCAACCTGAGTGACTCCTGATGAGGTCGTGTTCGTTTCAGCAGCAACCGTGCCGGAGATGACTGCACCACCGATGAGACAGAACATCAAGGCAATTACAACAGACCGGAGTGATAATACACGTAGTACTGATTGAATCATGGATACACCTGAAAGAAGAATGAATATTCGGGATCTGATTTCCGGGTACTGGGAAACGAAGATTTCAGGATTGGTGTGATATTCAACGCTCCCATACCTGGTGGTCCCTCCCATTCAATTTATTTTGAACTAATAAATAGATGTTGGACACTCCAAAAAATTTTGAATCCATTACCCGGATCGATGGAGATAACAGTCCTTTTTCTAAAAAAGATCAAACCCAGATCTGGATACACCGCTTTCCCATCTGGGTAATCGAATAGATGAGAAAGATACCCTCCGGTTCTTTTTCGATCAGACCGGCAGTGGTAAGCGTTTTGAGATGATACGAAAGTTTCGAGTCTGCGATATCGATAACTTCCTTGATCACACAGACACAGAGCGGCTGAACATTCAGGAGATAGAGGATCTGGAGCCGGGTGGTATCTGCGAGTGCAGTAAACACCTGCTTCTTCCTGAGCAGTTCTTCATCAGGGGGGAGATATTGTCTGAGACCGTCTACTCCGCCAATCTCACAAAGATTCTCTTCTATTGGTTCAGGTAATCCCATTTCTATTCAATCCTCGTGGTTTCGAAATATTTTAGAATATCTTGGAATACGGTATAATCTTATATCTGATGTTGAAATCTGTGTCGATCCTGGCTCTCAACAATATCTAAAATATTGGAAATATATCAGGGTTTTTTTCCGGTTACCAGGAAAAAGGTCAGCGAACTGAACATCTGCTTCCTCCGATCAGCCTGAATCAGATCTTCCTCCCATTGTGTTACGGCTTTTTGTGGGACAATCCCTCTCTGAACCACATGGGAGAACGTGGTATCAAGATCGAACAGTTTTCTGGCAATCGTTAGATCGGTAATGATCAGGGTCTTCGGTTCAATGCTGATATCATCCAGCCCGGCCTCTGTGCACGCCGTAAATATTGTTCGTCCTACCCATCCGGACGGGATACTATCACACCAGAAATCAAGAACGGTTCTGCTCATCCCGCGTTCAGCCGGCCAGAGAGAGAAGGTACCCCAGTCAGGTTCAAAGATAACCACCGTCCCTCCTGACCTGGTAACCCGGGCGATCTCGGCAATCACTGCAGACGGATTCCGGGTATGCTGGATCACCCGGTCAGACCGCACTGCGTGGAAGGTCTCGTCCGGGAACGCAAGATGATGCCCGTCACAGAGGAGAAATTCGGGGGAGACGGATGATGCTTCGGCATTAGTCCGGGCAGCATTCAGCATGGTAGCACTGATGTCAATTCCCACGACCGTTCCTGATGGTCCGGTTATTCCTGCAAGGTTTTTGGTATCAACCCCATTCCCACACCCGATCTCAAGAACGGAATCTCCTGGTGAAAGGGCAAGCCGTTCGTAACTGAGTGATTTACACTCCTGGAAAAAGGGGAGTGAGTGTACCAGATCAAGATATTGTACAAATGAATGGGCGTCACTGGTGGTATCAACCCGTGCAAACCCTGAGGCAAATGAATCCATATTGTTCACGACGTTGAGTGTATTCATGAGATTTCTGACTATTTCTCTCTCGTGGAAAGTGGATATTCGATATTCTAAATAAGAGATTATCTCGCCGATTAGGATCGTATCTTTTCAGCAAACCGGTCTATCTCATCGAACCGGACTTGGGCTTTGATGTCCCTGACGATTCCAAGATCAGTTGCAATCACGGTTTTTTCATAGAAGATTTTGGATTTCTCCAGTTCTTTGCAGGCACACCGGTCCTCACAGCCGACAATTGCCCAGACGGTATCCTCCGGTGATACCGCCGGTACCCGCTTTCCCTTCTCCACCTTCATCCATCTGAACGATCCCGGAGCCCGCCGGATCAATTGGATCGCCGCCTGAGTGGTCAGCTGTCCGACGTTACAGACCCCTGAACACGTTGCGAGAATGATGGGGCCTGATTTTGCAGCCGTTTCCCTGGGCTGGTCAGGTACTGCGATCATGATTCAAGCTCCTCTATCCTGTTACAGACCATTTCCATGCATCTGCAGCATCCGTTTATGTAACCCATTCTCCGCCTGAATACCCGCATAATCAGGAAACACCCGCACATCATGATGACCATGAACAGTACCATGACGACAATTCCAAACAACGGAAACGAGATAACCATATCTTCAAACATACTCTCTTCTTTGTCTGCAATGGGGAATAATCCCGAAGACAGATTTCAGATTTCCATGAAACCCTTCACATAATTCATATAAAAAATCTTGAAATAATCATTCTTAAATAGTTTTAAATCAATTCAATAATTGTTGAAATGATAGAAAATTCCCGGACCACTTTTTGGTGAAGATGAAATGCCTGCATATTGCCATTGCAGATGGTGTCAGCGTGTAATAGAAAACCCTGCAGATGTGACAAAAATGAAAGAGTTGTGTTAATAAATGATTGATATTCTAACCGGGGCCCTCTCAGTAGGGTGGACGACACTTCTCGCATACCTCTCCGAACACGTCGTTACCTGCCTCATTCCGGCTTTTTTTATCGCCGGTGCAATTGCGGCTTTTGTTAAGAAAGAAGCCATTTTAAAATATTTTAGTCCCGATGCAAAGAAGTCGGTAAGTTATGGAATCGCTTCTGTGTCCGGAACCGTTCTCGCAGTCTGCAGTTGTACAATTTTACCAATGTTTGCCGGAATTCTCAAAAAGGGAAGTGGCATTGGTCCGGCCATTACCTTCCTCTATGCTGGTCCGGCGATTAACATACTCGCAATTGTCTATTCTGCAAAAGTGCTCGGCCTTGATATCGGGATAGCCCGTGCGGTCTCTGCTATCTTTCTGTCAATCGCCATCGGTCTTATCATGGCATTGATCTTTAAAGAGCATGATGATGAGGTCCGGGCGAATGCCAAAAAGAATCCTCGGATTTCTTCCGCAGGCGAGGAACGGCCACAGTGGGTTGTGCCGGCATTCTTCATCTTCCTGATTGCAATCCTGCTCATTGCAACCTCACAACTTGACATCTTTATCAGACTCCTGATTGTGTACTTCCTCTCCATGGCCGTTGCATTCCTGCTTATGTATTATTTCAGCAGGGATGAGGTGACCGAATGGGGATACGAGATCTGGGATCTGACCAAGAAGATCTTCCCTATCCTGGTGATTGGAACTTTCGCTCTTGGAGTGCTCTCCTACTTTATCCCGCCTGAGACCTTTAAACCATATTTAGGTGACAATTCTCTCCTGGCTAACTTTACCGCTGCGGTTATTGGGACAATTCTCTACATGCCAACCCTGCTTGAAGTACCGGTTATCGGGACTACTCTTGGGTATCTCTCCGGGAACATGGCAAAAGGACCGGCTCTTGCCTTGCTCCTGACCGGACCGAGTGTGAGCCTGCCCAGTCTGCTTGTTCTGACAAGAGTGATGGGAGCGAAGAAGACCGGGGTGTACACAGTTCTGGTAGTTATCTTCTCAACACTGGCAGGATTTGTCTTTGGAAACCTGGCGGGGTGATCATGAATAAGGATGTTCCCTGTTGCCAAGCTGATGCATTGCGTCGGATCCGGATAATTCCAGTGAACGGGATCCCGACTGGGATCACCATGCTTGATGAGATTATCACTGAGGTAAAAGAGATGAATCTCTCATCCGAACAGCAGATTAAAGAGATCATTTTGAAGAAAGTGAAGGTGTATAATTACATCTCTAAGGGTGCTGAGGAGATGTACGCAACAGCGATTCTAGCAGAGTATTACAAAAGTAAAACATGAATTCAGATCAAGAAATGCATAGATAATTCAAATTAAGGTGAAATATGAAACTCGAAATATTGGGAACCGGATGTACGAAATGCAAGCGTATGTATGATAATGTGACCGATGCAGTAAAAAAATCCGGCATTCAGGCAGAAGTGGTAAAAGTTGAAGCGCTAGAGGAGATTGTGAGCAGAGGTGTGATGATGACTCCGTCTCTGTTCCTGGACGGCGAAGAAGTAATAGCCGGCCGGGTTCCAACCGTCAACGAGATTATGGAAATTATCAAGGAGAGTGCATAATGGCAGAGCAAACCCCGTGCTCCTGTGCCCGTGGAGAAAAATCACGGATTATCTTCCCCTGCTGCGGGCAGGCAAATACCGGTCAGATCACAAATGCAGCCGCAATCCAGCTCAATGAGGAAGGATACGGGGGATATGCATGCACCGCCCTCCTTGCATCGTCTGAAGCACTTGCAAAACGTGCCAACGAGGTTGATGAAGTGGTCGCCATCGACGGGTGCGGAATGGATTGTGCAAAGAAGATAGCAGAGTCGGCAGGAGTCCCAGTTCACCAGCACCTGGTAATCACCGATCTAGGTGTTGAGAAGAAGAGCGGGGATCGTTCATTTACCCCGGACGAAGTTGAATCTATTGCATCTGCTGCCTGGAAAGGGGAAGGGAAGATCCAGGAGTCTGGTACCGGAGGGAAGAAATCCGATGGATCAGGTGGCTGTGGTTGCGGCGGAAAATGCTGCTAATCACCATATTTTATGCATGACGATGACGGTATCACCTTGATCACCTGCTCCGTGATATCGAATACTGGGAAACTTACCGCGAAGACCGGAGAGCATCTGATGCAACGATACCCCGGGATGATTGAGCATTGTATCTCCTGCCGGGTCGATCCGGACCGATTTCATGATGCTCTATTTCATGCTGAGAAGATCGCGGTCATTGACGGATGCACTGATTGTTGTGAGGCTGTCCAGTGAAGGATTTCTTATATATATCTATGCCCCTTTTCGTCTAATTAGAGTATTATTTCGCCTTAAATTCTCTTCACTGGACAGCCTCCTTGTACCAGCCTTGACAGATCCATCTGTATAATACAGGCAGTACTCCTTCCTTGAACTATACGGCCGGGGCATAGCCGGAGCCGGGAAGGAGGCGATAACCGATCCGAACCGCATCGGTCTCTTCCAGCAGGCGTAATAGGCCTTTCAGAGAGTCGAAGGCGTCAATCCAGGATGTTTCAGATTAAGAGATAGTGTCCATCACGGCTCACGTATATCGGTTGTATCGTTTATGAGCGATTCCAATGGGAAAGATGTCAGTTACTCTGACAACATTTTGTTCAGGCAGAATAGCAAAGAGTATCGTGTATGTCCGTCCGACATGCATCCGGTACACATCTTCTGCAAGTCGCTCAATGCCCGGAGCACTGGAAGGATCTTCAAGCCGGTGAAGATGACTGAGAATAATACGCCGGCTCTTTACCAGAAGTTCCCGGACAAAATCACCGGCATCTGCCAACGAGCCGGGAGAGACGCTCTGCCGTGATGATCCCGATCACCTGGTGTTCCTCGTTTACCACCGGAAGGGCGGAGATATGATTCTCCTGCATTCGCTTTACAGCCTGGCTGATATGTTCGTGAGGTCCTGCGGTCAGGACAGTTCTCGTCATGATCTCTTCAAGCGTCCTGACGTCATGGGCGACTGACTTAGAGATGTCCCACGAGGTGACTATTCCGATCAGGACCCCGTCTGCCGAGACAACCGGAAGATGGTTCACCGCCTCGGCGATCATGAGGGCGGCTGCCCCTTTAATCGTCACCATCTCCCGGACTGTCGGGGCATTTCGCGACATCAGGTCGGCTACCGTCAGGTGGGAGAGGAACCTCCCGAGGAGGTAGTTCATCTGTCCACCTTCGAGCAGGAAGGCATCATGCCCGTAATTGGATCGAATCTCGCAGTAATCGACATCTTTGTCAAGCTGGGCAAGCGACGAGACGATCTCCCGGGAAAGATAGGAGGGGTACAGCCAGTCTGAACTTACCCCGATGACGAGGAACTTTGCCTTGACCTTTTCGAATGCTTCGCCAAGGGATCCGTTCTCAGTCAGGTCGAAGTAGTCAACCGCCTTCGTGATATAGAGATACGAGTTGGCATCAAACCGTTCGACAAACCGGTCTCCCTGATGATGCAGATAACTCTCCACCTGGAAGTCGGTTGAGAAGTCATACCCATACCGGTCTTTTCCCTTGAGATCCCGCCCAAACTTCTGATGCATCGACTCGTCGGAGAGGTAGGTGATATGGCCGATCATCCGTGCCAGGGCTAGCCCGGATGCGGGTCCTTCCTCCGGGTAATATGCACCGTTCTTCCAGGCCGGATCTGATCGGATGGCCGATCTGCCAACCTCGTTGAAGGCGATCTGCTGCGGGGTCGAGTATGCGGTACTTGCGATCACGACCGCCCGGTGCACGAGATCGGGATATCCGACTGCCCAGGTCAGCACCTGCATACCGCCCATCGAACCGCCTATCACCGCGTAAAGCGATGTAATCCCGAGGAAGTCGATAAGTTTCTTCTGTACATGGACCATGTCCTGGATCGTCACCACGGGAAAGGTAGCACCCCAGGGTTTCCCGGTCGAAGGATTACATGATGAAGGGCCGGTTGTTCCCTTACATCCTCCGAGCACATTCGAGCAGATAATAAAAAAGCGGTTGGTATCGAGAGCCTTCCCCGGCCCGATCACCATCTCCCACCAGCCGGGTTTTTCATCACCGTCATGGTACCCGGCAGCATGGGCATCGCCGGTCAGGGCATGACATATCAGGATGACATTTGACCGGTCATTATTTAGAACACCATAGGTCTCATACGCGACGGTGACCGAAGGGAGAACCGCTCCACTCTCAAGGGTATGGGTTCCCTCAAAGGTCACCTCCTCAGTCGTGACGGTTCCTACCGATCCCCGGATCATTCCTTTCATACTGCGTCAAGCGCCTGTTTTAAGTCTCCGATAATGTCTTCAATATCTTCGATACCGATGGAAGTCCGGATGTATTCAGGGCTGACACCGGATGCGAGCTGTTCCTCCGGAGAGAGCTGCTGGTGGGTCGTGGACGCCGGGTGGATGACCAGGCTCTTTGAATCGCCGATGTTGGCGACATGGGAGAAGAGCTTGAGGCTGTTGATGAACTTCTTCCCTTCCTCGACTCCTCCCTTGACACCGAACCCGAGAAGTCCTCCGTATCCGCGGGTGAGATACTTTGATGCGGTGGCATGGGAGGGGTGTTCGGAGAGACCGGGGTAATTCACCCAGGCGACCTTCGGGTGGTTCTTGAGGAACCTGGCAACCTCAAGGGCGTTCTCGGAATGCTTGCGAATCCGAAGATCCAGGGTCTCAAGTCCCTGTAAAAGCAGGAACGCATTGAACGGGGAGAGGGCTGCACCGACATCCCGGAGGAGTTGGAGCCGGAGTTTGAAAGCGAGGGCGACGTTGCCCATGCCGGCGAAATCCTTGAAGACATCCCAGAAGACAAGCCCGTGGTAGGACGGTTCCGGCTCAGTGAATTCGGGGAACTTGCCGTTACCCCAGTTGAACTTGCCGGAGTCGACGATCAGGCCGCCGATGGAGTTGCCATGCCCACCGATAAACTTGGTTGCCGAGTGGACAACGACGTCGACACCGTGATCGATCGGTCTGACCAGGCCGACGGCAGAAGTGTTGTCGACCACGACCGGGATACCGGCTGCATGGGCATATTTTGCTATCTTCTCAAAGTCAGGAACATCGAGCTTGGGGTTACCCAGGGACTCGGCATATACTGCCCGCGTCTTCTCGGTGATCGCATCCCGGAATGCCTCCGGGTTCTGGGAATCGACAAAGACAACCTTTCGTCCGAGCTTGGCAAAGGTATACTTGAGCAGGGTGTAGGTACCGCCGTAGAGATTGTCACCGGCGACGATCTCGTCCCCGACGCGGGTGATGGCAAGGAGTGCATATGAGATGGCAGCCTGTCCGGATGCAACGGCAAGTCCCGCTGTTCCGCCTTCAATGGCAGCGATACGCTTCTCAAGCACATCGGTGGTCGGGTTCATGAGCCGGGTGTAGATGTTCCCAAGCTCAGAGAGGCCGAAAAGGGCTGCTGCATGGTCAGCATCCCGGAAGACATAACTGGTGGTCTGGTAGATCGGTACTGCCCGGGATCCGGTGGTTGGATCCGGGACCTGACCGGCATGAAGGCCGGTAGTAGCAAGGTTGAATTTCTTTTCAGCCATGGTATTCACGAATTGTTGGTTAGTTATTTCCTGACAGGTAACTCATACTTCCCGGCGATCTCGACGAATGCATCCGAGAGGTACTTGATCTTCTCCCACGAGAGCCCATAGGTGGAGAGTTTCCAGGTCCGGGTCGCCCCGGCAAACTCCCCAACGATCCCTCTTTTGGAGAGTTCGTCGGAGAGGAAGAATCCACGGCGCTTGTGTGTCTCTGCAATGACGTCAAAGCTGCCAGTGGTGTCCACCTTGGTCAGGGCATGTTTACGTGGGAATTCCGATACTACCCGGCTTCCTTCGATAGAAAGGAGCCGGTCGAGGAAGTAATTTGACTTTTTGACTTCCTCGTCCCAGTTATGTGTTCTCTCTTTTACCTCCGGGAAGGAGGCCATCATGGCGATGAGGTTTGAGCCCATGAGGGTGCATCCGAGCATCTCGACCTCCTTGATCCCGAATTTTCGATTTGTGATATCCCCAATCATCTGGGTGGTACGGAAGACCTCACCGGCATACTCGTCGGTCGTTGCCAGCATCCCGGACGGGGCCGGGGATGCCATGCTCTTGTGCCCGGAGCCGACCACGAAATCGGCCCCGATCTCCTTCCCGTTCACCGGCATGACCCCGACGGTGTACGCCCCGTTGTACAGGAAGGGAATGTCATACTGGTGGGAAACTTTTGCAATTCCCCTGACATCGTGCTCGTTTGCCAGCTGGTAGTCGAAGTGATCGATCATCACGAGAGCCGGTGTCTTCCCGGTCTCCCTGATGACATCCTCGATCTTCTGGGCGGTTGCATCAGCCGTGATGACATTCTCCTTGTTCAGCGGAACCTCCCTGACTATGCCACCGGACCCCTCGACCGCCAGGAACTCAGTATAGTGAGCATATGCAGAGACAATGACCGGATCGCCTTTTTCAACAAACGTCCTCGCCACTGCCTGAAAGCCCCGGCGTGCACCTGGAACAACCCGTGCCTGGTCCATCCCGACAAAGACAGCAAGCTCGGTGTGAAAGTCAGCGATGGGAGGCTTTGAGATCTTGTCAAGCCGGAACGGCTTTCGGCAGGCATCACAGGTCGAATACCCGTCTCCATAGGCGATAAGAGCCTTTCGTGCCTCACGGGTCAGCCGGCCGGCTGCCTGGATCGGCTGGATGTTGATCGCCTCTTCTTCGCGATCCCTGACCTCTATGGTACCGGCAATTCGGCCCGGCTGGCTTTTTTTGTCTCCATACTCGAGATGTGCAATGATCTCTTTGAGATCAACTACCTGTGCATGAAACGTCTCCTCTTCAGCCGGAGACAGACCGGTCGGGAGGGCGTCCCGAAAAACCTGCCTGATCTCCTCAAGTTTGAAGAGGGCAGCGAACACATCATCAGTTCTCTTTTCCATCGTGTTATTTCACCTCCGTATCAGAATGATTTGGTTTTCACAATTGTGACGTTACTCATAAGAATTGACAACTATCCATAAAAGTAGTTGGGAATAGGCAGTATTTGCAGAAATAGATTATCCCCGCAATCTTTCAAAATAAGGCCAAATATACAGGATTTCAGATCGGCGATCTGATCTGGATCCCCGCTCATCCCCTGTGCCGGATGGACCGGGCGTCAGGGAGAATTGATCTCTCCTTACGAGAAGAATCCGAGACCGGTCTTCTTCAGGCTCCGGCAGGGAACATACCGACGGTTCCGACTGCGTTCCAGCATCCTCTCAAGCGGGACGAGGGCTTTTGCTGCAAGATCCGGGGAGATCGTCACTTCTCCGGTCCCGTCCCGGAGGGAGGCAAGGATTTTTCCAAGGGTGATCTCTTTCATCGGTCCACAGGTTCCTGCAGCCGGGAAAAATTTTTTTTCTGGGATCTCCCGCTTCAATCGTTCGATCATACCTACCTCTGTTCCGATGATAAAAGATCCGGCAGAACTGTCCTTACAGTAGGCAATCATCCCTCCGGTTGAACAGATGGCATCAGCCCGATCAAGCACCTCCGGCCGGCATTCGGGATGGGCAATGACAGAAGATCCGGGATGGAATGAACGGAGAGCATCTATCTTTGCCGGCGTGATGGCATCATGGACATAGCAGTTCCCCCGGCCGGGAATGATCCGTTTCGTGGTGTACCGCTGGACATAGGCGGCGAGGTTCAGGTCGGGAAGGAAGATCACGTCGTCAGACGGTGCTGACCTGACAATATCCACCGCATTGGCAGATGTGCAGCAGAGATCGGAGACTGATTTAAGTTCGGTCGTGGTATTTACATAACTGACGACGGTGGCATCCGGATATTTCTCCCGCATCACGGCCACCTTTTCAGGGGTGACCATGTGGGCCATCGGGCATCGGGCAGACGGAACCGGATGGAGGACCCGGCAGCCGGGATTCACGATCTTTGCTGTCTCGGCCATGAAATCAACCCCGCAAAATACGATGGTCTCCTTTCCGGCCCGTTTCGCTGCGAGAGCCAGTTCCAGGGAGTCGCCGATCCGGTCGGCGACCTCGTAGATCTCAGGCCGCTGATAGTTATGCACGAGGATACAGGCATTGAGTTCGTCCTTGAGGGCAAGAATCTCGCCGGTTACCTCATCGTTTGAGAAACCGGGAGAATTTTGATCAGGAGGATCTCGTTTCACAATTGTGAAAACTATTAGATGCACCATTCCATAAGAGTATTGGCAGGAGAGAGAACAGTCAGGCACTGGTTACATTTGTGATATGAGCATTATTACTATCGAATCCATCAGGGGGGAGATTCCGCTTGCCGGGGAACTCATCTATTTTGACTCGGCGGCAACCAGCCTCGTTCCCCGGTCAGTACTCGACGAGATGTACTCCTACGACCTGACCAGCCGGGGAAATGTTGGTCGGGGCATTCACCGGCTCAGCCAGGTTAGTTCCCAGCTCTACTGGGATGCCCACGAGACAGTCTCCCGGTTCATCCACGGCGAAGGAGGCGTTACGGTCTTCACGAAGAACACGACCGAGGCGATCAACCAGGTGGCGTTCGGGATGGAATTTCAGGAAGGAGACCAGGTGATAACGACCCTCCTTGAACATCATTCAAACCTTCTTCCCTGGATTGATCTTCGAAAGAGAGGAATTACGGTCGAGATCGTCACTCCCGGACCGGACGGGTACCTCGACCCTGACGCCATCGGGGAGAAGATCACGAAGAATATCCGGCTCATTGCCTGCAGCCATCTCTCCAATGTTCTCGGCACGATCCAGCCGGTCCAGGAGATTGCCGCCATTGCCCGGGACAATGGGGTGAAGACCCTGATCGATGCTGCCCAGTCGGTTCCCCACCTACCGGTGGATGTGAGAGCCATTGGCTGTGACTACCTCTGCTTCTCAGGCCACAAGATGCTTGGTCCGACTGGAACCGGGGTGCTCTGGATGAAGGAGCCGGATCTTACGCCGATGCTCCTCGGCGGCGGAATGATACGGGAGGTGACGACCGATGGATACACGCCGGAGGATGGGTATGCGGGTCTCGAGGCAGGAACCCCGAACGTGACCGGAGCGATCGGGCTTCGAAAGGCGGTACAGATCCTCTCCGGGATAGGGATGGATGAGATCTTCGCCCATGAGACGGCCCTGACCGGACTGCTCCTGGATGGACTGTCCGGTATCGAAGGGGTTACCCTCTTCGGTCCGGATGGGAGTGATAAGCGGGTTGGAACCGTTTCCTTCCTGATCGACGGGTACCATCCGCATGAGGCAGCCCATCTCCTCGATGACCAGTACGATACCATGGTCCGGTCAGGTCATCACTGCTGCATGCCGCTCATGGAGCATCTCGGCTGCCCGGACGGGACCATCAGGGCAAGCCTGTATCTCTACAATACGGCCGATGAGGTTGAATTCTTTACCGATGCGGTCAGGGAGATCGCGGAAGGGATCTGATGTATATAACCATACCATGTATCGGAGAAGATGACGGGGTCTTTGCATCCCGGGATCACCAGGTGATTATCGAGGAGCAGTATGGGCTCTGGGTGAACGGACGCCAGTTGCTCAATGCCATGACCAGTCCGACCAGACTTGAGGAGTTTGCCATCGGGTACCTCGTTACCGAGGGGATCATCCGGACCGTGGAAGAGGTTGAATCCCTCCAGATCGACGGCCACCAGATCCGGGTGCTCACCACCGGACGGACACGGATCCAGGGCGGTACAAAGACCGTCCTCTCCGGATGCGGCGGGGACAGTTCGTTCCTCGATCCCTCCCGCCTTCCGGAGATCTCGTCAGACCTTGTCATATCTGCCGGGCTGATTCATGAGCTCATAAAAACGGTTCTTGACTCCGAACTTCACCGCCTGACCGGGGGAATTCACGTTGTCGGGCTTGCTGACGAAAACGGTCTCATTACGGTCGCAGAGGATATCGGGAGGCACAATGCTCTCGACCGGGTGATCGGCTATGCGGTGAAAAACCGGATCGATCTCTCCCGGACCTGGACACTTATCTCCGGCCGGATATCTTCTGAAATGGCACGAAAATGCATCATCGCTAACATTCCGGTGATCTTCTCCCGGGGGGCGACCACCTCAATGGCGATCTCCCTTGCCGGAGCGAAGGGCCTTACCATCGGTGGATTTGTCAGGGGGAGGAAGATGATCATCTATACCCATCCGCAACGCATTCGGGAAACAGGAATTGTGAGCGACGGAAGAGAGAACCGGTAGATCTCTCATCGATCTTTAGGCCAGATAATCTTTTTCTTCTCATACCGGTATTATTCCGTGGGTGAGTCATGAACCGGTCAGCAATCCTCTTCGTTTTCTTTCTGTTCCTGTTCGTTCAGCCTGGTCTGGCAGAGACGATGGAAGATCTGATTCCTTCAGGAGATGCGATCCAGACCCTCTTTGATCCGTATCCCTGCACAGAACTGGACCCGGACATCTATGACACGATGATCGATCACACCTACTCGTATTACCAGTCAAAAAGTTACTACCCGGTCAGAGATGAGGTGCGGATCACATTCCGGATCACCGTGAGCGAGTTTAAACCGTCAGATCATGACAAACGGGTTGCTTCGATGGAGCAATACATCCGTGAATCGAAGGCAGATGAATCGCAATCGAAAAAGGAGCCGGTTGATCTTGGTGATACCGGGTACGTGATGGAGATCACCGATACCTATGCAGACCAGGTTATCGGATGCGAGATCGGCTATGTCACCGGAAACCACGAAGTCTGGGTTGCCTATTTCCGTAAAGTCGATCCTGAAGGATTCGGAAAAAACTACGAGGATGTCTCTTCCTGGATAGGAAAATGCCTCATGATCCTGAAAGCACCTGAAGGGCTTTCTGATACCGGTATCACAAAAGAGGGCGAGGAACCTTCCGTCAGCCAGTCACTCGTACCCGGGATTCAGACAGATACCGGGGTCTACAAACCCGGTGATCCCTATACGATAACCGTCCGGGTAACAGATTTAACCGGAAAAACGGTCCCCGAGGTGCCCGTTTCTCTCCTTCTCTATGCTCCTTCCATCGATGAATCCCTGGAGAAGGATATCGTCACGAATTCAGAAGGAATCTGCGTCCTCACCGGAACCTGGCCGCAGCAGGTTTCAGGAAGGATATGGATCCGTACCGAAGCAGAAAAGACCGGGTATGAGTCCGGGATGGCCGAAACACAGGTATCGATCGGAGGGGAAGAAACAGCCGATGATACCTCCTCCGAGTCAGAGACGAGGCCGGAAACTGCAGAACCCGGAGAGAACGATCAGGTCACCCATATCAGGATTGGGACATA
>CAZWTX010000001.1:0-29987 GCA_964637135.1 uncultured Methanospirillum sp. | reverse complement strand
GGTTCATCGGTTCCATCCAGGTATTACAGAAGGATACCTATGTGACCTGGTATCCCAGGGATACCTGGGAGGCGGTGTACTGGGTTCCCATCCCGGATGGGAATAGTATGAAGACGATACAGTTACGTGGACCGGTATCCGTGGATGGAACATTTCGTATCCGGCTTCCATCGCTATCAGGTGAAAAAATGGATAATCTGAAGAAAGCCCTTCAAAACAACGCATTCACTGAAAAGATCCAGAAGGTCTCATAACAGACGATCCAGAGAATTCAGGATATCCGCGAAGGAGAGAGGAGCCGGTTGCCGCAACCCCTATCCCTTTATCAAACCGGGTCTAATAATCGATGCAACCGGTACCTGAATCTGATCCCATGGCACAAATATATGATGATATCACCAGAACGATCGGTAAAACCCCGTTAATCAGGCTTCGTCGTATTCCTCGCAGCCTGAACGTCCTGGCCAGACCACCCGTGATCGTGGTAAAACAGGAGTCGAGAAATCCGCTGGGAAGTGTCAAGGATCGGATCGGGATTGCCCTTATCGAAGCAGCCGAGCGGGACGGGCTGATAGGTCCGGATACCACCATCATTGAACCCACAAGCGGGAACACCGGGGTTGCCCTGGCATTTGTCTGTGCAGCACGGGGATACCGCCTTATCCTGACAATGCCGGAATCGTTCAGTATTGAGCGGAGAAAACTTCTGGCTGCTCTCGGGGCTGAACTTGTTCTTACCCCTGCCAGTGAGGGAATGAGTGGAGCCGTCAGAAAAGCCGAGGCTATACAGCAGGAGGATCCCGAACGGTTTCTGATCCTGCAACAATTTAATAACCCGGCAAACCCCGGGATCCACATGGAGACCACTGCCGAAGAGATCTGGGAAGATACTGACGGCAGGGTGGACATTGTCGTAGCCGGTGCCGGAACCGGAGGGACGATCACCGGGATTGCAACAGTCCTGAAACAGCGAAAACCATCCTTTCAAGTAGTCGCCGTTGAAGCTGCAGACTCCCCGGTCATTTCGGGAGGCAGGCCAGGTCCTCATTCTATATGGGGGATTAGCCCGGGCTTTATTCCCGGTGTACTCAGGACTGATCTGCTCGACGAGGTGATACCTGTCGCCACGACCGAGGCGTTTGCCATGGCACGGCGTCTTGCCAGGGAAGAGGGTATTCTCGCCGGTGCTTCATCAGGAGCAGCGGTTTCTGCGGCGATGCAGATCGCAGGACGACCGGAGAGCGAAGGAAAACTGATCGTGGTCATCCTCCCCGATACCGGGGAGAGATACCTCTCAACAGCCCTTTTCGAGGAATAGATGATGATAAAAGAAATTCGACAGGATATCCATGCCATCATCAGGAAAGATCCCGCTGCCAGATCAGGGCTTGAGATCGTACTCTGCTACCCCGGGTTTCATGCCATGATCGGGTACCGGATATCGCACTCACTCTGGCAGCACCGACGATACCTTTCTGCCCGATTCATCTCTCATCTTACCCGGTTTCTGACCGGGATCGAGATCCATCCGGGAGCAGTCATCGGGAAGGGAGTTGTTATCGATCATGGTATGGGCGTTGTTATCGGAGAGACAGCCGAGGTCGGTGATGACGTACTCATCTATATGGGGGTTGTTCTCGGCGGAACCACGCTCACGAAAGGAAAACGCCACCCGACGATAGGAACCGGGGTAGTCCTTGGATCAGGTTCGTCGGTCCTCGGGCCGGTTACTGTCGGAGAGTATGCACGGATTGGTGCAGGGGCGGTAGTCGTCAGGGATGTCCCGCCCGGCGCAACGGTTGTCGGTGTTCCCGGCAGGATAGCCGGGCTGGATAAACGGATGAATCAGGATGAGATACGTGATAACGCAATGCCTGACCCGACGCTCCGGGTGCTTTCACGGCTCCTTGAACGACAGCAGGTGATGGAAGACCGGATTTTCCGGCTGGAGCGGGAGAATACCATGCTAAAGCCCGGGCATGAGATCATGGCCTCAACAGACCGGGAGGAGGAGATCCTGGGGGCACTCCGGCAGGTGATCGATCCCGAGATCGGGCATAACGTCGTCGATGTCGGCCTGGTTAGGTCAATACGGATCTCAGGAGATGATGTCGTTGTTGAGATGTACATCAACTGCGATGCATGCCCGCTGATAGAATATCTCACAAAACAGGTTGAATCTCGTATCCGGCTCATTAACTGGGTGAAAGAAGTATCCGTCACCATCACCCATGATCCCTGGGACTGGCAGATCAGCCGGGATGATATCCTGCCTGGTAAGATCGATCCCATACAACCCTCCTGAACGGCTGAATTTTTTCTTTTTTCGGAAAGATCACGCAATGTCCGGTTACATCACCGCAGGGGACATCAAGCGCTGCCTTCTCGTCTGAATAAGGATATTCTACGGACTTCCCGGTTCCCCGGGGAGAATATCCCCCCCATCGTAAAACCCTCTCCCGACGATTCCATCAATGATAGTCAGGTAGCAGTTCTTCTGGCCTTTGTTATTTTCCCATCCCCAGCACCCGGTATTGGCAACATCCTGGGAGATCGGTTTATCCATGTCATGGGTGTGCCCGTAAATCAGCCGATCACCGGGGGGCATCCCGAGGTAGAGATATGCCCCCTGGGAATCAGCAAACGAATGGGTCCGGTCCACGCCGTCACGGAGATTGGGATTTTTGAGCATCGTCCTGACCTGAGCGTTCAGTTTTGCTTCGATCGTCTCCTTAAGCGTCCAGAAACTCGATGTCAGCCCCCCGGTCATGTCCCCGAGCCCGCAGAGCCGGTATGACCACTCCTCGTACAGGTCGATTCCCCATCCCTCCATGTTTGCCAGGACATCGAGCTGATGCCCGTGGAGGAAGGTATTCCACCGTGTCCCGTCATGGATCCGCTCTGAAAGAGTCACCGGAAACGGAAATTCACCGGTATCATTCTGGCACATCGAAAGGAGCGCAAAATCATGGTTTCCAACAATATAATGGATCTGTGGACGTTCCATCCTCCCCAGTTTGCGGAGGATCTCTCCATTTATCGTGACCTTTTTGCTGGTAGGTTTCCGGTCAGCCGGTTCTTTTTTTGTATAGGGCTTTCTGCAGACATCCTCGTAGCATGAGAAGATGTCCACGTTCCGTCGTCGCCACATATCAAGAATATCACCGCAGAGGACGAGATGATCAAAATTCTCCCGCTCACAGGCATGCAAAAATTCCAGGAATGCATCCTGTTTCTGTTGATCACGGTATCCCAGGTGTACATCTGATACCGCAACGATTGCTTCAGTCATGTAAATCCCCGTCAGGAATGCCCGGCAGATATCACTGGCTCCCTGATGCGAAGATCGCTCCCGGAGGGGATAAAGCATGGGGAGGCATATTCATGCATCCGATCGGATCGTTCATCTTCTCCGGTCACGGAAGATGTGATATGACCTTCATACCACTCACCGGGATGATTCTCCTGGTTACCTTCCTTATTCTGGTTTTCGTTTCCGGATCAGTATCCCCTGACACGAGCCACGATGCATCCGGGATCATGCCTCCGGACAGTCCTTCATACCCCCTTCCTCCGTACCGGTTTGTCGACCGGGAGTACTTCATTATCACCTACGAGACTGATCTTGCCCTTCTGAAAGAGAAGATACCCTGGCCGCTTGAGGTTACGGAACCGATTGTCAAATATGAATTCATCCGCATGCCGGACTCAACCGGGCTTGGTGATTATACCGAATCAGGCCAGGTGATCCCGGTCACCTACCACGGAAAGCCCGGACTCTTTGTTCTCTCCATGTACCTTGATAATGAACCTGCTATCCTTGCCGGAAGGGAAATCTGGGGGTTCCCAAAGAAATCAGCCAGCCCTTCACTCGGTATCGACCCGGTCAGCCGGGATACCCTTGTCGGACGGCTCTTTTACGGGGAACTCGAGGTGGCACGGGGAACGATGGGATACAAATGGAAAACGCTTCCCACCGATGATATCAGAAAATCACTGGAAGAAACACCCAACTACCTGCTCAAGGAGATCCCAGATGTTGATGGATCATCGAAGATCCGCCAGTTGGTCAGGTACCACCTGGACAATGTCACCGTGAAAGGTGCCTGGACGGGACCGTCAGACCTCGAACTCTTCCACCATGCCCTTGCCCCGGTTGCCGATCTCCCGGTTCGAAAGGTAATATCCGGGGTTCATTTTGTCAGCGACCTGACCCTGCTTCCCGGCACCGTAGAGCACGATTACCTGGCATGAGCATTCATCCCGGTGATGCCTGAGCGTAGGACGAATCCGACAGGTGAACCAGGCCTGAACGCTCTGTATTTTTTTCATCCGGATACCGGTTGAAAGAGCCTTTGAGGGTTGAGTATCCTATATACTGAAATTGTATTTATATAGTATTGTACTAATACAATACTGTATGAGTACGATCTCAAACATGGAGACCGCCCTTCTCGGGCTCCTCTCTGAGAAACCCATGTACCCGTATGAGATTGAAAAGAGCGTCTGGGAGCATGACATGCGGTACTGGACTGAGATCTCGCTCTCATCCATCTACAAGGTCCTCGAGAAACTCGAGAAGAAACTCCTCGTTGATGTGAACCTGGAAGTCACGGAGACAAACAAGGTCAAGAAGATCTATACCCTAACCGAAAAAGGAACGAAAGAACTCAGGGAGAAGGTGACCGAGATCCTCTCAGAACTGGAGATATCCATCTACCAGATCGATCTTGCCCTTGCAAACCTGCAGGTACTCACTCCGGCAGAAGTGAGGGAGGCACTCGGAAAATACCTTGTCTCCATAAGCGAGCGGATTGTCAGTTACGGAGAACTGGAACAATATCTCCTCGACCACGAATGCGAGGTTGGCAACCTCGCCCTCGCCCGCCGCCGGGTATTCATCCTGAAAGGAGAACTCGAATGGGCGAAGAGTTTCATCGATGAGTACAATGCCGCCCATCCGGAGCAGGAATGAACGGGGATATCTGTCTTTCGGGAGTCAGGGTCCATAACCTGAAGAATATCTCGCTCACGGTACCGAAGAATCGGATCGTGGTTTTTACCGGTGTCTCGGGGAGTGGGAAATCATCCCTTGTATTTGACACGATCAGCCAGGAAGCACAGCGACAGCTGATCGAGACGTTCGGGACCTTTGAGCGATCGCTCCTCCCGAAGATCACCCGGCCTGACATGGATGAGATCACTAACCTTGCCCCGGTGATCGTGATCGACCAGAAACGGCCGGGAAGAACGCTCCGGTCAACGGTCGGGACCATGACGGAGATCTATACGTACCTCCGGCTTCTCTTCTCGCGATGCGGGGAACCGTTCATCGGGGGATCCAACCTCTTCTCTTTCAACAATGCCGAAGGGATGTGCCCGGAATGTGCCGGTCTCGGCCAGCTGATGGTCGTGGACGAGGTACGACTGATCGATCCCTCCCGTTCGGTTGCAGAAGGAGCCATTCTCCATTCCCAGTACAAGAAAGGAGGATATTACTGGAACTCGCTGATGAAATGCGGACTTTTTGATCCGAATATTCCGGTCGGGGAATTGAAGGAGAGCGAACGGTATAATCTCCTGTACCACCCGCAGACCCGGGTGACCAGCGAGCGGTGCGGGGAGCAGTACCAGGCTCAGTACGAGGGAGTGATCAGCCGGCTGAAGAAGGCATACATGAACAAGGAGGAGAACTCTGATGCGTATACCCGCTTTTTCCGGTACGAGACCTGTCCTGCATGTGGCGGGAGCCGCCTTAACGAAGCAGCCCGGTCTGTTACCGTCCAGGGAAGGCGTCTTCCTGATATCGTCTCTCTCGAGATGCCCGACCTTCTCTCGTACTTGGAAGAAATCGAGCATCCCCTTGCCGGCCCGATTGTCAGCAAGATGACGGTTATTATCCGGTACCTGATGGATATCGGGGTCGGGTACCTCTCGCTCCACCGTCCGGTGGCAACCCTTTCCGGTGGGGAAGCACAGCGGGTAAAGATCGCCCGCCAGCTTGACTGCACCCTCGTCAACCTCGTTTACATCCTCGACGAACCAAGCATCGGACTTCACCCGAGGGATGTCGGCAATCTCATCCAGATCCTTGCAGAACTCAGGGACAAGGGAAATACCGTGCTCGTCGTCGAACACGATCCTGAGATGATCCTTTCGGCTGATCACGTGATCGATATCGGGCCGGGAGCGGGAGTGAATGGAGGGAGAATCATGTACAATGGTCCGGTATCGGGTCTCGTCTCATCAGGAACGAAGACAGCCGAATACCTCGAAAAACGGGTATCATTTGACCGTACCCGTCGCATCCCACAGGGATACTACCCGATCACCGGTGCATCACTGCATAACCTGAAGGATATCTCGGTAAGGATTCCGAAAGGAGTTCTTGTCTGTATCACCGGAGTTGCGGGAAGCGGGAAAAGTTCACTCATTCACGGCGTTTTCTGCGAAGAATTTCCGGAAGCAGTCGTGATCGACCAGTCAGCTGTCGGAAGAAGTTCCCGGTCTAATCCGGCAACATATCTCGGGATCTTTGACCTGATGAGGAAAGAGATCGGGAAGGCAACCGGAACTGATCCCTCATTCTTCAGTTTCAATTCGAAGGGAGCCTGCCCGAAATGTAACGGAACCGGGACTCTGAAAGTTGACATGCATTTCCTCGATGATGTGGCGATGGTATGCGACGAGTGTAACGGTCTCCGGTATAAACCGGAGATCCTGGAGCTTTCCTACAAGGGGAAAAATATTGCAGAAATTCTCTCCCTGACGGTCAGGGAGGCAGTAGAATTTTTTGATCACAAGGAGATCAGACACCGGCTCCGGGTCCTTGCAGATGTGGGACTTGATTATCTCCAGCTCGGACAATCGCTCTCTTCGTTATCGGGGGGCGAAGCACAGCGGTTAAAACTCGCAACCGAACTACACCGGAAAGGAAATATCTACGTGATGGATGAGCCGACAACCGGGCTTCATATGGCAGATACCGAACGGCTTCTAGGGATCATCAACGGCCTCGTAGACGGTGGAAACACAGTGATCGTCATCGAACACAACCTCGAAGTGATCAGCCAGGCAGACTGGATCATCGATATGGGTCCTGGCGGAGGAAGCAGCGGTGGCGAAATTATTGCAACCGGGACTCCCGGGGAGATTATCAGGAATAGCCGGTCTGTGACCGGGCAATACCTCAGGGGAGTGATTGATACCGTAAGTGCCATGCCGGCACAGACGGGGGAGATCCCATGAATAACGAAGCAATACTCTCCGTATCCGGGTTCTCGTATGCCTATGGAGAAACCCGGGCAGTCGACAACATCACGTTTGAGGTTTTGAAAGGGGAGATATTCTCATTTCTCGGTCCGAACGGGGCAGGAAAAACAACGGTGATCAATACGCTCATCACCCTGCTCCCGATGCAGGAAGGAGAGGTTACCATCGCCGGGTACAACCTCAGGACTGACCGGACCGGCGTCAGGCAGGCGATTGGGATAGTATTCCAACAGATTACCCTTGACAAGGATATGACGGTCAGGGAGAGCCTTGACTTTCACGCAGACATCTACCGGATGGACCGGGCAGAGAAAGCAGCACGAATCCGGGAATTGCTCGACATGGTGGAACTCGGAGAGAAAGAAGATGCTCTTGTCTCAACCCTCTCGGGTGGAATGAAACGCCGGCTTGAGATCGCCCGCGGTCTTCTCACCCGGCCGGCCATCCTGTTTCTTGACGAACCAACGATCGGACTGGATCCACAGACCCGGCAGAAGACCTGGGAGTACCTCCGGTTGGTCAACCGGGAAGGAACCACCATTTTCATGACGACCCATTACATGGACGAAGCAGACATCCTGTCAGACCGGATCGCCCTGATCGATCACGGCAGAATTATCACGACGGGAACACCGGATGAGCTGAAGAACGGTCTTGGGAAAGACCTGATTACCATCATGACAACCGATAACCAAAAAGCCGAATCGCTGATACGTTCACTTCCCGGAATCGACCAGATCCAACAGCATACCAATCAGATAACCATCTATGCCGGCATCGACGGGGCAGAAATTCTCCCTGATATCATCAGAACACTCGATGACCATGCCATCGGAATTATCGCGGTGAATCTGAAGAAACCGTCAATGGATGACGTTTTTCTCCATTACACGGGAACAGGGTTCAGGGAGTGAGTTCCATGAATTTTGGTTTTATCCCTGTATTCAGACGCGACATGCGACGGTACCTGAGGTTTCGCGATCAGCTCTTCATCTCCCTCCTTCACCCGGTTCTCTGGATAGCCCTCTTCGGGTTTGCCATGGCCGGAACCTTTCAGCAGGCGCTCGGGCCGGGAATAGTCCAGCCCGGTATCCCGCAGATCGGATACCTGACTTTCATGGTGCCGGGAATGATTGCGGTAACGATCCTCTTTGCAAACATGGCCGGCGGGTTCGGAATCCTGATGGATAAAAACTGGGGGATACTCCGGGAGATCATGGCAAGTCCGATGCCACGGGGAGATCTCGTTCTTGGTATCGCACTCTCGACGGTCGTCAAATCCCTCATCCAGACAACGATTATCATCCTTCTCGGACTCATCCTTGGAATGTCATTCTGTGCCGGCCAGACCCCGGCCGGGATGATCTTCTCTCTTGCCGGGATCATCCTCTTTATCAGTCTCTTCTCGGTGGCGGTTCTCTGCATCTCGGTGTACATCGCCATGAAAGCCTCCTCACCGGAAGGGTACGAAGGGATCATCACCGTCCTTGGAATGCCGGCATTCTTCGCTTCCAACGCACTCTACCCGCTCAGCGGACTGCCTCCGGTCATCCGGGAACTTGCCCTGTTCAATCCGCTTACCCATCTGACGAACGGACTCCGGTTCTTCACGCTGGGAGACCATTTCTCGGCAATCGGATTCGAGTTTGTCTATACCGGCGGGGAGATACTCATATCCTTCATCTACCTTGCCATATTTGCCCTGGCAGCCTTCCTCTTTGCGAGGCATGCCGTCGAACAGGCAGTCATTACCTGAACAGTGGGATCATCCTGCCATGGTATGGAAACCTCTCCTACCCCGGCAGGACTCCGATTCGGAGTTTACTGACGGCCCGGTCTCCCGCTTGAGATCGTGAATGTCATCGTTTCGATACCGCTCATCCTGGAATTCTGGCCATTTATATGACTGATAATCTACGAATCTATGGAATATTGAAATATTTTCAAATGAGAACCGGAAGAACCCATCCGGATTCATCAAAGATTCATAGGATGTAGTAACGGGCGGTACAGACCAGTATTTCATATAAATTGTGGCAATAGAGATGTCTCGGAGTGCTGGATGTCATCACCAGGTATCACATCTGAATGTCTGACCGCTCCGTTATTTGATCAGCCTGGTGATTCCGGTGAAATCTCGCTCATCTTATTTTTCCTCCATTTGTCTGGTATCCTGTTGACTGGGCAATATCAGTACAAATCGAGAGAATGAATCCTCTTTTCTTATGACAGAAAAGAGATGAGGAGTACCAATTCAATACACGAAATTTTCAGGATAGTTGAGAATTACTCCCCCATTTCCTGAAAAAGAATCAGATTTGATATGTTCCTGAATCACAAGGGAAACTCCGCAGGATCAATACGGAAGAATTACCCATGGAGGGGAACAAATCCGGTATGTGCGATCCCTGGATGAATATTGCAGATGAGAGGTGAATGAGTATACCATTTCCGGAGTTATTATGGTAGCATTTCCGTCGATGACAGCACCTTCAAAGAGAATTCTTGGTATTGCTATCATTATTGGAATCATCGCCGGCATTGGATCTCTTCTTTTTTATAATGGATTAAAATGGGGTACTGCGTTCTTCATGGGATACCTCCTTGGTTATTCCTATCCGCAGGAAGGGCAGAGTATTGCAGAAATCAGTCAATGGACAGATCCTTCATCTCTCTGGCTCCTTCTTCCGGTATTATGTTTTGGCAGTCTGATGACTGGTATCCTCGTGACGAAATTTGCCCCCGAAGCGGAAGGGCATGGAACCGATGCTGCAATAAAAGCATTTCATGGAAACAGCAGGATCCGCTGGCAGATACCAGTACTTAAAGCGGTTACATCAATACTCACCATCTCAACCGGGGGAAGTGCCGGAAGGGAAGGACCATCTGCCCAGATATCAGCCGGACTTGGATCGCTTGTAGCCGATCTTCTTCACCTGTCTCCACAGGAACGGAAAATTGCATTGACAACCGGAATCGGAGCCGGTATTGGAACAATATTTAAAGCTCCCCTGGGTGGGGCAGTGTTAGCTGCAGAAGTCCTTTATACACGGGATTTTGAATCAGATGCCATCATACCTGCATTTATCGCTTCGGTGATAGGATATGCGATTTTTGGGTTTTTTGAAGGATATTATCCCATCTTCACCCTTGTTACCCACGTTTGGACAATCCAGCAGATCCCCTTGTTTTTTATTCTCGGTGTCTGCTGTGCCGGATTCGGCCATTTGTATATCGGCACTTTTTACTGGACAAAGGATTTTTTTGCTTCTTTTTTCAAAAAACACCATCTTCCTTTGTATCTCAAACCGGTAACCGGAGCTGTTATCCTTGGTCTGACAGTGATTTCCCTCTCACTGATATCGCCGGAATGCGAAATGGTTGGACTTGCCGGGCTCGGTTCGAGTTATGGATATACGCAGTTGATGTTATATTCCATGGTTCCGCTCCTGGTAATGATTCTTCTGCCGTTCTTCAAAATTCTCGCTACTTCCCTGACTCTCGGTTCAGGGGGCAGTGGTGGCGTTTTTGCACCTGGATTAACAATCGGGGCAGCGACCGGGGGGGCTGTCGGCATGATTTTCCATATTATCAGTCCGGAATATGTTCCCATAGAAACTGTACCGGTATTCGTTATCGTGGGGATGATCTCCCTTTTTGGAGCGGTAGCAAATGCGCCTATTGCGGTGTTGATCATGGTTGTTGAGATGGTAGGAAGTATTACCATTCTTATCCCGGCGATGGCAGCAGTCTCAATTTCCAATCTCCTGACGGGAGAGCGTTCAATCTTTCGTGAACAGGTTCCCACAAAGGCATATTCGGATGCACACCGTGGAGAATTTGACCGGAAAATCCTTGAAAGAATAAAGATTGGGGAGAGCATGACTCCTGTCGGGAAAGTACTCACCTGTACTCCAGATGATACCATGGATCACGTTCTTCAGCAGATGGTACTGACAAATCATACCGGGTATCCGGTGATCAGGTCAGACATACTTATCGGCATCATTACAAACCGTGATGTGAGGAATTCACTGGTCAATGAGGGAACCGATAATCGGGTTGAAAAAATCATGTCAACCCGGCTGCACCTTGTTTTTCCCTCTGGAACGCTTGAAGAAGCACTCACCATGATGGTGACCCATAACATAAATCATCTTCCGGTGGTTTCAGAGGATAATCCAGACCGGCTGGTTGGATTTATCACCCGCACGGATATTCTGAAAGTATATTTCCGGTCACAATATTCTGCTTCATGAACAGATGAGAAATCTCTTCAATAGGATATATAGATGCAGTAATATTATTTTTTTATTTCTCACACTGACTTTTTTATTTATTTAATTATTAATATCTAAGTTAATCTCGGGAGAAATGCTTTCACGTCTCAGAATAAATGGTATCCGTCGGACCCGGGTTACCCGGGCGGTTTGACGCTTGATACGATATCAGGTCTTTATCCATTCCTTTCGTGTTGGTGGTCTGCCGTTCGTTCCTCATTTTGGAGCATGTTATGACAGAAATTTCGCATGAACATTTTATCCTGAAAAAACTGGATCGGGGGGGAGAAAAAACCCAATGGAAAGACTGGCACTGGCACATGAGTCATCTTGTGACCGATATTGCAGTCGTGGAAGAATTGCTTGGCATCTCTTTTCCTCCTGAAACACAGGCTCATCTTGAAGAAACCATTGCCCGTTTCCCGATGAGCATCACTCCATATTACCTCTCCCTCATCGACCGCGATGATTATGCAAACGATCCTGTCTTCAGGCAGTCGTTTCCCTCACCCGAAGAACTGATCATTGAATCATGCGATATGCCCGATCCCCTGGCTGAAGAAAAAGACAGCCCCGCACCATGCATTACCCACCGGTACCCGGACCGGGTTCTGTTTATCGTAAGTACCTCCTGTGCCATGTACTGCCGGCACTGCACAAGAAAGCGAAAGGTCGGTGATACGTCTTTCAACCCGACCCGGGAAGAATTGAGGGCAGGGCTGGACTACATCGCCGTTCACCCTGAGATCCGCGATGTTCTCCTGTCAGGGGGAGATCCCCTTCTGCTCTCTGATGAGACCCTGGACTGGATCCTCTCGGAGGTCAGGAACATCCCCCACGTGGAGATCATCCGGATCGGAACCCGCGTTCCTGTTGTGCTTCCCTTCCGGGTGACTGAAGGACTGGTACGGGTTCTCCGGAAACATCACCCGCTCTGGATCAATACCCATTACAACCATCCGAGGGAAATTACCCGTTCATCAGAGCAGGCAATCGCAATGCTCGCCGATGCCGGCATTCCCCTTGGAAACCAGTCTGTTCTTCTTGCCGGGGTGAATGACTGCCCCCGTATCATGAAATTTCTCGTGCAGAAACTGGTGAAAAACCGTATCCGGCCATACTATCTCTTCCAGTGTGATCTCTCTGAAGGACTGGCCCATTTCCGCACCCCGATAGGAAAAGGGATCGAGATTATCGAAAGCCTGGTTGGCCATACATCGGGCCTTGCCGTTCCAACCTATGTGATCGACGCTCCGGGAGGTGGGGGAAAAATTCCGGTTATGCCAAATTACCTCATCTCCTGGTCGACCAACAAGGTGGTTCTCCGTAATTATGAAGGGATGTTTTCAACGTACCGGGAACCGGACCGGTACACTGCCGTTTTCTGTGATCGTAACTGCAGAGAGTGCTCTCTTCAGCTTCCCGTGCAGCCTGCCGACGAGTCACGGGCTGAGGGGATAGAACGGCTCCTTTCTGATTACGATAAACAGATTACCCTCATTCCGGGCGGAACCGGCCGGATTGAAAGGAGAGAAATTGAGTGATTTTGTCGGGCAGATCGGGAAGAGTATCGTCCAGCACGGCCCTCTGAACGACCGGGTCTATCTCCTGAAACTATCCCGAGAGGATTACCCGGGGATCGTCAGAACCCTCCTCAGGCTGGCAGAAGAAAAAGGCTATTCAAAGATCCTGGCAAAGATCCCGGCAGAATTCAAACCGGGGTTTGAAGAGGCAGGGTTTGTGACCGAAGCAGTCATCCCCGGACTGTACCGGGGAAAAGAGGATGGCCTCTTCCTCTCACGGTTCCTGGCTGACTGGCGTGCCTTGGAAGAAAAGGAGACAATCACCCAGTTATTAGCCCGGGTATTAAATCATCAGATATCGGAATGTATTCAAAATCAGCCAAAGACTGTTCTTCAGGAAGCCGGACCGGAAGATGCCGGACGAATTGCCGGATTGTACGCAGACACCTTCCCGACCTACCCCTTTCCCATCCAGGACCCCGCATACATCAGGCAAAGCATGCAGATAGGAGTCCGGTACTTCTATATCCCGGCGGGAGGGAGTATTGCTGCCTGTTCCTCTGCCGAGGTGGACCCGGATAGCCAGTCTGCAGAGATGACTGATTTTGCTACCGGAATCGCGTTCAGGGGAATGGGGTATGCAACTGTTCTTCTCAAGGCGATGGAACGGGCAATGCAGGAGGCCGGCATACTGACCGTGTACACCATCTGCCGTGCCAGTCTTTACCCGATCAATGCCGTCTTCCGGAAAGAAGGATATTATCACGGAGGAATGCTCGTAAAAAATACGCAAATTTGTGGTCATTTCGAGAGCATGCATGTATGGTACCGGCACCTTGTACCGGGAATACCATCGGACAGGGAGAGCAGGACCGTTCCGGCAGACCGGTTACCGTCAATTGCATAAATTAAACTGAATACAGGGAGTGCACGAAAATTAATCCGGGTAACCCGGATTACCTCTGCCAGGATCCCGGTTCCGGGTTCACCCCTTCCGGTTCAGTCCTCATCGGACAGCATCACTCTCTTTTTGAAGAAGAGATCAGAGTGAACACGGTCACGTTCGCGGTCAATCTGGTCCGGAGTTGCCCCGTTGATCCGGAGGATATACTCAGTCATGGAGAGGGCCACTTCCCCTTCATCAGAGAAGACGGCATCAGCCCCGGCATCGTGCAGATCATTGATTTCACCGAGATATCCGGTCCGGGCAATAATCCGGATCCGGGGATTGAGAATCTTTGCCTGCCGGACTATCTCGCTACTTCCCCCGGTATGCGGAACACTTATCACCAGGACATCTGCGTTCTTCACTCCTGCTCCCGCAAGCGTGTCTGCCCGGGTGGCATCCCCGTACACGGCTCGAATGCCCGTGGTATGGAGCGCCTTGACTGTTTCGATATTCAGTTCCACGATTGTCAGATCGATCTCGTTCTCCCTGAGCAGCCTGACAACTGTCCGCCCGATCGGTCCGTACCCGATCACAACCGCCCGGGGGGTTTCCAAATCAGGTTCAGGAGGAGTGTTTTCTTCCCCTCCGAGCGAACACCGCTGGTCGAACGATCGAATCAGCCCCGGGCAGGTCCGGGCTATCCAGCATTCACCATTTCGGATCGCCCGGTAGAGGATGGGATTCAGGGTGATGGAGATGATGGCTGCCGCTACGAGAATATTGACCGCAGAGGGAGGAAGGATATCGAGATCGGTTCCCATGGTGGCGAGAATGAATGAAAATTCTCCGATCTGCGAGAGAACAATCGCAACCTGGAGACAAACCCGGAGCGGGTACCGGAGGACGGCTGCGAAACAGAACGCCACCAGGGGTTTTCCCACGAGGATGACAAGAAGGGTCGCAATCACGAGCAGGGGGTATTCAAGGAGACTCGTGTAATCAAAGAGCATTCCAACCGATACAAAAAAGAGAACGGCAAATGCATCCCTGAGGGGAAGCGCCTCGGTAGCGGCACGAAGGCTGAATTCCGACCGGCCGACGACCATGCCTGCGAGGAATGCCCCGAGTGCCATCGAAACTGAAAAAAGGATCGATGAGACAATAGCGATGCACAGGGCAATTGCCAGGATGGAAAGGGTAAACAGTTCCCGTGATCCAGTATTCGCGATATTGGTGAGGATCCGGGGAATGACCCATCCGCCAACGGCAAACAGGATGAGACCGAGGATAATGATCTTTCCCGTTGCAATACCGGCAGCGGTTGCCAGGCCGACGGCTCCCATAACGGCCGTTCCAAAGACTGCAGGAAGGAGGACCAGCACGAAGACGGTGAAGAGATCTTCCATTACGAGCCAGCCGATGGCTATATGCCCGGTCCGGGTATGGAGATCATTATTATCAGCAAGTACCCGGGTCAGGACAACGGTACTGGCAACTGAAATGGCAAGTCCGAAGACGATGCCGGCAGACCAGTTCCACCCCATCCCGTGCATGATCAGTGCCCCGAGAATGGTGGCGGCGAGGCTCTGGATCAAGGCACCGGGAATGGCAATCTTTCTGACTGCAAAAAATTCCTTGAAATGGAACTGCAGACCCACTCCGAACATGAGCAGGATGACGCCTATTTCTGCAAGCTGGTTTGCAAGATCTGTATTGGCAATAAACCCGGGTGTGTTCGGGCTGACGACGATCCCGGCAAGGAGGTACCCGACAATAGGAGAAAGCCCGAGCCGGTGGGTGATATACCCAAAGAGCAGGGCCGCCCCAAACCCGCCGGCAAGTGTGAGTATGAGATCCAGATCGTGCACTGGTACCTCATGGGTTTCAGGATATTCATACCTGATCCCCAGGTTTTTTTAGGGGATGCCCCCCTCCCGGGGATAAGGGGGATCACTGCGGGGACCTATTCATGAAGTTGTCTGTGGAGGTCATCCCGGTACAGCCAGCTCCGGTACACAATCGGCGTGAGGAGCGTCGTGAACAATGCCATCAGGACCAGCGTTACATAGACTCCCTGGTCAATCACCCCTTCCTCAAGCCCGATGAGGGCAACAATCATGGCTACTTCACCCCGTGGTGCCATTCCGAATCCGACGACAAGGGAGTCTTTCAATGAAAGACCGCAGAGATATGATGGGATTCCGCAACCGATCACCTTCGTAGCTACTGCTACGACCGTCAGTACCAGGACAAATATCCCGATCTCCAGGGTTAATGCATGAAGATCGGCGATAATCCCCAGGGAAACGAAGAATATCGACGCAAAGATAATCTGGAGATATTCGGCTCCTTCCTTCAGGTTCTTGCTCTGGGTCAGCATCACGTCTGAGAACGAGACCCCGGCGATGAACGCTCCGACTATCGCGGAGAGTCCGACGAGTTCTGCGATCATGGCATAGAAGAACGCCATCATCATCGCAAATATGAACGTGAATTCAGGATATTTTCCGGCAAGCTTTGTCCGGTCAAGCCCGCTGATGAGCCGGCTTACCACGACGATTCCGAGTACGGTTCCAAGAACGATGAAGAGAACGGCTTTCAGGATAAGAACCCCGATCCCGGTAAGGGTGAGGGTTCCCATGACGATATCATTGCTTATCGCGAGGGCAATCAGGCTGAGTACATCATCGATCACGGCTGCTCCGATGATCACCTTTGCTGCATCAGACTGGAGCTGGTCAAGCTCACGGAGAACATTGGCCGTGATAGCGATACTCGTTGCCGTGAGTGCTGTGCCAATAAAGATCGATCCGGATAACGGGAATCCCCAGAGTTCGGCAATCCCAAAGCCGCCGATCCAGGGGATAATCACGCCAAGAAGTGCAATTACCGCGTTTCTTGGAACCACGATGTCTTTGAGCTGGAATTCGAGTCCGATTACAAAGAGGAGGATTACCGCTCCAAGACCGGCGAGGCTGCTGATAAAGGTGGTATACTCGACAAGATGGAGGACACTCGGACCGACGAGGATACCTACCAGGATCAGGCCGATAACGGCAGACTGGTTGATACGTGAAGCGATGAGATATCCTGCCAGGGCTACGAAGAGAAGCAGGCTCATCTGAAATTCCGGAGTTGTCAGTATTCCTTCCATCAGGACTCCCAGCTTTGTGAATATGTGACCTTATCTGCCATAAGGACTCGCGTATCATCTCTGATATCAGATCATCCTGAATGTTACCTGGTGTCATCGGTCAAAAGAAATAGATCCGGGTCATGACTGTTTCAGGATGAACCTGATGGCAACGACGCATGGATTTCAGGCAGAAGCTATCTGATCAGAGCGTTCAACCGCATCCGTTCTGCACATTGTCCCGTGCCGGGGATACGGATCCTGCAGAAAATCCGATCCCTCACGGTGTAATCAACTGATCCCGGGTTTCTCGCATAATGATGGAGTTTTTGCATTTTCACCGGTATTGGGCTCTACATGGATTGTCACCTGTGCTTTGGGAAATTCCAGGTGAAGATCTGATTCAAGATGATCGGTCAGGTCATGGGAGCTTTCAACCGTGATATCTTTCTCAACCACGAGATGAAACTCGATAAAAATCTCCGGTCCTGCCCGCCGGGTCCTCAGTCCGTGATAATTAACATATTCGGATTCGTGTTCACAGATGATGGTTATTATCCGGTTCTCCTCATCTTCGGTGAGGTGGTAATCGATCAGATCCCGGTATGATCGCACTGAAAGTCCGTATGCGGTCCTGATGATGACCAGCGCCACCGCAATCGCAACAACAGAGTCTAGAAAAGCGAGACCGGTGATCCGGATCAGGATGAGACCGAACATAACCCCGGCAGATGTATAGATGTCAGTACGAAGGTGCCAGGCATCACTTTCAAGCGCAATAGAATCAGTCTTCTTTGCGATCTTCATGAGACGAGAGGAGACATAGGTATTTACAAGAGCAGATATTCCCATGACCGATATCCCGGCAAGCATCAGGGTCTCGTTCATCGGTTCATTTCCGGGTTCTATGAAGGAGAGAAGTGCTTCATAGATGATCAGGCCAGCTGCGACAAAGATCAGACAGGCCTCGATCAACCCTGATATCGATTCAAATTTTCCGTGGCCATACGTATGTTCCCGGTCTGGCGCTTCACCTGATTTCCTGACTGAAATGAAGGCAATCAGTGAGGCAAGCAGATCCATCCCAGAGTGAATCGCTTCGGAAATGATACTGATCGAGCCAAGAGCTAACCCGATCACCAATTTCATAAGAACAAGGGTGGTATTTGAGGCAACTGATAACAATGCCGTCCGTTCTTTCTCGCCTGCTGTACTCATGACGATTCGTCTCGTAATCTCTATGCCATATCCATGGAAGGATTTGCAGGAGTAGATACAGGCGGATACGGTAAAAGGACTTTGATTCCCGTTATAAAATTATTTAGGTGCTACAAGAAAGATTTGATACGTATCATCAATCTTCATGAAAAATGGAAAAACAAAATGATGGAGATTTTATTCTCCTGTTCCTGAATCAGATACTAATAATCGGGAAACCTGCCCCCCGACAGGTATCCCCGAACAAATTACACTTTGTTCCTGCTTTCCATGATAAGTTCCCTGACCCGTTCCAGGTTGCTCATGCTCTTCTGGTACGAGACCGTGAGCATACCCTGGAGGTCGTCAAGAATGTTGTCAACCGGAATGGCCAGGTGATATATATGAACCGGTCTGCCTTTGTTCTCTGAGTTCTTGTCAGTCTTCTGCACCCACCGCCGTTTGATCAGGTCGGTTATTGCGAGACTCACTTCCGGTTGTCTCAGGTCTGCCCATCGCTCGATCTCCCGTGATGTCAGGTTGATCTCCTTGAGCAGGATGGTCAGTACCCGTGCCGTGTTCTTTTTTAGCCCAATATCTACGAAAATAAGTGATATCTCTTCATCAATCTCTGAAAAATACTGCCCAGTATCCACGTGATACCCCCCACCAATGATAGATATTATCACGTGATTATTATAATATGTTTCTAATAGTGACTCTCGCGATTCTATGGATGAATCAGTAAAAAAAACCCTTCACTTCGGCAAATTGAAAAACGGGGGCGATTCCCGGGATCGGATCACCTGCCCGTCGGTCCGGCCCGTTTCAGAAAGCTTGTCACGGTCTCCAGGTATGCAGCCTCCTCCTCAAGATGATGTGAATGGGAGGCTCCGGCAAAGATTTTCAGTTCAGATCCGGGCACCTGTTCATGGTAATATCTTGTCGAGGTAGGGGTGGCCTCATCGAACTCTCCACAGGTAAAGAGTACCGGAACAGTGATCCTGCCAAGCGATCCGGTCACATCGAAATCCTTCAGGGTTCCGGTTATCGTGAACTCACTCGGTCCCCACATGAGTTCATAGATATCATGTGCAAATTTTTCCATGGATGCATTCAGGCAGTCCGGCCAGGGATCCATCCGACAGATATGACGCTCGTAATAGGTCATCATCGCATCCTGGTATTCGGGGGAGGCATAATCGTGATCTTTTTCGTGCCGGAGAATGGTATCACGAACCGGATTAGGAAGGTCCATGATGTACGTTCGTTGATCAATATCCCACCGGGAAGCAGAGAGGCAGGGTGCGGATAGCACGAGAGATATCACCCCGGCAGGATGGTGGTTCAGGAGGTATTCGGCTCCGAGCATTGTTCCCCAGGACTGTCCGAGAATATGAACCTCATCGAGCCCGAGCTCCTCCCTGACCATGGCAAGTTCGCGGGTAAAATATTCCAGGGTATACCGGGAAGTATCTGCAGGTTTTTCTGAGTTGCCGCACCCGAGCTGATCATAAAAGATGACCGGACGGTCTGATGCAAGTCCGATCAGCGGGAGCAGGTACTCATGGGGTACGCCCGGCCCGCCGTGAAGAACCAGCAGGGGAATGCCTGGTGCCCCCTCCCCGGCAATCCCATACCAGATCCGATGCCCGTCGATGGAAAGAAAACTCTCGTGTTCAACACCGTTCATAGGATGAGATAGGTCAGGAAACCCTGAAAACCTTCGCATCTTTCCGGAAAATGGTTGCCTGAAACGTGTGATAGCATCCTCATGAAGACCGGGAGATGCGGGAGACATATCCCCGGTATGCGGGGCTCCCAATCCCATATATACCAGGAACAACAATTGTCCGTTTGAATGAAGCTCCGCTCGAAGGTGCTCTTTCTCTTCATCAGTATCCTGGCGCTGGTACTGGTCTGCATTGGAGTCATCATTCCCTCGTCCGTGCACCAGGTAAATCTCCGGAATGTGCAGGAAGACGGAATTAACCAGCTCACCCACATCGATTTTGCGACAACGAATTTTTTCAGGGAGGTAGAAAACGACATCACCGAACTGATGCTGCATGAGAACGTGGTTACGCCTGATGATACCGGCTTTACCTCGTTTCTGAATGCCTCCCCGGATACATTCACCTACACGATTGGTGAACGGGAATCGGAGATCATCACCCACCTGAACGCGTTCCGGATGAGCCACCCGCAGGTGAACTCCGTGTACGAAGGAAGAGAGACAGGAACCTTCGTGAGATCCCATCCGCGTTCGGTCCCGACCGCGTATGATCCCCGGACCCGGCCGTGGTACATCCTGGCAAAACAGCATCCTGACCGGATCATGCGGACAGAGCCCTATACATCCCTCACCACGCCTGACGTGAATATCGGCATTGTCAGGGCGATGACTTTTACAAATGGATCAGTGTATGGGGTACTCGGGGCAGATGTCACCCTGAATAACCTGACCGATTACATATCCGGCTTTCAGGTCCGGCGAAGCGGAGAAATCATCCTCATTAATGAAACCGGAACCATCCTTGCAGCACGGGACCCGGCTCTCCGGTTTTCCCCGATACAGATCATCACCGGCGACCATACCCCGGTGCTGCTGAACGAGACGAGCGGTATTATCACCCTCGGTTCCGGATACCTCATCTTCTACACCTCCCCGGAACTTGGCTGGAAATATGCCATGATACTGCCGTTTCAGGCATTGGAAAAAGAACTGCAGGAGTCATTGGTTCTCATCCTCATCTTCGTATCCGGCGCCCTGATCCTCCTCAGCGCGATCACGCTCGTCATTCTTGACCAGACCGTCATCAGGCCGCTCATGGACCTGACTGAGATTACCCGGAAGATCACTGAGACCGGGGATCTTGACCTTCATGCAGACGGTGAACAGAAGGGAGAGATCGGCGAACTGTCCCGGTCTTTTAACCTGATGATATCCCGTATCCGTTCCACGGAAATCGAACGGAAAGAGGCCTATCTGCAATTGTCTGAGTACCGGGATCACCTCGAGGACCAGGTCAGGGAACGGACCAGCCAGCTCGAATCAGCAAATACTCTTCTCGTAACTGCGAAAGAACATGCAGAGGCAGCTGATCGCTTAAAATCGGCATTCCTAGCCACTATGTCCCATGAACTGCGCACACCGCTCAACTCGATCATCGGGTTTACCGGTATTATCCTTGAAGGCCTCGTCGGTCCGATCACGGCTGAACAGGCAAAACAACTGGGGATGGTACAGCACAGTGCCCGGCACCTGCTCGCCCTCATCAATGATGTCCTGGATATATCAAAGATTGAGGCAGATGAACTGGTGATCCAGAGAGAATTGGTTGAGTTGCCCGCCCTGATAGAGAACGTTGCAAAGAGCATGGAACCAGTCATTGTACGGAAAGGACTTGAATTAATCAGGGACATCTCCCCGGAGATCGGGGCAGTCATGGGAGATTCCAGGAGAATCGAACAGGTACTCATCAACCTGCTGACGAATGCAGTCAAGTTCACCGAATCCGGAACGATCACCATATCAGGCGTGCGTCAACCGGGACAGGTCAGGCTGTCAGTCAGCGATACGGGCATCGGCATTGATGAGCGGGACATGACATCCTTATTCAGGCCGTTTCAGCAGATCGATTCGGGGACCACGCGGAAGTATGAAGGAACCGGTCTTGGGCTCTCCATCACAAAGCGGCTGATCGAACTCCATGGGGGGACCATCACCGTCAGAAGTACCCCGGGAACAGGGAGCATATTCTCATTCACCCTGCCAACAGGAGCGGGCATACATGGGGAATAAAGTTCTTGTAATCGAAGATAACGAGCAGAACAGGTACCTGATGCATTTTCTCCTTGAAGCAAAGGGTTTTTCAGTCATTGAAGCGGAAGACGGGATTGAAGGGATCAGGCTCGCGAAAAATGAACAGCCGGATCTCATCCTCCTTGACATCCAGCTCCCCGGCATGGACGGGTATGAGATCGCCGGGATACTCAGTATCACCCCAGATACGGCAGAGATCCCGATCGTTGCCGTGACATCCTACGCGATGCCCGGCGACCGGGAACGGATCATTAAAGCAGGAGCAACTGGTTATATCGAGAAACCCATTAATCCCACGACGTTCACTGATCAGATCATGACCTACATAACCGCCCGGGAGGCAGGAAGGTCATGAAAATCCTCGTGGTTGACGATCAGTATGAAAACCGGTACCTCCTTGTGTCGCTCCTGGGCGGGTACGGCTACACCGTAATTACTGCAGAAAACGGGGAGGATGCCCTATCCGTGCTTGAGAAGGACGGGATCGATCTCATCATCTCGGATATCCTCCTTCCCCGTATGGATGGATTCCAGCTCTGCCGGGAAGTTAAAACGCATCCTGATTACCGGCATATTCCCTTTGTCTTTTACTCTTCTGCCTACACCGGACAGAAGGACCAGGAATTTGGGCAAAATCTCGGGGCTGACCGGTTCATTCTCAAACCTACCGATCCGGCGGAGTTTATACTTATTATTCAGGACCTGATCAAAACATACCCGCACTTGTCTGCCCCTCCCCGGGAACCGGTTCTAATCAGGGAAGAAGAATTTCTATCAGAGCATAACCAGCGCCTCATCAGCCAGCTCGAGAAGAAACTTTCAGAGCTGGAACGCCTGAATGGGGATCTCATGCGGTCAGAACTGAAATACCGCAATCTCTTTGAAAGTGCAAGCGATGCGATATTCCTGCATGAAGTGGTACCCGAAGGAACACCCGGCAGGATCCTCGAGGTAAATGAAGCCGCATGCAGACAGCTTGGATACTCCCGTGACGAACTCCTCTCCCTGCAGATCAGCGATATCACTCCTCCGCACTGGTTTGCACAATTCAAGGAGTTCCTCAGCACCCTCCCTGAAGAATCTCCCCTGACCTTCGAGGGAGAACACTATTCAAAAACCGGGACCATCATACCCGTGGAAAACAGCGTCCGTATCTTCAGAGACGGGGATACTCTTCTCTGCATCTCAATAAGCAGGGATATCACCGAGCGTATGATTGCAATGGCAGAACTGGCCGGTGCCATCCGCCAGATTAACCGTAATCTCCACAATATCGCAATGATAGGAGACAGGATACGAAACCCGCTCTCAATTATCCAGGGATACTGTGACGAATGTGACTGTACCAGGAGAGAGCAGATCCATGAAGCAGTCAGAACCATCGATTCCTTCATCACCTCTCTGGATGCCGGATGGGTTCAGTCGGAAAAAGTACGGTCAGTTCTCCTGAAGATCTATGGTTCTGAGAAGGGGGGAGATCTCGATCCGACTGAACACCTCTGACCACCGATATTCTCCCTGGTCACCCATTCGGGTAATAGACCGGAAAGAGAGAGAATCCTATGGAACAGGCAGGGAGGGAGTGTTGTACCACCTGATTTTTCCAGTATGATTCCCGGGCGTAAAAGGGAAGATTATCAGATCCTCATCGCAGAAGATGACCCGGAACTGGCAGAACAACTCAGCTGGTTCATCGGGTCTCTTGGCTACTCCATACCTGCTGTTGCGACTACCGTCGAGGAGGCAGTCCGTCTTTCAGAACAATACCGTCCTGCCCTGATCCTGATGGAGATCGATCTTCCCGGAACAATCAGCGGGATCACCGCGATCGGGTTGATACAGGCGGTACAGGAGATACAGGTTATCATCCTTACCACAAGCCCAGACGCTACGGCAATGCCGGCAGTACATCCTGCCTATATTGCTGGGTATATCCTCAAGCCATACCATGAACGTGAGATTCAACACGTCATTGAATCTGCCCTGTACAGATCCGAGATTGAAACCCGGATGCAGAAGAACCGGATTTGGTTTGAAAGCATTCTGAACAGCGTTGGTGAAGGACTCATTGTTGTTCACCCGGATGGAGAGATCAGATTTGCACACCCGGTCGCACGGAGTATGCTCAGTTTGGCACCTTCACCGGCAGAAGACACCATGAGCCTGAACCAGCTCGTAACTCTACCGGCCGTCAGATCACACCTCAGTGACTATTACCCGGAATATCGAGCAGCCGACACCATTTTCCCGGTTTGAATTCCCGCTCTTTCTGGTGGATGGAGAGGGAAAAACCGGTACGTTGACGGAATTGTCGCACCAATATACGGTCCCGGGAGAGAACTTCTTGGGTACGTGATATCAATCAGGGATATCACCGAGAAGATCACCGCCAATAAGATGATCACGGATGCCCTGAACCAGATTGAAATCAACATGGAATGGTTTGCTCTCCTCAACGACCAGATACACAATCCGCTTGCCGTGATCGTAGCGATGCATGATCTGTATGATCCCGGCATGCTGAACGATCTCATGCCCCAGATAAAAGAGATTGACGAAATAATCGATCAGCTTGACGAGGGATATATCAAGTCAGAGAAAGTCCATTCATTCCTCAAATGCCATCATGAGGTTACCTGACCGAACCCGGCAGATAAGTCTGAAAAGGAGGTCCCCGATAAAACATACGGTACTGTGGGATGAGCGAATCGTGTTATCCCGGTCTCCCCGGAGCAGACGGACTGAACCTCCAGAAAGACAATACCATTATAACTTATCACTCAGTCATATACAAAAAAGGGTATTTTTATGCAGATATTGATGATCGATGATAATGAAACACTGACATTCCTCTACCAGAAGATCCTGCAAAATGCAGGGTACGATCCGATCATCCAGACAAATTCAGGCATGGCGCTTGATACTATACGGGAGACCCGCCCTGACATGGTTCTCCTCGATATCATGATGGAGCCGCTCAACGGGTGGGTAGTTCTTGAGGGGATCAGGAAGGATCCTGATTTTGCCGATCTGCCGGTTATTATCCTCACCGGGAAGGTTATGACAACCAGTGAAGCGTTAAAATACGGCTTGATGATTGACGGCTTCATCATGAAACCCCTTGAACAATCCGTTCTTCTGAGGGCGATTCAGGACATTGAGAAAATTCTCACGGAATCAACGGAAAAGTACGATCAGGCGCTCAAGGCAGGATATCCTCCGGAGATGGCAGAACAATGCCGGAGATATCATAAAAAAAGAAAGGTTCTCGCATTTCTCACGACCATTCTTGAAAAACAGGAGAATATCCTTGCATCAAAACTGGATTCAGAATCCGGATACACTGATAATATCAATGCCCTCCGTTCCATGATCGAGGAAGAGATCAGAAAGATCGAAACCCTTGACAAGCATTTCTCCTGTTCACAGAGGTAATACTGCCCAACGGTTCCCGGTTTTCCGGAATCGAACACTCATAAGTTCAAGTTTAAAGGAAAAAGATCTCGACCGCAACATCCCGGAAAAATGATGGTCATAATACCCCGGTTCTAAACCCTGCCCTAACCGTCAAACCCTGAGGGGCCGGGATAGCGGCCCTGGATTTTTCGTCCGTGCCTGTCCCGGCCTCTTTTGGATCTCCTCTCCCGGGGAGGCATAACGGAGAATTACTGCCTGGATTCCTTCTGCTCCGGCGGCAGGTACTTCGTCACAAATTCGGAGAGGTACTGCTCTTTTATCCCTGAAAACTTGACCCATGCGGTGTCATACCGGTTCATGAGATCAGAGACCTGTTCGGCAAGTCTGACCGCTTTTCCCCCATGCGATGACTCATCGTCCATGATTCTCCTGATCAATTCATAGAGCGGAATACGCAGATCCGTTGAAAGGGTCTGAATCGCATCAAATGCATTAAACAACTCTGATGAACGTTTTTTAATTTTTTCAGTCTCGAAAATGGCCATCTTCTCGCTCGTCACATCCACCATGATCGTCGCGATATGGGTGGTAACATCATTCTTCTTGAGGGGGATCCAGGTAAAATCAATGAACTTCACCGCATCTTCGAAGATACATTTCCGGATGACATGTTCAGTCTGCCCTGACGCAAATATCTCCTGGAAAACCTGCATGTCCCCAAAGAACGAAAACTTAGGAGTTTCAAATAACGGACGTTTCAGCATGTACTGGCTGATACCTGCCTTTCGAGCGAGATCAAAGAAGAGCTGGTTATGCCCGGAGAGGAGAAAACTCCGGTCAAGGATGAAGATCGGAAGACGGAGAGCTGTTGCAAGGGCAACGAGATACCGGATCATCTGCGGACCGGGAGCGGAGAGGGGTAGTTCTTCCTCACCGGTCTCAAACAGGATGAGGTAATGAAATGTATCATCCTCAGATCTGACAAGGCCTGAAGAGAGGGTTACCGGGATCATTCTCCCATCCCGGTGTTTCAGAACGACCTGATCGGGTAGTACCAGGCGGGATCCGGTCCAGGTCTCTTCTCCTGAATCAGGCTGGTCTCCGGCATCAAGCAGGATCTTCAGGGGTTTCCCGGCGACAGTTTCCGTTGAGAAGCCGGTGATACCGGTTGCAGCGGCGTTCATCGTCTCAATTGTCCCATTGGCAGTGACAATTACTGCAGGAGTCGTAAGAGTGGCAATTTCACTACCAATGAGTGCTGTTCCTTCAGGGAGCGTCTCTTCACGGACCTTTCGCCGGATACGGTGCTTGTGCAGGCTCATTTCGATATTGGTCATGAGCTCGCGTTCTTTGAACGGCTTGAGCAGGTACCCGGAGGGAGATATCGCAACGGCACGTTCCAGAGTCGCCTTGTCTGAATGGGCCGTGAGGAAGATGATCGGGAGATCGTAGAGCTCGATGATCCGCTTTCCGGCGGTGATTCCATCCATCTCGCCTTTCAGCCGGATATCCATGAGGACGAGGTCAGGCCTCACCGTTCCCGCCTTCTGAATAGCAGATTCACCTGATATCGCCTGTCCGACGACAGTGTACCCCATCTCCGTGAGTTTCTGCTTGATCTCCATCGATATAATCATCTCATCTTCTACGATCAGGATCCTACTCCCCTGGGGTATGGAGATCACCTCCTCCACTGAATCCTTCATGAACGGGTATCTTCATGGTGACTACGGCTCCGTTTTCAGATGAGAAGATAATCTCTCCTTCTAGTTGAAAAATGAGATTGGAGATGATCTGCATCCCAAGGGAATCATGTACGTCAGGATCAAACGCAGGAGGGAGTCCTTTGCCCGAATCCCGGTAGATGATATCCATTCCTCCGGCTCCGTCAGGAAGTACCCTGACGCCGATGGTACCTCGTATTCCCGGAGAAAATCCATGTTTAAAGGAGTTTGTCACCAGTTCATTCAGGATAAGGCCAAGCGGGATACCGACATCGATTGTCATCTCGATCGATGGATCGCAGACGATATCAAGGGTAATCAGGGATTCATCCGGCGAGAAATCTGATATCAGGGTTGAAGCAAGCGAGTGGATATACTCCAGAAGATTGATGCTTACGAGGTTGTCGGTCCGGTAGAGTTTCTCATGGATCATCGCCATAGAGAGGATCCTGTTCTTGCTCTCCTGGAGAATGGCGTAGATCGCCGGATCCTCGATGAGTTTTGCCTGCATCCGGAGCATGCTGACGATGATCTGCATGTTGTTCTTGACCCGGTGATGGATCTCACGCAGGAGGATATCCTTTTCATGGAGGGATTGCATGAGTTCCTCTTCAGCCCTCTTCCGTTTGGTCACGTCCATGATACTCCCGATGACCGCCGGCCTGCCGAGGTACATAAACCCGCTGATGAGGTTTTCTAGGGTGATAACCATCCCGTCTCCCGTGATGGCTCGAAATTCGTAATCAACTGCATTCAGGGGATTTTCGATCACCCGAAGATGATGGTTTTCCACCATCACGACATCATCCGGATGTACATATGCGGTGATCGGCGTATTACTGAGGAGATCACGGGGTTGACCGAGAATATCAGACAACCTTGGGTTGGTATAGACAAACTGGTCATTCTGAAGGAGGTATATCCCGACAAGTGAGTGTTCAACCGGCTTATGGAAGAGTTCCTCGGTCTGGTACCTGCTGATGGCAGACCCGATCAGGTCGGCAGCCATCGTGAGGGATTCGATCTCGGCAATCGACCAGGGGCGATCCTCATCCCGGGAGATAAACCCGAGCACACCCCAGAGGATATTGTAGGAAAAGACCGGGAAGAGCAGAAGTGATTCCGGATACCAGATATCCTCTATACCAGTGCATAATGCTGACAGGGACGACCGGTTTGCCTGATAGAAGGGCCTGTTCTGCAGGAACGGGGTAAGGCCGGGGGTGAAGCGCCGGAAAAAGGTATACCCATCCGATTGTTCTGGCGAGATTGCCTGGTTATTCCATTCCTGGTAATACTGGTTCATATGAGATTCGGTCCCCGGACTGAGACTGGCAAAAAAGACGATGTCCATCTGAGATGCCGCACCGAGGAGTTCAAGGCATGCCGGTATGATGGGTTCCCATTCATTGCCCCGTACGAGATCCTGGGCCACCGTGCTGACCGCACTCAGAATCCGGTCGCGGTGAATGAGTTCTTCCCTGGTTCTTACGAGATCTGATATGACGATGGTTGTTCCGACGATTCCGGTTACATTCCCGGTCTGATCATGGACAGGGACCTTTGATGTGGCAAGCCAGACTGACTCTTTCTCCCTGGTCTCAATCTCTTCCTCGACATTGTATACCGGGACGTCCTCGTCCATCACGTAGATATCCCCGTCATGTCTCTTCACTGCGATCTCCGGAGGAAAGAGCTCATCATCCGTCTTCCCGGCGATGGCAGCGGGATCGGTATTTACAAATGAACAGAACACCTCATTTGCCATGACGTACTTCATGTCACGATCTTTCAGGTAGATCTGTGCCGTCGATGAGGAGAGGATGGCATTCATCCGTTCATAGTACTCATGCAGGTTGCGTTCTGCCTCCAGCCGTTCGCTGATGTCGCGGGAGATGCAGAAGAGTACGCTCCGGCCTCCCCAGGTACCGACACTTCCCCGTGTCTCAACCGGGATCTGTTTTCCTGATCGGGTCAGAAGAGGGAACGAATTTTTGATGGAGACACCGGTTCCGGTGAGGGAGAGGAACTGGAGGATGATCTCATCCATGAGTTCAGATGGATAGATCGTCTGAACCGGCATACCGAAGAGTTCATTCTCTCCCCATCCGAGTGCCCGGGCAGCAGCAGGATTCACATTAAGGATGGTTCCGTCCATGTCGATGACGAGAACAAGTTCCTGCATGGCAGCATAGAGTTCGGATAACTCCTCCTCCCGGTGCTGTACCTGCTCCTCTGAATGGAGCCGGATGAGTGAATGGCCAAGCTGATTGGCAAGCAGTTCGATGGTATCCTTCACAAGAGGATGAAGGGATGCCGGTGTATCCATGATGAAGGATAAAACCCCGATTACCTCTCCAGACGCCCGTACCGGAATCTGTCCGCCGGTAATCGGGGACGACTCCCCGTCACCAGATTCGGATTCAAAGAAAAGCGGTTTGTTTGAGGAGATGACGTACTGGATATCTCCATAGGTAAACTGTCTGATAAGTTCGGTCGGGAGGTTATGTGCGATCGTGAGATCATATGTTCCTGATCCCGGGTTCACCAGGTGGATACTGCCGATGGTACTGCCTGTCAGGGACTCGATAGTCAGCAGGGTTGCATCTGCTGCCTCGTTCTTTGTGGTCGCCTTCCAGAGCCGTTCCATCAGGAACCGCTGTGCATTCATCATCAGTTCCCGGTTTTTTTCCCCGGTTTCCGACTCTCTCCTGGCACGGTTCTTT